>JAFUNK010000022.1 GCA_017482205.1 Lachnospiraceae bacterium
AAATCCTGATGGCAGTGGAAGGCTATGGGGAAAGCGGCTATGAGGCGGCGGCAAGAGGATTAAGCCCCGATGCCATCCAGATGCTGGGAATAAACAGTGCCATGTCAAATGTACTGACAGACAAAATCCTTTTAAGGGCATGTAGAGGACAACACGGTTTTGTAAGAAGTGTGACAGAAGGAAGTGTGGGAGCAGCCTACGAGTGGCTTCTGACAGACACGGTGGATAACTGGGTATCCGGAGACCTTAGCAGGGAGGATACCTATTACTGTGCAGCCCTGGCAGAGGGGCAGACTCCTGAGGAAGCGAAGGCAACCATCTGTGAGATAAGAAAGCAGGAGCTACTACAGGCAATGGCAGTAGGAGGAACCATGTCAGGTATGGCATGGGGAGGTGGCAGAGCAGCAGACTATCTTATTAACCGGATAAATCCCGGCCCGGTAAGCCCCGATACCCCTGAGAGTGTAAACCCCTTGCAGGAAGAGGGGATAAGTGAGATACTGGAGGTAGGGAATAGTGGAGATGGAACTGATGGTGTACCGAGTGAGGGTGGCACTAGTTCTTGGGTTAGAAACCTAGATAACACAAGCGATTTAAATGTAGATGATTTCTTATCCTTAAAAGATAATGGTGTTGTGAAAGTTAACACATCAGGTAGTGATAGACCATTAACAGGGGCGCCTAATAGTTATTATAAAACCGGAAATGGAGAGCATATATTTGTATATGATGGAGATGGAAAATTAATATACGATATAAGCAGTAGTCGAGTTAAAGGTTTTAAAATAAATGTTGATCCTAATGGTATTGAACATTATCAAGCATATAAACTAGAAGGCGCTGTGCCAGACGCAATTAAAAAATTATTTGGATGGTGATAAAAATGGAGAATATTAAAATATTTAAAAGTATAGTTGATGAATCAATCAAAAATGAGATTATAGAAGCTAACTGGTGTACAGATTTAATTCAGTATGGCACATACAAGTGTAAAATGGATGGTTTAATAGCTGCTGCATATTTGTACTGTCCTCAAATCATACAGGTTAAAGATTATATATTTATTAAGCAATTTTGGAACTGTAGTGTCGAGGAATCTATGGAGCGCATTCGTAGATTGGAAGAACAATATGGTTGCGATAAAAGAACTATTGAAATGAGTGTCAATACATGGAGCATAGGCGATTTCTTTATTGGCGACTCTAGTGAATTTATGGATAATGAAAAGTTAATTCGACAATTTGGTGATGCAGTAGTATATTTTTGGAAGATTAGAGTAAAGGAATTATTGCCAGAAAGAGAAATTATTGTCGAATTAGGTAATGATTTAATGGGTGAATTTGGATTATGTATTACTATGTATGAAGAAACTTAATTATACTTAATTGAAGGAGAGATAATTGAGTAATTAGTTCTGATATAGAAATAATAATATTTTATTAGACTATTAGTGCAGCCATCTACCAGGCAGGGTGTTACCTGAGCGGAACCCCACCATCCATGAGGCACAAAATTCTAGGGTGAAAGACTGTATTCTTTCACCCTTACCACCTGACTTTCCAGCGTTCACGCAAGACTTCCAAGGTCTCAGTGGTGCTGGAATTTATTTTTTTTTACGCTTTTCAGTAGCACAACGTTCTTTGAGAAACTTTTCAAACAATGCTTCGTCAGTGGGAATCTCTGCCCAATCATTTGTCCATGCAGAAAGATAAGCTGCATTAGAGATGGAAAGGGAGTTTAATCCTTCTTCACCTGTGGCAATCATATCTGTACCGTTCAGAATTGCCTGAGCGAACTTTTCCAGTACGATGGGGTGTCCTTCCGGTTCGTTATCTGTGAATTCCTCGTAGGTAGTTTCGGGAGTGATAAACCCTTCTGTGGCAGTAAAGCAGAATTCCCGCTCAGGTATTGCAAGTTTCCACCACTTTAGTTTGCCATGTTCAATGACGATTTTTCCTTTGTCACCTGAAATCTCAAGGCGGTTTGTTCCGGGAGCTTCACCGGTAGTGGTAATAAAGGTTGCGGTTGCACCGTTGTCATATTCACCGAAAATGGTAACATCATCTTCGACATCAATTTCATGGTATTTGCCGAAACTACAGAATGCACGGATGCGTTTGGGCATACCGAAAATCCATTGCCATAAATCCAAATTATGAGGTGCCTGATTTAATAAAACACCGCCGCCTTCGCCGCTCCAGGTTGCACGCCAGCTGCCGGAGTTGTAATAAGCCTGTGTACGATACCAGTTGGTAATAATCCATACAAGGCGTTTGGGTATACCAAGTTCTCCACTTTGAACAATTTCACGGGCTTTGGCATAGAGGGGATTTGTACGCTGGTTAAACATAATGCCGAATTTTACACCGGATTTTGCAGCTGCATCATTCATTTCGCGTACTTGTCTTGCGTATACACCGGCAGGTTTTTCGGTCAGGACATGAATGCCGCGGTTGAAACACTCGATTGCCCAAGTGGGGTGGTCGTAGTGGGGCACAGCGATTAATGCAGCGTCAATCAGACCGCTGTCTAACATTTCGGCAGTGTCAGTAAAACAGGTTACATCAGGATACTGTTTCGGGAAATTCAGCTTATCAGGATTAATATCGCTGACAGCGGTTACCTCTACGGAAGGGCACTTTCCGTCCATTACATTGCGGAAATGACCGCTGCCCATATTTCCCATACCGATGATACCAAGTCTGATTTTATTCATAATATTCCTCCTTAGATTAATTCTTTTAATGCTTCTACAGCCACATCGAAGGCTGCTGTGGAAGAGGGATAACAATATTCTCCCATTTTTGTTTTTTCCTGTGTTTCCAGATTTTCAAACCCTGCAAATACGGACAAGTGAGGCTCCAGTGTCAGAACACTTCCCTTATATTGGGAAAGCAGGTAGGAGAGGTTACCGATACCCTTGCCTGCGGGAACCACTGAACCGTCAGCCAGTGCATCTTTAATGTGCATATATGTAACATAGGGGTGGAGCATATTCCACGCTTCAACCGTATCCTGCCCGCATTGGATAAAGTTTGCAGGGTCAAATACCGCTTTTAATTGGGGAAAGGTTTTGTGGATTTCCTCACAGCGGGAAGCGATATCACCATAAATTCCCTTTTCATTTTCATGGCAGAGTGTGATGTCACTGCCTTTTGCTGCTTGTATAAACTGAGCAAGTCGGTTCATTACTTCGTCCCGGTAGCGGGCTTCGCCACCCGTGGGAACATAAAAACTGAACATACGAATGTGTTTGGCTCCAAGGGTGTCAGCAAGTTCTAAACCATGCTTAAATTTGTCAAGATGGGGGGCAAAATCTTCTTCAATACCGATTTTTCCGTAGGGAGAACCAAGGGACCATACGGATATGCCGGAATCTTCCAACTGTTTACGTACTTCTTTGGCTTTTGTTACAGAGATATCCGAAATGTTTTCACCGTCAACACCCCGGATTTCAAGATAGCGGATATCGTTCTTTATCATAGCTCCGATTTGCCCGCTGATACTGCTGTCTGCTTCGTCTGCAAAGGCTGCCAGTGTAAAATTCATAATAATATACCTCCGTTTTTTGTACTTACTTACGTTATAATATGATATAATAAGAATTACCATTGTTAATATAAGCGTTATTTATTGCAAATTCACGCATGGTTTGTATGGGAGAAGGCAGTTAAACGGAATGGACAGATGAATTGCAAGCCGAGATGCCGAATGGGCAGATGTGGTAAAAATATCCAAGGAGGGTGCCTATGCTGAATGAATACTGTTTCGGAGATATTTATATAAGACATGCCATTGATGACTTTCCTGATGACAAGGACTTTAGTATGCATATCCACGATTGCTGCGAGATATATTTTTGTGTGTCGGGTGAGGTGGATTATTTGGTCGAGGGGGCAAAGTACCGGCTTGATAACAATAATTTGATGATAATGAGGCCTGCGGAATCCCATAAAGCTAAAATTCTGGATAAAAAGCGTTATGAGAGGTATGCCATAAACTTTCCGGTATCCTTTGTACATTCTATAGATCCGCAAGGCAGACTGTTGCATCCTTTTACGGAACGTGCACTGGGGAAAAGCAATTTTTACAATGCAAAGGATATAGATACGGGGCTGTTAAGCCGTCTGCTCTATGAGATGTGCTATGACAGTAACGATACGTACAACAGAAATCTTACCATTACCACACATTTGTGGATAATTCTGGATATGATAAACCGGGCATTTTCCATGAAAGGAAATGCAGAGTACCAGCCCCAGAGCAATGCGGAGCAGATTGTGATGTATGTGAACAATCATCTTTTTGAGGAACTTTCCGTGCCGGCACTGGCAGAATATTTTTATCTCAGCACTTCCCAGTTTAGCAGGGTGTTTAAGCAGGCAACGGGGGCGGCACCCTGGGATTATATTATCAAGAAGAGGCTTACTGCAGCAAAGGAAAAAATCCGTAGCGGTTTTTCGGCACAAGAGGCCTGTGAAACCAGTGGTTTTAAAGAATATTCTGCCTTTTACAGGGCATATATGAAGCATTTTGGCTGTTCACCCAAGAAAGATGGTGAAAAGATAGAGATGTTATAGATTTTCTATCCCACAGAGCGGTTTTTATGTGGTATAATGAAATATGTGGGGAACAAACTTAGTGTATGGAGGAGGTAGGCTATGTCTTACAAAATTTTGGAAATTGACCCGTATTTAGAGCCCTTTGAAAAAGACATCAATTTACGCATGGACAATCTGGCAAGAAAGAAACAACAGCTTTTCGGAAATGGCGGCAATCTGGTGGATTTTGCAAATGGCTATGAATACTTTGGTTTTCATCGTACAAAGGATGGCTGGGTTTACAGAGAGTGGGCACCGGCAGCACAGGAGATGTATTTGACCGGTGACTTTAACGGCTGGGATGTAAAGGCATGTCCGATGAGAAGACTTTCCGGCGGTGTATTTGAGGTCTATCTGGAGGGTAAGGACACCTTACAGCCCGGACAGAAGGTACAGGCAATCGTTATCCATGACGGACAGATGCTGCGTCGTATTCCCCTGTATGCTACCCGCGTGGTACAGGATAGGGAAAAGTTGCTCTGGTGTGCTGAAATTGAAGATACCTTAGAACCCTACCCTTGGACAGATGCAGGGTTTGTGCCTGCAAAAACTCCCTTTATTTATGAGTGTCATATTGGTATGGCGCAGGAAAAAGGTGCGGTAGGCAGTTATAAAGAATTTACGGAGAATATTTTGCCCCGCGTGAAAGAACTGGGATACAATACCATTCAGATTATGGCAATTATGGAGCACCCGTACTATGGTTCCTTTGGCTATCAGGTATCCAATTTCTTTGCAGCGTCTTCCCGTTACGGTTACAGCCGTGACTTAAAGGAGCTGATAAATACAGCACACAGCATGGGCATTACGGTGCTTTTGGATGTGGTACATTCCCACGCAGTAAAAAATACTAACGAAGGCTTAAATGAGTTTGACGGTACGGAATATCAGTTCTTCCACACCGGAGAAAAGGGTAACCACAGTGCATGGGGGACCAAGCTCTTTAACTATGGCAAAAACGAAGTGCTTCATTTCCTTTTATCCAATTTAAAATACTGGATGGAGATATTCCACTTTGACGGCTTCCGCTTTGACGGTGTGACCTCCATGCTTTACCATGATCATGGACTGGGCAGTGCATTCAGCAACTATGATATGTATTTTTCCATGAATACAGACGTGGAATCTGTGACTTATTTACAGCTTGCCAATGAACTGATTCATAAGTTAAATCCCAATGCAGTTACCATAGCAGAGGATATGTCCGGTATGCCGGGTATGTGTCTGCCCATAGAGGATGGCGGTATCGGCTTTGATTATCGTTTATCCATGGGAGTACCTGACATGTGGATTAAGACTTTGAAAGAATGCACGGACGAGCAGTGGGATATTTATAAGTTCTGGTATGAATTGATTGGCCGCAGACCCAAAGAGAAAAACATTGGCTATTGCGAGTCACATGACCAGGCATTGGTAGGCGACAAGACCATTATGTTCCGTTTGTGTGATGCGGAAATGTATACCCATATGAGCAAGTTTTTTGGTAGCACGATAGTAGACAGAGGTATCGCTCTTCACAAGATGATTCGTCTGGTAACAGCGTCTCTTGCAGGCGAAGGATATCTTAACTTTATGGGTAACGAGTTCGGACATCCCGAATGGATTGATTTTCCCAGAGAGGGCAACGGTTGGAGCTATCATTACTGCCGCAGACAGTGGAGTCTGGTAGACAACCATGACCTGCGTTATCATGAATTAAACGATTTTGACAAGGCAATGGTAAAATTGTTAAAAGAAGAAGACGTACTTTCAAAAGAGGCAGTGAACCGATGGATGCATCAGGACGACAAGATACTGATTTATAGCAAGGGTGATATGGTATTTGCCTTTAACTTCCATCCCACCAAGTCCTTTGACGGATACTTTGTGCCGGTAGGCGAGCCGGGAGCTTATGAGGTAGTATTGTCCTCCGATGACGGTGCGTTCGGCGGATTTGGCCGTGTGGATACCTCTTATGTATACCATACTCAGACCACACCTGATAACTGGCATGGCTTCCAGTGCTACCTGCCCAGTAGAAGTGCCATTGTATTTAAGAAAAAATAACCGGTTAACGACAGGTTTCATACAGTAGTATAAAATTAAAACTATAATTACCACCAATGGAAGATGGACCGTTGGTGGTAATTTAAAATAGAAGTACATACAGGAAAATGTAAAAGAATTACGCATTGAGAAATAGAGGAAGTAGGAAATGACGACTTATTATGCAGTGATGGCAGTGATGTCGCTGGTTATTTTAATCACATCTTTATTGTTTTTTACTGAAAAAAAATTGAATTACTACATACTGGCAATTCTTGCCATTATGGCAATTGGTAATGCAGGGTATTATCTTATTGCTACGGCAGATACATTAAGTGTAGCTTTGATTGGTAAGAAGATATCTTATGTGGGAGGATGTTTTATCCCACCCCTTATGCTGAGTGTTATATTTAAGGTGTGTAATATCAGTATCAAAAAATGGATTGGGAATGTATTGAGCTTATATAGTTTTGCGGTGTACGGAATGGTTCTTACTATAGGGTATAATGACATATATTATGCCGGTGTAGAGTTGGTTAAAGACGGAGATGCTACTGCACTTATTCCTCAATATGGTTTTTGCCATAACTTTTTCTATGTGCTTCTTTATGGATATTTGTTGATTGGTGTTGTAATTTTATTTTACAGCCTGAAGACTAAAAATCAGGTATCCCGTAAGAATTTGTGGGTTCTGATAGGGGTTGAGGCTATGAATATAGTAATATTCCTCGTGGGAAGGGTTATCAATCCTGATTTGGAGGTAACTAACTTATCTTATGTAATTGATGGATTCCTGTTTCTTTATTTTAATAGGCGGATAACCGTATATAGTTTGGAGGACAACATTATCAGTAGTCTGGATAAACAGAATGATTATGGATATATCATGTTTGACAAAAACCGCAATTATTTGGGAGCTAACCGGCTGGCTGTCAGCATTCTGCCGGATCTTGCTTTGTGCAGGATTGACAGACCTGTTTCCAATTCTCAAACTTTAGATTTTTTGCAGGTGGAACTGGATGAATTTGAAAAAGAAAAGGATGCTTTGTTTGAATTGGATAAAGAGGAAAAACATTATGAAGGTCGGATCAATCAAATCTGGTACGCTGATAGGGCAGTGGGATATTTGTTTGAAATTGCCAATGTGACGGACAAATATAAGTATACAAAGTTGCTTTCGGAATATAATGACAATTTAAAGAATGAGGTGGAAGAAAAAACAGCCCATATCAGAAACATACAGTCCCAAGTGCTTCTGGGCATGGCGAATATGGTGGAAAACCGTGATGGCAACACAGGAGGGCATATTAAGCGTACCAGTAATGTAATAGAAATACTGATTAACACAATCAGGAGAAATCATATCCTGCAACTGGAAGATAAATTTTGTCAGGCGGTAATTAAAGCAGCACCTATGCATGATTTGGGTAAGATAGGTATAGATGATAATATCTTACGTAAACCGGGAAAGCTTACCGATGAGGAATTTGTAATTATGCAGACCCATGCAGAGAAAAGTGGTGAACTGGTGGAAAGTATTTTAAAGGATGTAGAAGATGACTATTTTGTAAATGTCGCTAAGAACCTGGCAAGACACCATCACGAAAAATGGAATGGCGCAGGGTATCCGGACCAATTGCAGGGAGAGAATATTCCTTTGGAAGCACGAATTATGGCAGTGGCAGATGTATATGATGCACTGGTAAGCAAGCGATGTTACAAGGAACCTATGAGTTTTGAACAGGCATATGGGGTGATGATGGAGTCCATGGGAAGCCATTTTGACCCGCAGATGGCGGAAGTGTTTGAGAAGAGCAGGAAAGAACTGGAAGAGTATTACTCTGCATAGTTCGTGTGAGGATGGAAGAGATTATTCATCACCTGGCCATTTTTGTATCAAGATTATGGCAGATACATGTATTCGGGGAAGGGAATACACGAACTACAGCAGTATTTTTTATAAAATATCTTAGAACGCTTGGCTTTGACGCAACGAATGACATTTTTGCTGAAAATGCATGGTATTTTAGAAATGCACTTGTTAGAGCAAACTATAACGATTTGAAAAATGGTGTTCATGAGACAACTGAGTATTTGGAATTGTTTCTAAGAAATTTATTACTGGATGAAAAGAATGAACTTCATAATCGTTCTATGCATATCAGTGGAATGTTTGAAGAAGTGGGCGTTGAAAGTTCAAAAGCGAACATTGAGAACGTAGAAGCGAACATTGAAAAACAAAAAGCGGACATTCGAAACAGATTACTTTCTTTTTCTAATGTGATTTCAAAAAAGACAATAAATTATGTGCTGGAACTGTTTTCAAAGTGTGGAAAAAAAGAGTATTTTGGTAGAACGATTGTAGAAGATATTACCGGATTAAAACCAACAAGAGCTTCTGAATTGATAAAATTATTGATTGATAGTGAGATAATCGTACCTGTAACCGGACACGGAAAAGGAAAATACCGGTTTCAATAATAGGGAACTTTTGCATATAATACGCAGCATAAAAGTTCCCTAAAAAGAAAACGAAAATCGGACATTGAAAGGGTGTTAGCATACCGTCACATGTTTGCAAAGTTAAACAGTCTGTACGCCAAATGGAGGATCAGATATGGCATCGTTATTCTGGTATAAAAATCCATATGACATGGAGAAAACAGAGCTGCTTTTTAGGAAGCAGATGCGCGAAAATATGAAACATCATTATGCTAACTGCAAGGAGTACCATGCACTTTTGGACCGTTTCGGCTGGGACGGCACAAAGATACAAAATATGGAGGACATTGCAGATATTCCGGTGCTGCCGACTTTGTACTTAAAGCACCACCGAATGGATTCCCTGCCTACCTCCAAGATGTTGACCCGTGCAACCTCGTCAGGGACCAGTGGCAATAAAAGCAATATTGGTTATGATCTTACCAGCCTGTGGAGGATGTTGGGAATGTCTGTCAGCATAGGCAGAAGACATAAGTTGTTTTCCCTGCGTCGCTGCCGCTATATTATATTGGGATATGAGCACCGCAAAGCTTTTGACAAAAGCCACAAGGACGATGAAAAAGCGGTGGCAAAGACTGCCTATGCCTTTACCTATATGGCACCGGCAAAGTCCCGTATTTATGCACTGCGGTATCAGAACGGAGAGTATAGCCTGCAATTAGAGGCAATAAAAGAAGCGTTGATAAAATACAGTAAGAAAAAAACGCCGGTGCGGATTATCGGCTTTCCTTTCCATGCCTACTGGCTTTTGACACAGATGAAGGAAGAGGGTATTACCTGTCATTTACCCAAAGGCTCTGTGATTGCTTTTGGTGGTGGCTGGAAGGAGTATTATACCCAGCGGGCAGATAAAGAAACCATGTACAAGCTGGTGGAAGAGGTATTGGGGATTCCTGAAGCAAACTGCTGGGAATTTTTCGGTGCGGTGGAGCATCCTGTTTTGTATACTACCTGTCCGAAGCATCACTTTCATGTACCGATTCACAGCAGGGTACTGATTCGTGACGTAGATACCTTTAAGCCTTTGCCGATGGGACAACCGGGACTGGTGAACTTGCTTACACCCATGATAAAAAGTGCGCCGGTACATAGTATTATGACGGATGATTTAGGAATTTTGCATGAGGGAAGCACGTGTGGCTGCGGTATCAAAACGCCTTATTTGGAAATCTTGGGAAGAGTGGGAATGGATGATATTACCACTTGTGCCGCAGGAGCGGAAAAACTGTCACAACAAATCATTCAGGAGGTGCTAAAATGATTTTGTTTGAAGGGAAATTATTGCAGGACGAAGCACTGGATGAGGTACTGGACAAGCTGTGGGAATCCTGCCTGCAGGCAATTACCCACAGAGAAGATATTGCAGAAAAAGTGATGGAAGCCTGCGGGCGTGTGGCACAAAAAATCCGCAACGGAGCCTATGATGAGATTTTACAGCCGCTTCTTAATAAAGGCACTTTTTCCCGCAAACAGTTAGAAGAAGTTATCGGCTTTTTTGATAGGGAGAATCTGCAATTAAAATACGATACTGAGTTGGGCGACTGGAAAAAGGCAGTAGAAGGGGAACGAATGAGCCCTCGTATCAAGAGGGTTCAACCACTCGGTATTCTTTTTCACATTGCCGCAGGTAATGCAGAAGGACTACCTTTTTATAGCGTGTTGGAAGGAATGCTGGCAGGAAATGTCAATATTTTAAAGCTACCTTCTATGGACGATGGCATTTCTGTATTGTTACTCCATGAAATTATAAAAGAAGAGCCTTCGCTTGCTCCATATGCCTGTGTACTGGATGTACCTTCAACGAATATGAAGGTAATGAAACGTCTGGCAGATATGGCAGACGGTATTGTGGTTTGGGGCGGTGATGAAGCTATCCACACTATCCGTACCTATGCGGCACCGGAAACGCAGATTATCAGTTGGGGACACAAATTGAGCTTTGCCTATGTAAGTCCCGCAGTTTTAACAAAGCAGGATTTGCAGCAGGAATTGTATGCACTGGCACGTCATATCTGCATGACGAGACAGGTATTGTGCAGCTCCTGTCAGGGCTTGTTTGTAGACAGCAGCGATATGGCGGTGGTAAATACAGTGGGAGAGCGGTTTTTTAATATATTAAAAGAAGTCAGTGACTCTTATCCGCCTGAGAGTATAGGCGTGAGAGGGAAGATTTTTCTTTCTTTATACAATGAAGAGTTGGAAAATGAGATAGGTGCAAAGACTATCTATAAAGAAAAAAATGTGAGCGTCATTGTAAGTAAGGACAGCGAATTACAACTTTCCTATATGTTCCGCAATTGCTGGGTGAAGCCTCTGCCCGCAGAACATATCGTATCAGCCTTGAAGGCACACAGAGGACATTTGCAGACGGTGGGACTGGTTTGTGAAAAAGAAGAGTATGCGGCACTGGCGGACAAGCTGATGAAAGCAGGCGTAACAAGGATTACCCGTGCAGGACATATGTCACAGACCATTCCGGGAGAAGCACATGACGGGGAATATCCGTTACAGAGATACGTAAAGATTGTAGAGACGGAAGTTTGGTAAGAGGACTTAGAGATGTTTGGATTACTATTTGGAAAGAAGAAACAGAAAGAAACCATAAAGCCTGCGGAAGAAACCTTGGAGGAGCTGCGTAAACAGGACAGGAATCTGCCGCCCAGATTTCGCGTATATCCTTTTACTCTGTTGGTAAAGAGTGGGGTGGAAATTCCCTATACACAGTCAGTGGATGAAATCAAATTGTATCTGGTAAAAAACATGGTACACTTTGAGGCGGGAGTGATTGCCCTTGTATGGAAGGGCGATTATGACAGTTTTCAGGTATTGACAAAGGAACTGCACAATAAGGACTATTATCGCAGAAAAGTAGTGTTGGAGTATATGATTTACCACGATTTGTTTGAAGAAAACTCGGAGGTGCTGGGAATAGCGGTTTTAGACGGGCATGATATGGTGGTAAAGTCTGCCTTGAAAAAGATACTGAAGTACCGTCCTGTGGGAATCCGGGAGGAAATTCGGATGGCAATGGAGTGCTGGCCGGATGATGCCGAGATTCAGAAAATGTGTAAGACCCTGCTGACCCTGTACAGAGAAAGCTATACCGGTGTGATGAGTAAGCAATATGCAGGCAGGGAGAAGCGTGCCAGAGAAGAATTGATATACAGGGACAGCTCCCAGTATATTCTGAAAGAAAGGATGGATAATCTAAAGTATTTTACTAAATATAATACAATGGTAAAGCATTACAAGCCATATGCGGATGAGCAGACAGTGGCAGCATTGTTAGAAACTTTTGCAGACGAGGGGTGCGGCTATGCTTCTCTGGCAACCACCCTTGTGCTTCACTATGCAGAAAAGGAAAAAGAATTTATCAGCCGATTCAAATGTGAATTGAAGCAGAATGATGCTTATGTAACAGATTTACTGATGTTGGATTTTTATTGCATGACGGATGAGGTGAACCGTGGAATGACGGTGGAACAGATGTCGGAGCGTTTTGATAAGTATTGTGACAGTTATGGCATTAAGGTACAGATGAATATACTGGAGGATATGGATTATACTACATGGCAGAGGTGCACAAAAACAGGATACCTGCTCTTGTTTGCGGGACATTTTACCATGTATTACAAAAAGTATCATCCCACAAAGGTAGGTGGCTGGCACATTATGAATATCAGTGACATGCAGCAGGATGGAACTATGACGATAGTAACGTGGGGCAAGAAGTATACTTTGAAAAAAGAGGACTTGAGAAACAGCGGTCAGTTTGTGCATGTGGAATATTTGAATTAAATATAAAAATAAATGTAAAAATTAACCAAGTTTTGCTTGACAGAACGGAATACCGGTGTTAGACTACAACTGGTTAGTGATGACTAATTTGCCTGAATAGGAGACTGGCATGAACTTAACAGAAGCACAGATTGGTGAGGAATATATTATTAAAGAAATACTGACCGATGATGAGGAAATGAATGCATTTCTCTTTACATTAGGTTGTTACAGCGGAGAACCTATTACCGTGGTTTCCCGTAAAAAGAGCGGATGCGTTGTTTCTATAAAAGATGGCAGATACAATATCGATAATCAGTTGGCAGCAGCTATTATAATATAGTGGTGATTTATTCACCACATATATTTCTACCCAGTGGTTAGTCAAGGCTATCCAAAGTTAGAAAAGTATAATTTTGAAAAGCAGTGCATATATCATAACAGGAGGAATCAAAATGAGAATTGCTTTAACAGGTAATCCGAACAGTGGTAAAACAACAATGTACAATGCCCTGACCGGAAGAAACGAAAAGGTGGGTAACTGGGCCGGTGTTACCGTAGACAAAAAGACCAGCCCCATTAAGAAAAACTTTTATGATGGTGGAGAAGAACTCATTGCGGTAGACTTACCCGGTGCGTATTCCATGTCTCCTTTTACATCAGAAGAAAGCGTTACCAGTGGCTATGTAAAGAATGAAAATCCGGATGTTATTATTAACATTGTGGATGCGACTAACTTGAGCCGTAGCTTATTCTTTACTACACAGTTACTGGAATTGGGCATTCCTGTAGTGGTAGCACTGAACAAGAGTGATATTAACGAAAAGAAAGAAACTAAGATTGATGCAGCGGCATTATCCGAGAAATTAGGTTGTCCTGTTATCAATACAGTATCTACTTCTGCAGACGGTCTGAAAGAAGTGGTAACAAAAGCAGTTTCTCTTGCAGGTACTGCACAGAAAGCCCCTTATACACAGGGCGATATTGACCTGACAGATAAGGCAGCGGTAGAAGCAGCAGACAGAAAACGTTATGAATTTGTAAACGGTGTTGTTGCCAAGGTTGAAAACCGTAAGGTATTAACAAAGGATCAGAACATCAATGATAAGATTGATGCAGTTCTGACTAATAAATTTATTGGTATTCCGATTTTTGCACTCGTTATGTGGGCTGTATTCTACATATCCCAGACAACCGTAGGTACATGGATTGCTGATTGGATGGTTGGTTATATCGAGATGTTCCAGGGCTGGCTTGGTGATACTTTGGCAGGCGCAGGAGCAAGTGATATCTTAGTTTCCATTATTGCTGACGGTATTGTTGGCGGTGTGGCTGCAGTGGTTGGCTTCCTGCCCCTTGTAATGGTAATGTACTTCCTGTTAGCATTATTGGAGGATTGCGGCTACATGGCTCGTGCCTCTGTTGTACTTGACCCTATCTTTAAGAGAGTAGGTCTTTCCGGTAAGTCCGTTATTCCGTTGGTAATCGGTACCGGTTGTGCAATCCCTGGTATTATGGCAGCACGTACCATCCGTGATGAAAGAGAAAGAAGAGCAACAGCGATGTTGACTCCGTTTATTCCCTGTGGTGCGAAGATTCCTGTTATTTCCCTTTTTGCCGGTGCATTCTTCCCGGGTTCTGCATGGGTATCTCCCGCAATGTATTTTGCAGGTATCCTGTTAGTATTGTTCTGGGCATGGATTGTAAAGATTATTTCCGGCTATAAGTACAGAAAGTCCTTCTTTATTATGGAGCTTCCTGAGTATAAGGCTCCCAGCCTTGTAAAAGCGCTGCTTTCCATGCTGGATCGCGGTAAGGCATATATCATTAAGGCTGGTACAATTATTCTTATTTGTAACGCAGTCGTAACCATTATGGGTTCCTTCAACTGGAGCTTCCAGGCAGTGGAATCTGACCAGTCCATTCTGGCTTCCATTGCTTCTCCTGTTGCAGTACTCTTTATTCCGTTGGGATTTGGCGTATGGCAGTTGGCGGCAGCAGCAGTTACCGGTTTTATTGCAAAGGAAGAAGTTGTTGGTACAATCGCAGCTGTTTATGCTATCGGTGAAACCATGATTAGTGATTTTGAGATGGCAGAAGGTGCAGCAAGCTCCGTAGCAAGTATGATTACCATTAACGGTGCACAGATGCTTCCTGTTGTAGCACTGGCTTACCTTGCATTTAACCTGTTCACACCCCCCTGTTTTGCCGCAATTGGTGCCATGAACTCTGAAATCAAGTCCAAGAAGTGGTTATTTGCAGGTATCGGTCTTCAGTTTGCTACCGGTTATGTGGTTGCATTCCTAATTTATCAGATTGGTACGCTTGTAACAGCAGGTACTCTTGGTAGCGGATTTGTGCCCGGTCTTATTGCAGTAGCAGCAATTATTGTAGCGGTGGTATGTATTGTACTGGGTTCCAAAAAGAAAATTGCAAAAGAATACGAATTAAAGAAGGCTGCATAATTACAGTAAATAAGGAGTTATCAGTATGCCTAAGTTAATAGATATTATATTAGTATTAGTTCTGTTGCTAATCCTTGGGGCAGCAGTAGCATATATAGTCAGAGCAAAGAAAAAAGGTGCGAAATGTATTGGTTGTCCTGCCAGTGGCACCTGCGGTCATAAAAGCAAAGGAGCTTCCGGTTGCGGTTGTGGTTGCGGCGGTGCAGAGCACGAGGAAAAGAGCGAGTGCTGCTGTGGCGGTTCAGAGGATAAAGCAGAGGGTGAATGTTGCTGTCATACTGATACAAAAGAATAATATTGTATAAATAAAGCCGTTTCAAGGTGAAGTCGTAAATAGATAACTTTACTTTGGAGCGGCTTTTTTGATTCATAGGAAATTCCTATGAATCAAAAAGCCTCCGGCAGGATGCGCATTGCGGCGAATCGGAAGGTGTCGCTATGCGACCCGCCGCAGGCGCGAGAATGTGCACAGCACATTCTTTGTTCTGAAAAATTCTGTTTGCGGACGCTTTGTTTCGGATGCTTGCAGACCATAGTCCGGTATTGTAAAATATTTAATAGGAATAAAGACATTGTATCAGGAGGGATAAAATGCATTTTGTGGATGCAAAAGGAATATTATCTGCACATAACGGTATGAATTTGTATCGTGGCTGTTCCCATGGATGTATTTATTGTGATGCCAGAAGCAAATGTTACGGTTTTACCCATGCCTTTGAAGATATTGAGGTAAAGCAGAATGCACCCGAACTGTTAGAAAAAGCACTCCGTTCCAAAAGAAAGAAATGCATGATAGGGACGGGAGCCATGAGTGACCCCTATATGCACTGTGAAGAACAGTTACAATTGACCCGCAGGTGTCTTGAAATCATAGACCGATACGAATTCGGACTGGCCATACAGACCAAATCTAACAAGATTTTAAGGGACTTGGATTTGTTAAAAAGCATTAACGAAAAAGCAAAGTGCGTGGTACAGATGACCTTGACAACCTATGATGAGGACCTTTGTAAGATATTAGAGCCCAATGTATGCACCACAAAAGAGAGGGTAGAAGCTTTAAAAATATTTCGTGATAACGGCATTCCCACAATTGTCTGGCTATCGCCCATTCTACCCTTTATCAATGATACCGGAGAAAATATTGAAGGCATTTTACACTATTGTATTGAAGCAAAAGTATATGGCATTATAAATTTTGGCATGGGAGTTACCTTGCGGGAAGGTGACAGGGAATATTTTTATAGGGCACTGGATAAGCATTTTCCGGGAATGAAGCAAAAATATCAAAAGAAATATGGCAACGCCTATGAGATACCCAGTGATAGGAATAAAGAGCTAATGCAGCTTTTTAAGGATACTTGTAAGAAAAATAATATTGTATATGACAGGGATGCCTGTTTTCAATATCTCAATGAGTTACCTGATAAGTACGAGCAGATGTCATTCTTCTAAAAGAGCAAGTAAAATCAAGAAATATCATGAGTAACTTTTTATAATAGTTACAGGGCAGTCGAAATGAGGTGGGAAAATGTACGAATGGCAGAAGCAGATACAGATAATTATTGACGAAATAGACCTGTGTATAAAAAGGCATGAGGATGAAGCTTTGACATTGCAACATCTCGCACATAAACTGGGATACTCGGAATTTCATGTTTCGAGAAAGTTTAAAGAAATTTCAGGTATGCAATTTAGGGATTATCTGAGGTATCGAAAACTGGCTTTTGCATTAAAGGAAATTCGGGATACGAAAAAGGGTATTTTAGATATTGCATTAACCTATGGATTTTCTTCTAATGAAGCTTTTACACGTGCGTTTAAAGAAGCCTATGGGATTACGCCAAGTGAATATCGCCGTAATCCCGTACCTGTGGTATTACGTACCATAATCAAACCCTTTGACTGCTACTTACTATCAGGAATTGGAGAAAGTGGTATGATGCAATCTACAACAGAAGATGTAAAAGTTTATTTTGTAACCATTCCCGCACATAAATTTTTGCATATCAAAAATTATGAAAGTATCGGTTATTGGGACTTCTGGCAAAAGCAAAGCCAGATTCCGGGACAGGACTGTGAAACCATTTGCGGACTGCTTGACAGTATTAAGGGCAAGTTGGATGATGCGGGTGGTAGTGAGTGTAACAGCGGAAGCGGTCAGCTTATGGCATATATCAATGAGCCGACCGGCAGAATTTGCGGATGGGGGATTCCTCTTGCAGAATGTTACGGGGTACGCCTGCCGATGGATTATGATGGGGAGATTCCGTCACAGATGCTGATAATGGATGTGCCGGAAGCAGAATATATTGTTTTTGAACACGGTCCCTTTGATTATGAGAAGGAAAACCAAATGGTAGAGCAGAAAATCGAAGCGGCCATGAAAAACTTTGATTTTACAGACACCGGATACTGTCTGGACATGACACCGGACAGAGTGTTCTATTTTTACCATGATGAAAAACGGTTTTGGAAATATGTCAGACCGGTGCGGAAGGTGTAGTTGATAGCAAATCATGAGGAAGAAGATTGGGAAAGCTAGAAAAGAATTTGTAAAATCGTGTCGATATATGCTATAATGGACAAAGTTTTGAAATTGTCACGAGGAGTTTTTATTGCATGGATAAAACGGTTTTACGGAATTTGTCAAAAGAAGAACAAAAGAAATTTTTCCAATCAAAATATGAGTATTACAAACGTTTTAATATACGTATGGTCACTGTAGCCACATTGGCTTACTTATCCTTTTTTGTAACAGATTGCAGTATATTTGGTCATTTTTCTTACGAAACATTATTGTCCCGTATTATAGTAATTGTTCCATTTATCGGGTATTTGATTTTAGGGAAAAAAGTAACAGATTACAGAGTTATGGTTCCGGTAACCTATCTGATGATACATATTATTATCTGGTGTACAGATTGGGCAACATACCTGTTGCCGGACAGGCAGTTTGCAATACCGGGTATGATTATTATGAACCTGATATTTGTGTGTGCCGGATTTTCCGCACCATTTAAGTATAGTATGCCGGCACATTTGCTATTGTTAGCGGATATTGCCATAGCAGATATCTTTATTCAGTATGAAAATGTGGAAATGATGTATCTGTTTAACTTACCGTGTATTCTGGCGGTGGGGGCGATGCACCTTATGATGCAGGGAGTATATTTAGAGCACTATATTGCGAAAGAAAAGCTACAGAAACTGGCAGTGCATGATCAGCTTACAGGTGCTTATAATCGGAATATTTTAAAAGAAATTGTTGATAGTAGTACCGGCAGGTTAACATTTGATACTGATTTATCTGTTGCTGTATTGTTGATGGATATTGATTTCTTTAAAAAAGTAAATGATGAATACGGACATGAAGCCGGTGATAAAGTTCTCGTACATTTTGCAAATATTTTTCATAGTCAGGTACGTGATGCAGACTATGTGATTCGCTGGGGTGGAGAAGAATTCCTGATTATTATGCCCGGGCGTACTTTAGAACAGACAGTGCAAATTGCTGAAACACTAAGAGAAAAAGCAGAACAAAGTGATAATGGTGTATGCAAAGCAACAATCTCTGTGGGAACTGCCATGTATGACGGTGGAGATTACCATGAAACGATTAAGAAAGCGGATGAAGCTATGTATAGTGCCAAGCATAACGGTAGAAACCAAGTTGTGTCCTATGAGATGAGTTTACAAAAATAATGTTAAATTTGGAATAATATCACTTTTATGACAGATACTACTTTTACAGTAATTTTGTAAAAGGAGCATATGATTATGAAAGCAACAGGCATAGTTAGAAGAATAGACGACTTGGGACGAATAGTAATACCGAAGGAAATCCGCAGAACATTGCGCATTAGAGAAAGCGACCCCTTAGAGATTTTTACCGACAGGGAAGGGGAAATTATTTTAAAAAAATATTCTCCTATTGGAGAAATGACAACCTTTGCAAAACAATATGCCGAGAGTCTGGCGCAGGTATCCGGGCATGCGGCATTGATTGCTGACAGGGATCAGTTTATTGCAGTCAGTGGCGGATATAAGCATTTTCTTGGAAAGAGTGTCAGTAAACAACTGGAAGAAAAGGCAAATGCAAGGGAGACCGTGATGGCTATAAAGGGAGATAAAAACTTTATTCCTATCACGGAAGACAGTAACGATGAGTATCAGCAGGAGGCACTGACCCCTATTATCTGTGAAGGTGATGTAATCGGTATGGTAGTGTTGCTGGAAAATGACACAAAGGCAAAAATGGGTGAAGTAGAGCACAAGCTGATTATGTCGGCAGCAGGATTTTTAGGCAGACAAATGGAGCAGTAAAGGTAAAAAATCTATAATTAAGGAAATATAATTATAGAAATGAGCAGTACGTAATGATTATTAATGATAAGGAGACTTTTCCCCGAGGTTATTTTGGATAAATAACATAGGGAAGAGTCTTTTTTGGATTTATAAGAAAGTAGTTATAGGAAATGAGAAGAGGAAAGGCAGGAAAAACACCTCCTCGAATAGCAATATACCGGCACCTCACCGGTGAGACAGTCATACATAATTTGAAAACATAAAAAAATTAACGTTTATCATTAAAAAGTTGTTGACAAATATAAAAATACATTGTATAGTACATTTAACGATAAACGTTAAAAAATTATTTTTTATCGTTCGCCAACTTGCAAGGGTGTTAAAAACATACATTTTCAAATATGAGAGGAAAAGATAAGGAGACAATTATGAAAGAACAGGCAATTCAAAAAATTAACAAAATTGGTAAGGTAAGTAACATTATTACGCTGATAGCAAAGATACTGGTTGGTATTGTAATGACAGTTACGTTAATTGCAACTATTGTATGTTTTATCATACCGGAGTCCATGTTAAAGTTCGATATCAAGAGCAGCATGACAATGGAGATGGATTACTCCGAACTGGGAGTAAGTATGGGAGAAGGAGATATTGCGGCAGCAGAGGCAGAACTGAAGCGGACGGTATTAGTAGAGGAAGATGCGGATTTTACAGATGTGGTAGTTGAAGCAGACAAAATTACCATGACAGGAGATTTAGAAACTTTTTCCTTTACCATGCGTGATGCTACATGGCTGGCATTTATGGGGGCTTTGGTGCTGGGACTGACATTTGTAACACTTTTTTTTATAGGGGCCCTGTGTAAGGCTTTCCGTGACTGCAACTCCCCCTTTGAAGAAAATGTCATCAGGAAAATGCAGAACTTTGCCATTGCACTGATACCGTGGGCAATTGTTTCTACAGTGGTAAATTCTATTACGAACAGTTTGTTGAATAATAAGCTTAGTATTATGTTTTCTGTTGATTTGGGTGTGGTTTTAATCGTGCTGGTTGTGTTAGTATTGGTATATATTTTCAAATATGGTGCAGTGCTTCAGCAGGAATCAGATGAAACATTATAGAAGAGAGGTTTAGTATGGGTAGAATAGTGCTGCGGTTGGACAGAGTAATGGCTGACCGGAAAATGAGTTTAAATGAGTTATCGGAGAAGGTGGGCGTTTCCAATGTGAACTTGTCCAAGATGAAAACAGGCAAAATCAGTGCCATACGTTTTTCTACGTTAGAGGCAATCTGCGAAGTGTTGGAGTGCCAGCCGGGGGATATTTTAGAATATGACCGGAATGCAGTAGGAGAAACGGTAGAAGAATAATGAAAAGCCCTGTACTTTTTTGAAAGACCGACTGTTGTCTGTCGAAACAAAAAGAGTACAGGGCTTGTTTTTGATACATACGGTTAGTTCTCGCCCATTTCATCCAGTAACGCAATTTTCATATCATAGAGTTTCTTGGATAAGTCCACATGTACCTTGTGGGGATTAACCAGACGTTTGGTTTCGTCCCAGAGGGTAGCCAGTTCTTTCTTACAAAAATCACGGATTTCCATAACCTTAGGAGAAGTATATACACAATCTCCACTTTTAAAGATGGGAACCATCAACTCACGGAGAGTATAAGTGCCGCCTTCCAGTCGGGTCTTTTTCCAAGGTTCAATAGGGTCGAAAAGTTTCATGGGCTGACTGGCGTCAAACTGCTCATCTGCCAGACAAATCAGGTCAGCTTTAATTTTACCGGTTTCTTTTTCGTAGATACGGTAAATGGTCTTGTTGCCGGGATTGGTAACTTTTTCACTGTTTTCGGAAAGCTTTATCTTAGGGATAAAGTTGCCGTCAGTGCCTTTTACGGCTGCCAATTTGTAAACACCGCCGAAGGAAGGGCAGTCTTTGGAAGTAATCAGGTTGGTGCCCACACCCCATGAGGTAATGGCAGCCCCCTGCATTTTTAAGCTGTCAATTAAATATTCGTCCAAATCATTGGAGGCAGAAATAACGGCATCCGTAAATCCTGCGTCATCCAACATTTTGCGGGCTTTTTTAGAAAGGTATGCCAAGTCACCGCTGTCTAAACGGATACCATACATGGTAAGGGGAATACCTGCCTCGCGCATTTCTTTGAATACACGTATGGCGTTGGGAACGCCGGAGTTTAAAGTATCATAAGTATCTACCAGCAAAATGCAGGCATTGGGATAAATGTCGGCATAGGTTTTAAAGGCAGTATATTCGTCGGGGAAACTCATAATCCAGCTATGGGCATGTGTACCCTTAACCGGTACGTCAAAAAGTTGACCTGCCAGTACATTGCTGGTAGCAATGCAGCCTCCAATCATGGCAGCACGGGCACCATAAATACCGGCATCAGGGCCCTGTGCACGGCGCAGACCAAATTCCATAATACCATCTCCGCGGGCAGCAAAGCATACTCTGGAAGCCTTGGTGGCAATCAGGCTCTGATGATTTAAAATGGTAAGAATTGCTGTTTCTACAAGCTGTGCTTCCATAATAGGTGCAATGACTTTAACCAAGGGTTCTCTGGGGAATACCACAGTACCTTCGGGAATGGCATAAATATCGCCTGTAAAACGGAAGTTCTTTAAATATTCCAGAAAGTCCGGTTCAAAAATTTTGAGTCCGGCAAGGTAAGCAATGTCTTTTTCGTCAAAACGCAGACTTTTGATGTAGTCAATGACCTGTTCCAATCCCGCTGTAATGGCATAACCGCCGTCGTTGGGATTTTTTCGGTAGAATGCATCAAAAATAACGGTTTCGTTTTTGTCCTTGTGTTTGAAGTAACCCTGCATCATGGTTAATTCATATAAATCAGTAAGCAGAGTGAGGTTTTGTCTGTCCATAATCAGTTCCTTTCTGTATATGTGAAAGAGGCTATTTTGCAACAGCCTCTTCGGATTTATTTATGGTGGCACATAAGCACTATACAATGACCCGGTTACGTCCGGCTTCTTTGCCTTTGTAAAGGTTGGCATCTGCTTTTTGCAACAGATCCTTAATATTGGTCTGTACACCGCCTTCTGCGAGACCGAAAGTCATGGTAATGTGAAGGTTCTGGTCATCATAAGTAATTGGCAGATTGCGGATTTCATCCAAGAGTAGTTCTGTCTCTTTTCGGGCATCGTTTAAATCTGTATTGTCATATAGGAAGAGAAACTCTTCGCCTCCCCAGCGGGCAACAAAACCTTTGCCCAGCATATGTTTTTTGAGGACTGCGGCAACCTGCTTTAATACAATATCGCCACATTCATGTCCGTAGGTATCGTTAACAGATTTAAAAAAGTCAATATCACCGATAGCAACTACAAAATGTGTACCGTGGATATCTGCCTGCATCTGGGTTTGTTTCAGACGTTTGTCGGCAAAGCGGCGGTTGTTCAATTCCGTCAGGGTATCCTGTTCTACCAGATTACGAAGAGAACGTTGCATATAAAGGGCAGAATATCCCATATCGCTCAGTTCGTCATGGCGGCGCAAAACACTGGGATCCAACTCTTCCCAAAGGTTTCCGGTAGAAACTTTAGAAAGAAAGGTACGGATTTTCTGCAAAGCAGAAAGAATCTTGCGGGTATGTGCGGAGACGATTATGCTGACAATGAGGACACCACACAATACGATAATTAAAATAGGAAATACGGCATGGAATACGGCTGCGTTTACCTCGGTACAGGGTTTGCCGGCATATACCATTCCCACAATACTGCCGTCGTCGTTACGCAAAGGAGCATAATAAGCAAAATATTGTACATCATTGATGGTTGTATTGGTATAAAAATGTGGTTGCCCCAAAAGCAGAACATCCTGGGAAATCCGATTATTGACACCGGTTCCCACGATGCGGGTTCCATCTTCATTGCAGATAGTAGTCAAAATACGGACATCCTGATAAAAAATAGTAATATCAATCTGGGTCTCTGCTTTTAAGCGGTCGATAATACTAAAATCAGAGGTCAGTACCTGATTGCCTTTGACAAAGTTGACAGTTTCTTCGCCGACCAGCTTATAATCTCCCGGATAGAGCAGGTCATAAGACATGGTGACTGCGTTGGCGATATTCTGTAATTCTGTATTGACCGCTTTATGCATGGCGGATTTTACGGCTTGATAACTGAATAAGGAAATTACCAGTCCCAGTAAAATAAGAGGAGCAATGCTCATGGCCTGCAAGGAACGGGCTAATTGTCCTTTAGCCTTTTGGTGCTTCATTTAGTATCCTCCACAAAGTGATATATTATAATCAGGAAAAGGGAATCAAATTACAAATATTTTATACAATTATACTGCTGATTTTGGTTTGGCACAAGGGTTGTGGGGGAAAAACTTCTATGATATAATTTATATGGGTAACAAAGGGTAAATGTGGGGTCTTTGGCGGAGGTACATATGATAGAGATTATTATTATGATTTTAAATCTGTTGTCAGTAGAGGGAACTGTACCGGAAGCGGGGAGTGTAGCAGTACCCTTGCACAATGTTGTATATGAGGCCGAGTTTACGGAAGAATGGCAGCAGGCGTATTATGAAGTGCTTAAAGAGGTACGTCTTGAGAATGAAAATTATGAGGGAAATGAAGAATATAGCGACTTTTCCGAAAGCTATTATTTGTATGACATTGATAAGGATGACGTTCCTGAATTGTTAATAGAGTATGGTCTTGGAGAGTCTGGTTATCATGCAGATGTATATACTTATACAGACGGAGCGGTAGAAAAAGTGGGAGAACTGTCTACAGGACACACAACGCTTTATACATGGCCGGAAGAAAATGCCATGATGTATTACTTTGCACACATGGGTGGTGCATATGTGGATAAGATTAGTATTATAGAAGGTGTACTTGTCAGTGAACAGATTCATGAAGAATATATTTTGACAGGGGAAGGGGAATGGTATACGGATGAGCAGGAACTGGCTCCCGGTGCCCTGTGTTTGTATAGATATAACACGGAATCAGATTTGCCTTTAGTGGTCTATGACAGTATTATGAATGATAAGGAATTGCCTTTTATAACCGGTGGCAGTGTAAGCAATAAAGAAGCGAGAGAAATATTACTTGCCGTACTGGAAGAAGACGGTATGGTGTATGGTGTTTCGGGAGACGGTTTCGGCGGTGATACCGGGTATGTAAGTTTTTCGGCCTATTGTGAACCGGAGGGGGCAGCGCAATATGGGGATTCTGCACTCACGATAGAAGATTATACATGGGTGGATTTAAACGGTGATGGTCAGGATGAGTGTATTGTAGATTTGGCGGAACCTGAGACTGATACATGGCGGCAGGAAATCCGTACCGTGTTAAGTTTGCAGGATGAAGTGGTGTATGCATATTGTTTCAATTATGAGAACGATTATCTTATTTATGAGGATGGCGTGTTTTATAATGAAGAATACGGTAGTGCCCATAAGATATGCTTTAATAAGGACGAATGTTTCCAATATGCGGCAGAGCCAAGTGAAGGGGCAGAGGAAGCTGATTGGGAAACTCCATAGGTGCGGTGAAGAAAACTGAAAAGTAACCGACAGGCTTTTAAGAAGTGAAAAGATGCCTTAAAATAAGCAAAAACCATAGTTTAAAATAAGCAAAAACCATAGTTTACCCTTGACAATTTGAAAAACACCACTATATAATAACTAAAAGATAAAAACTGTGACGGAGACAGTACGCATTTTTTAAAAGTTGCAGCGAGCCGGTGAGGGTGCAAGACCGGTACGAGTAAAGAGATGCAGAATATCACTCCCGAGTTGCAAAGGCAAAAGGCATTTGCCCAGTAGTCTGCGACGGCTTCCCACCGTTAGAGGGAACCATATAACTTTCCGTGTGTTGTGATTTTTAAAAATTGCAATGGCTGAGGGAAGCGTATGTTGTAACAGGTGGTAACGAAGCGATTTTTGACCTCGTCCTTTTACAGGACGGGGTCTTTCTGATTCATAGGAAATTCCTATGAATCAAAAGCCTCCGGTAGGATGCGCACTGCGTCGGAGAGGAAGATGTCGCAATGCGACCCGCCGCAGGCGCGAGAGTCCGCAAGCGGACTCTTTGTTCATTTAAAAAGAAAGGAAGAACATTATGTACAAAAAAGTATCAACTGACCTGAATTTCGTGGAAAGAGAAAAACAGGTAGAACAGTTCTGGAAAGACAACCGGATTTTTGAAAAGAGTATGGAAACCCGTAAAGAGGGACCTACCTATACCTTCTATGACGGACCGCCTACCGCAAACGGTAAGCCCCACATCGGTCATGTGTTAACCCGTGTTATCAAGGATATGATTCCCAGATACCGTACCATGAAGGGCTATATGGTACCCAGAAAAGCAGGTTGGGATACCCACGGTCTGCCCGTAGAAATCGAAGTGGAAAAGCTGTTGGGCTTAGACGGTAAGGAACAGATTGAAAATTACGGTTTAGAACCTTTTATTGATAAGTGTAAGGAAAGCGTTTGGAAATACAAAGGTATGTGGGAGGACTTCTCCGGTACCGTTGGTTTCTGGGCGGATATGGATGACCCTTATGTTACCTACCATGATGACTTTATTGAGTCCGAATGGTGGGCATTAAAGGAAATCTGGAATAAGAATTTACTTTACAAGGGCTTTAAGATTGTACCTTACTGCCCCCGTTGCGGTACCCCCCTTTCTTCCCAGGAAGTGGCACAGGGTTACAAGGACGTAAAAGAACGTTCCGCTATCGCACGCTTTAAAGTAAGAAATGAAGATGCATACATTCTGGCATGGACCACAACCCCTTGGACTTTACCCTCCAACGTGGCACTTTGTGTAAACCCTGAGGAGACTTACGCAAAGGTAAAGGCTGCTGACGGATATACTTATTATATGGCGCAGGCACTGCTTGATACCGTACTTGGTAAGCTGGCTGTAAAGGCTGACCCTGAAAACGGTGTGGAAGCTAAGGCAGCTTACGAAGTGCTGGAAACCATGACCGGTAAGGATTTGGAATACAAAGAATACGAGCCTTTATTTGATTATGCAAACGCAATCTGCGAAAAGCAGAAAAAGAAAGCACATTTCGTAACCTGCGACGGTTATGTTACTTTAACAGACGGTACCGGTGTGGTACATATTGCACCTGCATTCGGTGAAGACGATGCTAAGGTTGGACGTAACTATGACCTGCCTTTCGTACAGCTGGTAGACGGTCAGGGTAATATGACGGAAGAAACTGACTTTGCAGGCGTATTCGTAAAGAAAGCGGACCCTATGGTATTAAAGGCGCTGGAAGAAAAGAATTTACTTTTCGATGCACCTAAGTTTGAACACAGTTATCCTCACTGCTGGAGATGTGACACTCCTCTGATTTACTATGCAAGAGAATCCTGGTACATCAAGATGACTGCAGTAAAAGAGGACTTAATCCGTAACAACAATACCATCAACTGGATTCCGGAATCTATCGGTAAGGGACGTTTCGGAGACTGGCTTGAAAATGTACAGGACTGGGCAATTTCCCGTAACCGTTACTGGGGTACTCCTTTAAATATCTGGGAATGTGAATGCGGTCACCAGCACGCAATCGGCAGCCGTGCAGAACTGGCTGAAATGAGCGGTAATCCTGAAAATGCAAAGGTAGAGCTTCACAGACCTTATATCGATGAAGTGACCTTAAAGTGTCCCAAGTGTAACGGTACCATGCGTCGTGTGCCCGAGGTTATCGACTGCTGGTTTGACTCCGGTGCCATGCCTTTTGCACAGCATCACTATCCTTTTGAAAATAAAGAATTGTTTGAAGCACAGTTCCCTGCACAGTTTATTTCCGAAGCAGTGGACCAGACCAGAGGTTGGTTCTATTCCCTGCTTGCAGAGTCCACTCTGTTATTCAACAAGGCACCTTACGAAAATGTAATCGTATTAGGCCATGTACAGGATGAAAACGGACAGAAGATGAGTAAGAGTAAGGGTAACGCAGTAGATCCCTTCGATGCACTGAATACCTACGGTGCTGATGCAATCCGCTGGTACTTCTACATCAACTCCGCACCCTGGCTTCCGAACCGTTTCCACGGTAAGGCCGTACAGGAAGGCCAGCGTAAGTTTATGGGTACCCTGTGGAATACCTACGCATTCTTCGTCCTGTATGCGAATATTGATGGTTTTGATGCAACCAAGTATGCATTGGAATATGATAAACTGACCGTTATGGATAAGTGGCTCTTATCCAAGTTAAACACCGTAGTCAGTGAAGTGGATGATGATTTGAATAATTACAGAATCCCTGAAGCGGCAAGAGCATTGCAGGAATTCGTGGATGACATGAGTAACTGGTATGTCAGAAGAAGCCGTGAACGTTTCTGGGCTAAGGGTATGGAACAGGATAAGATTAATGCATATATGACCCTTTATACCGCACTGGTAACCATCAGTAAGGCGGCAGCACCTATGATTCCTTTCATGACAGAAGAAATCTATCAGAACTTAGTATGCAGCATCGATGCAAATGCACCGGAAAGTATTCATTTATGCGACTTCCCTGTAGTGGATCCCGCATTTACCGACAAGCAGTTAGAAGCAGATATGGACATCGTATTAAAAGCTGTAGTAATGGGTCGTGCATGCAGAAATACTGCAAACATCAAAAACCGTCAGCCTATCAGTACCATGTTTGTAAAAGCTGACCGTGAACTGACTGATTTCTATAAAGATATCATTGCAGAAGAGTTGAATGTGAAGACCGTTACCTTTACCGATGATGTAAGAGACTTTACTTCCTACACCTTCAAGCCCCAGCTTCGTACCGTAGGACCTAAATACGGCAAGCAACTTGGCGGTATCCAGAAGACTTTAGGCTCTTTGGACGGCAATGCGGCAATGGATGAATTAAAGGCAAACGGTGCACTGAAGTTTATGGTAGGGGATGTAGAAGTTTCTCTGGCGGAAGAAGATTTACTTATCGAAATGACCCAGAAGGAAGGCTATGTAACCGAAGCAGACAACTATATGACAGTTGTGCTGGATACCAATCTGACGGAAGCACTGGTTGAAGAAGGCTTTGTGCTGGAAGTAATCAGCAAGATCCAGACCATGAGAAAAGATGCAGACTTTGAAGTAACTGACCACATCAAGGTTGCATTTACCGGCAACGATAAGGTATCTGAAATCGCCATGAAGAACAAAGATGCCATTGCAGGTAAGGTACTGGCTGATGAAATGGCTGCCGGTGCTACCCTTGCAGTTTCCAAAGAATGGAATGTAAACGGTGAAAATGTAACAATTTCTGTAGAAAGAGTGTAGAAATACGTTTTTTGCGCCGATATAAAAATATCGGTTAAAAAATAAGGACCGGGGGCGTAAGCCTCCGGCTGATATAATGTTTTTGGGGATAAACACAGGCAGAATCTTAAGGAGGAAAGAGATGCTGACGAATAAAAAGAGATTTGATAAGGAACTATTTAAAAGAAGCGTTCTGTACAATGTAAAGACTTTATACAGAAAAACCCTTGAGGAGGCAACTCCCCAGCAGATTTTCCAGGCAGTATGTTATGCGGTAAAAGACCAGATTGTAGATGACTGGATGGATACCCAGAAGGCTTATGAAGAAAGGGATGCAAAGACAGTTTACTATCTTTCCATGGAATTCTTAATGGGTCGTGCATTGGGTAACAACCTGATTAACATGCAGGCATATAAGCCGGTAAAGGAAGCGTTGGAAGAACTGGGACTGGATTTAAATATGGTAGAGGATATGGAGCCTGATGCAGCACTGGGTAACGGTGGTTTGGGCCGTCTGGCAGCATGTTTCCTTGACTCTTTGGCAACATTGGGATATCCCGCATACGGTTGCGGTATCCGTTACCGTTACGGTATGTTTAAGCAGGAAATCAGAGACGGTTACCAGGTAGAGGTTCCCGACAACTGGTTGGAGAACGGCAATCCTTTTGAACTGCGCCGTCCCGAATATGCAAAGACCGTAAAATTCGGCGGTTATGTAAATGTACGTACTGACGAAAAGGGAAGAAACCACTTCTTCCAGGAAGGCTATCAGTCTGTAAAGGCGATTCCGTTCGATATGCCTATCGTAGGCTACGGCAATGGTATCGTAAATACCCTTCGTATCTGGGACGCAGAGCCCGTTGAGTGTTTCCAGTTAGACTCTTTTGATAAGGGTGACTACCAGAAGGCAGTAGAGCAGCAGAATCTTGCCCGTAACATCGTAGAGGTACTTTACCCCAACGATAACCACTATGCGGGTAAAGAATTACGTTTAAAACAGCAGTACTTCTTCATTTCTGCATCCGTACAGGAAGCAGTAGACAAATATATGAGAAAGCACCGGGATATTACTAAGTTCCATGAAAAGGTGGCTTTCCAGTTGAATGATACCCATCCTACTGTAGCAATTCCTGAGCTTATGCGTATCCTGATGGATGATTATGATTTAGAGTGGGATGAGGCATGGGCAGTAACCACTAAGACATGTGCGTATACCAACCACACCATTATGTCCGAAGCGTTGGAAAAATGGCCTATTGAGTTGTTCTCCCGTCTGCTTCCCCGTATTTATCAGATTGTGGAAGAAATCAACCGCCGTTTTGTAAAAGAAATAATGGAAACCTATCCCGGCAATCAGGATAAGGTACGTAAGATGGCTATTATCTATGACGGACAGGTGCATATGGCACGTCTGGCAATTGTAGCTGGTTACTCTGTAAATGGTGTAGCAAGACTGCATACGGAAATCTTAAAGAATCAGGAATTAAAAGATTTCTATGAGATGATGCCTGAAAAGTTCAACAACAAGACCAACGGTATTACCCAGAGAAGATTCTTACTGCACGGTAACCCCCTGCTTGCGGATTGGGTAACAGAACATATCGGTAATGAATGGATTACTGACCTTCCTCAGATTGCAAAGATGAAAGTGTTTGCAGAAGATAAGAAGGCACAGCATGAATTTATGAATATTAAGTACCGCAACAAGGTGCGTCTGGCTCAGTACATTTTAGAGCACAACGGTGTGGAAGTAGATCCCCGCTCCATCTTTGACGTACAGGTAAAACGTCTCCACGAGTATAAGAGACAGCTTTTAAATATTCTGCATGTAATGTATCTGTACAATGAGTTAAAGGAACATCCGGAAATGGATTTCTATCCTCGTACCTTTATTTTCGGTGCAAAGGCAGCGGCAGGTTACCGCAATGCGAAACTGACCATTAAGCTCATTAACAATGTAGCAGATGTGATTAACAATGATGCTTCCTTAAACGGCAAGCTGAAAGTAGTATTTATTGAAAACTATCGTGTATCCAATGCTGAAATGATTTTTGCGGCAGCAGATGTTTCCGAGCAGATTTCTACTGCAAGCAAGGAAGCTTCCGGTACAGGTAACATGAAGTTTATGTTAAACGGTGCACTGACCCTTGGTACAATGGATGGTGCAAACGTAGAAATCGTAGAAGAAGTTGGCGAAGAAAATGCCTTTATTTTCGGTCTTTCTTCTGATGAAGTTATCCAGTATGAGAACTACGGCGGTTATAACCCCATGGATATCTTCAACAACGATCAGGATATCCGCAAGGTACTGATGCAGTTAATTAACGGTACTTATGCACCCGGTGATCCTGATTTGTTCAGAACCCTTTATAACTCCCTGCTCAATACCCAGAGCACTGCAAAAGCCGATACTTACTTCATTCTGAAAGACTTCAAGTCCTATGCAGAAGCACAGAAAAAGGTAGAAGCAGCATACAAGGACGAAGAAGGCTGGGCAAAGAGTGCCATCTTAAATATGGCAAGCAGCGGTAAGTTTACCTCCGACAGAACCATCCAGCAGTATGTGGATGATATCTGGAAACTGGATAAGGTAGTGCTGTAATAAAATAGTTGATAAATTAAAATGCCGGAGACCTGAGTTTAGGTTTCCGGCATAAATTTTGTATTTAGGCGTTAATATAATTGTTCTAATAAAATGGTCGCTTTCTCATCGGTAATATTGAGTTGCATAATCAGCTTGGTTTTGATATCTTCTTTTGTCATACCAAACTCCCGGCAGGTTTCAATCAGTGTTTTAATTACTTCATGGCGTCCTTCTTCTCGCCCTTTTAAAAATCCGTCTTCCCTTTCGTATGCCAGTTCTTCCCACTTTTGCATAACTTTCACTCCTATCTTTTCCGATGCTTTCACTTGTTGCACATTCTTGTGTATCAGTTTGATTTTATCACTCTCTGTTTTTGCTGCCACCGCATCTGTGGTGGTATTTATATAATCCATAAAATCTAAGAACTCTTCTGAAAAATCTTCATTATTGGTCCCATGGGTGTTAATAAATATTCTCAGGGCACCATCTGCTATTTGTAATTCAGGGCGTTCCTTGCACCGGCCTTCAAAAGTATAGCGATACAGACCATATCCAAATATATCAAAAGGTGCAATCAGGATAAAGCAGGTATCAGGTAATTTATTAAAGTTCGTGCATCCGGGCTCACCGAGTGAAGTTCTGGGGAAACCCGCAACTCTTTTTCTGTTTCTACTTTGCTTAAAAGTTCTGTTTCCTGTTCTAACAGGATGCTGACTGTGGCAGAATAGACATCAGGGTTTCCATGGTTTCATCAAACAGAAACCTGTCTGATAAGTTCAGTCCGTCCAATATTGTTTTTACATTTTGTGTCATAGTATTCCTCCTTTGGATGCAGGAAAGTACGACATCTGTATTTTCCTGCTTTAAAATAATGTGAGATTTAAAAGCAGGATTTCAAGAATGTAAGAACAGATTGTTCAAAAGATGCAGCACTGCTGCCAGTAAGGCGTTTTGGATATAACTCTTGCAGATAAATCGCATTACTATAAGTCATTTCTTCAAACACCTTTTATAGAAATCTATTGCTTTGAAATGAGTATATCATTATTGCATATAATTTTCAACTCAATTTTATATTTTTTAAAATTGAAAAGGGGATGAATAGAGATGTTTGGTGTTATGCTTTTCAAAAAAAGAGCCATGAGGTATAATAAATATTATATGTAGTGAATAAAGGAAATGAAATTTATATCCGTGGAGAACAAAATGAACAAAAGTGAACTACTGTTTTATGATGCGTACGAAAAATTTTATGCCATGGCAGAAAAATCCAGTGCTTTTCAAAAGTTTTGTAAGGAGGCTTTCGGAGAGGATTTTTCTCAGGATGGATTTAGTGATATAAAACAAATAGATATGATTTTACAGTATGCTCCCAAAAAAGAAGATGTACATATTTTAGATATAGGCTGTGGTAATGGTAAGATGTTGGGATACTTACAGAATAAAACGAAGGCGTACATACATGGGTTTGATTATTCAGAACAGGCAATAAAAACTGCACAGAATTTGTATCCGGTTAAGGCTGAATTCAGAGAAGGTGTTATCGGTGAGATAGAGTACCCGGAGAATTATTTTGATGTTATTATCTCTATGGATACTATGTATTTTGCAAATGATATGATTTCTTTTGTGGCACAGATAAAAGGTTGGTTGAAAACTGATGGTGTATTTTTTATAGGGTATCAGGAGGGAGATGTGATACCTAAAACGGAAAATGTTGAAACAACAGAATTAGCAAAGGCCTTCATCAGAAACGGGATGGGTTATGAAGCAGTTGATATTACAAGGCAGACGTATGATTTGCTAAAGAAAAAGAGAGAAGCAGCCATAGCTCATCAGGTTGAATTTGAAGCAGAGGGACATAAAGACTGGTTTGAGATATTACTGCTTCAAACAGAGTGCGTTACAGAAACCTATGAGGAATTTGCACAAAAGATGACCAGATATATTTTTGTGGCAAGAAAATAGTAAGAAACTATTGGGAAAGCAGAATTAACGATAGAAATAAAGGGAGAGAGGAGTTCCCATGAAAAAACAAAAAGGAAACAAGGTAAAAAACAAATTGCCGGTAACTTTACTACTTGTGTCGTTTGTATTAAGCGGTTGCGGGGGTGCACAGCCCACCGGTGCGGAGGCTACAGAAACCATACCCGTAGTACAAGGTGTGGATATACAGGAATGGCTTTCCGGTGTGGCAACAGTTACGGGAGAAGAAACAACCCGGATACAGGCAAATATTTCAGAAGAGATGGCGGTTATAGACACACAGGTAGTGCCGGAGGTTACGCTTGTTATGGTAGGGGACATGCTGATGCATATGCCTGTCAACAACAGCGGTAAGATGGAAGACGGCACCATGAATTTTGACCATTTGTTTACCTATACAAAGGACATGATATCTGAAGCGGACATTGCTATTGTAAATCAGGAAGTTATGCTTGGCGGTACGGAGCTTGGCATTTCGGGTTATCCTAAGTTTAATACCTATTATGAAGTAGGTGACGCTCTTGTTAATGCAGGTTTTGATGTGGTACTGCATGCCACCAATCATACCATGGACCGAGGGAAGGACGGCTTATTAAACTGCTTAAATTTCTGGGAAACCAATTATCCCGAGATGGCAATTTTAGGTATTCAGGATACGGCGGAAGAGCAGGACGAAATCTATGTCTTTGAGCATCAGGGCATTAAAGTTGCAGTTTTGAATTATACATATGGTTTGAACGGTCTGCCCATGCCTTCGGACATGCCCTTTGCAGTGAATATGATAAAGGAAACACAGATTGCGGAGGACGTAGCAAGGGCAAAAGAAGTAGCCGATTTTGTGGTATTGTGTCCGCACTGGGGAACGGAGTATGTGTTGGAAGAAACCAGTAACCAACGCTTGTGGGCAGAGTTCTTTTTGGAGTGTGGCGTGGATTTGGTTATCGGCACGCATCCCCATGTGATTGAGCCGGCAGAGATGTGGACAGACGAAGAAGGTAATGAGATGTTGGTATATTACTCTCTGGGTAACTATGTAAATGCAACGGCTTCCGAAGAGAGAAACATCGGCTGGAGAATGTTGGGGGCAATGGCAACCGTAACTCTTTCCCGTGATGAAAATGGCGAAGTATATATCAAGGAGTACGGTGCAGAACCATTGGTGACATATGTGTCATCTGATAAAAAAGAAATCTCTGTTTATCCCATGGATCAGTTTACGGAAGAAATGGCAGCGTCCAGCTTTACCGTAAAACGTGACCCAAACTTTACCAGAGCACGTATGGAAGAAATCTGGGAACAGGTCTTTGGCGATTTGCCGGAGTATGAAAGGGAATAATGTTGTAAAATGGTGTACTTGGAAAGGGATATCTATGAGGAAATTGCTAGGAAGTATTTTAGTGATAATAATGGTTACAATGTTGACCGGATGTGGTGCAGAGAAACTGAAGGAAAAGGAAAAAGAGAATGAGGATATAAAATATAGCGAAAATATTTTATTGTCCTTGAATAACGGTGCACCGGGATACGGAACCAGGGCAGAGTGCATCGATGCGGAAATATTTATTTATACGGACAGAACGGTGAAAGTGGTTGTATATTATCCGGAAGAGTTGGAAATAGCATCCTTGGAACTTTCGGAAGCAGATTACGAAAGAGTGCTTACCATTGCAGACCCCGAAGAAATCAGTTCTTTAAAAACAGAGGAAGATAGGGAAGTCTGTGACGGCAGTTCTTATCATATCACTCTTTATGATGAGCAGGATGAAGAAGTTCTTTCTCTGGGAGGATATATGCCTGAGGGAAAGAAATTTTGGGAAATTTACGGCGGCATAAAGGAGATACTGGAACCTTACGGCATTCATGAAAGTGTTGTAGCATATCGGGAGAGTGTGGAATAAAGGGCAGAAAAATATCGGAAGGAAATAACTGTATCGGAAGGAAATAACTTTTCCGTTGCATAGAAAGCTACTTTCCTTTATAATATCTAAGGTACTACTGAGAAAAATATGCATTTAACATGCGTTCTTAGTATAGGCTTTAGTTTATGTTCTCAAAAGAACCAATAATAATTTATATAAAGCAGACAAATGGAGGATGATTATGATCGAATTACTTAAGGGCGGTGCCTTTTTGGTAAAAGGAACGGAAATCGTTGAGGATACCCCTGAGGCAGTGCAGGTGATTGCTGGCAAAACCGGTAAAACGGTAAGCAAGGAAGAAGCAGCAAAGCAGACTATCGCTTACGATATCTTAGCAAGCCACAATACTTCCGGTAACATGGACAAGTTAAAAATTAAATTTGATAAACTGACCAGCCATGATATTACCTTTGTAGGTATTATCCAGACTGCACGTGCGTCAGGACTGACTAAGTTCCCTGTGCCTTACGTGCTGACAAACTGCCACAATTCTCTGTGTGCGGTAGGCGGTACCATCAACGAAGATGACCATATGTATGGTCTGACCTGTGCAAAGAAGTACGGCGGCGTGTATGTACCCCCTCATCAGGCAGTTATTCACCAGTTCGCAAGAGAAATGTTAGCAGGCGGCGGTAAGATGATTTTAGGTTCCGACTCCCATACCCGTTATGGTGCACTGGGTACCATGGCAATGGGTGAAGGCGGTCCCGAGCTTGTAAAGCAGCTGTTAAACCAGACTTATGATATCAATATGCCCGGCGTAGTAGGTGTTTACTTGACCGGTGAACCCGTAATGGGCGTAGGTCCTCAGGACGTGGCACTGGCAATTATAGGTGCGGTATTTAAGAATGGTTATGTAAAGAATAAAGTAATGGAATTCGTAGGCCCCGGCGTAGCATCTTTAAGTGCTGACTTCCGTATCGGTATCGATGTTATGACCACTGAGACTACCTGTTTATCCTCTATCTGGCAGACAGATGCTGAGATTGAAAACTTCTATGAAGTACATGGCAGAAAAGAAGAGTACAAGGAATTGAATCCCGGCGAAGTAGCTTACTACGATGGTATGATTGTAGTGGATTTAAGCAAAGTACGTCCTATGATAGCAATGCCTTTCCATCCCAGCAATACCTACACTATCGAAGAAGTCAATGCAAACCTTTTGGATATTCTGGATGAGACCGAAAAGAGAGCACTGGTGAGTCTGGACGGTGCAGTAGAGTATTCCTTAAAGGATAAAGTAAAGAACGGCAAGTTCTATGTAGACCAGGGTATTATCGCAGGTTGTGCAGGTGGTGGATTTGAAAACATCTGTGCGGCAGCAGACATCTTAAAGGGCAATTACATTGGCTCCGACGGATTTACTTTAAGCGTATATCCGGCTTCCATGCCTGTATATATGGAACTGATTAAGAACGGTTGCGCTGCAACTATTTTGGAAACCGGTGCGGTTATGAAGACTGCATTCTGCGGACCTTGCTTCGGTGCAGGCGATACTCCCGCAAACAATGCATTCAGTATCCGTCACTCCACCAGAAACTTCCCGAACCGTGAAGGTTCTAAGTTACAGAACGGTCAGATTTCCTCTGTTGCACTGATGGATGCACGTTCCATCGCAGCAACTGCAGCAAACAAGGGTATTCTTACTCCCGCAACCGAATTTGACGGTACTCTTAATAAGTATCAGTATCACTTTGACAGCAATATTTACGCAAACCGCGTATTTGATTCTAAGGGCGTGGCTGACCCTGATGTGGAAATCCAGTTTGGTCCCAACATCAAGGACTGGCCTGCAATGGGCGCGCTGCCTGAGAATTTGATTCTAAGGGTAGTCAGCGAGATTCATGACCCTGTAACCACAACCGACGAACTGATTCCTTCCGGTGAAACTTCATCCTACCGTTCCAATCCTTTGGGACTGGCAGAATTCGCGCTTAGCCGTAAAGACCCGCAGTACGTAGGACGTGCAAAAGAGGTCCGGGCAGCTCAGGAAGCTTTGATGGAAGGCAAATGTCCTGGGGAGACGTGTCCGGAACTGGATTTGAAGAGTGTGTACGATGCAATCTCTGAGAAATTCCCGGAATTCCCCAAGTTGGTTGCTGAAGCTACATCGCAATTAGGTTTATTGGGCTTTGGTTCCACCATCTTTGCAGTGAAGCCCGGTGACGGTTCTGCCCGTGAGCAGGCAGCTTCCTGCCAGAAGGTACTTGGCGGTTGGGCAAACATTGCCAACGAATACGCTACCAAGCGTTACCGCTCCAACCTGATTAACTGGGGTATGCTGCCATTCTTAATCGAAGAAGGAGACCTGCCTTTTGCGAACTTAGATTACCTCTTTGTTCCCGGCATCAAGAAAGCCGTAGAAGAAAAAGCAGAAGTAATCAAGGCTTACAAAGTAGGAAACGACGGTCTCACCGAGTTCGACTTAAGATTAGGTGAACTGACCGACGAAGAAAGACAGATTATCTTAAAGGGATGTCTGATTAACTACAACAGAGTATAAAGACAAAATAAGAAGGCTGCCACGCAGGTGCTGTGAGACCAAAGATTTTGGGTACATGGCAATGACTGTGGCAGCCTTTTGTGATAATATAAAATAAGCAAGTTTTTTATATAGGGGAGAAACTATATGTTATTTTTTATCATGCTTCTGGATACGGAAGAAGAGAAAAGTTTTTTTGAAACATTATATTATGAATACCGACAGGGAATGTACGGATTGGCTTACAGTATTTTGGCAGACAGTCACGCAGCGGAGGATGCCGTTCATACTGTTTTTTTACGTCTGATTAAACATATTGAGAAAGTAGAAAAATTAGAAAAAGAAAAGCAAAAAAGTTATTTGCTTACTGCGGTGAAGCATGCAGCACTGGACATAAAGAGAAAACAGAAACGATATGCTGAAATCCGTATGGAGGAAGTACCTGAGAATTTGTTGACAGACAGTGAAATGGAGTTTTGGGAAAAAGAACTGGTCATGTCGATTTTGAAACTGCCGATAATTTATAGAGAAGTTTTGCAGTACAAATATGCAGTCGGAGTTGACAATAAACAGATTGCAGATATGCTGGGGATAACGGAGAGTACAGTGAGGAAACGATTAGAACGTGCGAAAAAGATGTTAAAGGAGCAGCTTCAGGATGAGTGATATAAAGAAAATAGAAATTACAGATGAATTGCTGCAAAAGTATGTTTCGATAGCAGATAAAATTTTATATAAAGATATTCCAATGCAGGGTACATATGAGTTTTCAGAAAAATTTGAAAGCCGAATGGAAAAACTGACCGGAAGAGCAGAACATTCAAAATTTTATCGTACAATTGCGGACATGGGGCGTCGTGTGGCAATCATTATACTTGCAGTTTTAGTATTGGGATTTACTGTAACAATGAGTGTAGAAGCACTTAGGGAGAAGTTCTTTTCCTTTATTAAGTTTGAGAGAGAAGACGGATTCTGGGAATGGCACTTTTCCTATGAAGACGAAACAGAAGCGGAAGAAAGTTATTTAAGGGCACCGCAATACATACCACAAGGCTATACATTGGTTGATTATTGTCATGAGTTCCCTGTATGGTATGAAATGTATGAAGGACCAAATGGGGAGATGATTATGATTGATAACCAAAGGGTGGAGGACGGAATGACGATGGTAACAGATTCAGAGTATGATGTGGAGGAGCAGATTGTTATACAGGGGCATGATGCTACGCTGCTTACTCGTTGTGGAGATGGGGCCTATTATGCTTTATTCTGGTTTGAAAAGAGTATGTTTTATCAGGTTTATACTACGATAGATGTACCTAAAGAGGAGGTAATAAAGGTAGCCGAGAATATGAAGTAAAAAAGCAAAGTAATGATATTAAAAAATAATTTATAAAAATTTTTCTTTCAATGTCACAAATTGGAAATTTTCCTCGTTTCATTTATGTAGGGAACTATAGGAGGGAACTGTTATGAGGCAAACAAAAAAACTGATTAAGTTGAATTTGTTAATATTGATATTGCTTTTTTGTGGTTGTGGCATGAATATTGAGAAAACTCAAGAAAGTATATCCAATGATTTAGGAAATGAAAAAATAGAGCAATCGGAAGAATTATTACAATCTGAACAAATGGATTTGCCCGAAACTAGCATTGTACAAGGACAAATCTCTATGGAAGATATTATCCGTCTTTCAGAAAAAGAAAACTTGACAGTAGAAGATGTCACGGAGTGGAGCGATATACAATCCATGGGAACAAATGATTTCTATTATGAATTTTCATATGAAGGTGTTCCTTATCGATTGGATATAATAGAGGACAGTGATGGTAGTCTTGCATCAGTACGACTCGTAGATATGAACACGTATCTTTCCATTGATATTCGAACAGGAAGTATAGATAACCTGCTTGCAAATGTAGTTTCTGTATCGGACTATTTGACGATTTCTTTACCGGATGGCTGGACAGTAGGCGATTATGATATCTACTTAGGGGGACATTTTGGCGGTAGTCAGATTCTGGACAAACAAGGCAATTCAGTGGGGGATATTTTGATTATGCATGGATTGAATCCAGCCTTTTCAAGTAATGAATTGATTGATATCGGTAATTATGATAACAATGTATGTTTTCTGGAAAAGGAGGCACTTACGCAAATTTACGTGCCCTGCATATTGACTTTAATGTCTGAAGAAAGTGAAGGCGTGAAAAGAGAGTACAGATGTGCCTACTTCGCACAAGAAGGTTGTGATATTTATTATCAGATTAAAGTAAACAGTGATTATATATCAGGTGAAGAGATGATTGATCTACTTGAAACGGTTGTTTTTACAGAAAGAGCTTTTTACTGAAAATGTACAGTGGTGAGAAATGGTGCGAGTGAAACTTATACAGTAACCAGTGGGCAAAAAACATGTAACTAGCAAATAGTGACAAAGGAGGAAAAAGTGATGAAGAAAAAGATAAGTATGTTACTGGCAGTAATGCTTTTAAGTCTGTGTGGCTGCGGAGGACAAAAATACCCTGATTATTTTCAAAAGATAGTCGATGCCCATGAACAGGGGATTGAAACAGGAAGGGATGATGGGTTACAACGGTCTTATGAGGAAACATATAGCAAAGATACGATAAATGCTTATGCAGATACCGTTCCCAGACCGAAATTAGGTGAATTTAACTATTACCTAAACTGGCTGAAAACAGAGGATGGAACGGTTTTAGAAAATATTTCTTTTGATTTAAAGCCCTATATGCAGGATGCACAAAATGGGGAATGCGGGACAGGCGGCGTGTTTTATGAAGATAAAAAGGTATTCATTGCCATTAGTGTTTCAGAATGGGAGTTTCCTAATGAGTGCATAGTGGATAAAACCTTGTTATTAGAATTTAGCACAGAAAACCCGGATGAATATGTTGTGACAGAATTTAACATATCTTCTTCTTTTGAATGGCCCTATCGTGTGGCAGATAAGCTTTGTTTTCGGAATGGAGCAGGTACTCCGATTTATCAGATAGATATGGAAACCAAAGAAGTATATGATTGCAGCAGGGAACTTGAAACAGCCAAGGAATATGCGGAAAGTATGTCTGAAAAATTTGGCAAAGAAGTATCTTTATATTGGCTGTCAGCTAAAGATTATGTGGATGGTGTAATGGTTTATTCCGGTACAGTGCAGGAAGAAATGGATTCGGAAAACCTTGCCAGTATTTATCTGGCATATGAAGGAGAAACATTGGTGGGAGTGCTGATGATTGATAGTGCTACCGAAGAAATAACATATATTACACCAGAAGATGTCACAGAGTAGAGCGGTATATAATCTATGGGACAAGTAAAATGCTTTTATAACATATGTGTAAAAGGGGAAATTTTATGAAAAAAATGAAGCGATGGATGACTTTCAGTAGTATATTGGTCTGTATTTTCTTAACAGGCTGTGGAATAAAATCGCCTGTAGGAGAAACTAAAACCGTAGTTCCCGGAGGCGTAGTGGATTTTGATGAAAGTGACAAATTAGATGCTATTTATTATAATGGGCAATGCTATTATGGGTTGGCAATGGTTGTTGGTATTGACAGAGGTGAAGAACCGGAGGATTTTGAATATATTGGTGAATTGAGTTCTGTAATAGAGGGGTATATATCCCCCACGGAAGAACTAAGTGCGAATATAGATATTGGGGGCGAACTCTATCATTATACTGACGAAGAAGGGAAACATTACTTTGTTACGCCTCATAGGAGCTTGCAGGACGTAGAGTATTATAGGGGGATTTGTCAGGCAACTACGCGTAAGCCGCCATATTATGATGTGGAATAATATAGACATATATTTTTAGGCGTTTTATAATTATGATTACCAATACTGAGAAATAGTTTGTAGTCATATGAGTAAAGGGGGTATTCCGATGAAAAAATGGTTTGCGATAAGCAGTATGTTAATTCTTCTTTGCTATGCCGGTTGTGGCAAAGAGAAAATACCGGAGAAAATGGATTTAAGTCTTACTGCTGAACTGGCACAGGAACAGGAAATTTTAGATACGTTTTTGCCGGCAAGCAGTGAAGAAGTGATATATGATGACCCACAGACTGTGGGAGCACCCTACATTCCCGAAGGTGCATGGTGCACGGAGGTTTCTGCAAATGAAGTTGTAGTATGTATAGATTATCGCATAGATGATATCCGCTATATTGTTTCATATTACAGTAACGGAACTATAATGAAGGATGCCCGCGCAATGGACGGGGATAAGATTTACTCCGTGCGGAGTGATAAAGAAGGCGTAGAGATTACAGATTTATAATTTATATGTGGAATAGAAAAAGGACTGCCAAGCGGGCAGTCCTTTTATGTGCGAAGAACTTAATTCGGTGTTTGGGGATGCGTTTTACTCTACCGCATACTTCTGATTAAACTTATCCAGCAACAATGCTGCCACAATACCCATAACAATACAAACAATATTAATCAGACAGCTTGTAACAGAAGTGGTAAAGCTACCAAACGGAATAATCATAATGGTTGCAGCAATTACAATACCTACGATTGCGTGGAAAGCAACGGAGTAATGTTTCTTAAATAAAGTATCCACGGCTTTTGCAAACAGGATAACGGTTGCCAGACCGCCGATACCACCGGGAATCAGTACAGAGAAGTTAAGGTCTCCGATACCGGATACAAACGGCTCATACAATCCCAAAGGCATAAGCAGGGTGGAGAAACTCATACCCGGTGCAATAACGCTTAATGCCAGACAGAAACCGCAGAAAATGTACCAGCCGAAGTTGGGGGTAATTTCAACAGAAAGGACTCTTAAGCCAATCAGTAATGCAAAAATAAAAATCATGGCAATTACTAAAGATATGTAGGAGCCTTTGCTGCGTCCTTTTTCGCCTGCTTCTCTGAACAGGGAAGGTAACATACCGGTAATCAAGCCCACGAAGAGGCATACGGAAGGTGCCTCGTATTTTTCCAAAAGGAAGCCCAGTAATTTGGCGATACCGAGGAAACCAATCACACCACCGATGCCGATGGGAATCAGCTTCGGTACATGGGTCTTAAACTTGCGGAATGGGTCTGCCAGAAACTCCATAATGGTTTTGTAGATACCGAAGATAACACAGAGTACACCGCCGGAGATACCGGGCAGTACAGCACCCAAACCAATAAACGCTCCTTGGAAAATTTTTAGTACAAATTTTGATATAGAAAAACTTTTTTCTTTTTCCTGCATAACTTCACCTCATAAATTTTAATAGCCGTGAGTTGTAAACGGTTGTCTGTGGATTTATATTTTCTAAGGCAAAAAAGGCATAGAAAATATAAATTCGCAGACAACTTTATACAAACCACATCAATAATAATATATGATATTTTTAGATTTGTCATGTATATATGAAAAATTTTATATTTTTATGGATAGAAGAATGGTTTTCCTTGATTCTATATGAGTTTTTTTAGAGAGATATTAGATAGAAATTTGTTTTTGGGTCTTTCTATCCTATGATAATAGTGATTTTGCAAGACTATATCAGATAGAAATTCGTTTTGAGTGCATTCTATCCTACGGTGATAGCGGTTGCTACGCTGATTTTATAGGATAGAATTTTGGTTTTGGCTGAATATATATAATTTTTTATCAGTTTCAATCATATATATTTTGTGTTTTATGAGATTCTATATAATTGTTGCTGATTTTTTGATGGATAGATTCCGAAGTTTTTCAATATCTATATAAGTTATATTAGATTTTCAGTTATATGTCGTGAACAGGCAGACAGTGGTATGTAACAGACAGACGGTGGTACGCAACAGGCATCAGGCTGCAACAAACAATAAATGTATAAATTCCCTCATGTGACTAAATAATTCCCCAAACCCGCCGATAAATATATTACAAGTGCTTATGGCCAAAGCATTTGTAATATATTATTATGAGTCGCCACGGATGGTATGCAAAGGGAAAAGGACGCCCCGCGTATATCATTTTTTGTTTTTATTAATCATGGAGGGGAGATAAAGGCAAGGGACTTAAGAAAGGGGCACTATTTGATCATTGATTCCAGTACAATAGGAATGGAATCCGCCAGAAGATATACATCTTCTACAACAAGATACAGCCGTTTTGTGGTAAAGGATTACAACGGAGCGGCAACACACGGAATGCAGAATACGATGAGTGATTTATTGAATTCCGGTTCGGGAGAGGAACTTCCCGAAGAAAAACAAACATCTGCAGAGCCGGATGCTAACACTGCGACAATGGATACCATTGAAAATCTCAGGCAACAGGTAGAGAGTATGAGGACAGGAAGGGTAAATATCCGTCCTGCTGCCACAAGTACTGCTGAGAACTTTAAGCATTTAACTGTCCGATACATTTTCAGTATGTTATTCGGACAGGAAAAAGCAAATAAGATTCTTGGTGAGGACTATATGGCGGGCACATCTCTTACCGGGGCAAGCTCCATGGTTTCTTTTTCGTCTTCTACGGCGTCAGCCAATGTATTGACATTACAGTCAGAGCAATGCTATTCGGAAAAGGAGAGTACCTCTTTTTCTGCAAAAGGAATTGTAAAGACTGCGGATGGCCGGGAAATATCTATTAATGTAGATGTGGGTATGAGCAGAAGCTTTACCCAATATTTTAAAGAGGAAATGGAGATTATGCCGGTAAATACCTGTGATCCGTTAGTGCTGAATTTTGATGGAAATCCGGCAGAAGTCACAGACCAGAAAATCTTTTTTGACATCGATGGTGATGGCGATGAGGATGAGGTTTCCAGACTTTCGGAAGGCAGCGGTTATCTGGCATTGGACAAAAACGGGGACGGAACCATCAATGATGGCAAGGAACTGTTTGGACCGCAGTCAGGCAGTGGATTTGAGGATTTGGCTGCCTATGATGAAGATGGTAACGGGTGGATTGATGAAGCAGATTCCATCTGGTCCAAATTAAAAATTTGGTGTCAGAATGAGGACGGCACCAATACGCTTTACAAATTGTCCGAAAAGGGCGTAGGTGCTATTTGTCTTCAGAATGCCGCAACTGATTTTGCACTGAACAATGCGGCAAACCAGACCAACGGTTACATCAGGAGTACAGGCATTTTCCTTTATGAAGACGGGAATGTGGGTACGGTGCAACATTTGGATTTGGCACAATAGTTGTGTATATGCAGTAACAGAATAAAAAAGAATCGTCAAAGTTTTCAAAAAAACCATGCAAGGCAAAATATTGTCGAAGCGTGGTTTTTTTCCGCTTTTGGAATAAAACACTATTTTAAGGCAAGACTATCCGTACAAGAAAAAAATAATCTGTAAACAACAGATGGATATAGGCCAAAAAGGGTGTAAGAAAGGAAGCGGATGGATTATGAAAAATCAGAACAGAAACGTGGGCGGTAGAGGAAACGCCAAAAAAGAAAAGGCAATTATGATAGCTTCTTCTGTATTTGTGCTGGCAGCACTGACAATGACAGGTATTTATGTCAATAATAATAACAAAGAGTCACAGAATGACGGCTACAATATTGATTTTGATATGTTGGAGAATGAGGCACAGGACAATCAAAACATTGTAGAGCAAAAATGGGACGAAATCGAAGAGCAGGCAGGAGACAGCTTTTTGGCAGTGCCGGAGGATGATTTAGATTATGCACCGGTAGAAAATGTGGATTCCGGTATGGTGGAAATTCCGGGACTGACAGATAATGGAGTATGGGAAGGTTATGTGCAGCCGGAAGCAGTGGAAGATAAAGAACCGGTAGAGGAAGATATTGCGGTAGAAGAGGAATTGGATACAACCAAAGATATTTTGGAAGAGGAAGTAACAGAACAGTCTTTGGAAGAACTGGAGGATGCACAGGATCAGGCGGCTATGAATGCAGACGCAGGTGTCAGTGTACAGGAGGAGATTTCCTATGAGCCGGATTTCGTATCGGGGGATACTTTGGTATGGCCTGTGTCAGGTAGTGTGTTGATTCCTTATAGCATGGACAAGACGGTGCGTTTTGCTACACTGGAACAGTATAAATACAATCCGGCCATGGTTCTTGCGGCAACGGAAGGCGATATTATTTCAGCAGTGGCAGGTGGGCGTGTGACAGATGTATTTTATGATGAAGAAATCGGTAATGCGGTAACGGTTGACATTGGAAACGGCTATGAAGTCACTTACGGACAATTAAAGGACATTGCGGTGGCAAAAGGTTCTTATGTGGAAAAAGGAAGTCTGTTAGGTTATGTGGCAGCACCTACCATATATTACAACGTAGAAGGTACAAATGCATATTTTAAACTGACATTAAATGGAGAGCCGGTGGACCCTTTGGGACAGCTGCAGTAAAAAGAATATGTATATTACAGGCGGGCGGATTCTGACCATGGCAGGTCAGATATATGAAAACGGAACAATTCGGATAGAAAACGGAAAAATTAAAGAAGTAAAGGAAGGCACGATGAAAAAAGTGCCTTCCGTTTCAAATGAAAAAGTACTGGATGTGCACGGCGCATGGGTAATGCCGGGGTTGATTGAAGCCCACTGTCATATGGGTATTATGGAAGAAAAGAAAGGTATGGAGGGCGATGATTGCAACGAAAATGTGGATCCCTGTACCCCTTATCTTAGGGCAATAGATGCTATCAATTCCATGGATGCGGCATTTGATGATGCAGTGAGGGCGGGAATTACTTCGGCCATGATAGGACCGGGCAGCTCCAATGTGGTAGGAGGTCAGTTTGCTTTTGTCAAAACAAAGGGGCGTTGCATAGATGATTTAATTGTCAAAGCACCGGCAGCTATGAAGGTGGCATTTGGTGAAAATCCCAAGGTCAATTTTTCGGGGCAGGGAAAAAGTCCCGTAACCAGAATGTCCATTGCGGCAGTACTCAGAGAAGAGCTGTTTAAGGCAAATCAGTATAAAGCAGACAAAGAAAAGGGCGGTGAGGATTTCAAAGCGGATTTCCGCATGGAGCCATGGATACCGGTCTTGAACGGAGAAATTCCTCTGAAGGCACATGCACACAGAACGGACGATATTTTTACGGCCATCCGTATTGCAAAAGAATACGGTCTTAGAATGACTCTGGACCATTGTAGCGAAGGGCATCTGATTGCAGAGAGGCTGGCAAAAGAAGGCTTTCCTGCCATTGTAGGACCGGATTTATCCAGCCGTAGTAAGATTGAAGTACAGAACGTAGCATTTAAAACAGTAGGTATCTTGAATAAAGCAGGGGTACAGACTGCTATTTGTACGGACCACCCGGTATCTCTGATACAATCCCTGCCGTTATGTGCGGGGCTGGCTGTAAAGGCAGGGCTTTCCTTTGAAGAAGGGCTGAAAGCCATTACCATAAATCCTGCCATTATCTGTGGCGTAGCTGACAGGGTAGGAAGTCTGGAGCCGGGAAAGGATGCGGACATCGCCATTTTTGACGGTAACCCTATGGAAATTGCGACGAAAACCTTATACACAATCATTGATGGAAATATTGTGTATGATGCTTATAAAGAGGAAAGTAAAAAGTAAGTGTCTGACTGCAACATGAAGAAACAATGAAGAAACATGAAAGGTAAGGTTCTTTACCCCGGATATGATTCGTGATATAATAACTAAATGTATGTCGGATTATCAAGGAAAGGAGACTGCCATGCAGAAGAGGTTCAGACTGCAAAAAAGAATAGTGTGTGCATTGATGTGCATATTTATGGTATCGGCAGTCTTTGGGGGCTGTGGGCAGGAAAAAACACCTGCTGTTTCCGAAAATTCGGAAACCGTACAGGGGCCTATCAGCATGGAACCGGCTCCTGTACTGGATTATGAAGTCCCGGTACTGATGCCGGGAGTTTTGGTGGACAGAATCGGGTATGAAGCATCGGGCACCAAATTGATGATTGTAAGAGGCAATAATCTGCCGAAGGAGTTTTCCATAGTAGATGCCACAACCGGTGAGGTTGTATTTACAGGTAAATTAGAAGAACAGATGTATGATGAAGAAAACGATGAATATAATAGTTATGGGGACTTTTCTGCGTTTACCGCAGAAGGGACCTATTACATAGATTGTGATGTGGTGGGGCGGTCCTATCCTTTTGTAATAGAAGAGAAATTGTATGAAAATCTGATGGCAGAAACCATAGCAGAACTGACAGCGGCAGGAAAGAATCTGGAAAGCGGAGATTTGGCAGAGGTCTGCGAATGTGTGTCCGTATTGCTTTTATCCTACGAATTGTTTGGAGATGTTTACAATAACGGTACGGCAGAAGGTGCAGAGCCACAGTTTATCAGTCTGATGAAAGAATATATTATCTGGCTCTTGGCACAGCAGGACAGTCAGACAGGAGCAGTGTTGACGGACGGACAGATAGATAAGGAATTGACGGCATGGTTTTCAGCAGTGTTGGCAAAGTTCAGTTATACATATCAGAAATTTGATAATACCTATGCAACTGTGTGTCTGCAGGCAGCAGACAGAGCATGGAATTATCTGCAAAAAGAAGAAGATGTACCTGTAGAAACGATGTTTTATGCGGCTGCGGAGCTTTATCGCGCAACAGGACAGTATGCATATCACAAAGAAGTGAAAAATCTGGGTAGTGGTGTAATTTTGGATGCAGACTGTAAGGCACAGGTATTGGGAGCATTGACTTATGCTTTTACCAAGCGTAATGTAGATGTGGATATTTGTGCAAATATGATGCAGGTACTTTTTGCACGGGCCGAAGAGATTGCAGTGGGAGCCAAAGAAAATATTTATATGACGGGTAGCAGCTTACAGGAGGGGGAGGAAACCCTTCTTTGGGATATGATACTGGTGGCAACCATAGATTATGTAATTACGAATCATGAGTATGCAACCATGATAGAAGACCATTTACATTATTTGTCAGGCGAAAATGAAAAGGCAGAGTGCTTAGTAAGCTGGTCTGCAAAATACGACGGTATGGAAGCGGATAGCGTTGATAAACTGGCAGGATATGTAATGATGTTAAGTGAAATATTAAGCCACAGGCAGGAGGAATAAACATGAATATCGTAGTACTTGCAGGAGGAATCAGTACAGAAAGGGATGTGTCTTTAAGTTCTGGAAAAATGATTTATCGGGCAGTAAAAAAGAATGGACACAAGGTGATCCTTTTAGATGTATTTTTAGGCTATAAGGGTACGGATATTGATACTGTTTTTGATAAAGAAGAGGACTGGGAAAGTCTGGTTGCCGGTGTAAAAGAGCAAGGCATACAGGAAACCAATCCTGATTTGGAGCAGATAAAGGCATTGCGTCCTGATTGGAGAACCAATTTCTTTGGTCCCAATGTGATTGCTATCTGTCAAAAGGCAGATGTGGTCTTTATGGCATTACATGGAGAAAACGGAGAAAACGGTAAGATTCAAGCGTATTTTGACTTGATGGGCATTACCTATACTGGTACGGATTATGTGAGTTCCGCTATTTGTATGGACAAAGGACTTACCAAAGATATGTTTATCAGATACGGCATTCCGACACCCAAGGGCATCCGTTTAAAGAAAGGGGAGGCAGATGCTAAAAGTGTGCCTTATCCCTGCATCGTAAAAGCAAGCTGTGGCGGTTCCAGTGTAGGTGTAAGCATAGCACGGAATGATGCAGAATATGAAGAGGCGAAAAAAGTAGCCTTTACCTATGATAAAGAGGCGATTATTGAACAGTATATTGAAGGCCGGGAGTTTTCGGTAGGTGTGTTGGACGGGAAAGCACTTCCTATTATTGAGATAGCTCCTTTAGTCGGTTTTTATGATTATAAGAATAAATATCAGGCAGGCAGTGCCGTAGAAACCTGTCCCGCTGAGATTTCTCCTGAAAAGACAGCAGAAATGCAACACTATGCGGAAGAAGCTTTCCGGGTGCTCAGACTTAAGAATTATGCCCGCATGGATTTCATGATGAGTAAAGCAGGTGAAATTTATTGTCTGGAAGCCAATACCCTGCCGGGTATGACACCGACATCTCTTCTGCCTCAGGAAGCTGCGGTAATCGGATTGAATTATGAAGCGCTTTGTGAGAAACTGATTGAAATATCTATCAGAGATTGTGAGAAATAAAATGCAGAATATAACAATGCAGAATATGACATTACAGAATATGGCTGATGCCTGTAACGGTACTCTTTATTGTAAAGAGAAAATCAAAAATCGGGAAATTACCTGTGCCGTTATCGATTCCAGAAAAATAGAACAGGGAGGTCTTTTCTTTGCCACCAAAGGGGAGAAAGTAGACGGTCACCGTTTTATCGGCCAGGTGTTTGAAAAAGGGGCACTTTGTGTAATAACAGAGAAAACCCCTGAACAGGTGCAGACAGAATGTGAAGTACCTGTAGAAAGCTGGGGAGCTTACATTCTGGTAGAAGATACTTTTACTGCCTTAAAGAAGATTGCAGCTTTTTACAGAGAACAACTTAAGATTCCTGTGGTAGGCATTACCGGAAGTGTAGGAAAGACCAGTACCAAGGAGTTTATTGCAGGCGTATTGTCTGTACATTACAATGTTTTAAAAACGGAAGGCAATTTCAACAATGAGGTCGGCCTGCCACTGACTCTGCTTCGTATCCGCAGGGAGCATGAAGCAGCAGTTGTGGAAATGGGTATCAGTGATTTTGGCGAAATGAGCAGACTGGGTGCCATGGCACGTCCCAATATCTGTGTGATTACCAATATCGGTCAGTGTCATCTGGAAAATCTCCATGACAGAGCAGGTATTTTTAAAGCCAAAACAGAAATTTTTGATTATATGTCCGAAAACGGAGAAGTCTGCTTAAACGGTGAGGACGACATGCTTGCCGCAGTCAGTGAAGTAAACGGAAAAACAGTGCATCACTTCGGACTTTCTGAAAATGCAGGGCTGGAAGTGTATGCAACCGATGTAGAAAATCTGGGGTTATTAGGCAGTCGTGCAGTTATGCATATTTGCAGGAAAGAAACAGATCCTGTTGCAGGAAATGGGAGTGCGGAAACCGCTGTTGAAAGTGCGGGGCAGGAACCTTGCACAGACATTGTCTGTCCCATAGAAATCCCCCTGCCGGGACAACATATGGTAATCAATGCCATGGCAGCGGCACAGGTTGGACAGTTATTGGGACTCACCGTAGAAGAAATAAAAGAAGGCATTAAGAGTGTAAAGCCCGTAGGCGGCAGAAGTAATATACTCAAACTCGCTGACAAAATCGTAATTGATGACTGTTACAATGCCAATCCGGTTTCCATGAAAGCAGCACTGGAGTTGTTAAAAACAGCAAACGGACGTAAAGTGGCGGTTATGGGAGATATGTTTGAACTGGGTGAAAATTCAGATGCCATGCATGCCGGGGTAGGTGCATATGCCGTAGAGCAGGGCATGGATGTCATCTGTTGCGTAGGCGAAAATTCCTGCCATATGTACGAAGCGGCAAGAGCGAACATTACCGATACGAAGGCAAATGCAGCAAGCATCGCTGAAAAGAATTCTATAGAAACGAATGTAGAAACGACTGTTTACTACTTTGCTACAAGGGAAGACCTGCTGGCAAAATTATCAGATATCTTACAACCGGGGGACACTATTTTAGTAAAAGCCTCCCACGGCATGGGATTTGATAAGGTGGTAGAGGCATTAAAGGGTGACGGGGAAAACTAAACCATATTCCGAGGAACCACTTTTTAAATACTTTTGTAAAAAATCAATCCACATATTTTAGAAAAAATGCTCACATTTCAACTGCTCGAAGCGAAGCAAGTTTTGAAATGTGGGCATTGTATTATTTCTAAAATATGTGGATTAGATTTTTCTTAAAAGTATTTATCTGTGGTGGCCGGAATATGGTTTAGTTTTCCCCGTCACCCTTTCCTGACTCACTACTTTCCGGGAAGTAGGCAGCTTTGTTTCTAAAATAGGTTTCTGCGATAATTCCCTGTACTTTTGTACCAATAGCACGTTTTTCCTCTTTGGAAAGTTCGTCGATATATACCGGTTTGCCGTACTCAATGACAACAGTAGCTTTTTTGATTCTGGGGAAGTGGTCCTCCAAAACCGCTGCAGAGTTGACAATAGTCATGGGAATAATGGGAGCACCGGCTTTTTCTGCAATTTTGAAGCTTCCTTCATGGAAGGGCAGGAAAGAGTCTGCGGTTTTGTTACGGGTTCCTTCCGGGAAAATGCAGATGGAAATACCGGATTTTACCTTTTCAATCGCTGTTAAAATCGTCTTCATGCCTTCCTTGATATTGTCACGGTCGAGGAAAAGACAGTGTAGATAACGCATCCATGTAGCCAGCAGAGGTACTTTTCGCATCTCTTTTTTTGCAACGTAACCTGTGGGGCGAGGTACGCGGGGATAGGTTAGAATAATATCAAAAAAACTGCGGTGATTTCCTGCATAGAGTACGGCAACATCTTTGGGAATATTTTCCTCACCTAAGGCAATTACTTTTGTACCTGACAGAAAAGTAATGACTCTAAATGCCCAGTTTACAATTGCAAGAGAACTGCGGCTTTTGATATCCATATTAAATTTCCCAATAATCCATTCCACCAGCATGATGGGAATAGAACAAATCAGGAACAGTATTACGAAAGTAAGTACAAGTATCAGTCGTATCATAAAAATCTCCCTGTCTAAACTAAGTTATCCCTATTATACTAAAGCCTTTTTGGGAAAGCAAGCAAAAGCTAAGTGTTATAGGGAACGGACAGAATAGTGAACCAGTCTTTGTGAAATTTTTAAAACACGAAAAAACCGCCGCAGGCAGAAGCCCGCGGGCGGATGGCTGATTAGTCAAATATTACGGTTTTATCAAGCAGTTCTGTTTTTACCACAAGGAACGGATAAGAAGGCGCGGAACCGGTGGTATCACCTGCAGAAGGACCTAACAGGCTGGTGCCTATGTAAATAGAATCCTCTGTCAGATACAAATCATCTACGGCAATACTGTAACCGCCGGTGCTTTGTTCGCCATAGCCCACACAGATATATAGGGCATCGGTATCCGTATAGGTGATTTTGAATTCGCCAGTTTTTCTTTCTTCGATTAGGGCTTTTAATTCCTCCGGCAGGAGTTCTTCGCTGACAATGGTAAAATCCAAATCCCGGAGTTTGGCAGGCTTCTCGTTGCCTGCACCGCAGCCGCTCAAAGCGCACAACAGAAATGACAAAATTGCCACAAGAAAAAGATATGTCCATTTGGGGAATGTTTTTACAGAAGTTTTCATTTTTTACCTGTTTTTATCATTTGTATCATTTTATGTGAAGTAAATAAGTAGTATGCATACAATAAAGAAATATGGTATAATGTACGCGAAGCAAAAACCAAGCGGCTGCGAAAGGAAGACAACCATGTTATTGATTGCAAATGCATATCTGATGAACCCGGCTGACGGGACAGAAAAGTATTGTGATATTTTAATAAAAGAGAACCGTATTGTGAAAATCGGGGAGCGTCTGTATGAAGGATTGACAAACGGACAGGCTGATATGGCGGGTTTGTTATCTTGTAATGGCGAAGGTGGTTTGGAGGAAGAATTGCAGATAATAGATGCAACGGGACTGATTGCGGCCCCGGGGCTTGTGGATGTACATTCCCACTTCAGAGACCCCGGTTTTACCTACAAAGAAGATATCGAAACCGGTGCCAAGGCTGCAGCTAAGGGCGGTTACACCACTGTGGTGCTGATGGCAAATACCAAGCCGGCGGTGGATAACGAAGAGACTCTTTCCTATGTTTTGGAAAAAGGAAAAACCACCGGCATCCATGTAGAAACCTGTGCAACCGTAACCATGGGCATGCAGGGAAAAGAAATGGTTCCCATGGAACTGCTTTTTGAAAAAGGCGCAGTAGGATTTACCGATGACGGTGTTCCTATTTTGGACGAAACACTGGTAAGAGAAGCCATGCTTATGGTGAAGAAATTAAATGTACCTATCAGTTTTCACGAAGAAAACCCGGCGTATATTAAAAATAATGGTGTCAATGAGGGAAAAGCGTCGGCATATTATGGTATTGGCGGCGCCGACCGTCAGGCAGAGATTGATTTGGTAGGCAGGGATTTGGAAATTGCTTTGGAAACCGGTGCCTGCATAGATGTGCAGCACATCAGTACCAAAGAAGCGGTTGAACTGGTACGGCAGGCAAAGAAGCGTGGAGGTGACATTCATGCGGAAGCAACCCCCCATCATTTTACATTGACGGAGGATGCAGTGATTCAGTACGGTACATTAGCCAAAATGAATCCGCCCCTGAGAGAAGAGGCTGACCGTATGGCGGTGATAGAAGGATTGAAAGATGGTACTATTGACTTGATTGCTACGGACCATGCTCCTCACAGCAAGGAAGAGAAAGACAAGCCTATTACAGAGGCACCCAGTGGTATTCTGGGACTGGAAACGGCACTGGGACTGAGTATTACCCAGCTTGTGGACGCAGGACATCTAACTATGATGGAGCTTCTTGAAAAGCTGACCTGTAATCCTGCAAACATGTATCATCTGGATGCAGGGTATCTTGCGGAGAATGGTCCTGCGGATATTGTGTTATTTGACGTGAATAAGCAATGGACAGTAAAAGAATATGCTTCCAAATCAAACAACTGTCCTTTCACCGGCTGGACCTTAAAGGGAGAAGTACAGTACACCATTTGTAGCGGTAAAGTTGTATATGAAGCAAAGGGCTGATACACGGCTGACAGTGTGGGACCAACATAGACCAATAGAGAAGAAATTCGGTTGAAGTGTGAAAAGACCGGATAAACCAGAAAGGATAAAGAACATGCAGAAAAAGAAACTGACTGCGGTGATAACATCGCAAAAAGAAATTGCACCGGGAATATTTGATATGTGGATTGCCACAGAACTGGCGAAGGGAGCAGTGCCGGGACAGTTTATCTGTCTCTATCCCAAAGATAAGAGCACACTGCTTCCCAGACCTATCAGTATCTGTGAAGCAGATAAAGAAAAGGAACAGTTAAGAATTGTTTATCGTGTGGCAGGAAAAGGTACTGCGGAATTTTCTGCATACAAAGAAGGCGATACCGTAGAAGTACTGGGGACCTTGGGGAACGGTTTCCCTGTGGAAGAAGCCACCGGTAAAAAAGTGTTCTTAATGGGTGGGGGTATTGGTATTCCCCCCATGCTGGAACTGGCTAAGAATATGCAGGCAGACAAGCAGATTGTGGTAGGTTACCGTGATGACAAGACCTTCTTAAGAGAGGATTTGGAAAAGAACGGTACGGTATATATTGCAACCGAAGACGGTAGTGTAGGCACCAAGGGCAATGTAATGGACGCCATCCGCGAGAACGGATTACAGGCGGATATGATTTTTGCCTGCGGTCCCATGCCCATGCTTCGTGCAATCAAGAAGTATGCGGAGGAAGCAGGCATTCCTGCATACATCTCTTTGGAAGAGCATATGGCCTGTGGCGTAGGTGCATGCCTGGGCTGTGTGGTAAAGACCAAAGAAAAGGACCACCACTCCCACGTACACAATGCAAGAATTTGTACGGACGGACCGGTATTTGAAGCAAGGGAGGTAGACATCTAATGAATACAAGTGTAACAATTGCAGGCGTAACTTTTAAAAATCCCGTAATGACAGCTTCCGGTACTTTCGGTTCCGGTATGGAATACGGTGAGTTTGTAGATTTGAACCGTTTGGGTGCAGTAGTAACCAAAGGCGTGGCAAACGTACCTTGGCCCGGCAACCCCACACCCCGTGTGGCAGAAGTTTACGGTGGTATGTTAAACGCCATCGGTTTGCAGAATCCCGGTATTGATGTGTTTATTGAAAGAGACATTCCTTTCTTAAAGCAGTATGATACCAAGATTATTGTAAATGTATGTGGAAAAACAGTAGAAGATTATGTGGAGGTTGTGGAAAGACTGGCTGATACAGATGTGGACATGCTGGAAATCAATGTGTCCTGCCCTAACGTAAAAGAAGGAGCAATCGCCTTCGGTCAGAAAGCAGATGCACTTTTCGGTATTACTTCTGAAATCAAGAAGCATGCCAAGCAGCCTGTTATTATGAAATTAAGCCCCAATGTAACAGATATTACCGAAATGGCAAAAGCGGCAGAGGCAGCTGGTGCAGACGCCTTATCATTAATCAATACCATTACCGGTATGAAGATTGATATCCACAAGCGCACCTTTGCTTTAGCAAATAAGACCGGTGGGATGTCCGGTCCTGCCATCAAACCTGTGGCAGTGAGAATGGTTTATCAGGTTGCCAATGCAGTACAGATTCCCATTATTGGTATGGGCGGTATCAGCAACGCCGAGGATGCTATCGAATTTATGTTAGCAGGTGCAACCGCCATCAGTGTGGGTGCCGCAAACTTTATCAATCCTTATGCAACTGAAGAAATTGTACAGGGGATTGAAGATTATATGCAGAAGTACAATGTAGCGGATATCAAGGATTTGATTGGTGCAGTGAAATAGAAACGTCAGAAAGGGTTGTTGGGAAGCAACCCTTTTATATCAGATTATGGATGATTTTAATGAGGTGTTTATGAGTGTATTCATGGAAAAATATGAAAGCTTTCTTATGGAATTTGCTAAAGGAAAAACGATGGTGCTTTCCTCATCTGAAAATAATAAAGTAACATCCAGAATGATGAGTATTGTACATAATAACGGATTATTTTATTTTCAAACAGACAAGACTTTTAGAAAATATCATCAATTGATTAGTAATCCACAAATTGCATTATGTGCTGATAACATTCAAATAGAAGGTGTTTGCAAGGAAATAGGTCATCCAATGGACAATGCTGCATTTGGCAGTATATATAAAGAATGCTTTTGTGGTTCGTTCAATAGATACTCATCATTGAAAAATGAAAGATTATTTGTTGTTGAACCGACGTATGTGGAGCGTTGGATATACATCGACGGCGTTCCGTTTATGGAAACTTTTGATGTGGAAAAGCAAGAATATAAATTAACTAAGTACGAAGGTGTGTAACTTACAATTGAGCGAGCTCTTTTGCGAGCGATGACAATTGAATGTAATTCAATTGCATGGACTAAAATCAGTTTTATAAGTTAAAATTTTTTATATGACCAAAAGGACAAAAAAGAAAGGCAGGAAAATACTATGGGTTTAAATCCAATGCAGTTACTGGGATTAAAAAACGACCTGGAAAAGTTTAAAAACAATCATCCCAGATTTATACAGTTCATTCAGGCGATTGCACAGGATGGATTGAAGGAAGGCACTATTTTGGAGTGCAAGGTAATTACGCCGGAAGGCAGGGAAATGCAGACCAATATTAAAGTGACGCAGGAAGATTTGGAATTGTTTCAGAAACTGAAATCCATGCAGTAGGAATTTTACAAAAAAAGAAATAAAATATAGTTGAAAATATGATGAAATAATGATACAATTATTTCAAAGCAATAGATTTCTATAAAAGGTGTTTACAGGCATAGACTCATGGTACTGAACAATATGTAACGAGGCTATTTTGCGGACAACTTACTGGCAGCAGGGCTGCATCTTTTGAACAATCTGTTCTTACATTCTTGAAATCCTGCTTTTAAATCCAAAACATTTTTAAGCAGGAAAATACAGGTGTCGTACTTTTCCTGCATTCAAAGGAGGAATACTATGACACAAAATGTAAAAACGATACTGGACGGACTCAATTTGTCAGACCGGTTTCTGTTTGATGAAACCATGGAAGAACCTGAGGTCTATTCCGCTGCAGTCAGCATTCTGTTGGAACAGGATATTGAACTTTTGAGTAGAGTGGAAACCGAGAAAGAGTTACGAATATCATCTGAACTTCGTTCCATCAGGTTGGACGTAGTGGGTATGGATACGGATAAAAAAGTATACTATACGGAAATGCAGAAAAGAGATACGAAAAATTTAAAGAAACGTAGTCGCTACTATCAGGGGCAGATGGATGTATCTTTATTGGAACCTGGGTGTACGGATTTTTGCAAGCTACCGGATACTTGTTTTATATTGGTGGCACCGTTCGATATTTTTGGAAGGGGAAAATATCGTTATACTTTTGAAGGGCAATGTAGAGAATGTTCTGATTTAAAAATTGAGGATGGAGCACTGCGGATATTCATCAACACCCATGGAACTAACAAGGAAGAATTCTCTAAAGAATTTCTGGATTTTATGGAATATATCAATGCTACAACAGACGAGGTGGCAGACAGGACAGAGAGTGATAAAATAAAACTGATACATAGAAATGTACAGAAAGTGAAAGCATCGGAAAAGATGGGAGTGAAGGTTATGCAGAAGTGGGAAGAACTGGCATACGAAAGGGAAGACGGGCGAATAGAAGGACGAGCAGATGGTGCAAAAGCACTGGTAGAGATAGGACAGGAGCTTGGTTGGCCTAAAGAAGAAATAAAACGCAGATTACTTCAGAAACTGGCAGTTTCTGAAGAGAACGCTGAAATTTATTTAGAAGAGTTTTATGTGGAGTAGTAATATTGATAACAGGATATAACAGAAAAGCCTTTTGCCTAAATTGTGGCAAAAGGCTTATTTTGTGTGTTTGAAAATTAAGAAGTACAAGAACATTATCTTTTATTACTTCACAACCCCTAACGCCAGAATACTAAAACATTTCTCTGTACTGTCTTCCGCCATACGTATTTCTACAATGTGGGTGGTGCTTTCTTTTTCCCGTAAAATACACTCAATGGCAGGATTGTTCCAGCCGTCGGAGGAATTGGCGTACAGGCTGGTGACATATTCGCCGTCTATGTAGACTTCGGCAGTGCCGTAAGCAGCATTGGCGGTATCCTTGTAGACAAGGTAAAGAGCTTCACCGGTATATGTAAAGGTAAAAGCGGTGTTGGAAGTATCTTCGCCGGTGTATTTCCAACCGTTATTAAAGGAAGGCAGGTCGCCGGTTTCGGTAAAGGAGCCTAAGGAGTCTATGGTGATAGCATCCGTATTCATTGTGCGGTCAATCATCATTAGGGAGGTGTGGTCAAAGCCCTTGATAAAGTGTGGTTCCAATACGTATTCCGAATCTGTTTCGGCGGCATCTGCCGCTTTCAGATAATCAATAATAAAAGAAGCATACATGGCATGCCCCCACTCATTGGGGTGGGATTCGTCGTTGGACCAGTCATCCCATGAAATGTCGCCGCTCTCAATATAATCCCAGATAGCATTTTTGACACTGATACGGGTTAAATCATACTGGAAGCCCACCAGATTCATATTGTCCTGGCAGGTGTAGCCGCTTTCGATAACGGACATTAAAAGAATCACAGCAGGATTATTCTCCTGACTTAAAGCTTTGTATACCAGGCTTTCGTAGCCGGTGTTGTCGATGGTGGAAGAACCGTCATTTACTGCAAATTCAATAAAAATCAGGTCCGGCTCGTAAGCAAAGAGGTCACGGTCGGAACGAAGCAGTCCCAGAGAAGAAGGTGTGCCGCTTAAACCTGCATTGACATAGTGAATATTGTCACCGGTTCCGTAATTTTCAGAGAAAAAGTCGTAGACCAGCTTGGCATAAATTTCACTGGTACCGGCATTGTAGCCTTCCGTAATGGATCCACCGATAAAACCCAGTGTCACATCTTCTCCTGCACGGGCTCTTTCGATAACATTCTTTAGGCGATAGTTATTTCCTGCCGCCAGCAGGGAATTGGCAATCATGGTTTCTTCCATGGTAAGGGCGCCTAAGTTACCAGCAGAAGCGTCGGTCAAAACATCAGCATTGTTGCTTGTTCCCGAATCGTCAGTATCTTCGCCGGACTGAGAATTACCCGTTTGAGTAGTGGAATCGGTATCATTAGTTGTATTCTTGCCGCAGGCGCTTAAAATGCATATGATACAAAGCATAAAAGTCAATAATTTTCTTTTCATGTGAAATCCTTTCAGAAAAACATAGTTTAACTAATACGGTGGAGGCAATATAGCAAAACAATTTTTCACCCCAAAAGTGAGCCTATCATTATCAATGTAAATATTTTATCATAGAGCCGGAAGTATAAGCAAGCAGACATATTTTACATAAGCACTTCATATAGTAATTATAAGCAACATATATGGAGGTAGCAGAAGTGGAGCTGATTAAGAAAAATATACATATGGACCGCGTCAGGTGCAAGAGTGCCGGTCAGGTAACACTGGAGGAGGACATCAATATCCCTGACAGTAAGCCGGATGTGGCTGCCCTGATTTATGAAAAGGGAAAGGTACAAATAGAAGAAGTCAAACCCACAGAAGATCATGTAAATATTCGTGGAAGACTTCTTTTTTCTGTTTTATATCAGACAAGGGAAGAAGGCCAGAAATTAGTTTGTGTGGAAGGAAAAATACCTTTTGAGGAGCAGCTTTATATGGAGGGCGTAAGAGGAAGTGATGCGGTGGATGTAAAGGCCGTATTGGAGGATTTAACCGTAGGCATTATCAATTCCAGAAAGCTTTCCGTGCAGGCGTTGTTTTCTCTGAAAGCAAAAGTGGAAGAACTTTATGATGAAGAAGCCCCCGTGGATATTTATTTCGATGAAGAGGGAACTCCTTTACAGTACCGCAAAGTGAAGATGGATTTGGCACAGGTAGCTATCCGGAAAAATGATATTTTCAGGCTGAAGGAGGAAATTTCCCTGCCTCAGAACTATCCCAATATTTTTCACATTATATGGGATAGCGTAACATTGGAGGAAGTGGAATTTAAATTGATGCCGGAAAATATTTCCGTACAGGGTGATGCAAGAGTCTTTGTGCTCTATGAGGGCGAGGGTGAGGATATGCCAATCCGCACCTTTGAAACGGTAGTGCCGTTTAGCGGAACCATAGAATGTCACGGTTGTATGGAAAATATGCTTCCGGACATCAGTTATGAAATCGGACACAAGGAGTTGGAGGTCAGACCCGATTTTGACGGAGAGCAGAGAATGCTTGGGCTGGACTTAGTAATGGACATTGCGGTGAAACTCTATGAAGAGGATACCGTAGAGATGGTTTCAGATGTTTACGGTGTAACCAAAGAAGTGGAGAGTGTGGAAAAGCCGGTAGAACTGAAAAAACTGCTTATGCGTATCGGTGGCAAGAGTAAGGTAACCGACAGGTTGAAAATAAATAATGCCGATGCAAGACTGTTACAGCTTATTCACAGTGAAGGAGAAGTACAGATTGATAACAAGCAAATTACAGAAGACGGTATTTTGCTGGAAGGAACTTTGACACTGCAGATTATGTATATTACCGGGGATGATGCAGCACCTTACAATTGTATGCAAGGCATCATTCCGTTCAGCTATACTTTGGAAGTCCCTGGTATTGCAGTGACGGACAGCTTTCTGGTGCACGCCACCGTAGGGCAGTTGCAGGTGGTGATGATAGACAGTGAAGAACTGGATGTAAAGGCAATTCTGGATTTTCAGGCTATCGTATTCCGCCATATGCCGCAAATGCTGATTTCCGATATTAAAGTGTCTGAACTTGACAGAAATAAAGTGGAAGATTTACCGGGAATGGTGGTGTATGTGGTGCAGCCGGAGGATAATCTGTGGAATATAGGCAAGCGTTACTATGTGCCGGTAGACCGAATCAAAGAAGTCAATGAGCTGGCTTCCGATGAGGTGAAACCGGGAGATAAATTGTTGATTGTAAAAGGGGCATAGTATAAAAAAGAGTCCGTGTGTGCGGACTCTTTTTACGTTACAGGCAGGCTTTTAAAATACTTACTACATCTTCTTTGGTAAGCGGTACATAAGCGTTTGCCAGACCACCGAAGCGGACCGCTTTTTCAGCCATGATTTCAAATTTGGAGTCGTCGATACCAAGCTCAGTCAGAGTCATGGGGATACCGCATTCTGTAAAGAATTCTTCGGTAGCATCAATTGCCATATTAGCACATTTATAGGCATCCGGCTCGGTGATATTCCAGACATTTCTGCCATATTCACAAAACTTTCCTACGGTCTCATCATTTAAAATATAACGGAACCATCTGGGAGTCACAATAGCGAGACCTACACCGTGGGTAATATCGTAATAAGCACTCAGTTCATGCTCAATGGGATGACAGGTCCATGCACCGCCTTTACCGCTACAGGGCAGACCGTTTAAAGCTAAGGTGCTTGCCCACATCAGGTTGGCACGGGCTTCGTAATTGTCAGGCTCGTCCAGAGCAATAGGACAGTAATTGATACAGGTTTGTAACAGACCCTCTGCAATGCGGTCAGTTAAAAAAGCACGTTTTTCATTCTGGAAATACTGTTCGAATACATGGGACATAATATCTGCGGTTCCTGCGGCAGTCTGCTTTGCAGGAAGAGTAAATAAATATGTGGGATCACAAATGGAAGCCTTGGGAATAAAATCGTGGGAAGCAGTTCCCAGTTTTTCGTTGGTTTCCATGTTGCTGATAACAGCATTTTTATTCATCTCAGAACCGGTAGCAGCCAAAGTCAATACAGTCACAATAGGAAGCACTTTGCCGATTTTTTCGGGATTCGTAACCAAATCCCAAGGGTCGCTGTCATATGCAGCACCGCCTGCAATTACCTTGGATGCATCGATTGTACTGCCACCGCCAACTGCGAGGACTACATCAATGTCATGTGTTTTACAGAGTTTGACACCCTCCCTTACAGAAGTGATTTTGGGGTTGGGCTCCACACCGGACAGTTCGTACACTGTAAAATCTGCAAGCAGCTCCATTATTTTATCGAAAAGACCGTTTTTTTTGATACTGCCGCCGCCATAAACCATCAGTACTTTCTTGCCATATGGAGCTAAGAGCTTAGGCAAAGTATTGATTTGGTCTTTGCCAAAACGGATATCTGTATAAGCGTGAAATCTGAAATTGTTCATACGAAACCTCCCATATACAATGATAAATATAATGATAAGTTTATCATAGCATATGCAGGGGATTTTACCAAGGGTTGAGTGCAGGTTTTGGCTGTGATAAAATGGAAAGAGACAGAAGAAATCGTAGTTTGGCAGATGGTGGAGAGAAATATGAAGTTATTGATATTTGGCAGTGTGGGAAGTGGAAAAAGCACGCTTGCAAGGCAGTTATCCGAGAAATATAATATACCATGTTTTGAGGGCGACAGTATCTGCCACGGGTTTGAAGGAGAAGAACGGCATAAGCGTTCTAATGAGGAACAGCAGGAAATTATCAGGCGGATAAATAGGGAAAATGAGAACTGGATTGTGGAAGGCGTTTACAGAGAGAGCCAGAAGAGCCTGTGGGATATGGCGGAGAAAATACTTTTTCTGGATACGCCGCTCTCTATAAGATATTTTAGAATTATCAGGCGTTTTATCAGACAAAAACTGGGCAGGGAAGCCTGTAACTACAAGCCAACCTTTAAGATTTTTAAATATATGTTTAAATGGACAAAAGACTTTGAAGCAAATAGGCCCATGTATGAGGAAATGCTGGAAGAGAGAAAAGAGAAGGTTATATGGGTGAAAAAAGTGGAGGCAGAAACACTATGGGAGCAGATAAGCAAATAGCCGTACTGGCGGATATTCACGGTAATTACATAGCGTTGCAAAAATGTGTAGAGTATGTTCGGGAGAGGGGGATAGATACCTTCTTATTTCTGGGCGATTATGTAGGCGAACTGGCATATCCCCAAAGAACCATGCAACTTTTGTATGAATTACAGGACAAGTATCACTGTTATTTTATCAAGGGAAACAAAGAGGATTACTGGATACATTATCATAAGATAGGCGGACAGGACTGGAAGGAAATAGATTCTACGACGGGTTCCATGGTGTATACTTATCGGCATTTGTCAGAAAAGGATATAGAGTTCTTTAGGGAAATGTCGCATGTTCAGGAAGTTGTATTTCAAGGTCTGCCTGCAATTACCATTTGCCACGGTTCACCCCGCAAAGTAAATGAAAAGATGCTGGCAGATGATGAAAAAACTTTTGCCATCATGGAAGAGAATACAGCAGACTATATTCTGTGCGGACACACCCATGTGCAAGGACAAATCCGGTATAAAAATAAAGTTGCATACAATCCGGGCTCGGTGGGTGTTTCTTTACATGGGAATGGTAGGGCGCAGTTTATGATTTTGCATGGAGCAAAGGGAGAATGGACAGAAGAATTTGTAAGTCTTGCATATGATGTGCAAAGTGTAATAAGGCAATTATATGAGGAAGAACTGCATATCAAGGCTCCCTGCTGGTGCAGGGTTACTAAAAATTTACTGTTAACCGGAGAAACACCGCACGGAAGTGTGTTGGCAAGAGCAATGCAGTTGTGTACAGAGGATATGGGAAAATGCAACTGGCCCAATGTACCTGAAAAGTATTGGCAGCAGGCAGTGAAGGAAATGGTGGGATAACACAATTCGATGATGAAAAAAAGAATACAAATTTGTGTAAAAGTGACATTGTATAATAAAGTGTGACATGATAGACTCTCCTTATGGGAAACTAGAGAACTAGGCGGCTTACCCTCTTTAATCGGAGGGGCTACCCTCCGGACGAAGGAAAGGAGGGCGTTGCTAATGGTTACATATACTGATTTAATTCAGTTTTGTATATTCATTGTAGCCCTTGTGGGTCTGTGTTATCAGATATTCAAGGGCAAACGAAAATAGCCGCCACTACTGCAATAGTGACGGCTGACGTAAAACGTTAGTTGAACATTTAAGGGTAGACCGCTTCTCTAGCTTTCCCTTTTCTATTTTTAGAGTAGTCTATAATAGCGTATTTGTCAATGGTTTTGTTGAAGTAAAATCACAGCTCTTGGGAATCTTTGTAAGATTGTCAAACCTTGACGAACTACTTTAAATTGTATATAATTAAATACAATCCTTGTATACAAAAAACAAAATATGTACAAGGAACAATAAATATTAAGAACAGAAGTGCATGTCAAGATTAGCTATAGGACAGATTTCACAGTATAGAGACGGAGACAAAGATGGACACCTTAAAAATAGAAGCCTACGCAAAAATAAATTTAGGACTGGATGTAGTAAGACGTTTAGAAAACGGTTACCATGAAGTGAAGATGGTGATGCAGACTGTCGGTATCGGGGATACGATTACCCTGACAAAAACAGAAGAGGGTATTACGGTTACTACTGACAGTGGCGAAATTCCGGCAGATGAAAACAATCTGGTCTATAAAGTAGCCAAGCTTTTGAAAGAGACTTGCGACATCAAAGAGGGTGTTGCCATTCATCTGGAAAAGCGGATTCCGGTGGCGGCAGGAATGGCTGGCGGCAGTACTGATGCGGCAGCAGTTTTTAAAGGTATGAACGAATTGTTTTCCTTAGGACTGTCACAGGAAGAACTGCAAAAGCTGGGCGTGAAGCTGGGAGCGGATATTCCCTATTGTATTCAGGGAGGTACTGCACTGGCAGAGGGTATCGGCGAAAAACTGACAGCCCTGCCCGATGCACCGAATTGCTTTTTACTGGTGGCAAAGCCGGATATCAATGTATCTACCAAGTATGTGTATGAAAACCTGAATTTACCGGGACTTAAAAAGCATCCCGATATTGACGGTATGGTAGAGGCGATTAAAGAGGGAGATTTGGAGGGCGTGATTGCTCGCATGGATAATGTGCTGGCAAGTGTAACCGAGGAAAAATATCCGATTATCACAGAATTAAAAGAATTTATGGAACAAAACGGTGCGAAGAAAGCTTTGATGAGTGGCAGTGGACCTACCGTGTTCGGTATTTATGATAAGGAAGACGCAGCAATGGCGGCAAGTAAAAAACTGGCAGAAAAAAATCTGGTAAAGCAGATTTTTGTAACAACGTTTCAGAGAAAGGAGTAAGTGATATGCAGGACAATTTGCAGGTAAAAATGGATGAATTTCTTCCGCTTAGAGATGTGGTATTTAATACCCTCAGGCAGGCAATACTGACCGGAGAGTTAAAGCCCGGTGAGAGGCTGATGGAGATTCATCTGGCAAACAGACTGGGTGTCAGTCGTACTCCTATCAGAGAAGCAATTCGTAAGTTAGAGTTGGAAGGTCTTGTTACCATGATTCCCCGCAGAGGTGCAGAGGTGGCACAAATTACAGAGAAAAGCCTGAAAGATGTGCTGGAGGTACGCCGTTCCCTGGATGCACTCAGTGTAGAACTGGCATGTGATCGTATCGGTGAAGAGGCTTTAGAAGAACTGCGTAAGGCTTGTGATGCTTTTGAAGCGGCAACCCGAACAAAAGACACGAAAAAGATTGCACAGGCAGATGTGGCACTCCATGATATTATTGTGCAGGCAACGGACAATTCGCGTCTGGTGCAATTGGTAAACAATCTTTCTGAGCAGATGTACCGCTACCGTTTTGAATATATCAAGGATGAAAGCTCTCACGAACAGTTGATTGAGGAGCACCGTATCATTTTCGAAAGTATCAGACGCAAGGATAAAGAGACCGCGGCAAATACAGCAAAGCTCCATATTGATAATCAGGAAAAATCCATTATGAAGCAGTTGCGGATGGAAAAGAACAGCAGAAGACATTCGCTGTAATGCTTGCGAAAAAGATTTTCTTTTGTGCAAACATTGAATAAACAGCAAAAATGTGGCGACACTCCTAAGTGAAAAGAATTCCGGTGGGAAGAAGGAGTGTTATGATGAAAAATTTATTTTTAGAGAAATGTTTGAGCGTAAAGCAGAATATAGTAATAAAGACAAATATATTCTTACAAAAGTGTGCGACCGTACAGAAAAGCAGAGCCTTACGAAGTGTGGCGGTAACAGTTGCAATGATTGGATTTTTGGGCTTTTTATATCCGGAACTGTGCATTACAGAAGACACCTGCAGGGTGGTATATGTAACAGAAGACGGTAAAGAAGAGGAGATTCCGGTAGAGGAAGGCAGTGAGTTGTACTATCAGCTCTTGTCAGCAGAGCCGGAAGAGATTAAAATGAAGAGCAGACTGCTTGAGTGGTTGCGTAGTATTTGGTAAAAGCGTGTTTGCCTGAGCGCTTCGTCCCTCCCGGTGGGAATGCGTTCAGTCAGATTACGGAAAGGCATGATGGTATGAGTTTAAAAATCGAGGACACAGATCGAAGTAAGGCCCCAATTGGGGTGTTTGATTCCGGTATTGGTGGTTTGACGGTGGTGCGGGAAATTATGCGCCAGATGCCAAACGAAAGAATTGTATATTTCGGAGATACGGCAAGAGTACCCTACGGCAGTAAGTCCAAAGAGACGGTTACCCGGTATTCCCGCCAGATAGTGCGTTTTTTGGAAACACATGACGTTAAGACAATTGTGGTGGCATGTAATACAGCCAGTGCCTATGCGTTGGACGAATTGGAAAAGGAAATCGATATCCCTATGATTGGTGTGGTGAAGCCGGGGGCCAAGGCAGCGGCAGAGACCACCCGGAACGGTAAAATTGGGGTAATTGCCACAGAGGCAACTATCGGAAGCCGGATTTACAATCAGTACATAGAAGAATTGAATCATGGGGTTACCATCTGGGGAAAAGCCTGCCCGCTTTTTGTGCCTTTGGTAGAGGAGGGCTTATTACAGGACCCTGTAACCGATGAAATTGCCAAGAGATATTTGTCGGAGTTGATTGATTTGGATATTGATACCCTGATTTTAGGCTGTACCCATTATCCTTTGATACGTTCCACTTTAGGAAGAGTGATGGGCGAGAATGTGACATTAGTCAATCCTGCGTATGAGACGGCAATTGAACTGAGGGAGATGCTTAAGGCTAAGGGGCTTCTGAATGAAGAAGAACCGGGGCTTGGCAGTAACCGATATCAGTTCTATGTCAGTGATACCACGGAGAAATTTATCCGCTTTGCCAATTCCATTATCAAATACGGTATCCTTTCGGCAAAACAGGTGAATATCGAGGAGTATTAGGCTTGACCACAGAATTGTACAGAAGATATGAAAGTATGCTGGTCAGGCGGAATGTGAGGAGTTATGACAAAAGAAGTGTTGTTGGCCATTACAGGTATGCAGTTTGACCTGACGGCTGAGGAAAGCAATATACAGACCATAACGGCAGCGGAATATTATGAGCGAAACAACAGCCGTTATGTGTTGTTTGAAGAAACTGATGAAGAAAGTGGACAGAAAACCAAGGGCATGTTGAAATTTAAAGATAATCTGTTAGAGGTTACCAAAAGCGGGTTTGTCAATGTGCATATGATTTTCGAAGAAAATAAAAAGAGCCTGACGGACTACGCCACGCTCTTTGGAAATATACTGATAGGGATTGATACCAGAAAAATTACCCTGACCGAAGAAGAACACAAAATATGTTTGGATGTAGAGTATGCACTGGAAGCCAATTATGAGTTCCTGGCAGACTGTAAAATCAATATTGAAATCTCGGAAAGGGAAAGCTAAACAGCCTTAAGGCCGGTGCACCATTATTTAATGGGTTTTGCACCGGCTTTTTCCTGCAATTTATCAACGGTACGTGCATACCAGCCCTTTTTCTTGGGGGGAGCAACCTGAACCTTGCCGTGCAGACCCTTTACATCCATGATGTAAATGCCGCTGACGGTTGCTTTTACTTCTTTTTTGACAGGAATAGAGTCAAAAATCTTTTCATCACTGATTAAAGAAACTACCTGAGGACCGACTTTAGCCTTTACCACAGGGAATTTAGCCAGATTCATTCGTTTAGGCATCTGGGCATAAACTGACTGCGGAAGTCCGGCATCTTTCAATTTCATTCGTTTTTTGTCAATGATAAGCATGGAAACGGACTGCTTGTTCTGCTCCATGAGAACCTGCTGTTCTTCCTGCTTTTTCTGCATCTTTTTACCTACAAAATATAATACTGCTAAAATGGCAGTGATTACTACAACAATAACAATAACTACAATCCATCCTGTTGGCACGGGGAAACCTCCTAAAATTTATTATGCAACAAATATTGTAGCATTCTTTGGAATATTAGGCAATACGCTTTTTTGGGGTATTTTTTATTTACCCTGTGTGGTATACTTTAAACGAGAAAATAAATCGGATCGGATAGCCAAAGCGGAGGAAGCAATATGCAGCAGATATGGGAAGCGACTGTTGTGGTAACAGAGTTTATCTTCAGTCATCTTGTGTTTTTTAACTTAATATTTGCGATTGCCATTGTATTCTTCCAACGTAAAAATCCCAAAACGGTCTGGTCGTGGCTGTTACTTTTATTTTTTATGCCCATTGTGGGATTTGTTTTTTATCTGTTTCTGGGTGCGGACATGCACAAGAGAAAGATGTTCAAAATAAAAGAAATAGAGGACAAGCTGAACGAGGCTATCCGCAAACAGGAATATCAGCTTAAAAATGATGAATTACAGGCACATATTCCGGATATTGAAGGGTATTCGGATTTGGTTATGTTCAATCTTGATACCACCGGTGCGGTATTGACGGATACCAATGATGTAGATATTTTTACGGACGGCAATGCCAAATTTGATGCATTGCTTGAAGATATGAAAAAGGCAAAGTCCTTTATCCATATCCAATACTATATCATTAAGAATGATGTGCTTTTTAACAGGGTAAAGGATGTGCTTTTGGAAAAAGCAGCACAAGGCGTAGAGGTCAGAATTCTCTTTGATGCCATGGGATGTCGTTCCGTTAAAAAGAAGGTTTGGAAAAAACTAAGGCAAAGCGGTATCAAGACAGCGGAATTTTTTCCTATCCGTTTAAGAAGACTGCATCTGCGTATCAATTACCGCAACCACAGAAAGATAGTGGTAATTGACAATAAGATTGCCTATGTGGGTGGTTTTAATATCGGCAAGGAATATATCGGGCTGGATAACAAGTTCGGATATTGGCGGGACACCCATCTGCGTATCAGGGGAGAGGCTGTTATGGGGCTGGAACTGCGGTTTTTGCTGGATTGGAACTATGCGGCAGAAGAAAATCTTTTCACCGACGAAAAATATATGTCTGGTTTTGAAGCAGGATGCAGGGATAATTGCGATATGCAGATTATTTACAGCGGTCCGGATACTTCTCTGCAACCCATACGTGATAACTATCTTCGACTGATAAATAAAGCAAAGAAAAAAATTTATATCCAGACACCCTATTTTATACCGGACGAAGCGTTACTGACGGCATTGCTGATTGCCCTTCATTCCGGTGTGGAGGTCAATCTGATGATACCCTGCAAGCCGGACCACATGTTTGTATATTGGGCAACATGGTCCTATATGGGCGAGCTGGTTATGGCAGGTGCCAACTGCTACATTTACAACAACGGTTTTCTGCATACCAAAGCCGTTATGGTGGATGATAAAGTATTCTGTTGCGGAACTGCCAATATGGATATCCGTAGCTTTGCATTAAATTTTGAAGTGAATGCGGTAATCTATGATGAAGCTAAAACCAAAGAAATGACGGAATATTTTGCCGAAGATGTTAAGCAGTGTACCTTGGTAACCAAGGATATGTATGCAAGCAGGTCACTGATAATACGCCTGAAAGAACAAATCAGCAGATTGATGTCACCTCTTTTATAAAAAAGACTTTTAAGAATGTGTTTTTTGTGGTATATATAGATAGATGTTGTCCGTAAGTTTTAAGCGGATTGAGTGAAAGGAAAAGAAGATGAAAAAGAAAATAGCAGCAATATTTGCATTATTACTGGCAGTGGGGACATTGGCAGGATGTGGGGACGGAGACCTTTTGCAGGATGTAAAAGTGTCCAAATATATTGAATTCAGCCAGCCTTACACGGGCTTAAATCTGACCATTCCCGCTCAGGAGGAAGTAAGGGATGAAGATGTAGAATGGCTTGCATTGAATGCATATGCCAATGCAGTAACTGCAGAAGACGGTGTGACCAACCGTGCAGTAGAAATGGGCGATACGGTCAACATTGATTATTCCGGCACAGAAGACGGTGTGGCATTTGAGGACGGTACAGCCACAGACCAGAGTCTGGCAATCGGCTCCGGCAGCTTTATTGACGGTTTTGAAGATGGACTGGTAGGCGTTATGCCCGGTGAAACGGTAGAGTTAAACCTGACTTTCCCGGAAAACTACAATCCGGAGATGGCAGGTAAATCAGTAGTATTTACCGTTACCGTAAATTATATTTACCCCGGCAACACCGCAGATATGAAGGACGAAGTTGTTGCAGAGATGACCGGTGGTGAGTTTACCACCGTTGCAGATTTCTTGGGATATTGCAGGGAATACCTGGAATTTAATGCAAATTACGATTATACCATCAGCAGAGAAAATGAAGTTATCAGCGCACTGGAAGCTATTGTAGTTTGTGAAGAAGCACCTGAGAAACTGGTGGAAAGATATGCGGCAAACGTAAGAGCGTCCCTTGAAGAGCAGGCAGCACAGTATGGTGTGGATGTGGAAACTTTCTGTAGCTATTATTACCAGACAGATGCTGAGACTTATATTAACGAAATGGCAGACGCAAGTGCAAAGCAGGCAATGATGTTCCAGTACATTGCCAATGAGGAAGGTTTGAATGTTTCCGATGAAGAACTGGAAACTTCCTTACAGCAGTTTGCGGAAGAAAACGGAGTGGATTCCGTGGAAACTCTTTTACAAACAACTGAAAGAGAAGAGTTCAGAGAATACTTTATGTTTGAAAAGGTAGTGGATTTTATCATTGCCAATGGTAATGTAACAGAAGGCTAAGATTAAAAAATAATGATAGAGAGGTTTAAAACAATGGATTTAACAGATATCAAAGATTTATACCGCGACAGAGAAAGCTATATCGGTAAAGAAATTACTGTAGGCGGCTGGGTAAGAAGCAACAGAGACTCTAAAACCTTTGGATTTATCGTATTAAACGACGGTACTTATTTTGAAACCCTGCAGGTAGTTTACAGTGACAAACTGGCAAACTTTGAAGAACTTGCCAAATTAAATGTAGGTTCCGCACTTGTGGTAAAAGGTACTATTGTGGCAACCCCGGAAGCTAAACAGCCTTTTGAAATGCAGGCAAGTGAAGCATGGGTAGAAGGTGTTTCCGGTGCGGATTATCCTTTGCAGAAAAAACGTCACAGCTTTGAATATTTAAGAACCATTCCTCATCTGCGTGCAAGAACTAATACCTTCCAGGCAGTATTCAGAGTGCGTTCCCTGATTTCCTATGCAATTCACAGCTTCTTCCAGGAGAGAGGCTTTGTCTATGTGCACACTCCCCTTATCACAGGCAGTGACTGTGAAGGTGCAGGGGAAATGTTCCAGGTTACTACCATGGACTTGAACAATATTCCTTTGACGGAAGACGGAAAAGTGGATTTCAGTCAGGATTTCTTTGGCAAGAGCACAAACCTTACCGTTAGTGGACAGCTGAATCTGGAAACCTATGCTTTTGCATTTAAGAACGTATACACTTTCGGACCTACCTTCCGTGCAGAAAATTCCAATACCACCCGCCATGCGGCAGAATTCTGGATGGTAGAGCCTGAAATCGCATTTGCAGACTTAAAGGATGATATGATTCTGGCAGAAGCGATGTTAAAATATGTTATCCGTTATGTCATGGAAAATGCACCTGCGGAAATGGCATTCTTTAATCAGTTTGTAGACAAGGGACTGATTGAAAGACTGGAGAATGTGGTAAACTCTGACTTTGGCCATGTGACTTATACAGAAGCTATCAAGATTCTGGAACAGCACAATGATGAATTTGAGTACAAGGTATACTGGGGCTGTGATTTGCAGACTGAACATGAAAGATACCTGACAGAAAAAGAATTTAAGAGACCTGTATTCGTAACAGATTATCCCAAGGAAATCAAAGCTTTCTATATGAAGTTAAACGAAGACGGAAAAACCGTTGCGGCTATGGACTGTTTAGTGCCCGGTATCGGTGAAATTATCGGTGGCAGCCAGAGAGAAGACAGTCTGGAATTACTGGAACAGAGAATGGATGAACTGGGGCTTAACAAAGAAGATTACGGATTTTATCTGGATTTGCGTAAATATGGTTCTGCACGCCATGCAGGTTTCGGACTTGGGCTGGAACGTTGCGTAATGTATCTGACAGGTATGGGTAACATCAGAGACGTGCTTCCGTTCCCCAGAACTGTAAACAATTGCGAACTGTAATATACACCTGATGCCGTAACCCCCACAAAGGACGTGATTATATGAAAAAAGCGGCGGTTAAAATTATCAACTTAATACTTGTGGCGGTACTGGTTGCAACATGGACTTTAGAGACACAGGCAACCAATATACAGGATATCAAGGACGATTTGGAGGAAGATAATGAAGCTCTGGACGCCTTGAATGATGAACTGTTGGCATTGCAGGATGAACAGGATCTTTTAGAAGAAATTATTTGTGACTTGGATTCCGAATTGCTCAATACCATGACGGAGATTGGGCTTTTAGAAGAAGCAATTGCGGCAAAAGAAGCCGATATTGCAGTAAAGGAAGCCGATATTGCACAAAAAGAGGCTGATATTGCGGTGGCACAGGGTGAATATGAAGATGCCAAGGCCACCGAAGAAAAGCAGTATGCGGATATGGTACAGCGCATACAATATGTATATGAACAGGGGGATACGGATTATCTGGAATTGTTGTTTTCCGCAGAAAGTTTCAGCAGCTTCTTGAATCGGACCAGTTATGTGGAAGCTATTTATGAGTATGACCAAAAAATGCTTGCAGAATATAAAGCAACATGTGAACTGGTAAAGGCTCTTTGGGATCAGTTGGAACTGGACAAAGCACAACTGGAGGCAGACAAAGCACAGTTGGAGCTTGAAAAAAACCAACTGGAAGCAGATAAGCTGGATATGGAAGATCAGATAATTTATTTGGACGATCTTTTGGCTAAAAAACAGGCAGAATCCGATAATTTTGCGGCAGAGATTGCCCGCGCCAAACAGGAAGCTAATGCACTGAAAGTGAAAATTCAGCAGGAAGAAGCGGAACTGAGACGGCTGGAATTGGAACAACAGAGGCAGAATGCAGCAAACGGCAGCTATCAGGTATCCCAGTCATTGGAGGACATTATTAACAATGCCAGTGGTAGTGAGTTGGGCAAACAAATTGCCCGTTACGGTTGTCAGTTTATTGGGAATCCTTATGTATGGGGAGGAACCAGTCTGACAAACGGTGCGGACTGTTCCGGTTTTGTATATCGTATCTACAAGGATTTCGGATACAATATAAGCCGTACTTCTTATTCCCAGCGTAGTGAGGGTGTGGGTGTAGATTATGCCAATGCCCAGCCGGGAGATTTGATTTGTTATGACGGACACATTGGTATTTATATAGGTGGTGGCTATATTGTACACGCCAGCAACAAGAAATCAGGCATCAAAATAAGTAAGGCAACATATCGTACAATTTTGGCAGTACGAAGAATTATTTAGTGAAAATTATGAAAAGTATGAAAGAACAGAGTAAGAGAATTGGAAAAATCACGCTGGCACTTTTTGTGCCGGTTGTGATTTTTTACCTTTTTGAGTGGTATACCCACAACCCGTGGGAGGATATCCGGTGGGATATCCAGTTATTGAATATCTTCTTTTTTGAGATGGTTATGATACTCCTGTACAGTCTGATTGGCAGACTGCATGTGGCACTGGTGCTGGAAACGGTAGTATTTATGATATATGGGCTGGCAAATTATTTTGTCTTATCGTTTCGTTCCCAGCCGATTATGCCATGGGATTTTTTATCGTTGGGAACCGCGGCAACGGTAGCAGGAGATTTTTCTTATATAGTAGATACACAGGCAGGCATTGTATTGGCACTGTTTATACTGCTGATTGTATTGGAACTGCTGTTTTGCAGAAATCAATTAAAACTGACATTGGGACGTTTGTATCGGGGTCCCCTTAAAAGTTGGGCGTTTAGGGCACCTGCTGCAGCGGGAACACTGGCACTTTTGGTAGGCTTTGTGGCACTGCTTCACAATGAAGAGTTTGTGCAAGAGGAAATCCGTATGTACGACAAGCTGTTTACACCTACCGTTATGAGTGAGCGGGATGGCACGGCAGTGGCATTTTTGTTGGAATTACAGTACATTGCAGTGGATAAGCCGGAAGGATATGATGCAGAAGAGGCTGCGGAATGTCTGGCAGGACTTGCAGAAGAAAACGTTGTTTTACCTCAAGAAGCACCTATGGTGTGGACAGATATGCCCAATATAGTAGTAATTATGGATGAGGCTTTTTCTGATTTGGCTGTATTGGGTGAGTTTGAAACCAATGAGGATTATATGCCCTTTATCCATTCTTTACAGGCAGGAGCACAGGATACGGTCAGTGGTACATTGCACGTGTCGGTGAAGGGTGGTAATACTGCCAATACGGAATTTGAGTTTTTGACCGGACATACCATGGCATTTTTGCCGGAGGGAAGTATTCCTTATCAGCAATATATTGATACAGAGCAGGCTTCCCTGGCATCATGGCTGAAAGAGTTGGGATATTCTACATTGGCGGTACATCCCTATTATGCATCCGGCTGGGACAGAGAACTGGTATATCCGTTGATAGGCTTTGAAGATACGGCATTTATTGATAAGTTTTCCAATGCGGGCAAAGTGCGGAAATATGTCAGCGACGGGGCAGCATTTGATTATATTATCAGTCAGTATGAAAACAAAGAAGAAGGAAAGCCCTTTTTCTGTTTTGAAGTTACCATGCAGAACCATTCCGGTTATACCGAAGTGTTTGAAAACTTTACGCCGGATATTAGAGTGGAAGGTGCAGAGTCAAAATCTTTGGAGCAGTATTTGTCGCTGTTAAAAGAAACCGACAGTGCAGTAGAGGATTTATTAGATTACTTTGCAGCACAGGAAGAAGAAACCATAGTGGTATTCTTCGGAGACCATCAGCCGGCAGATTCTGTGGCAGAACCCATCTGGAATTTGCAGGGTAAAACCGGTAGTGAGCTGACTGATGCAGAAAATGCTCTACGCTACGAAGTACCCTTCTTTATCTGGGCAAATTACGATATAGAGGAACAGACAGGCATAGAAATCAGTGCCAACTATTTAAGTACTCTGGTGCTGGAAACGGCAGGACTGCCTATGCCGGCATACCAGACCTATCTGGCAGAACTGCGGGGGGAGGTTCCTATCCTTACATCCCGTTATATGGTAACGTCGGACGGATATGCAGGAGTGCCTGATGGCTATGAAGCGTATTTGGAAGAGTTGGAGAATGTTTCGGAGACAGAGCAAAAGAATCTGTTGACCCGATATAGACAATTACAATATTACTTGTTGTTTGATGGAGAAGAATAACCGCCAATACATTATAATTTAGCTGGATTATACCCATGCTTTCTGTTATAATGTACAAGGATAAGTATAATCAGTGAAAAAGACACACAATATATAGAGAGGTTTTAGCATTAAATGCAGAAAAAAGCGGAGAGTCTGTTTGTGGGACTGTGTCTTATGGCGGTGGCAGTTTTATGTGGCATCGCTATTGGCAGTTCATACACAGAAAAAAACATACAAACTACATATTCCGTTGCGGCAGATGGAGTGCCGGCTGTGTTGCGGTTAATGGATGAGAACGTAAAAGAGAGCATCAGTACCATTAGTGCAGTAGCAGAAAACACTGTACAGGTACAAAAGGAAATGTTGTTGACAGCACGGGAAAGGGCAGAAGCAGAAGCTTTAGCAGCAGAACAGGCGCGAGTGGCAGAACAGGCGCGAGCAGAAGCAGAAATCCTGACAGCAGAACAGGCAGAAACAGTGGTAATGCCCGCAGAGGTCATGGTGACTATTGAAGATGAGGAAACCGCGACGGCGGCTATTACCGTTGAGAGTGCAGGAGAGAATAACCCGGGGGAAGCAGATTTGCAGGAAAAGATGACGGCATCGGAACTGATGCAGTGTATCAATGCAGAACGGAGTGCTGCAGGGATGGCACTGTTTAACTGGAGTGATGAGCTGGCAGCAGCCGCAGGAGTCAGAAGTGTGGAAGCAGTCTCCCGATTTGAACATGTCAGACCGGACGGTTCGGATTTCTTTACGGTAAGTGAACTGGCAATGGCAGAAAATCTGGCAAGAGGTGATTTACAGACTACCGCACAGGAAATAGTGGACAAGTGGATGGAATCCACAGGAGGTCACAGACAAAATATTTTGGACAGTGGATTGTACACTATCGGAATAGCTATTTACGAAAAAGACGGACAACTTACGATTTGTGCATTGTTTGGTTAATGGAAAAACAAGCGCAAACGGAGAGGAATGTAAAATGAAAAAGAAGAGAATGTTGGCGTTACAATTGGCAATATTGTTGGCAATGTCACTTTTTTTGCAGGGATGTCAGAAAGATAATGTTACGCAGGAAACGGTGGGAACCACACAGGTGGAAACCGTGGTAGAACCGAATAATACAGAGGTTTCCGGCGAAACAACGGAAAGTACCGGCGAAACAGTTGCGGAGTCTGAAACGGTGGAAACAGCGGATAGTAAACCCGAGGAAACGGATACCGCGGAAAATGATGCAGCAGAAACCGGAACGGTAGAAACGGATGAGCCGCAGGAAACGGCAACTCCCAAACCGGAAGACAATATGCCTAAACTGGCAACGCCGGCTACCTGTGGTGCACTGCAGGTTGAGGGCACTCAGCTTGTGGACAGTGACGGCAATCCGGTGCAGCTTAAAGGTATCAGCACCCACGGCTTGGCGTGGTTCCCCGGCTACGTCAATAAGGAATGTTTTAAGCAGTTGCGTGAAGAGTGGAATGCCAATGTCATTCGTCTGGCAATGTATACCGCGGAAAGTGGCGGATACTGTAGCGGTGGTGATAAAACTGCGCTGAAACAATTGATTCACGATGGGGTGGCTTATGCCACAGAACTGGATATGTATGTCATTATTGACTGGCATATTCTTTCGGATAATAATCCCAATACATATAAAGAGGATGCGAAGGCTTTTTTTACGGAAATGGCAGAGACCTATGCGGATTATAATAACGTAATTTATGAAATCTGTAATGAGCCTAATGGCGGCACAAGTTGGAGCGAAATCAAATCTTATGCGGAAGAAGTTATTCCGGTTATCAGACAGTACGATGAGGATGCGATTATTATTGTAGGTACGCCCAATTGGTCCCAGTATGTGGATCAAGCAGCTGCCAATCCGATTACCGGTTATGATAATATCATGTATGCCCTGCATTTTTATGCGGCAACCCATACAGATTCTTTGCGGAATACCATGACTGGGGCAATCGAGGCGGGACTTCCTGTATTTGTTACGGAATATGGTATCTGCGATGCCAGCGGCAACGGTGCCATTGATACATATCAGGCAAATGAGTGGGTAAAAACCATGAACAGTTACAACGTCAGTTATGTGGCATGGAACTTATCCAATAAAAATGAAAGTTGTGCAATGATTAGCAGTGGTTGTAACAAAACTTCCGGCTTTTCAGAAAGTGATTTAAGCACTTGCGGAAAGTGGGTTTATGAGATGTTGACTGATAAAAATGCGGCAGAATTACAGGGCACACCTGCACAGGGCAATAATGCTTCCCAGTCCGCAAACAATCAAGGCACAAACTCTTCCGGAAATAACCAGAACAATGCCTCCAGTCAGGGGAATAGCGGTTCGGGCGGTAATTCCACAGCAGGCACAGCTACGACTTTAACCAATGGAGGTATTACCGTTACTGCAGAAGTGGCAAACAGTTGGGAGTCTGAAGGAAAAACTTTTTATCAATATAACCTGACTTTGCAGAATACTTCGGGAACAGATTGCACAAACTGGAATATAACACTTAATTTCAGTGGCAATATCAGTTTCTCTGACGGTTGGAGCGGCAATTACACTGCAAGTGGCAATGTGTTGCAGATTAGTAATGTGGATTATAACGGAAGCATTCCAGCAGGCGGCTCCGTAAAAGATATCGGCTTTATCATCAGTGGACCTTCAGGACTGACAGTGTCACAATAGATAGCTTTTGGGCGGTTAGAACCGGAGCGGGCTGATAGAAAGTGTTGGTATCAGGCGGAGGTAGAGGAAATGTGCACAGCAGTTACTTATAAAACGGCAGATCATTATTTTGGAAGGAATTTGGATTTGGAATATTCCTACCACGAGACAGTAACCATAACGCCCCGCAAGTACCCGTTTTCATTCCGACTGGCAGGAAGTCTGAGGGAACATTATGCCATGATAGGTATGGCATATGTGGTGGAAGATTATCCGCTTTATTATGATGCTACCAATGAAAAAGGCTTGAGCATGGCAGGATTGAATTTTCCCGGTAATGCAGATTATAAGCCGGAAGAAAAAGGAAAAGACAATGTAACTCCGTTTGAATTTATTCCTTGGATATTGGGACAGTGTGCCACCGTATCGGAGGTAAGAAAGCTTTTGGAGCGGATAAATCTGGTAAAGCTGAATTTTAGCGAAAAGCTGCCGTTATCGCCTTTGCATTGGATGATTTCTGATAAGGAAGAAAGCATTACTGTAGAGTGTGTCAAAGATGGGCTTTTTGTGTATGACAATCCCGTAGGCGTGTTGACTAACAACCCACCTTTTCCCATGCAAATATTTCAGTTAAATAATTATAAGCATTTATCTCCGGTTTCTCCTAAAAATACCTTTTCAGATAAAGTGCAATTGGAAAATTACAGTTTAGGACTGGGGGCTTTAGGGCTTCCGGGAGATTTGTCTTCTGCATCCCGTTTTGTGCGGGCAGCCTATACCAAATTGAACTCTCTTTCGGGTGAGTCAGAGTCAGAAAGTATCAGTCAGTTCTTTCATATTCTGGGTTCTGTGGCACAAAGGCGAGGTTCTGTCAAGGTCAGAGAGGGCGAATATGAAATTACGGTATATAGTTCCTGTTGCAATACTGACAAAGGTATTTATTATTACACAACCTATGAGAATAGCCAAATAACGGGTGTGGACATGTATGCGGAGCAGTTGGAAAGTGATAAGTTAGTGAGTTATCCGCTTGTGACAGGGCAGCAGATATGTTGGCAGAATGTCCAAAAATAATACACAGACATAAGGATGAAATAGTTATGAAAAAAATACTGAAAGATAATAAATGGTTTTGTATTATGCTGGTAGCATATAGTATCTATTATCTGTATAGAATGTTTGCAATGACACCATGGTATGATGAATTGTTTACGTATCTTTCTTTTATTGATAAAGGTGCGTGGTATTCCGCTACACATTGGCCATTACCCAATAACCATGTATTTTTTTCAATGCTGGCTTCATTTTTCAAAATAGGTGGCGTATATGTGGGATTAAGGGGCGTGTCTTGGATTGCAGCAGTGGGAACCCTGATATTTTTGTATGCATTTTTTAAAAGAGTTTTTGGATTAAAAATAGCATTGGCGGGTGTGGCTTGTTATACCGTTTTGCTGGCGAGTAATAAGTTGGCTGTTCAGGGGAGAGGGTACTCTCTGGCTACATTTTTTTTGGCACTTGCTATTTTTAGTGCATATATGATTATCAGTAACAATGCCAAAAAGAGATATTATGTATGCTTTTCCATTGCGTTATATTTGGGGTTGTATACTCTGATGTCCAGCGTGTACTGGGTGGTCCCTGTATGTATATGTAGTGGAATTATATTGCTTTTATTGCGCAAAATAAAAGAACTTTTAAAGTTAATATCAGCCTCAATTATGGCAGCAGGAATGACATTGGTATCCTATTCAGTTTTATGGATATCTATGGGAGCACAACAAATCAGCGCAGATCCGAATACGGAGCATTACCAGGCAAAATTGTGGGATATTATAATAGAATATCCACGAACCTGTTGGATGTTAGGGTTTGAGTATATGTTGAACGATGGTAATTTGCAGAGTATTGGAGACAGAGGGGTCTTTTTACATGATTTTAAATATTTTGCAAGGGATATTCTGCGTACATTTTTCTATGCATCTTCTCTGAATGTATGGTACATATTTTTAATAGTCATTTGTGCTTTGCTGATAGCTTTTGTAGTAGCATTGATATGGAAACTGCGAAAAAAGAATTCAGAAAAGGTAATGCAATTATATCCTATGACATTGTGCAGTATTACTTTTTTGGTTATGTTTGTGATTCTGTATGTACAATGTGTTTATCCCTTTGAGCGTGTCTTTTCCTTTTTGGGCATTTGGCTGGCGACTATGTTTGCGGTAATGCTATACGGAATCAGGGCAGTACTAAATAAAATACCTGCATACGAAAAAATAAGACCGTATATGCTTGGGGTAAATATAGTACTTTTTGTGGGAAGCATTTTGTGCCTTATGATAAGTCCTGAGCACAATAAGCCATATGACAATCTGGACCATTATGCATATGATGCAATACAACATGTGGATTGGGAAAATTATGATACTTTTGCTGCAATTGATGCATATTCGCACCAGCAGGTCAGATATCATTGTGTTTTTAAAGAGAAGTATGAACTTGAGGAAAGTTTAACTGAACCGGAAATCATAATTATGAAGACTGATTTATCAAATCAGCAATGGAGTAATATGATGAACGCAGAACAAATAGCAGCGTGGGAACTTGAAAACAGGACAATTATTTACGAGAATGAGTACTATATAGTGTATAGATAGACAGAAACTGAATGTTTCCCTCAGAACACGAAAAAGCAAAGAAACAATCATAGCGGTTGTTTTCTGTGCATACAATGTAAAAAAGTGTTCTGAGGGGATTTCTTTTGAAGGATTATATTGAAGAACGCGCCATCAACATTGCGAATTATATTATCGAATGTAACGCCACTGTGAGGCAGACTGCGAAAGCTTTCGGGGTGAGTAAGAGTACAGTACATAAAGATGTAACGGACCGCCTTATGCAAATCAATCCCACACTTGCAAAACAGGCGAGGTGCGTATTAGATGTAAATAAGTCGGAACGCCACATTCGGGGCGGACTGGCAACCAAAGAAAAGTATTTACACCAGCATGGGGTAATTTCATAAAGCGAATGGATAAAAAATAGCACCGTGAGTAAAGAGTCTGCTTATGTAATCTGTTGTCGACAGAAAATGCGTAGGCAGCTCTTTGTTTTTAGAAAAAAATTTTGACATTCATAATATGCAGGAATATAATAAAAATCTAAAAAACTACAGACTACTTTCAGGAGGACAAGCATGGACAAAGAATTAGTAGTAGTTATCGATTTTGGCGGGCAGTATAACCAATTGGTGGCAAGGCGCGTCAGAGAATGTAATGTGTATTGTGAAATTTATTCTTACAAAACAGATTTGGAAAAGATAAAAGCAATGAATCCTAAAGGAATTATCCTGACCGGAGGTCCCAGCAGCTGCTATGAAGAAAATGCGGCAACCTGCTCTCCGGAGCTGTTTGCACTGGGCATACCTGTATTGGGACTTTGCTATGGAGCACAGTTAATGAGTCATGTGTTGGGGGGGCGAGTAGAACGTGCGGCAGCCCGTGAATACGGAAAGACTGCGTTAAAAGTGGACAACACCTCCAGGCTTTTTGAAGGTGTATCTGAAAATACCACTTGCTGGATGAGTCACTTTGATTATATTGCAAAAATGGCACCCGGATTTCGGGCGATTGCAACTACGGACAATTGTCCCGTTGCAGCGGCAGAGTGTGTAGAGAAAAATCTTTATGCGATTCAGTTTCATCCGGAAGTGTTACACACGCCGGAAGGTTCCAAGATGCTTTACAATTTTGTACGTGGTATCTGTAATTGTCGCGGCGACTGGAGAATGGATTCGTTTGTGGAAGAGCAGATTAATGCTATCCGTGAAAAAGTAGGGAAGGGAAAAGTGTTGTGTGCCTTGTCGGGTGGCGTGGATTCCTCTGTGGCAGCAGTTCTGTTGTCCAAGGCAGTGGGGGAGCAGCTTACCTGTGTTTTTGTGGACCATGGACTTTTGCGTAAAGACGAGGGGGACGAAGTAGAGGCAGTATTTGGTCCCAATGGCAATTACAATTTGAATTTTATCCGTGTGAATGTACAGGAACGATTTTATGAGAAGCTTGCCGGTGTATCAGAACCGGAGCAGAAACGCAAGATTATCGGTGAAGAATTTATCCGCGTATTCGAGGAAGAAGCAAAGAAAATCGGTGCGGTGGATTTTTTAGTACAGGGTACGATTTACCCTGATGTAGTAGAAAGTGGGCTGGGCGGTGAATCCGCAGTTATTAAATCACACCACAACGTGGGCGGTTTACCCGATTGCGTCGAGTTCAAGGAAATTATTGAGCCACTACGCAGTCTTTTTAAAGATGAAGTCCGTAAAGCGGGACTGGAACTGGGCATTCCTGAATACCTTGTGTTCCGCCAGCCATTTCCCGGCCCCGGTCTGGGTGTCCGCATTGTAGGTGAAGTGACAGCGGACAAGGTTCGCATCGTGCAGGAAGCAGATGCCATTTATCGTGAAGAAATTGCAAAGGCCGGCTTAGAGAGAAGTATAGGGCAATATTTTGCGGCATTGACAAATATGCGTTCCGTAGGAGTAATGGGCGACGAACGCACTTATGATTATGCCGTGGCTTTGCGTGCAGTCAATACCATTGATTTTATGACCGCCGAAGCGGTGGAAATTCCTTTTGGCGTGTTGCAGACGGTGATGAGCAGGATTATTAATGAAGTCAGAGGGGTTAACAGGGTGTTTTATGATTTAACCAGTAAGCCGCCTGGGACGATAGAGTTCGAATAATACAAATGAGCCAAGTAATGCCGTATTTACGGCGTTTCTTGGCTCTTGTTTTTTGTAGTGACAATCAAATGACAATAATTTTTGGAAAAACTAGCTGAATGGTTATCTTCGCGTCCAGGAACATTTAGCAATATTTCTTCGTGGATCGTCTTCTAGTGAGTATGTGCGAATAATTTTTTTTACAAAGTACATTTCTTCTAAATAGGGTCTAACGGATTCTACATCTGTTTCAAAATGTTCGGCTATTTGCTCTGTTGTAGTGAAAATTTTGATGCATATGAAACGATAGATATCTTCTTCAGAAATAGCTTTCTTTTTCACATCTGTCTCAGGAACTTGGTTCTTAATTTTTTCTATTTCTTGTAGGAGTGCAGTATTAGCAACGTTAACATTAGATTCATTTTTTGTGATTTGATGTTGTATAAAAACTACTGCGATTGGAATGACAATGCCACAAAACCATGTTCCACATGCACTAATGGCATCCCAGTTATTGATAAGGTTAGGATTATATGTAATTCTAAAACCTAAGCAATAGAGTGTGACAGCGATAATTGCTTCAGTGATAAGAACTAAAATAAGTGTTTTTTTCACTATTGTTGAAAGTATTTTCTTTATGAAATTCATGTTCAATGTACGCTCCTTTCGTTTATCTTTATTTACATATCGGAGAAATTTAAAAATCAGTCTTTTAATGTACTAAATTTATATATATAACCTAAAACGCATGCTCGGTATATAGTTCCAAATATTTATTGTTGCTTTCGTGGTTTTCTATAATGGATATAATTTTATTGAAATATTTTTCGCCTAATGCTTGTCTGCTTTTCTCGGCATAAATCCAAACAATATGAAGCGGTTCTTCATATTCGTGAATGCCAAAACCACCCCAAAGCAAGTCGTTAAAAGCGTTCAGATTACGTCCTGTTTTAAAGTCAATCTTATATGTCAATTTTTGCTCTATTTGGTAAAAAAAATCATTAAGTGTATGGATATCGCGTCCGTCAATGAATATCCATTTTTCGGCATTTGCATCAAGAATGGGATTTAATATTTCGGTAACTTTGAAAGTACCCATTACTTTTGAACCCTCATATATATCCAAACACTTATCAAGCCATAATGAATTTGCATAATACTTTGGAGAAATAAAAGTGACGGAGGCTGGAATTGATTCGTCCAAAGAAATTGGATTATCAAAGTTAAGGACACAACTTGCCCAATAGTCATCTTTAATTATTGTAGTAGGACGAATACCGGGGAAAATGGGAGTGGTTCTATCGGTATTTGTTAATATTCCTTTTGCATCTATATTGAGCATATAATTCCCACCTTTCTAATTATTGGAAATCGCCTTTTTCTAATAATTCGTTTGCCATTCTCTTAATATCTGTAGAACTTAAACCTATGGTATTTTTACTTAGGTTTAAAGGATTCATATTAACTATTTCTTGTAGCCAAGCTTTATGGAAATCCTTTCCTTTATTGTATTTAGAAATTCTTGGTTGAGTAGTTGCAACTCTATCCCAATTAGTATGTTCTTTATCAATATGTTGGTAATACGCATAGGATACAAACCAAGAAGCTCCCATTCCTGTTAATATTTCTCCGCCTTCAAATGAAAAATTATGTGATGCCATATGCGTTCTCCTCCTTAATCCTTTTTCGGTTTCCTCTTCCTCTTCACATATGAGAAATCCGGAAACAAGTCTTTTAGCAATTCAGCTGTTTCTTCTGCGTCTTCATCTTCATTCATATTCTGAACCATTACCTGATCGTCATCATCAAGGTTCAACGAAACTGTATATTCTTTATCTGGTTCTACCGGATTCATCGGGAATTTTATCTCTTTAAGATAGTATTCCGATTCTGTTATTTCGCCGTCTTCCAGTCTGTCTCGCAAGCGTGCCCAATACTCAACCATCTTTCGGAAGTTATCAAGGTCTTCTTGAGGACGGGGACCGGTGCTTGAAAGTCTTTCTTCAAATTTGAAAATCAACTCCCCATCTTTCATAGTAGGGCGTAGTCCGTATGCCCACTCGATATCAAACAGCACATGAAGTGCGCTGAATATATTAGCAACATCAGGATCAGATAACGCATAAAAGCTGACATTAAGATTGCTGGCTATGTTTAATAGCGTTGCTGCATCCGGATATCTGTTTCCGAGTTCATAGTTACGGATGGTAGATTCATTTAATCCACATTTATCCGCTAATTCTTTTTGTGTCATATCAGATGCAATTCTAAAGTTTCTAATCAAATAGCCTACCCGGCTAGTGAAATTTTCGCCCATTTAACTGCTCCTTATAAGTTTAATCGTTGTTTGGTTCTACACGAAAACAATACGTGTAAATCGTGCGATTACATATAGTATAGCACTAACAGTACAAAAATGAAATGTTTTTTGCAAAATAGTATTGACAGTACAGAAATGAACTGTTAATATATAAAACAATAAAACCGTTCGAAAATGAACTGAATAATAAAATTGAAGAGAGGAGGTTTGGATTTATGGAGAATAAGCGATTTTTTACAGCAACAGATGTACAGGAAATGCTGGGAGTATCGTTATCATATGCATACAAGTTGATACGAAAACTGAATGCAGAGCAGGAAGCAAAAGGTCTTGTGACAATAAAAGGGCGTATCAGCAGCAAGTATCTTATGAAACGAATTTACGGCTTATCTGACGAAGAGAAGGAGGTGGGATAAGTGGCTGTGATTAAGAATCAAAAGACCGGAATGTGGGAAGTGCGTACTTACTATAAGGACTGGACCGGAGAGCGAAAACAGAAATCCAAGAGGGGCTTTGCAAAGAAAAGCGAGGCCCTGGAATGGGAACGGAATTTCAAATTGAATGAAGAACATATCATCAGCATGAAATTTTGTAGTTTTGTGGAGATCTATTTGAAGGATTTGGAGTCACGAATAAAGAAGAACACATTTCTTACCAAGAAGCACATTATAGAGACG
>JAFUNK010000023.1 GCA_017482205.1 Lachnospiraceae bacterium
GATAAAGTGTCCTGCTTTTTTTATTAATGGAGAAAATGACCCCTTTGGAACTTGTGCAGAATTACAAGAAAAAGTGCCTAATGCAAAAGTTTATGAGGTAAAGGATGGAGGGCATCGTCCTCATTTTGTGGGAGAGCAGGTAGAAGAGATAAATGCAATGATGCTAGAATTTTTATCTGTCATTGATAAAAAATGACGAATCCCAATTTAGGAGCTACCAAAATGAAAAATAACATAGATTTTAAAACCATTACAGTTTGTGGAGAATGTTGTGTAGGATGCAAGAAAAAGGAAGATGGTATTTCCTTGTGAGTGGCTCATTCAAAAAGTTGTTTGGAGACAAAATGTAGTGGAAGAATTAACAGAGCTGGCAAATTTGTATCGTCAGCAGAAATAAATATATCTGAACTTGTAGGTGGAATGCATAATGGTAATCCATAAATCAAAAGTTATCATAAGACCGGAAAAGCCATCTGAATATGAAGAAGTTAATAAACTGATTTATAGGGCTTTTGCTGAACAGCATGGTATAGAAACCGGTAAATTTATGATGGAGCACTTTATAGAGGAAAGGCAAAAAGAAACATTTATTCCTGAACTTTCTCTTGTGGCTGTGTTAGAAAATGGAACAATTGTTGGAGAAGTGGCAATTCATGAAACATATATTACAACGGAAAAAGGAAACATCACGCAATTAGTTTTATCACAAAGTGCTGTTTTACCGGAATACAGAATGCAAGGAATTATGAGAAAGCTTGTGGAACATGCACTAAGCAAAGCGAAAGAAATGGGTTATGGAGCAGTATTTCTTGGTGGAAATCCTAAGCTTTATGCGAGATTTGGATTCGAACCGTCCAGTAAATATGGAATATACCATGAAAACAGGGAAAAATGGGGCGATGAAGGATTTATGGTTTGTGTATTAAAGCCTGGTGCTCTTGATGGTGTAACAGGTACAACCTCTTATTATGGTGGGTAAAATTTTGATTGTTGAAGTGGTAAATATAAATCTATGGAGTGGCACTGATGACAAAAGTATACTTTATTAGACACGCTGAACCTAATTATGAAAATCATAATGATATGTTAAGAGAACTTTCATGCAAAGGATTAAAGGATAGAGAACTTGTTACAGATTTTTTGTTGGATAAACAAATTCATGTTATATTATCAAGTCCATATAAAAGAGCGGTTGATACTGTTCGCGATTTTGCAGAGAGAAAGGGAATTAATATTATTCTTGTAGAGGACTTTAAAGAGCGCAGGGTAGATAGTAGTTGGATAGAAGATTTTAATTCATTTTGCAAGAAGCAATGGGAAGATTTTAGTTACAAGCTATCTGACGGCGAATGTTTAGAAGAAGTACAAAACAGAAACATTATGGCATTAAATAACCTGTTAGAAACGTATAAAGATAAAAATGTAGTAGTTGGGAGCCATGGAACTGCGTTGAGTACAATTATTAATTACTATGACAAAACATTTGGATACTCTGAGTTCGACAAGATAAGATATTTAATGCCCTGGGTTGTAGAATTTACTTTTGAAGGTAAAGAGTGTGTAAGCATTCAGAAATATAATTTGTTTGAGAGTTAGTTTTGCTATTTTAAATTTATAACACATGAAACATTAAAATATGATAAAACCAGTTGATATTTTGCAGAAAACAACATATAATAATTATACAGATAAGAATCTGTTGCACGAAGTGCATTAATATTTGGGCTGACCGAAAGGTCCTGGTCCACCGGCTGGCGGGGATTTACCCCGCCATTTTTATACATAGGGGGGCGGTTACATGAAAGAAAAAATCCTTAGTGTATTTATAGATGAATCCGGAGATTTTGGACAATATAATCCGGCATTTCCGAATTACTATGTTGCAATGGTTTTACATAATCAGGAAATGGATATTTCAAAGAATATTGAAGCCTTGGAAAGGCAGGTAAGTAATTGGGGATATCCGGAGCATACGATTCACACAGGCCCTTTAATTAGGCGTGAAAGTGTTTATAAAAATGATTTGAGAGAACAAAGAAAAGCTTTGTTTAATGCATTGTATCATTTTACCCGTCTATTGGATATTCAATATATTTGTCCGGTGATTAATCAAGGCGATTGTGCAGAAAAATCAAAATTAGCTTACACGGATAAACTGACCAAAGAGATTGCAAATCAGTTGCGTATTAATTATTCATATTTTTCAGCCTTTGATAGAATTATTGTTTACTATGACTATGGACAGGTAGAATTGGCACAGATACTGGTATCTGTGTTTAATACTATGTTTTCTAATGTGGAATTTAGGAAGATAGAGACAAATCAATATAAACTATCACAGGCAGCAGATTTGATTTGTACGGTAGAAGCAATAGCGCAAAAAAATGTATTAACTAAGTCAGAAAGTGAATTCTTTCATTCAAAGAGTGATTTTAAGAAAAATATTTATAAAAATATCGCAAAGAAGAAATTGTAAGCTTTTAAAATACAGGAAAGTTAAGAAAATACACGAGCAATTTTGAAAGTTATGGAGGACAATAATGGTTGAATTAAGAACTATAACCAAAGAGAATCTTGAAGAAGTTTTAGACTTGAGTGTTTCAGAGCATCAAAAATCATTTGTATCCTCTACGGCTTATTCGTTAGCTCAGGCCTATGTCTATCATGAAACAGCTTTTCCTTTTGCGGTATATGCTGATGATACAATAGTAGGATTTATTATGATGGGATACTATGAAGTAAAAAAGCAATATACATTGTGGAAATTATTGATAGATAAGAATCAACAAAACAAAGGGTATGGTAGAGAGGCACTGAAACAAGGAATCATATATTTGAAAAATAAATTTGACGTTAAAGAAATTTATACAGGTGTAGCATTAGGAAACGAGAAAGCAAAACATTTATACAGTTCTATTGGATTTGAAGAAACAGGATTTATTGAAGACAATATGGAAGAGATGAAATATATTTGGTAATTAATATTGGAGTCTACGAATCCTAAGTTAGCAAATAAAGTCGAGAATCCTTTTCGTATTATGTTGTATTCTATGTCCATAAGGTGGTGAACAAAATGGAAGAACATGTAGAAGCCGTTCAAAGAATGCAAGATTATATTCAACAGAATCTTGATAAAGATATTACGATGGCGGAATTAGCGAGGATATCTCAATATTCTCCGTGGTATTCCTATCGGTTATTTGTCAAACTGTTAGAAATGACACCTGCTGTATACATTAGGAGATTAAGGTTATCGAAATCCGCATTAAGACTAAGAGATGAAAAAATCAGGATTATTGATGTTGCTTTCGATGCAGGATTTGAAAGTGTAGACGGGTATCAAAGAGCATTTTATAAAGAATTTGGATGTAATCCGTATGAATATTCTATGTGTCCTGTTCCTATATATTTGTTTAAGCCTTATGGAATAAAATATTCTAAGAGAAATGAGGATACAAAAGTGAGCGATGTGAAAAGTGTATTTGTTCAAGTAGTAGAAAAGCCGGAACGAAAGGTTATCATCAAACGAGGTAAAGAAGCAACAGAATATTGGAAATATTGCGAAGAAGTTGGATGTGACGTATGGGGACTGTTGAGTAGTATTAAATCAATCAGTGGTGAGCCAGTATGTTTGTGGCTACCACAAAAGTATATAAAAGCAGGGACATCTGAATATGTGCAGGGTGTGGAAGTACCGGTAAATTTTAGGGGAGAAATTCCAAATGGTTTTGATGTGATAGAGCTACCAAAATGTAAATATATTATGTTCCAAGGCGAACCTTTTGAGGAAGCAAATTTTGGAGAAGCGATACAGCAAATTATGGAAGCAATCAAAAAGTATAATCCGCAGCAGATAGGCTATCAGTGGGATATTTCAAATCCCCGGATTCAATTAGAGCCTATAGGCACAAGAGGATACATAGAGTTGCATCCCATAAAAGAAATTTAGTAAAACGCTAATTGTCACCCCTTTAAATCCATTCCGCCAAAGCACCTTAATTTATCCCAAATAATCCCTTAAGATTTCCAAAAGCTTATTTTTTTCAGTAAAAAACCGTGTTACCATAAATCCAAAGCAAACATAACAACAAAGCAAGAGGAGGTAACCGCTTATGAAAAAAATACTGTTTTTACTTTGTACATTGATAATAATACCCTTACTTTCAGCCTGTGGCAAAGGGGGCAATACAGAGCATGTACAAAGAAACATCGGCAGCAGTCAGATATATACAGAAGAAGAAATCTTAGAGATAATGGGTATTGTGGAGAATTTCTTTGAAAAAGAATTTGAAGGATGCACCCTGACAGAACTCACATATGACGAAGAACGCTCTAATCTGTCTTGTGACGAATGGGCAGATCGCTATCAGGCAAAACAAGCTATTATCTTTTATTCCACATTTCAGGTAGATGCATCCGGCGGGGATGGTAGTTTAAATCCAAACAGCACTTATACCAACTGGAACTGGATTTTAACCAAAGATAACAGCAATAAATGGACCCTCAAAACCTGGGGCTATTGATAGATTTTGTATAAAATTTTAGTATAGAATAAGATTTGTTATCGGATAACAAAAAAAGATTTCCTACGCAAGCGTGCCTGCATGGAAATCTTTTTTGTATGTGTGAATAACCTTACAAATACATATTTTACGCACCAATCTCATTACCGGTATAAAGTTGGTAATACTTACCTTTTGCTTCAATCAGCTGGTCGTGGTTACCACGCTCAATGACTCTACCCTGTTCCAGTACCATAATACAATCGGAGTTTTTGACGGTAGAAAGTCTGTGAGCGATAACAAAGGTGGTTCTGCCCTTCATCAGCTTATCCATACCCTCCTGTACGATACGTTCTGTTCTGGTATCAATGGAGGAGGTTGCTTCGTCTAAAATAAGTACCGGCGGGTCTGCAATGGCAGCACGGGCAATGGCAAGGAGCTGACGCTGTCCCTGACTTAAGTTTGCACCGTCTTCAATCAATTGGGTATTGTAGCCGTCGGGCAACTTGTGAATGAATTTATCTGCGTTAGCCAGTTTTGCTGCAGCAATGACTTCTTCATCCGTAGCATCCAGCTTACCGAATCGGATATTTTCCATAATCGTACCGCTGAATAAATGGGTATCCTGTAAAACAATTCCTAAAGAACGGCGCAAGTCAGCCTTTTTAATCTTGTTGATATTGATGCCGTCGTATCTGATTTTACCGTCCTGAATATCATAAAAACGGTTAATCAAATTGGTAATGGTGGTCTTACCTGCACCGGTGGAGCCTACAAAAGCAATCTTCTGACCGGGAGTTGCAAACAAATCGATATTGTGAAGTACCATCTTTTCATCGGTGTAACCAAAGTCTACATCATCAAATACCACATCACCTAAAAGTTCCACATAGTCTACGGTTCCGTCAGCTTTGTGAGGATGCTTCCAAGCCCAGCGTCCGGTTCTTTCCTCGGTTTCCACCAATTTGCCGTCCACTTCTTTTGCATTTACTAAAGTAACATAACCTTCATCCACTTCTTCTTTTTCATCCATCAGCTTAAAGATACGGTCAGCGCCGGCCATAGCCATAACGATGGAGTTAAACTGCTGGGAAATCTGGTTAATGGGCATATTAAAGTTTTTATTTAGTGTTAAGAAGCTTGCCAGAGCACCCAGTGTTAAACCGGTGATGTTATTCAATGCAAGGATTGCACCTACAATCACGCATACCAGATAACTTAAATGTCCTAACTGACCGTTTACCGGACCCATAATGTTTACGAATTTATTTGCTCTGCTGGCACATTCATATAAATGGTCATTCAGTTCTTTAAAATCTTTTTTACACTCATCTTCATGGCAGAAAACCTTTACTACTTTCTGGCCATTCATCATTTCTTCGATATAGCCGTTTACTTTACCCAGATTTTGCTGCTGCTCCATAAAATACTTACTACTCTTACCTAATATTTTACCGGAACAGAAAAGCATAATTGCAATCATCACCAGTGTAACACCTGTCAAAGGAATACTTAAGATACACATACTGATAAATACGCTGACAATGGTTACCGCACTGTTAATTAACTGCGGAATACTCTGGCTTATCATCTGGCGAAGAGTATCGATGTCATTGGTATAGATAGACATGATGTCGCCGTGGGCATGGGTATCAAAATATTTAATGGGGAGCTTTTCCATATGTTCAAACAATTCATTACGGATGCTTTTCATGGTGCCCTGTGTTACCGTCAATAAGGTTCTTGCCTGTATATAACTACTGACAATACCGATACCATAGAAACATGCCACACGGATAATTGCTTGTGCTAAAGGAGTAAAGTCAGGTTTAGCAGCGGTTAACAGTGGAGGCAGATATACATCAATCAGTTTCTGCATAAAGAGAGTACCCTGCAAATTTGCAAATACGCTGATAAAAATACAGGCAACTACGATAATACAATGTATTTTGTAGAATCGGAAAACATAACTCATTACCCGTGTAAACAGCTTGCCGGGGTTTTCAATCTTGGGTTTAGGTCCCATCTGTCTTCTTCCCATAGGTCCTGCCATATCAGATGCCCTCCTTTTCGTCAAAGTCTCCGGCACCGCCGGTTTGGGACTCATACACTTCCCTGTAGATTTCGTTATTTGTAAGTAATTCTTCATGTGTGCCGAAACCGTTTATCATACCGTTATCCATTACGATAATACGGTCTGCATCCTGCACGGAAGCAATACGTTGTGCAATGATGAGTTTCGTGGTATTGGGGATTTCATCCCGGAATGCCTTACGGATTTTAGCATCCGTAGCAGTATCCACGGCACTGGTGGAGTCATCCAAAATAAGTATTTTTGGCTTCTTTAACAATGCCCTTGCAATACAAAGTCTTTGTTTCTGGCCACCGGATACATTGGTACCGCCCTGCTCAATATGAGTGTTGTATCCATCCGGAAAACGGTTAATAAATTCATCTGCACAAGCCAGTTTACATGCTCTCTGACATTCTTCATCGGTGGCATCTATATCACCCCAACGAAGGTTTTCATAAATAGAACCGGAGAACAGGACATTGGACTGTAACACCACGGAAACCTGATTACGTAAAGAGTCCATATCATAGTCTTTTACATTCAGTCCGCCTACCAGCACTTCACCCTTATCCACGTCATACAAGCGGCTGATTAAGTTTACCAGAGTGGACTTTGCACTACCTGTTCCGCCGATAATACCGATGGTTTCGCCGGATTTGATTTCCAAATCAATATCTTTTAGAATGGGTTCCTCCGCTCCGGCATTATAAGAGAATTCCACATCCTTAAATAAAATGCTGCCGTCAGCTACTTCATAAACGGGTTCAGCAGGATTCTGTAAGGTACTTTCCTCTTCCAGTACTTCAGAAATACGTCTGATACTTGCGGTACTCATGGAAAGCATAACAAAAATCATGGAAACCATCATTAAGTTCATTAAGATATTCATGCAGTAGGTCAGAAGTGCCATCAAGTCACCGATTACCAGTGCATCGGTGGAAATCATCTTAGCACCCAGCCAGCTGATTAAAATTATGCAGCTATATACGGTAAACTGCATAATAGGCTGGTTGATAATTACATTTTTCTCTGCCTTGGTAAAAATTTTTAAGATGGCATCACTGGCTTTATGGAACTTTTTGGTTTCTTCTTCTTCTCTTACATAAGCCTTTACTACGCGAATAGCAGATACATTTTCCTGTACGGAAGCATTCAGTGCATCATATTTAGGAAACGCTTCCATAAAGGTTTTGGTCGCTCTTCTGATAATAAAGAAAAGTACAATTGACAGAAAAACAATAGCGACTAAATAAATGGAGGCAAGGTTTTTATTGATGATAAAAGCCATAACCAAAGAAATAATCATACTTGCCGGTGCTCTCATGGCAATACGCAGAACCATCTGATAAGAGTTCTGCACATTGGTAACGTCAGTAGTCAATCTGGTAACCAGACCCGCGGTACTGAACTTATCAATGTTTGAAAAAGAGTAAGTCTGGATTTTATTAAACATACTCTCTCTTAAATTTCTGGCAAGACCGGTGGAGGCTTTGGCACCGTACACACCGCCCAATAAGCCGCCAGTAAAACCGATGGCAACCAGAATAACCATAATACCGCCCATTTTTAAGATGTGATCCATATTCCCTGCTTCTACACCATATGTAATAATGGAAGCCATCAGTAAGGGAATCAGTGTTTCACAGATAACTTCTACAAGCATCCATATCGGTGTTGCAAAAGAAGCGGCTTTAAACTCTTTTACTTCCTGTAAAATTCGTTTTACCTGATGCATTTTATTTCTCCTCGTTAATATTATTGTGAATTTTGTTTAAAATGCAGAATAAAGTTTCCAGTTCTTCAGAGGTAATTCCATCCATAATCTTCTGATTGGTATCGCAGACAGCGTTTCCTATCATAATATGTACCTCTTCACCCTTCGGCAGAAGAATGACACGCTTTAGGCGGGCATCATTTTCTACGGAAACTCTTTTCACTAAGTCGTTTTGTTCCATCAGCTTCAAAATACCTGTTACCGTGGAACGCCCGATATTAAAGTGTTTTTCAATATCCTTCTGGTAAACTTCCTTGTCTTTGTTGTCGTACAGGTATTTTAATACCCAGCCGTTCGTCATGGTAGCTTCATCCAGACCGTCACTTCTTAGTTTATTGTCAATCTTCTTCTTAATTGCATTGTCCAGGCGGTGAATTTCATAACCCACCCAGGCTTTTTTGTCTTTCATACTTCACCTCATCTTTCCTGTAAAAAGCATAACAAAAATAGTTCGCATTTGAACAATTCAAACACGAACTATTTTAACATATCTAAAAGAGAAGTCAAATTAAAAAAGTATAAACTGGAAAAGCCCGCAGGCGTTAAAATTTGCTTACGGACTTTTGGTTTCTTATAATTCATCCTTTGCTACCGGGAAGAGACCACAGCTGATAGGGAGGTTACGGTTGCGGCAACGCAGTTTGTCTAACATTTCCTTTTCTTTGGAAGCATCTTTTAAAGTAATATTGTAATGTAAATCAAACATGGTTCCCATGCGGATGGTTTTTACACTTTCTAAAGAACAATTCACAGTATATTCCTTGAAAATATCGTCAAACAATCCGTTGTAATCAATGTCTTCCGGTATGTATATTCTGAGAAGTCTGGACTTTTTGGTGTGGTCGGAAGGAATAATTTTTTCTGCAATAATAATCACAACAGCAAGTGCTACCGTAAATAAAGCGGCATACCCTACATAGCCCATACCGATGGCAATGCCTGCTGCCGTGGTAAAGAAAAGAATACAGATATCTCTGGAGCAGCCCGGCAGAGAACGGAAACGCACAAGGCTGAAAGCACCTGCCACTGCCACACCGGCACCAATACTGCCGTTGACTAACATAATTACGGTTTCTACAACGGCGGGCATTATCAAAATAGTAATCATCATATATTTGGAGGGCTTTTCTGCACCTAAGCGGTATACAAAGGTAATAATCAGACCGCATAACAGTGCAACAATAAACGAAACAGAAATGCCTGCCAAAGAATTCATGGAAATCGGGTTAAAAATAAAGTTTGTCATAGATAAGCCTTTCTTTGGTACAAATATAATGTCTGCAACATAATCCCCCATTCTGATGATTATTTTTAAGTGTAACAGACAAAGTTTCATAAAATAATTATATCGTTTGTCATAAAATCTTGTCAAGGTTTGCAGGCTTGCAACAAGGCTGTAAATATGATAAAAAGGAGTAAGAAACAGTTGTTAAAATTTCTCGGAAAGCCGGTTTTTATCAATGACATATGTACAGAATTTTAATCGTTATGAAATAAAGTATCTGCTTACCGAAGAGCAGAAGAATAAATTCATAGAAGCTATCGGCGAAGAACTCTGCCGGGATACTTATGCTTCCTATACCATCAGTAATCTGTATCTGGATACAGAGGACTTTTATTTTATTGAGCACTCATTGGAAAAGCCCATATACAAAGAGAAACTGCGTGTGCGAAGCTACGGAGAGACGGACAGGGAAAAGGAAGTCTTTCTGGAAATAAAAAAGAAGTACAAAAAAACCGTCTATAAGCGAAGAATTGTGTTACCTCTTAAAGAAGTAGAAAAATATCTGGAGGACGGTAAAAAACCGGAAGGTTTGAAAGGATATGGGGCAAATCAGATTTTTGAAGAAATTGACTTTCTGATGAAGCAGTATAAGCCCTCTCCCAAGTTGTTTTTAGCCTATGACAGAGAAGCATGGTTTTTAAAAAAATACCCGCAGATACGTATTACCTTTGACAAAAACATCAGAGGCAGGTGGGAGGGTCTTTCCCTTTGCGAAGAAAAAGGAGCAGAACTATTGGATACCGGCATAGAGGACTATGCACTGATGGAAATTAAGTGCCCGCAGGCTTTGCCCGTGGAATACGCAAATATTCTTTCAAAGCTGGGTATTTTTCCTACATCCTTTTCCAAATACGGAAAGATGTATCTGATGCGGAAAGAAAAAGGAGGGCAGGTATGAAGCCTTTACAGAAAAAAATAAATTTCAGACTGCTTATGGCGGCATTATTTACCGGTATGTCCATGACAATGTTAGCGGCATGTGCAGAGAGCGGAAACACAAATGTTGTGACAGGACAGGATGCAACAAATGCTATAACAGCGTCCGTAGCTTTTTCCCATGAGAGCGGAATTTATGCGGAAGAATTTAATTTGGAAATTATGGCTTTAACAGAGGGTGACATTTATTATACTACCGACGGCAGCGACCCTGCGGTCAGTGCTACGGCAATTTTATATGAAGGCCCCATTGCAGTTACGGACAGGAAGGGCGATCCCAATGTAGTCTCTGCCGTGGACCCGGTGCTTTTTTCTGCCAATTATAATGTGGTAAATGCAAACAAAGACAATTTTGACTGTAAAATGGAGGCACCTGCGGATGAAGATGTGGATAAATGTACCGTTATCCGGGCAGCAGTAAAGGGCATGGACGGAAGTTTTGCAGAAGAGGCTTTTGCCACTTATTTTATCGGTACTGCCGAGGAGCATATTGAAGGACTTAGGGCAAGCTGTGAAGCTGCCGGTACTTCTCTTGCAGTTATCAGCATCAATATGAACTATGAGGATTTATTTGACAGTGAAACCGGTATTTATGTAAAAGGTGATATTTTTGATGCCGCACTGGCAGAGTATTTACAAACCGGAAGTCTCCGTGACGGAGAAACAGCCCGTTCACTGGATGCCAATTACAAGCAAAAGGGAAGGGAGTGGGAAAGAGAAGCTGCAATCACTTTTTTTGAGTTTGGAGCAGACGGCAGTGCAGAAGCCGTATTTTCCCAAAACTGCGGTATCAGAATACAGGGTAACTACTCCCGTTCGGATTTACAAAAAGGTTTACGCCTGTATGCCAGAACAGAGTACGGTGCCAACAATTTTAACTATACCGTTTTTGGAGAAGATTATTTAAATGTAAACGGTGAGGTAATGGATAAGTTTGACACCCTTGTTTTAAGAAATGGCGGAAACTGTGCATTTACAGCTAAATTTAACGACACCTACTGGCAGTCCTTAATTGGAGAACTGGATTGCAGTACCCAGCAGTCCCGCCCCTGCGTGGTATATTTAAACGGTGAATACTGGGGACTCTATATTTTGCAGGAAGATTACACCGATGATTACATGCAGGACTATTACGGTGTTGTGAAAGAGGATGTAGTAATTTATAAAGGGGATGCGGAAGCGCTGGAGCTGGGCTACAAACTGGACGAAGGGGAACTCCCTCAGGGTGTGACTGATGAATCCTATTATTTTAAAGAACTGTTTGAGTTCTTTGATACACATGAAAACTTACAGTCCGAGGAAGATTATAACGAATTTATCAAACTGGTGGATCCGGATTCCGTGCTGGATTATTTTGCGGTACAGAGCTGGATTGATAATAAATGGGACTGGCCCGGCAAAAACTGGTCCATGTGGAGAACCACATCGACAGATGTCTCCAATGAGTACGCGGACGGCAGATGGCGTCTGATGTTTTATGATATTGAGTTTGGCGGTGTCTGCGGAGAAGGTGATGCACGTAACAACACCATAAAAAATGCAAACTACAAACCGGACGGACTTTTGGATATGGATACGGAAAATCCGGCAGTGCTTTGTTTTGCTTATCTGATGACCAATGACGGATTTAGGGAAGCATTTTATGAAAAGCTGAGGGGATTGTCTACAGGTTGCTTTGAAAAGGAAGCGGCACTGGAAAGACTGGGAGAATTTGAAGCAATTTATGCTCCCTTGTATAACCAGTTCTTTACCCGTTACGAGGGAACGGGTTCCGCTAAGGATGCTCTGTACGGCGGATATGCCACCTCAAAATGTATCAGGGATTTCCTGGCAAAAAGAGAAGATAATATAGAGCGGATGATAGAGTTCTGCGAAAGCGTATTAGGAGAATAACCATGATATTTGAAACACATGCACATTATGATGACGAAGCATTTTCAGAGGATAGGGACAGCTTGCTTGTTTCCATGCCCCAAAACGGTATCGGTAAGATAGTAAATGTAGGAGCAAGCATTTCTTCCTGTAAAACTACAATAGAACTGATGGATAAATACGCTTATGTATATGGTGCATTGGGAGTACATCCCAGTGAAACGGCGGAATTCACGGAAGAAAATTTTGCATGGCTGCGGGAGCAGTGTAGCCACAAAAAATGTGTGGCGGTAGGAGAAATCGGCCTGGATTATTATTGGCCGGAACCTGACAGGGAAACCCAGAAAAAATGGTTCATAAAGCAGCTCAATCTGGCAAGGGAATTAAAGCTTCCGATGGTAATTCACTCCAGAGATGCGGCACAGGATACCATGGATATTATGAAAGAGCAGCATGCAGAAGAAATAGGGGGAGTGATACATTGCTTTTCCTATACGAAAGAGACGGCAGCAGTCTTTTTGAATATGGGCTTCTATATCGGAGTAGGGGGAGTGATTACATTTAAGAATGCTAAAAAGCTGAAAGAAGCAGTAGAATGTATTCCAATGGACAGGATCGTAGTGGAGACTGACAGTCCATATCTTGCACCGGTTCCCAATAGAGGAAAAAGGAACGATTCCCTGCATTTGCCATATATTATAAAAGAGATTGCTGATATTAAAGGGTTAACACCTGCTGAGGTGGAAAAAATTACATGGAATAATGCAGAAAAGCTGTATTGCTTTTAAAAAAGTACAAAGAAATTAAGTTATCTAGTTCCAAAGTACGATATAGTGTGATATACTTTAATTAAATAGAGAGCTTTGTTTGGGGACAGAGCGTTTTTGTGTGTAGAAAAGTAAAAGGGAATGAATTATAGCGGGGACTTTATATGAGAAGGTTATGCAAAAGAGCACTGGCAAGCATGGTAGCTGTGCTATCGATGGTTCTATTGTGTATAGGTTTTTTACCTGAACTACATACGCAGGCAGCAAGCAGTGCTGATGGAGCAAGGATATTGTTTATCAGCTCTTATTCCTATGGGTGGGACACCGTACAGCTTCAGATCGAAGGTATCAAAAAAGGTGTGGCACATGATACCGTAGTAGATTATGAATTTATGGACACCAAGAGGGTGAATGATGCCGTTTCCATGCAGATGTTTTATGACGGACTGGCATATCGTCTTTCTATGGTGGAGCCCTATGATGCAGTTATTTTAGGGGATGATGCTGCATTGCAGTTTGCATTGGAATATCGTGAAGACTTATTTCCCGGCATCCCTCTTATTTTTGAAGGTGTCAATGACGAAGAACTGGCAAAGCAGGCAGTTGAAGACCCGTTGATTACAGGTATTTTAGAAAAACTTTCTGTGGAAAAAAATATAGAACTGGCACTTTCTATTTATCCGGAAGCTACCAGAGTAGTAGGTATTTTTGATGACAGTATTACCGGTGAAGCAGAAAGAAAGAATTTTTATGCACATGCGGAACTGTTTCCTGAGTTGGAATTTTCTGAGATAAATACTTCCAAGCTGACAACAGCAGAATTAAAAAATGAATTATCGAATATTGAAGAAGGTACCATTTTGATTTATGTGGTGATGACAGAGGATGCCAGTGGTAAGCAGTATACCAACAAAGAATCCATAGAGCTGATTGCCAAGTTTGCGTCCGTTCCGGCTTTGCGTATGGTGGAAGGCGGTATCGGATGGGGTGTTTTAGGAGGCAATATTGTTTCCATGGAACAGTCCGGACAAAAGGCAGCAGAGCTTGCCATGAGTATTATTCAGGGTACTCACAATATGAAAGATATGGCTTTAATTGTGGATAGTCCTAATGTATATTGTATTGATGAGATGGTAATGGAGAAATTTGGCATTTCTGATTCTGTTTTACCGGAAGATACTATTTTTATAAATCATCAGGAAACTTTCTTTGAGCGAAATAAAGAAATTTTAACACCTGTGATTGCAGTGAGTGTTGTTATTCTGGTAGTTGTAATCTATATTTTGATTGATAATGTAAAGAGACGTAAGCTGACGGCTGAACTGGAAGAAGCCAGAAGCTATCTGGAAGATGCTTCCCAGCACGACTTCCTGACAGGACTGCCCAACCGTTCCAAGTTTATGCATGACTTAGAGGAAACCCTTGCAGCTAAGACTCCTTGTACAGTTATTATGGTAGATATTGATAACTTTAAAGGCATCAATGATACTTATGGACATAGTGCAGGCGACGAAGCGTTGCAACAGATTGCTGCCCGTTTGAAGGCTATGCGGACACAGTTATTATCTGCGTATCGTTTTGCAGGTGATGAATTTATACTGATTTTGAAGAGTGATATTAAAAAAATTACGGATACCACTGCCCATCAGTGCTTGCAGGTATTTGCCAAGAGTTTCAAAATTGCCGGTAAAGCATACGAGATTCAAGGCAGTGTAGGTATTGCATCTTATCCAAAAGATACTACTGATTTAGAGCAGTTAATTGCTTACGCAGATGATGCCATGTATGGTGTTAAGAAGAACGGAAAGAACTCTTACGCATACTACCAAGGTGAAAAACAATAAATATTTATTGAAAAACAATAAAAATATATTGACAATCGGAAAACCCCGTGCTATATTCATGATAATCTCATGAGAGCAGGGGTTTTTTTGATTGCCTTATAGGCAGAACAGGAGGAAAGATGAAAAAAGAAAATATCATTCGCATCACAAAATATTTATTGGACTTTATGTTTTTTGCAGGAATCGGGGTAACCGCTACATTGCCCTTTTCGGTAAAATGGCTGGGACAGTATCTGCCAAATGTATCAGAACATTACACGGAAGTAGTTATCATCTATTTTGTATTAGGTCTTCTTGCTTTAGCAATTTTAGGAGAGCTTCGCAAAATATTCCGTACAGTTTTGGCAGATAATTGTTTTGTAACCGAAAATGTAGTCAGCCTTCAAAGAATGGGTACTTACAGCTTTATGATTGCACTGGTATCTCTGGTACGCAGTATTTTGTATCTGACCATTGCCATGGGAGTGGTTATTCTGGTGTTTGTAATAGCAGGACTTTTCAGTAAGGTACTGGCATTTGTTTTTGAGAGAGCTATCAATTACAAAGAAGAAAATGATTTGACAATATAGGAGGTGCCAAATGGCAATCAGAATCAATTTAGACGTAGTAATGGCACAACGAAAAAAAGGCCTGACTGAGTTGGCAGGTGAAGTAGATTTGACACTGGCAAATCTTTCTATTTTGAAAAATAATAAAGCAAAAGCAATCCGTTTCTCCACGCTGGACGCGATCTGCAAAGCACTTTCCTGTCAGCCGGGAGATATTATCGAATATGTAGAAGATGAGGAGGAAGAAAACGATGGATAATCAATATAATGGTATGCAGCCTATGAATGCACAGACAGTACAACAGGCAACAGCAACCACTCAGTCCCAATACGCGGGGCAACCGCAACAGACAACTTCGTGTGCAGGGGCTACTCAGTTCATACCACAGCCTGTTTCCTATGCAGTCTATCCACGGCCTGTGGTAAAGCCGGAAACGGAGCAGACCAAGAATCTGAAAAAGCATTTTAATATTCTGGCACCTGCCTGTCTGATATATGCATGTTTTTATGCTCTTTGTATGTATAAAAACGGCAGCGGTATTACTTATCCTTTTTTTCTTGGAGGAAGCCTTTGGTTTTACTGCTTCTGTATGAAAAAACTAGGGGTTTCCTTAAAAAGCGGCAGTGTATTTTATATGATTAGTGTTTTGTTGTTGGGTTTATCCACATTTCTTACAGCAGATTCTAAGATAATATTTATGAATAAAACCGGCATCTGGGTACTGACCATCAGTTTCCTGCTGCGTCAGTTTTATCAGGTACATAACTGGACCTTTGGCAGATACATCGGTTATGTGATTACTGCTGTTTTCGGAAGTCTGGGTGAAATCATCAGACCCTTTACTGATTGGGCGGCATTCCGCAAAAACCGTGTAAAAAAAGGAAAAGACATAGGTCTTTATGTGGTAATTGGTTTGTGTTTCAGTATTCCGTTGTTCTTTATTGTATTTTTATTACTGGTAAGTGCGGATAAAGTTTTTTTCCAGATGACGGAAGGTATTTTTGAAAATATAAACTTTAATGATATTTTTGGTGTTATTTTCACTATCGTTATGATGTTCTTTGCGGCTTACTGGATTATGGCGTATCTTTGCAAAAGAACCTTTTCCGAGGAAGCTAAAGTGAGAAAACAGACGGAAGCGGTTCTGGGTATTGTAGTAGCTCTGCCGGTTACCATATTGTATCTGGTATTCAGTTGTATTCAGATATTCTGCCTCTTTTTGGGCAATGTAAATCTGGATGGTTACACCTATGCCGAGTATGCCAGAGAAGGATTTTTCCAGTTGCTGGTAGTGTGTATTATTAATCTGGTGCTGGTACTTGTTGGTCACGCGTATTTTAAAGAAAATGCAGTCTTAAAAGGAATACTGACAGCAATGTCATTATGTACTTATATTATGATTGCTTCCGCAGCATACCGTATGATTTTGTATATCAAGAATTATTATCTGACCTTTTTACGGATTTTTGTATTGTGGTCATTGGTCGTAATTTTTATCCTGCTGACCGGCGTAATTATCAGCATTTTTAAAAAGCAGTTTCCGCTGTTTAAGTATAGTATGGTGGTAGTAACAATCTGTTATTTAGGGTTGTCCTTTTCCCATCCCGACTATTGGATTGCAAAATGTAATGTAGCGAATATGGGAAGCTCATCCAGTGACTTTTTTGATGCGGATGCCTATGAGGATTATTCATACCTGACACACTTGTCAGCAGATGCCGCACCTGCTTTTGCGGAGCTTTTTGCAGAAGAAGGCTTTACTATGAAGGAAACTATGGAAGGCATAGAAGTTGTGGAGAGCAGTTCTGATGAAGCAGGAGAAAGCTGCGAATATATTAGCAGATACAGCTCGGATTATATTATCAATAGTAACGGTTATGTATACTACTCTGATGTTTTCGGAGGTTACAGAAGTGACGAAGAAAGCTGGGGTTATTATTATCTGAAAGATGTGTATAGGGAATATGAGGAAATGAATTTCCGCAGCTTTAATTTATCAAAGTATATTGCATATAAGGTTTTTCAGTAGAAAAATAACTTTATAAATGAAAACTTTTTCCGAACTAAAAGCGTCTAATTAAATAGTGCATAATTTTATAAGCAGAAAAATGGTTTAAAATATAGAAGCCCGTAAATAAACAGGGTTAAATGGAAAATGAGGAAAGGAAGTGAGCAGATGGCAGCGGGTATGTACGAAAAGCTGACGGCATATATCATAGCCGGGCAGCAGCAGTTTTACAGGGTTGCATACACCCATGTCGGCGAAAGAGAAGCGGCACTGGATGTAGTGCAGAATGCCATCTGCAAAGCTTTGGAGAATTACGGGAGTCTTCGAAATGAAGGTGCCATGAAAACATGGTTTTACCGGATTTTGATTAATGAAAGCTGGAATTATCTCCGTAAAAACAAACGTGAGATTGCCTTTGAGCCTGCTGATTTTCCGGAAGAGATTTATGAGGAACCGGCTTATAAAGAAGGATTGGATATTCTGGCAGAGGTAGAAACACTGCCGGAACAGATAAAAACCATTATTATTCTGCACTATTTTGAAGAATTGACGTTAAAAGAAATCGCAGAGGTAACGGGTATGAATTTGAATACCGTTAAAACCCGTTTGTACAGTGGACTGCGAAAGCTGAAAGGGCTTGTTCAGGAAAAGGAGATAAGTTTATGAACCGTGGCAAAGATGTGTATGACAGGATAGCAATTCCTGTAGAACTGTCGGAACGCGTAAATACGGCAATCGCTTCCATAGACAAAAAAGAAGTGGAACGAAAAGCAAAAATTAAACAGAGAAACCGTAAAATGATGACTTTTGTACGAAGCGCGGGAGCAGTGGCAGCGTCTTTTCTGGTATGCCTGACGGTAGGTGTCAACAGCAGTCAGGTATTGGCAGAAGGTATCGGAGGACTGCCGGTTATCGGTCCTCTGGCACAGGTGTTGACCGTCCGCACCTATGAAGAGCAAAGCGGTGATATAAATTTGCAGGCAGAAGTACCGGAGATACAGATGGCAACAGTGACCGGTACAGGTGGTGTCGAGGAGGCTGCTCCCGAAGAAAGAAGCGGAACTAACGAAGGTATCAGCCTTGCCGATGCCGGAGGTGGCGAGAATTCTTCCAATAGCGGTGATGAAGTCATAACGGATTCGAAGGCTGATAAGGAATTTGTTATAACTGAATCCGAATATGTAGGTGATATAAACGCAGAAATTGATAAAATCGTAGAGGATTTTATCGCACAGGCAAAACAGGATATGGCCGACTACCGGACTGCATTTTTTGAAACCGGCGGCACCGAAGAAGAGTGGGCGGACCGCACCATGGACGTGAATGTAAATTATGAAGTGAAATACCAGGAAGGTGCATGGCTGTCACTGGTACTGCACGTAGACGAATGCTGGGTATATGCTTATCAGGAAAACTATTACTATAATCTGGATTTGGAAAACCAGAGGGACATTACACTGGAAGATATGCTGGGTGCAGATTATATCAACATTTGCAACAATAGTATTATTACACAGATTGAAGAGCAGATAAGCACTGATGAGAGTAAGACATATTTTGGTTACGGTCCGCATGTGGACGAATTTGAAGAAGAAATGAAGTTTACAACTGTTACTGAGGAAACGGATTTCTACATTAATCAAAACGGTAATGTAGTCATTTGTTTTACAGAGTATGAAATTGCTCCGGGATATATGGGGGTATGTGAATTTGAAATTAAGCAGTAAATTTGTGGTAGTTGAAGGCATCGTGCAATTATGCAGGATGCCTTTTTTAGAGAAAATGCCGGCAAGTATTGTTCCGTTAATTTACTGAGTGTTATTCTGATATTGTTGATATTATTGATATTATTCCGATAAAATGATATACTACATATTAAATGGGAGGAATAGTCTATGTTTATGACAGTAAAACAGGCTTCTGAAAAATGGGGCATTTCTGATAGAAGAATCCGAGTTCTTTGCTCTGAAGGGAAAATTCCCGGAGCGTACCAGGAAGGTCGAGGTTGGAAAATTCCTGTGGATGCGAGAAAACCTGCTGATGGTCGCTACAAATCGAAGGAAAGCCTTTTGCTACAAATTGACCGCAAGAAAGTAGAGTTGGACGGCAGAAGACCTTTAACAGCGGGCGAAGTGGCAAGGCTTAATGAGGAGTTTATAGTGGAATACACTTACAACTCCAATGCTATCGAAGGAAATACACTTACCCTGCGGGAAACAGACTTGGTACTCCGTGGTCTTACTATTGACCAGAAACCATTAAAAGACCACATGGAGGCAGTTGGTCACAAAGAAGCCTTTGAATTTGTGAGTGAACTTGTGAAAGATAATGTACCGATTAGCGAAAGCATTATCAAGCAGATACATTATCTTGTTCTTGTTGATAAGAAAGAAGACCGTGGTGTATACCGCAGAGTTCCGGTGCGCATTATGGGTGCACAGCATGAGCCGGTGCAGCCATATCTTATTGAGCCAAAAATGGAACAGCTATTACGTGATTTTGCTGAAAGTACGGAGCATATCGTAACAAAACTGGCTCGTTTTCATATAGAGTTTGAAGGTATCCATCCTTTTATTGGCGGCAATGGTAGAACCGGAAGATTGCTTGTGAATCTTGAATTGATGAAAGCAGGTTACCCACCTATTGATATTAAGTTTGCAGATAGAATTGCTTACTACGATGCATTTGATGAGTATTATGTAAAACGTAGTCTTTCAGCAATGGAAAATTTGTTTGCAGGATACATCAATGCAAGATTAGATATGTATTTGAATATGTTGCAGGATTAACCGACTCTGTACTGTATTCGGAAAATATGAAGATTTAGGAAAGGCAAACTTATGAGACGAAAAGACAGAGAGATAACAGATATGCAGGAAATAGCAAAAATCTTAGATGCCTGCAAAACCGCAAGTATTGCAATGATTGATGAAGGGACTCCCTACGTAGTCCCCTTAAGCTATGGTTATGAACTTTCAGATAATCAACTTGTATTATACTTTCACAGTGCAAAAGAGGGACGAAAAATAGGTGTATTAAAGAACAACAATCAGGTGTGCTTTACTGTTTTTGATGAAGGAGAACCGTTACATGCGGAGATACCCTGCAATTCCGGCTATTATTATTCCAGTATTATAGGAAACGGTACTGTGGAATTTATAGAGCAGGCTGAGGAAAAAACTTATGCACTGGGTAAAATGTTTGCACACCAGTCCGGCAGGAAAGTAGTTTTTACAGAAGAACAGGCGGCAACAGTATGTGTTTTTAAAGTGATTTCCACTGATTTTACAGGGAAAAGAAAGCCCAAGTAAATTCTTATCCTTAGAAAGGAGTGCCAAAATGAATACTGAATTAGCTACAATATTATCCGAAAATCCCCCGTGGGTAGGAAAGTGGTATCTGGGATGGAGAATAGCTAAGCTTGGTGACAAAGATTTTTTGCAGACCATTATTGAGAAAGAGGATGGCACGCCCATAGGAATTATTATATTTTGTGACATGCTATATCTCAAATCAAGGCTTCAGTTAAAGAGAATTGCAATTACGGAAAAGGGAAAAGGTTATGGTAAGGAGGCCCTGTACCTGGCACAGAAGCTGGCATTTGAGGTATTTGGTACGGAGTATCTTTACCTTGGAACAAAAGAAACTAACTTACGTGCACAGAGTATTTATAAAGCGACCGGCTTTATTCCTGATATGCCGGATCCGTGCACAAAATTTTATATTACCGATAAAGAGTACAAAAACCGATAGTAAGAGTTATAATTATTAAAACATATAATAGAATGGAGAAAATACATATGGCAAAAGTAGAGAGAACTTTAAACGGAGATTTTAATCAGATACTGAACAGAATTGAAACAGGAATTGTCAATGGAAGTATGTCTGCAACACTGGAAGACAGAAGTGATTTTATGTATGAGGATGCGCGTTGCAGTGTGCGGGTATTTGAAAGATATAGTTATACAGGTAGCAACAGGGTTAGTTTAAGTGTAACATTATTTCAAAAAGGAATGGGGCCGATTTGTATGTCGGCAATTACCTCCGGTGGCAGCCAGGCTATGTTTTTCAAATTAAATACTTTTGGCGAAGAGGCTTTCTTGAATAAGCTATTGGAGTTGTTATAAGAGTTTTGAGGGAGAAAAACATATGCGACAACCAGACGAAATCTTAGAACTCATATTAAATATAGCTAAAGAAGATGAAAACATCAGAGCCGTTTTGATGACCGGTTCACGGGCCAACCCGGATAGCCCGGTGGATAAATATCAGGACTTTGATATTGTCTATTTTGTAAAAGAGGTAGCGCCTTATTGGGACAATATGGAGTGGATTGAAGATAAATTCGGTAAGCCTGCTCTGATACAAAAACCGGAAAGCATGAAATTGATTCCGCCGGATGGAGACGGCAATTATATGTATTTAATGCTATTCCCTGATGGTAACCGTATTGATCTGCAGATAACTGCCAATACTTACGAAGATGATGGCGAACCGGCAATCCTTTTGTTAGATAAGGATGGAACATTCCCTACTATCGATGTAAAAGGGGACTTTTGGTATGTGCAAAAGCCGGACCAGAAACTGTTTTCCGATTGCTGCAATGAGTTTCACTGGTGTTTAAATAATGTGGCAAAAGGCATTGCCAGAGACGAACTTTCCTATGCCATGAAACAGTTCAATGAATGTGTACGGGATATGCTGGTGCAGATGCTTATATGGTATGTGGGCATGCAGCATGATTTTTCGGTATCTGCCGGAAAAGAGGGAAAATATTTTAAGAAACTATTGCCCGCAGACATATACGAAAAGTTTATGAAAACCTATTCCGATGCAGACTATGAACACTTATGGGATGCGGCGTTTACTATGTTGTATCTGTTTGGGGAAGTGGCAAGGTATGTAGCTGAGGCGTTGCAGTTTACCTATGATGCAGAGGAAGAAAAAGGTATAGAAAATTATATGAAACAAGTTAAATCTGGAAATTTAGAATATTAGGATTTCTACAACTTGCAAGCCACTAATATTTCAATGCATAGGAGAAGACATGAAACTACTGCTATTTGACTTAGACGGAACATTATTGGACAATGAAAAGAATATTTCAAAAAGGACATTGGCGGCGCTACATGCGTGCAGGGAAAAAGGCATCCTCATTGGTGTATCCACATCAAGAGGGGAACAGAATTCCCTGACCTTTTTAGACGAGCTTCAGCCGGACATTTTGATTTCCAGTGGTGGTGCATTGGTAAAAAAGGAAAATACATACATTTACAAAGCAGAAATATCTCCGCAAGAAACTCATCAGATGATAGAAGCTGCCCGCAAAATATGTGGGGACGATTGCGAGATTACGGTGGACACCGTAACAAGCCACTATTGGAATTATAAGATTGACCCTAAAACGCAGGATAAGACTTGGGGCGATAGCATATACACGGATTTTGCTGACTTTAATCAACCTGCCTTAAAAGTATGTGTGGAGATATTTGACTCACAAAAAGCGGAAGACTTAAAAGCCACATTATCTGATTATGATTGCATAAGGTTTTCCGATGGATTCTGGTACAAGTTTACGAAATCGGGTATTACAAAGGAAAAAGCAATTCATATCATATGCGATGCCTGCAACATAGGACTTGCGGATATTACAGCTTTCGGAGACGACTTTGCAGACATTGGTATGTTGAAGCTATGTGGAGTGGGCGTTGCTATGGGAAATGCCATCGACGAGGTGAAAGAGATAGCGGATATTGTTATCGGCAGGAACGATGAGGATGGAATCGCGGAGTATGTGGAAAAAGAGGTTTTAACGGCAGACCAAAAGAAGGCTGTATTAACCATACACGTTGCCATCCATGATTGGATGGATGTGCAGGGAGAAAGTACAAGCGTATGTATGCTGTGCTTTGACGGCACGGCAGAATCCCCTTATTTTACCGGAAAGATTTTGCCCGGTGGAGTGGATACGCAGAAGTATTCTAAAGGAAAACAAGGGCACTTGTCTGCCAGATATATGTTAGAGGGACAGGATTTAACCGGTGCTGCATGCCGTATTTTCATTGAAAACAATGGCACAAGAACTGACGGTGAAATGGTTACAACACCCCGGATTGTAACGGACAGTAAGGCACTTTCCTGGCTGGAAGATGTGGAATTGGAAGGCACTATTACCGACGAAGCAGGTGGAGTGCGGATTGATATTTATGAGAAGATTTCTGAAATAGAAAGAGAACCTTTTTCTTTTTCTAAGGGAGAAAAGACCATCTACGGAGAAATTTGTAAGCCGGTGCATACAGAAGGTATGATGCCTGTTGTGATTGTGTCCCATGGGTATAACAGTTGTTGTGAATATATGCGACATACCACGGAGCTACTTGCACAAAGAGGAATAGCCAGCTATTGTTATGATTTCTGTGGTGGTGGCACAAATACCAAAAGCACAGGAAAAACAACGGAAATGAGCATTTGCACGGAACAGGATGACTTAAGGGATGTACTGGAACAAGTGGAGCAAATGCCCTGGGTGGATACTTCAAAAATATATTTATTGGGAGAGAGTCAGGGCGGTTTTGTAACGGCATTGACAGCACCGGAATTTGGAGAAAGAATACAGGGACTTTTTCTGATTTATCCTGCATTTTGCATACCGGATCACTGGCTGGATAAAAAGAAAGACCCTACAATTAATGAGCTAACAGTTATGGGTATGACCATAGGGAGACGTTTCATAGAAGATGTACCGGAATATGATGTTTTCGCTCATGCTGCAAACTACGAGGGAGAGGTCTACATTTTCCATGGAGAAAAAGACCCGTTGGTAGATGTGCGATATTCCCAAAAATTAGTTTCAGCCTATAAAAATGCAACCTTACTGGTATGTCCCAATCAGGAACACTGGTTTGAAGAAAACTATTTAGTTGCCGTAACAGGAAAGGTGGCAGCAGTAATCCACAAAAAGTAAAAAGGAGCAACCCAAATTATGAATGCAATAATCAGGGCTATGACCCCAGAAGATAAAGAAACTGTTATAGAGATGATGCGTACATTTTACACTTCCCCTGCGGTATTAAGCAACGGGTCCGAAGAAATCTATGCAAGAGATGTAGACAATTGTGTAGGGGACTGTCCTTTTTTGGAAGGTTACGTTTTTGAAGCTTCCGGTGAAACAATAGGATATGCCATGTTGGCCAAAAGCTTTTCCACTGAGTTTGGAAAACCCTGCATCTGGATAGAAGATTTGTATATCAAAGAAGCATACCGGAATCAGGGCATCGGCAGCAGGTTTTTTGCATTTGTAGAAGAAAAGTACCCGAATGTATTGTTTATGCTGGAGGTAGAAGCCGAAAACCGGCAGGCCATCCAGGCCTATGAAAAGAACGGCTACGAAGTCTTTCCATATATGGAAATGAAAAAAGACAGTAGAAGCGTTTAGAAGGAGAGAATTGTGGACTCCATCATCACAGCCCACAGAAACAGATAAAACAGAGCTGGCAAAGAAATTAGAGGAATCTTTTTAGGATAATTTTCGGTTAGCAATATCTGGGATTTTGTATATATAGGTAATGTAGAATATAAATCCGGCAGTTTTCTTTATACACCGAAGACACTTGGGAAACGTCGGCACTTGGTTTGCGTATTTTGCAAACCTAGTACCGTTACGTTTTCCGGGAGCGAGAGCGAGTCTGAGGGTAAAAGAAAACTGCCGGATATTGTATTCTGTACCTATCTATTCAAAATACCTAAAACAATTTTGTAGTCCATTTGGTGCAATCCCACACATCCGTAGCCCAGCCTTCGTAGAAGTCCGGCTCGTGGCACACCATTAAGATACTGCCTTTGTAGGCCTGTAATGCACGTTTCAGTTCATCTTTAGCGTCCACGTCCAAATGGTTGGTGGGCTCGTCCAAAAGCAGAATATTGGATTCGCGGTTAATCAGTTTACAGAGGCGTACCTTTGCCTGCTCACCACCGCTTAAAACCTTTACCTTGCTTTCGATGTGCTTGGTGGTAAGTCCGCATTTGGCAAGGGCGGAACGTACTTCATACTGGGTCATGGAAGGGAACTCCTGCCAGATTTCTTCCAGACAGGTGGTTTCGATGCCGGGAGCCATTTCCTGCTCAAAGTAACCAATGTGCAGGTAGTCACCCTGTTCCACACTACCGGAAACCGGGGGAATCAGCCCCAGAATACTCTTTAACAAAGTAGTTTTACCGATACCGTTGGAACCGATCAAAGCAATCTTCTGGCCTCTTTCCATCGCCAGGTTTAAAGGAGTGGAAAGGGGCTCGTCATAACCGATAACCAAATCGGAAGTCTGGAAAATATAGCGGCCCGGGGTGTGTGCTTCCTTGAAGTTGAATTCCGGCTTGGGTTTTTCCCCTGCCAGTTCAATCACATCCATCTTATCCAACTTCTTCTGGCGGGACATGGCCATGTTACGGGTAGCCACACGGGCTTTGTTACGGGCCACGAAGTCTTTTAAGTCGGCAATTTCTTTCTGCTGTCTATTGTAGGCAGCCTCTAACTGTGCCTGCTTCATGGCATAGACTTCCTGGAATTTATCATAGTCGCCCACGTAGCGGTTCAACTCCTGATTGTCCATATGGTAAATCAGGTTGATAACGCTGTTTAAGAAAGGAATGTCGTGGGAAATCAGGATAAAGGCATTTTCATATTCATTTAAATAACGGGTCAGCCAGTTGATATGCTCCACGTCCAAATAGTTGGTAGGCTCGTCCAAAAGCAGGATATCCGGCTTTTCCAACAAAAGCTTACCCAGTAAAACCTTGGTACGCTGGCCACCGCTTAAATCAGTCACGTCTTTGTCCAGGCCTAAGTCCAAAAGACCCAGCGCACGGGCAACTTCCTCCACCTTGGAATCAATCATATAAAAATCGTGCATGGTAAGTAAATCCTGGATGGTTCCCAGTTCTTCCATGTAATTTTCCAGTTCTTCCGGAGTAGCATCTCCCATTTTGTCGCAGATTTCATTCATCTGACTTTCCATTTCGAATAAAAAGTCAAAAGCAGAAGATAATACCTGACGGATGGTCATACCTTTTTCCAAAACGGTATGCTGGTCCAAGTAACCTACGCGGACATTTTTTGCCCACTCAATTTTACCCTCATCGGGCATAAGCTTTCCGGTAATAATATTCATAAAAGTAGATTTGCCTTCGCCGTTGGCACCGATTAAGCCAATGTGCTCACCTTTTAAGAGGCGGAAGGATACATCATTAAAAATCGCACGGTCACCAAAACCGTGGGTTAAGTGTTCTACATTTAAAATACTCATAAGTGCTCCTTGTTAAAGTAGTTGAAACCAATAATTACTCCATTTGTAACTGTTTGGGTAAGTGGCTTTCAAACCAATATAATTGCAACAACAAGAGTATAGCATGGTAAATTTACAGGTTGCAATCCCTAAAAGACATTGAGGTTATAAATTCTTAAGAAACTTTAGATATTTCTAACGAGACAGTACAGTATTTACATGTTATGATGTATGTACCAATAAAAATCAGGGAATACTGGGAATAAAATCCGGTTTCCGGAAATTTTTATTAAACTATGGTACAGCCATATATATGGCAGAATGAGAGGAGATTATGAAAAAATTAGCAGTGTTGATGCTGGCAATGGTGATGTCAGTATCCGTAGTTGCCTGTGGCGGCAATGATACGAATGATAACAATGGTACAAGTGCAGGGACTGAAAGTGGAACAAATGAGGATGCTGCACAAGGCGGTTCCACAGAAAATGATAATGGTGCAGAGGACGGAAGTGTTTTTGGCGATGTGTCCATGGCAGATTTAAAGGCAGCAGTAACAGATATTTTGGGAGAAAATTACTGGCCGGCAATGGCGCTGGATGCACAAATGCTTTCCGATATGTGCGGTATTACTGAAGATATGTATGATGATTTTCTGGCTGAAATGCCTATGATGAGTGCACATATCGATACTATGATTATTGTGAAAGCAAAAGAAGGACAGGTAGAAGCAGTGGAAGAAGCACTGAATACTTACAGAGACAGTCTGGTAGAAAACAGTTTGTATCCTTCCCATGTAGCAAAGTCTCAGGCTTCCCGCATTGAAGTTTTTGACAATTATGTATGCTTTGTTTTACTTGGTGGAGATACCACTTCCGTAGAAGAACAGGGCGAAGAAGCTGTTATTACTTACTGTCAGGAAGAAAATGAAAAGGCAATAGATGCTATTCGTACTGCTCTTACAGAATAATCTTTTGGGCGGATGACCGCTATCAATATCGAAAAGTGAAGAAGCCTTCTGTTCGTAGAGGCGGAAAGATAATTTCCGGAGGAAGAAGAAATGGTATTTTCCGGTTTACTCTTTTTATTTCGGTTTTTACCGATATTCTTAATTTGTTACTTTGTGGCTCCGAAGAGGATGAGAAATCTCATCCTCTTTTTAGGGAGCCTTGTTTTTTATGCATGGGGAGAGCCGGTTTATGTAGTACTTATGCTATTCTCCACAGTATCCGATTATGTACATGGACTTCTGATTGAAAGATTTCGGCACAAATCCGGTGCGGCAAAGGCATTGTTAGTTTCTTCCATTATTATCAATTTAGGCATGTTGGGATTTTTCAAATATGCGGATTTTCTGATTACCAATATCAATGCGTTGACAGGTGCGGATATTAAAAGTTTGAATTTGGCATTACCCATTGGTATTTCCTTTTATACCTTTCAGACCATGTCTTACAGCATCGATGTATACAGAGGGCAGGTGAAGGCACAGAAAAACTTACTGGATTTTGGTGTGTTTGTTTCCATGTTCCCACAACTGATTGCAGGACCCATTGTTAAGTATAAAGATGTGGCTGAGCAGTTGAAAGAGCGAAAAGCTTCGCTTGAGGATATGGCAGCAGGTGCCCGTCGTTTTACCATTGGTTTGGGTAAAAAGGTACTTTTAGCAAATAATATCGGACAGCTTTTTACCACAGTATCGGGAATGGGTGATGCAGAACTTACTACCGGTATGGCATGGTTGGGTGTACTGGCTTATGCATTCCAGATTTATTTTGACTTTTCCGGTTACTCGGATATGGCTATTGGTCTGGGACGTATCATGGGCTTTCACTTCCCCGAAAACTTTAATTATCCCTACATTTCCACCAGTATTACCGAATTCTGGAGACGTTGGCATATGACTCTCAGCAGTTGGTTCAGGGAATATGTATATATTCCGCTGGGTGGCAACCGCAAAGGACTGGCCCGACAGCTTTTGAATATTTTGGTGGTATGGTCCCTTACCGGTATCTGGCATGGTGCAGGATGGAATTTCCTGCTGTGGGGTATGTGGTTTGCGGTATTTTTGATATTAGAAAAGGTTTTTCTTGGTAAAATCCTTACAAAAATTCCTAAGGTCTTTGGCTGGCTATATGCCATGGTAGTGGTGCTCTTTGGCTGGTGTTTCTTCTCACTGGAACAGACAGACAGAATAGTGCTGTTTCTCAAAGCCATGTTAGGCTTTGGAGAAGCAGGACTTGTCAATGAAAATACCTTGTACACGTTCTCGAATTATTGGGTATTATTTATGATTTTATGTGTGGCAGCCCTGCCCGTGGGAAAAAAGGCAGTAGAATGGTTGAAAGAAAAAGCAGAGACTGTTGTAAAGGCACATAAAGGCGGCAACATAGTTTTGCAGATTGGACTGGATGTAGTTGAAAAATTATTTTTAGTAGTGATATTGATTTTATCTATCGCAAATATTGTGGATGCGTCCTACAATCCGTTTTTATATTTTAGATTCTGATGGGATATCAAAAGTTTTTGAAGGAAAAGGTATAGAGTATTTGGTAACACATACGATATTTTATCGGGAAGGAGGTTTTTATGAAAAAAGTAAGTGCAGTAATTACGCTTCTATTGTTAGGCGGACTGATTTTGGGACTGTCCGTAGCAGATTTTTTCACAAAAGACAGGATGTATTCTGAATATGAGAACCGTATGCTTGCGCAGAAGCCGAACTTTAGTATGGAGACTCTATTTTCCGGTAGTTTTTCCGAGGATTATGAGAATTATATTACGGATCAGTTTACAGGCAGGGATAATTGGATTTTCATAAAGACCGTGACCGATGTAGCACTGGGTAAAAAAGAGGTAAACGGAGTTTATCTGGCAAAGGACGGGACACTGATACAAAAGCATGCACCAGAGGATATTGATGAGGAAGAAGTAGAAAAAAAGCTTGCTTTGTTAAAGGAGTTGTTTAACTGGCAGGAAGACCGGGAGGATATTGGTAGTTTTTATGTAATGACAATTCCTACGGCGGATAATATTCTGACAGAAAAACTACCCGACTATGCACCGGTATACTCTCAGGCAGATTTTATCAATCAGGTAAAAGAAACCGTAGGGGAAACACATGTTATAGATGTGCAGGAAACTCTGAATACCCACAAAGAAGAAAAGATTTATTACGGAACGGACCACCATTGGACGACGCTGGGTGCTTATTACGGATATCGGGAGTGGGCAGCAACTTTAGGTGTGGAGCCTGTGGATTATGAGGTGGATGTGGTATCCACGAATTTCCTTGGCACCATGCATTCGCAGGCGAGAGTTCTGGTGGAGCCGGATACTATTGAGGCATATATACCGCAGGTGCTGCGGGGGAATGCAGGTATGATAGATGTCGGAACAGGCGAAGATGCAGGAAATCCGGGAGCAGGTAATGCCATGCAGGTTTATTATGACCTTTCCGAAGAAAGCCACAACACTTTATATGAGCCCAAATATCTGGACACCAAAAACCAGTACGGCTATTTTTTGGATGACAATCATCCTTTTATTGAGATTAACACCGGAGTAACGGATGAAGAAGCAAAGGGGAAGACACTCTTTATTTTAAAGGATTCTTATGCAAACTGCTTTGTACCGTTTTTAACAGAGCATTATGAAACCATTTATGTAATGGATTTGCGATATTTCCACGGTAAATTGTTTCCTTTTATGGAAGAATATGCAACAGAAGGAAATATGGACATACTGGTGCTTTACAATGTGATTCATTTTATTGAGGAGTTCCAGTATTATTAAGATGCAAACAATAGTGTTTTGAAGTTATTAAGTTTTTGAAAATTTTTTTCAAAATTTAGTTGACTTATATACCTACTATGGAATATACTAATTTTAACAGAACCCGACACGCCTCTCATTATGATGCGGACCACGTCGGGTCAATTTTATTATTAAGGAGAAATGGATGGAAGAACGAAAGAAACATCAACCGCCCTTATCTCTTGATGAACAGATAGCAAATCTAAAATCACTGGGTCTTATCATCGAGGATGAAAACGAGGCAAAACGAATTCTAAACGATATTTCTTATTTTCGCTTAATCAAAGGTTACAGTCCCAATTTAAAAGAGAAAAATGGTACATATCACAATTTGGTCACTTTTGATGACATCAAGCAATTATATTTATTCAACGCCAATTTCCGGCAAGCTATATTTCCACAAATTGAAAAGATAGAAATTAATGTCAGGTGTCGTATTTCTAATTATATCGCTGAAAAATATGGAATATTTGGCTATAAAGATTCAAACAATTTCGTAAGTCAGAACTATCATCAACAGTTTCTTTTAAATATTAGTCAGGAGTTACATCGTAACGCAAAGTCCCCATTTGTAAAAAATTTTCAGGAAAATTATGAGGGTGGAGATTTACCCATTTATGCTTTAGTGGAAATATTTAGTTTCGGAACTTTATCTAAATTTTATAAAAACATGAAAAACGAAGATAAAAAAGAAGTTGCAAGGACTTTTGAAGTAGGGTATCTGTTTTTGGAAAGTTGGTTGGAAGCAATTTCTTATGTACGCAATATCTGTGCCCATTACGGAAGGCTATATAATGCAAAATTGGTCAAAAGACCATCCATATATAAAGAATATACTGCTAGCGGAATTGTGAATTACAAAGTGTTTGCAGTCTTGTTGTGTATGAAGCAGCTTTTAAATGGGGATACTCATTGGAATTTGTTTGTGGATGAGGTGGACATGCTTATTGATAAATATGAGGAAGTAGACATTAAAACGATGGGTTTTCCCGATAACTGGAAGAGGTTGTTGGCGGTAGGATGAAAATACCCGGATCGCAGAGTTAGGATCCGGGTATTTTCATATCATATGTATTTGCAAATCTGCATTACGGGATTACACCATTTCACTTTCAGACGCATCCGTAGAAGCGGCTTTTGCCTGAGGAGCTTTGTTTTCCAGACGGTTTGCCATACCTGCACCTAAGAAACCGGAGAGTACTGCGTTTAAGTCAACGCCGGTGGATTCCTTCAAGCCGTCGGTTACCTGATTTAAGGTGTTCATCACGTCCTTCATCAGCTTGGTGGAGTTGCCGTCGCCGTACATGGTAATCTTGTCAACCTTAGCAAGAGGTTCTGCGGCATTCTTCACTACATCGGGCAGTGCCTTGAAGTACATTTCAAGGACAGCGGCTTCACCCATCTTAGCCATAGCTTCGGCTTTCTTTTCAATACCTTCTGCCTCTGCAACAGCTTTTGCCTGAATGGCTTCCGCTTCTGCAAGACCTTTGATACGGATACCTTCCGCTTCCTGCTCTCGGGCATATTTTTCAGCTTCTGCCTGAATCTTTAAAGCTTCTGCCTGCTGTAACAGTTCGTATTTCTTCGCTTCTGCTTCACGCTGGCGCTCGTAGAGCTGTGCATCTGCTTCCTGCTGTTTTGCGAATTTCTGTGCTTCTGCTTTTTTCTTAATTTGTGCATCCAGAGCCTGTTCCATAACTTCGGCTTCTTTCTGCTTTAAGAGAATTTCTTTTTCCTGCTTTGCGATGTTAGCGTTTGCAGTGGTAATTTCGATGGTCTTACGCTGCTCTTCCTGCTGAATCTGATATGCAGCGTCTGCTTCTGCCTTCTTGGCATCGGAAATCTTTTTCAACTCTGCCTGAGTAATTGCCAGTTCGTTGTTTTTCTGTGCAATGTCAGTCTGTGCGGCAATCTGTGCTTCGTTTGCTTCTCTCTGGGCATTTGCCTGTGCTTTTGCAATTTCTTTTTCACTTTCTGCACGGGAAATAGCTGCGTTCTTCTGAATTTTAACGATGTTGTCCACACCGAGGTTTTCGATAACGCCGTTAGAGTCTACAAAGTTCTGCACATTGAAGCTGACAATATCCAGACCCATGGCAGCCAAATCGGGCTCTGCGTTTTCTTTTACAAGGGAAGCAAATTTCTGGCGGTCACTGACCATTTCTTCCAGATTCATCTTACCTACGATTTCACGCATGTTACCTTCCAGTACTTCTCTGGCAACCTGTGCAATATAAACGGTCTGCTTGTTCAAAAAGTTCTGTGCAGCCAAAGTCAGATATTCTGGCTGAGTGCTGATTTTAACATTGACAGCAGCATCTACCCGTATGTTGATGTAGTCTGCGGTAGGCACGGCACTGGATGTCTTGACATCGATGGGAATTAGCTGTAAGTTCAATTCATCCTTTTTCTCCAAAAAAGGAATCTTGACACCGGCACGACCGATTAAAATCTTAGGTTTTTTGCGGAGACCGGAAATAATATACGCGGTATCCGGTGATGCTTTGACGTAGCCTGTTATGAAAATAATCAGTAACAGAACACCTACGACAACAAAAGGTACAATTCTTAATAAAATATCCATACAAATTCCTCCTGTGTATAGTTGCGGGAAGATCCCCTCATTTTGATAAAATCATTGTAGCATATTCTCTCTTATAATTATAGAAAAAGATATGCACATTAAGTAAATTATTTTCTCACTAAATGCACAATGTAATAAAGGGAAGTGCAATAATAGGGATTTGTAAACAGGAATTCTTTATGTTATGATGTATCTGATATAAATTCGATGTGCGGCTTTTATGACAATTTGCTTTATAAAAAGGTGGATTGATATATATGTGAAGCAAAGCAGGAGGGTGCATGTTTTCAGATATACAGCTTTTACAAATTAAAAATACTGTGACCCGCATCCTGCATGCTCCGGGAAATTATAACGGAGGCATATTGGAAATGGCGGTAGTGGTGGATTGTCACATACCGGCAGCAGAATTAAAAGAAACCTGTAAACGGATAGCACAGATGCTTAAAAAGGATGAAACGTTTCGTAATGTGCGTTTAAATCTGCTTAAATGGGCAGGAGATGATAGCATAGAAAAAGAAGTGATTCCCATGGCGTTTCTTTTGACAGGCAGTGCTTTTGCGAAAGAGGAAAATTGCCCGGCAGAGGAGATGGGGGCGATTAAAGATATAGGAGCAGAGAGTTTGAGGCAGGAACAACCATTAAAAACTTTAGATGAGCTTTTCAGACAATTAAAATTATTTTATGCACGTTCTAAAGTGATATTGGTTTTGACGGACGGCAGTTATGAGATAGGGGATAAACAGACAGTGAAGACACATTTACAGCCGTTTTTGTCCCGTAAGCTTTTGCTTTTGCAAAACGGGGAGCAGATAACCGGTACGCAGTTATTGTTAAAGTTAGTATAGATGACGGAGAGGATATATGCAAAAAGCAGTCGTTTTTGATATGGATGGTGTGCTGTTTGATACAGAGCGTCTTTTTATGGAAGCAGGCACACAACTGGTAAAAGAAAGCGGAATAGAAAATGCCGAAGAAGCAGTGATGGGGTGCATAGGCTTGAATATGCGGGATACCAAAGCACTGTTTTTAAGGGTTTGCGGAGAGGATTTTCCTTTTGAAGAATATCACAAGAAATGTGGTGCCCTGGTAAAGGAAAAAATCGAAAAAGAGGGTCTTCCCCTGAAAAAAGGTGTAAGAGAACTGCTTTCTTATTTAAAAGAAGCCGGTTATAAAATTGCATTGGCATCTTCCACCAGTCAGAGCGGAGTCTTTAAGCATTTGGACAGGGCCGGTCTGCGGGAATATTTTGCAGTGGTAATCGGCGGGGATATGATAGAGCATGGCAAACCGGAACCGGACATTTATCTGCGTGCCTGTGAAGAACTGGGCGTAAAACCTGATGCCGCTTTTGCCATAGAGGATTCTGCAAATGGTATCCGCTCCGCGTACAAAGCAGGTCTGCACACTATTATGGTGCCTGATCTGATTGCACCTACACCGGAGTTGGAAGCTTTATTGTATGCAAGATATGACAGTCTTTTGGATGTCAGGGATATGCTGATGATTAAGGATGGTGTGCTTAAAGAGCCGGTAAGAATTCCGTTAGAGGGAATTTGTAATACTAGAGATTTAGGCGGTTACAAGTCAAAAGACGGACGGACAATAAAGCCGCACAAGTTAATTCGAAGTGGAGCACTGGCATGTACCACCGAAGCAGACAGGCAGGTTTTGTTGGCGGATTACCAATTGAAAACAGTTATAGATTTCAGAACGGGGTCTGAAAGAAATATGAAACCTGATCCGAACCTGGAGGGTATTACTTATATAGGGCATCCTATTCTGGAAGAGGAAACCATGGGAATTACCCGTGAAAAAGAAACCTGTGGAAGCAATGATATGATTGGGAATGTAATTTCCACATTACGGGAAAACGGTGGCACGCCCCTTGGTTATATGCAGAATATGTATCAAAATCTGATTACCAATCCTTTTTCCAGAAAGAGATATGCGGAGTTTTTTGATATTCTCCTTGCACAGGAAGAGGGTGCTGTTCTCTGGCACTGTACTGCCGGTAAAGACAGGGTGGGCGTAGCAACGCTTTTGCTTTTGTCCGCATTGGACATTCCCAGAGAGCAGATTATATTGGATTATATAAAGGTCAATGAATTCGGCAAAGAAGAAGTGGATAGTCTGATGCAGAGAGTAACAGGTGCTATGGATACTTCTACGAAAGAGGCGCAGGAAACCATTGCTGCTATTCGGTTGTTGTTTACCGTAGACCGTTCCTATGCAGAGTCCGTATTTGCCGTTATGGAAGAAGAATGCGGCAGTATTGAGGCATTTTTGGAGCAAAAGATGGGGCTCACCCCGGAAAAAAGAGCATCGTTGCAAGAGAAATATTTGATGTAGGTGTTTTATTATGGTTACAAAAAAGATTTTATGTTTTGGAGTTGCGTGCTGTTTATTGGCATTAAATAAAGTAAGTAAAAGGAATTTTTATGACAGCATATGAAATAAAAGAAATCTGGTACAAACAATTAGCCTGTGATTACAGTTGTACCGTAGAAGAATTAACGGATAAGGCACCGATTTTGAAGAAAAAAGCTTACCACCCCGCAAGGAGGATTTTCAGAGGTGATGATTGCTTCTTGAAAATTCTGGTGGTAAACGGTAAGCTGGTAGTAAATGCAGATGACGAAGCATTTCTTTCGGAGAATAGAGTTTTTTTTGAAAATGCCTCCGCGGCATGGTTTTTTGAACCGGATAATATCCGCACACTGGATAAAATGCTTGCAAAATACGGGCATGAAGTAGCAGATACCCATCACTTTTATCTGCCATTGGGTACTGCACAGACAGTAACAGATGCTGACTGTCTGCCGGACATAGATTTACGGGAAAGCTGGGTAAGAGGAATTGATTTAAATGATTCTGCGAAAACAGGTGCACTTCATTGGTATGAGAAAGCGGATTTGGAAGTTTTTCGCGGGGACGACCGTTTTAAGGATGCCCTTTCCTTTATTCTTCAGTCGCCGGATATGCTGGCAGTTACATGGGAAGAGAATGGAGAAATTTTAGGAATGGCAGGTGCCAGTGCAGATGCCGAAAGTCTGTGGCAGATAGGTATTAACGTATTACCGGGTGGTGAGCACCGAGGTATGGGTACGCTTTTGGTAACCCAATTAAAAGAAGAAATATTAAAAAGAGGCAAGGTTCCGTTTTACGGAACAGCAGAGTCCCATATCCGTTCCCAAAGAGTAGCGGTACAGTCCGGTTTTGTGCCGGCATGGGCAGAACTTTACACAAAGCGAATATAATTCGCTTGCAACTTTGTACCTATGGTCCAAAGTTTGCAGGTTAAGGAAAGGACTAAAATAGATGGCAACATTAGGAATACCGCAGAATACCATAGCAGTATTGCAAAAATATAATTTTAATTTCCAGAAAAAATACGGACAGAACTTTTTGGTGGATACCCATGTGTTGGAAAAAATCATGGATGCCGCACAGATTACCAAGGAAGACTGTGTGGTGGAAATCGGTCCCGGTATCGGTACCATGACTCAGTATCTGGCAGAGCGGGCAGGGGAAGTGGTGGCTGTTGAAATAGACAAAAACCTGATACCCATTTTGGAAGACACCTTATCAGAGTATGAGAATGTTACCATTATCAATGACGATATTCTGAAAGTGGATTTGAACCGTATTGTAGAAGAAAAAAATCAGGGAAAGCCTGTGAAAGTGGTGGCAAATCTTCCCTATTATATTACCACACCCATTATTATGGGGCTGTTTGAAAACCATGTGCCTTTAAAGAGTATTACCATTATGGTCCAAAAGGAAGTGGCAGATCGTATGCAGGTGGGCCCCGGTACAAAGGATTATGGAGCGTTATCCCTGGCGGTGCAGTATTATGCCAAGCCGGAAATAGTGGCGATTGTACCTCCCAATTGTTTTATTCCCAGACCCAACGTAGGCAGTGCGGTAATCAGACTTACCCGTTATGAGGAGACACCAGTCAAGGTAAAGGACGAAAAGTTTATGTTCTCCCTAATCAGAGCTTCATTTAACCAGCGGAGAAAAACATTGGCAAACGGGTTATCCAATGCCCAGAACCTGTATCTTTCCAGAGAAAAGGTAGCGGAAGCGTTAGAAAAAATGGGGCTGTCTGCCACCATCCGAGGAGAAGCTCTTACACTGGAACAGTTTGCACAGCTTTCGGATTTACTGGATTGTCAGTAATTGACAGTTTTAAAACAGAATACTATAATAAAAATAATGCGTTTATCGCTTAAATATAGAAGATACGTGTAATTAAGGAGGAAAAGCTAAGAGGAGGAAAATGAAAAAAAGAAATCGATGGTTAGCGTTGCTACTGACGTTACTGCTGGTATTTTCCCTCAGTGGTTGTGGAGCAAAAAAAGAAGAAGTTGCAAACGTACTAATCGGAAGCTGGAGCATGGAATGTGATTTTTCAGAAAGCATGAGTGCAGAAATGAGTCCTGAATTTGCCGGTATGGAAACCACATTTAAAGTGAAGGTTATTTTTACATTTGCGGAAGACTCTACATTTAAAATGTATGTAGATAGAGAAGCTTTCGCAGAAAGTGTCAACGGCTGGTTGGATGACTTTGCTACATATGGTACGGAGCTTATGTATACGGAGTTTGAAGGCAAAGGATTAACCAGAGAAGATGCGGCATTAATTTTTGAAGAAGAATACGGTTGTGGCATTACGGAGTATCTGTACGATACAGCGAAAGCACAACTGGATTTGGACAGCATGATGAATGAGATGATGAGTGAAGGAGTTTACGAGACAGAAGATGACAGGCTGTATATGACTACAGGAAATGCAGTAGATGAGAACCAATATGTTATTTTTACTGTTGAAGGAAATACCCTGACTTTAAATCTACCGGAGGGAGCGGAAACAGAAGCCGCCATTCCCGGTGCAGAATATCCATTTGTACTCACAAAGGAAAACTAAAATAAAAGAAAGTGATAAGAGGTGACAAAATGATTTGTAGTAATTGTGGCAAAGAAATTAGTGATGGATCCAAGTTTTGCGGCTTTTGTGGTGGCGCACAGCAGGCAGCAGCACCTGTTGCACCTGTAGAAGCAGCACCTGTGGCAGAGCCTGCAGCACCCGTAGAGGCAGCACCTGTGGCAGAGCCCGTAGCACCCGTAGAGGCAGCACCTGTGGCAGAGCCCGTAGCACCCGTAGAGGTAGCACCTGTGGCAGAGCCTGTACCTCCCGTACAGCAGCCTATGGCAGGAGCAGTACCTCCTATGCAGCAGCCCATGGCAGGAGCAGTACCTCCCATGCAGCAGCCCATGGCAGGAGCAGTACCTCCCATGCAGCAGCCTATGGCAGGAAATGTACCCCCTATGCAGGGTGGCGTACAGCCTGTTCCTCCTGCACAGCCTAAGAAAAAGAGTAAGGCAGGACTGATTATTGTACTGATTCTGGTAGTATTGTTACTGGCAGGTGGCGGTATCTTTGCATTTATGTGGATGAACAGACCTATTACCAAGGTTGCTGATGCATTTGCAGAAGGAGATATCGACCAGGTAGTAGAACTGTACGAAGAAGTTGGCGAAAAAGATAAGGCAGAAGTAGAAACACAGGCAAAGACCTATGCAATTGATATGGTTGACAATTATCTCAGCGGTGCAGAAGATGTAGATTATGAAACCCTCAGCGAAACTCTTGAAGCTTTATGTGAAGATATCCTTGCTGATGATGAAGAAGTAGCTGCTAAGGCAGAAATTGCAGCAGCAGTGAATGCATCCCGTGAAGCATTTGAAGCAGCTGAAGAACATAAGGCAAACGGAAATTATCAGGAAGCACTGGCATCCTATGCAGAAGTAATAGCAGACGATGCAGTATGTTATGATGAAGCACAGGCAGCTATTACTGAAGTTAAGGATACCGTTAGAAGCGAAGCAATTGCAGAAGCAGAAGAATACATGAGCTGGGAAGATTACTGGTCTGCAAGAGAAGTGCTGAATGATGCACTGACCATTCTTCCTGACGATACGGAATTGATGGATGCAATGACTGCAATAGACGAAGCAGAGGTACAGTCAGAAGTTGATTATTATATTGAATATGCTATGGACTATGTAGAGTGGGGATATTACAGCGACGCAATTTATGTGTTAGAGTCCGCACTGGCAGAGTATCCCGGCAACTCTGATTTGACAGATGCATACAATGCTATTATTGAAGAAATGTATGCAGCAAATCCTCTGTTAGGTAAGTGGTCCATGCAGATGGATGTTTCCTCTATGCTGGCAGAAGAAATGGGCATGGATGCAACAGCAATGGAAACAGAATTCATCATTAACATGATTTTCGAGTTTACTGAAGATGGCGAATACATGATTTATGTAGATGAAGAAAGCTTCAAGGAAGTCTTCACTGTTTGGATTGATGAGTACATTGATTATGAAATCCAGGTAATGTGTGATGAGTACGGCATTACTGCAGAAGAAATGGACGAAATGTTTGTAGAAATGTACGGTATGACTCTGGAAGAGTATCTGAACGAGGCAATGGAAGAAGAATTGGATATCGACTCACTGGTAGATGAGGCAACTGCCGGAATGGAAGCAAGCGGTGTTTATGAAACAGAAGGTGATAAGCTTTACATGTCTGAATACTACATCGATTACAGCGTATATGATATCTTTACTATTGAAGGTGATACCCTGACAATTTCTTTGGCAGATGGTATGGAATTTGAAAGCACTATTCCCGGTGTGGAATATCCTTTCGTACTGACCAGAGTACAGTAAAACACTAAATTACGACATATAGTAACCCTTAATCGAGGAAATGCACAACATCTTGTACTTTTTGTGCATTTTCCTCGATTATTTTTTTGACATAATACAACAGTATATGATAAACTGAGAAAGTAAATAGTGGGTTATTTTACGCATACACATAGAAATAACAACCGGTAACTTAGTAAAGAAAGGCAAATACCGTGGATAAGTACGAATACAAAATCAGATCGGAAGAAATCAGAGCATTAATTGCAAAAGGAGAATATGCAGAAGCAGCAACACTGGCAGATACCATTGACTGGCGTCGTGTCAAGAGTGTTATGATGCTCTGCACCATTAGTGACTTATATAAAATCAACCGTCGCTATGAAGATGCCAGAGATATGCTTTTGTTAGCATATGACAGACATCCGGGCGGACGTTCCATCGTCTACTCGCTTTGTGAGCTTTCCATTAAGATGGGAGAGTTTGTTCAGGCGGTGGAATACTACAAAGAATTTGTGCAGGTGGCACCCAAAGACAGTGGTCGCTATGTGTTGCAGTACAAATTGTATGAGGCACAGGAAGTCAGCTTAGAAGAGCGCATTGCGGTATTGGAAGAATTAAAATCCAAGGATTATACCGAGAAGTGGGCTTATGAACTGGCATATTTATACCATCGTGTAGGATTGGGCACTCGTTGCGTAGAAGAATGTGACGAGCTGATTTTGTGGTTTGGAGAAGGCAAATATGTATTAAAAGCATTGGAGCTGAAACGACTTCATGAGCCGCTTACCGAAGCCCAGCAGGAAAAGTATGACATTATGAAGGGTGTTCGCCGTCCGGTAGAAGAAGCACCCGCAGAGCCGGAGGCAGTGGCAGAAGATCTTTCCAATGCACCTACTAAAGTAATTCCCCAGCAGGATATAGATATTCAGGTAAAACTGATGAATGTAGGTCAGTATGATACCATCAATATCCAGAAAGAGCTTGCCCAGAATATGAAAGAGCTCTGGGAAGGTCCCTCTGCAGATGAAATGGCAAGAGCGGAAAGTGAAAGAGCATTGGCAGCTGTACAGGCAGAGGCATTGCAGGAGGCAGAAACTGTTGTAGTTGCAGAGAACTCAGAAGAAACTGTTGCAGATGTGGCAGAGCAGGGAGAAACGTCTGAAGCCGTTGCAGAAGAACAGAAGGCACCTGTGGAGGAAGCGGCAGAGGAAACAACAGAGCCGCAAAGCACCATGGACCCCATAACGCAGGCAATTATTTCCCCTCTTTTAAATCAGGAAACAGGTATTATTGATTTACCTGACCCGGATGAGGACGAAGAGCCTGTTGAACCGCAGGAAACTAAAGTAGAAGAGATTTTCTTTGGCGAAACCGGCGAAATCGATTTGACCGGTACCCGTATTTTAGAGCAGATGAAGCAGGAAGTAATGGCACCGGAAACCGTTTCAAAAGAGGAAGCGGCAGTAGAGGAGCAGCTTGTTTCTACGCAGGCAGGGGATTTGACCGAATGGCATGTTACACAGCAGCTTACAAAGTTTGATAAGATTCTGGGTATGGACTATGACGGACAGATTAGCATGGTTGTGCCTGATGCAGAGCAGATAGAGAAGCAGATTACCGGACAGATTCGTCTGGAAGATGTGCTGATTGAATGGGAAAAGATGAAAAAAGACAGTGAACAGAAGCGCATGGAGGCTGTTCGCCAGCGTGTGCTTGAGCAGACAGGTGCTATGTTCACAGAATTTGAAGAAGCTGCAAGAGACGGTCTTTTGGAGCAGTTGGAAAACGGTACGGTAGAGTTCATAGATGATGCCATGGTGCAGGAAGCACTGGATATGGAAGAAACCGATTATACCGACGAAGAAGAACCGGAAGAACTGACCGGAGAAGAGCACGCACTGGGGGTAGCAGGTGCGGCAGTGGTTGGTGCAACAGCTGTTGCAGTAGGTTCGACAGAAGTATCTGACGCGGATGCAGAGGAACAAGAATATACAGAAGAAGTTGTTGAGGAAGAAGCTTTTACCGGAGACGACTTTGAAGATTTAGAAGAAATTGAGGAAGTTGCAGACGAAGATACAAACGAGGATAGTGAAGAAGAGCTTGTATTAGAAGAGGAAGAAGTCGAATACGAAGAAGCCGAAACTGAAGAGGTGGAGGCAGAGTACGAAGAAGAGGCTGAAATGGAAGATGTTGAAAGTGACGAGACAGACGGCGAAGCTGAGGAAGAAGCTGAGACCGAGGAGGTAGATGACGAAGCCGGGGAAGAAGCTGAGACCGAGGAAACAGATGATGAAGCCGGGGAAGAAGCTGAGACTGAGGAAACAGATGATGAAGCCGGGGAAGAAGCTGAGACCGAAGAAATAGATACCGAAATCGAAGCTGAAACGGAAGATACAAAAGAAGCTGATACAGAGGATGCTGAAGAGACTACTAAAGAACCCGCAGAGAAAAAAGAAACAGCAAAAGAACATCGGGAAAAGAAAAAAGTACGTCCCATGTCACAGGAAGAAAAACAGCTTTTTGGTGCGTATATTCAGAGTAAGCCTACGAAAGAGCAAATTATCAATGCAATTGATAATATTACCATGGCATCTTATACCGGTAATGTTATTATTACCGGTGAAGAGGGAATGGATACACTGACACTGGCAAAGAACCTGATTAAAGAGGTTCAGCAGACCGACAGTAATTTCTCCGGTAAGATAGCAAAAATTTCCGGTACTTCCTTAAATCGCAAAGACGTTGCAGAAATTATAGGCAAACTGTCCAATGGAGCTCTGATTATCCAGAAGGCAGGCACACTGAAAAAAGAAACTGCCGATAAGATTAGAAACTGTCTGGAGCAGGAAGGAAACGGTATTATTGTAGTTTTGGAAGATACCAAAAAGGCAATGAACAGGCTGCTCAAGAGCAATGAGGTGCTTAAGGAGTGCTTTACCCTCCGTATTGATGTAGAGGCATTGGATAACGATACCTTGGTAACCATTGCAAAAGAGTATGCAAGAGAACTGGAATACAGTATTGATGAGATGGGTGTACTTGCATTACATACCTGTATTGCCGAACGCCAGACCAGTGACCATGCTGTAACCGTGGCAGAAGTAAAGGAAATGGTGGACGAAGCAATTGCAAGTGCAAACAGAAAAACTTTGGGACATTTCTTTGATGTATTACTGGCAAAACGCTATGATGACGAAGACATGATTATCATAAGAGAAAAAGATTTCATCTAAGGCGAAATGCAGGAATTCGCACTCAAAGGTTAAGAAATCAAAAAAGTATGACGAAATAAAAGGTGAGCGTAAGGAAGCGTTCACCTTTTTATTTCTTGAGAGGATTAGGATTATGCATATTTCATTTCAGAATACACCCTCTTCAAATGTAGACAAGGTTACAACCACATATCAGAGCCCGTCTAACGCGACGACAAAAGCGGGAGGCGGTTATGCATGGGACATTTCTGGAACAGTTACGGATAACGCTGCATACGGTTTTCAAAAAAGCCGTGGTGTCCAAGGAAGGACAGCAGAGGAAGTGATGCAGGCAGCAGGTGGTAGCGAGGATATCACTCTGTACCGTAACTATATGACAGTAATGTCCAATTGTATGTCTGACGAAGATTTTGCCCGGATGCAGGAAGAGGGCTATGATATATCAGACATTGATATGGAAACGGCAGTAACCATTGTGGATACCATAAAAGCAGAGCTGATGAAAGCCGGTGTCAATATTGTAGGTTATACGGATACCGTAGATATGCAGCAGCTTGCAGAAATTACCGGCAGTGAAGCCTTTGCCCGTCAGTTGTCACAGGCATTTGCGGCAGAAGATATTCCCGCCACACAGGAAAATGCAGAGCAGGCATTGGAGGCGTTTTACAGAGCACAGGAGTTGACCGCGTTATCCGAAGGTAGCATGAAATATATGGTTACCAATGAGATGGCACCGCAGATAGACAATCTGTATCTGGCACAGCATGCGGGAGCAGCGGACGCAAACCGTCAGGCAAATGGTTATTTTGCAGAAGAAATGCCCGGTTATTATGCGCAGAAGGCATCTGTGGAAAATACCGAAGGCTTACAGGTACAAATAGAAAAAATTATTGAGAAGGCAGGATTTTTGGTAACTGATGAGACCGTAGCAGACGGTTTCTGGCTGGTAGAAAAAGGCGTACCTCTTACGTCCGAAAATTTTGCACGGATGCAGACTTTAAAAGAAGTGCAACTGCCCGCAAAAGCAGAAGACATTTTGGAGGCAATTGCAGGAGCCATTGCAGAGGGTAAACCCGCAGGAGAAGCGGATTTAGCAAATCCCAAGAGTATTTACCGCCGTGCCGTAGATTGTTACATATCTTATCAGGAAAAATATAGAGAGGCATTTTCGGTAGCAGAAACACCCGAAAATATTACTGCCAGAAGACAATTGGAAGAAATCCGTCTCCGTATGACGGTAGAAGCCAATGTGAAGCTTTTAAAGAGCGGATTTTCCATTGATACGGCACCTATCGAAGAAGCCATAGAAGCGCTGAAAGTATTGGAAGAAAAACAGCTTGGTGCAAAGGCAGACGGACATTCTGCAATAACAGATTCTTCCATAGCCATGGCAGTCCCCGCAGACCTTTGTCGGGAAACCTTAAGTAAAACGAACGAAATTCCTTATCTGCCGGCAGCTTCCTTAGGAAGAATCCTTTCCTTGGGAGAAACCTTTACCGTAGATAATATATACGAAACCGGTAAGGCATTACAGGAAGCATACAGGCAGGCAGGGGAAGCCTATGAAACCATGTGGACGGCACCCAGAGCCGATATGGGAGACAGCATCAAAAAAGCATTCCGCAATGTGGATGCATTATTGGAAAGCATGGGAATGGAGCTGACGGATGAAAACCGCAAGGCAGTCCGCAGCTTAAGCTACAATCAGATGGAGCTTACCCAAGAAAATATGCTGGCTGTCAAAGGTGCAGACAAGGTAGTACAGAGAGTAGTAGAAAAAATGACGCCTTCTGCAGTACTGGATATGATAAGAAAGGGTATCAATCCTTTGAAAACCTCTATGGAGGAGCTGGATACTTTCCTTTCCCAGAGAGACAATTACGCAGAAGACAGTGAGAAATACAGCCGTTTCCTTTACAATCTGGAACAGAATAAAGAGATTACTGTTGAAGAAAAAAATTCCTATATAGGTATTTACCGATTGCTTCATCAGATAGAAAAATCCGATGGTGCGGTTATCGGAAAACTGGTGGATACGCAGGCCGAAATCAATTTTGCCAACCTGCTTTCCGCAGTCCGTACAGGCAAAGTAAAAGGTGTCAACGTTTCCGTGGATGAAACCTTTGGCGGACTGAAAGAAGCAGTGGAAAAAGGTGTTTCCATCGATGTACAGATAGAAGCGGCATACAACAAACAGAAGGTGGCGGAGGTTCGTGGTACAGCTAAAACGGACGAAGAAGCTTTCCGTATGTTAAAGCAGTTGGAACAGCCGGTAACCATGAGTAATCTGATGGCCGCCGATTATATCAAAAAAGACGGGGCAAGATCTTTTAAGAAAATGGCAGAATATGCAGAAAGCGGTGTATACACAGAAGAGGTAGAAAGCTTTTTTGCAGACAGCATTTTCTCCATAGGAGATGCAGAACAGGAAAGCGTAAAGCAGACTACCGCAGAAGAAATATTTGCGAATAGGGAAAATCTGCAGGAAGCCTATGACGCAATGATTTCCAAGGGAGAGGCACTGGTAAAAGAAATGACCTTTGCACCCGAAGCAGTCAGTCTGGATGTCAGAACCATGCAGCTCGTATGCAAGCAACTGCATTTACAGGGTATCAGAGCAGCCAGAGAAGAAGAATATGATTTGCCGCAGATGATTGACGGCGAACTGACCGCAGTACATTTAAAACTGGTACACGATTCTGCGGAAAGCGGACGGATTCAGGTAAGAGTACAGACCGAAAAATACGGTGCTTTGACCGGAGAATTTTCCATGAAGGAAAGCGTAGTCAGCGGTTATTTTACCGGAGAAGGCGAAGAAGCACTGCAAATGCTGGAAACAGCAGGTGAAAACTTTGCAGGCAGAGTGCAGAATGCAGGTTTGGAAGCAGGCTCATTACAAATCATTCAGAGTAGCAGTACAGCTTCTTTGGCAGAAGCCGGTGGCAACAAAGAAGAAACGAAAGAGCTTTATAGAGTAGCCGGCATGGCAATCAGTGCTTTCAAAACAGCCCTTAGTCAAACAGCATAACAGGTATACGAAGTATTTTAGTGAAAAGCCATTAGAAAATCTGACAAAATGGCAGAATGTGAGGAAAACATGAGAATCAATTATAACGTATCAGCAATGATATCCAATAACGCACTTTCCAATAGTGACGACTTACTGGCAAAATCTTTGGAGCGACTTTCTTCCGGATTAAAGATTAACAATGCCAAAGACAATCCGGCAGGTCTTGCCATGGCAAAGAGAATGAATGCACAGTTGGAGGGTCTTTCCAAGGCAAGTCAGAATGCCAGTGACGGTATTTCCATTATCGAAACCGCTGACGGTGCACTTTCCGAAATCCATGAAATGGTACAGAGAATGAATGAACTGTCAGTAAAAGCCAGCACAGCCACGTTGACAGATGCGGACAGAGAAACCGTGCAGGATGAAGTTGCGGCATTGAGTGCAGAAATTGAAAGAATTGCAGAGGCTACCGAGTTTAACAGCCAGAAGCTGTTGAACGGTGAATTTGACATGAAGGCATACACCAGTGTCGAAGAAGTAAAAGTAAGCTACTGCTCCGACGGTGTTCCCGTAAAAGAATATGCTTTGACCGGTGCGGCAGTTACCTATGATGCAGAGGGCAATATTGATTCCTTTACTGCAAACTTTGGTGCAGAATTCCCCTCCGACATTACCGTAGAGGAAATAAAAGACAATGTGGTAACCTTAAAAGCCGACAATGAATTTGAAATGAAGCTGGATTTAACCGCAGTGGCAGCGGCACAGACTACCAATATCGGCGATATGACAATAGATGTGACCGGTATCGGTCCCATGCGTTTACAGATTGGTGCCAATGAAGGTCAGATTCTGGAAGTACGTATTCCCGAAATCAATTTGCTCAATATGGGTCTTAAGGATTTGGACGTTTCCACCGAAGCAGGTGCAAAAGATGCCCTTTCCAGAATGGGTGGTGCGATAGAATATATTTCTTCCGTACGTAGCCGTTTGGGTGCATACCAGAACCGTCTGGAATCCAGTGTAAGCAATCTGGATATTACCAATGAAAACATGACCGCAGCATATTCCCGCATTATGGACGTGGATATGGCAGAAGAAATGACCAATTACACAACCTATCAGGTACTGGCACAGGCAGGTACTTCCATGCTGGCACAGGCCAATGAAAGACCTTCCCAGGTATTGCAGTTATTACAGTAAAAGCCGAAGATTTGTATAAAAACGGCAGAATGTGAGGCAGTATGACAAGAGAGTGCAAACAGCAGTTTACTCTGCGTATTACACAGGCAAATAAAACAGAACTGATTGTGATTTTATATGAAATGATTTTAAGCTATCTGGAAGATGCAGAAAATGCATTGGCAGAAGAAAAAATTACAGAGTTTCGTGATGCCCTCAGAAAAGTAAGAGGTTGTATCGGAGAACTGGTAGCGTCCTTAAATCTGGACTACGAACCGGCACCCACTCTGCTTTCCTTGTATCTGTATTGCAACAGAGAGCTGACAAAGGCAGATATCCGCAAAGAAAAAGAGCCGATGGACCATATCAAAATGGTAATCGGCAAGTTGCTTACCGCTTACAGGGAGCTGGCAAAGCAGGACGATTCCGCACCTGTTATGCAGAACTCCCAGACGGTATATGCAGGATTGACTTATGGTAAAAACAGTTTATCCGAAAACATGGCTGATCAGGGCGCGAATAGGGGATTTAGGGCTTAATTCGGGAACTGCCTGTTTTTCCTGTTCAGCAAGCTCGGTAAGATATTTGTATCTTTTTAAAAGAGCATTTACTTCGTATATATAGCAGTCAATCAAGTCAAAATTAGTTGCATTATCAAAACCCGCGTATGCGATTTCCAAAGCGTAGCGGGTTTTTTCTATGTCCTCCTGTAAAGTAGAGCAGTGAAAATCCTCTTCTACAGGTATATCCTGTGCACGTTCCTCGCGAAATAAAATTTTCATAGGCACTCCTTCCCACTTTTGGTCTCCTGTTATTACAGTATAGCCAGATATTTCCTAAATATTCCGAAAATTTACAAATGCATAAAATGCCGCAGGTTGGCATAAATTGCAATAATAGCAATAGGATGAAAGGAGCCGGCATGGAAAATCAGACAGGTATTCTGGTTGTGGTGGCCGTCTGCGCACTGGTATTGTTAGTAGTTGCCATGAAAAAAAAGGCAGAGTGGTTAATGAATTTTATATTACGGGGAGTATTCGGCACACTCGGAATATATTTTATCAATATGTTTATGATAAATGCCGGCATGACAAGCAGTGTAGGCATAAATCTGACTACGGTTTTGACAACTGCAATCCTTGGATTTCCTGGGGTTTTCGTACTTTACGGTATTCATTTTTTTAAAACTATGTAAAAAATTCACAAAAATAATTTTTTTGAAAGAAGCCACTGGACAAACAAAATAAATGTGGCTATAATCCATTTTACAACCTGTAACGGTCTGTTGCAGGTCTGACAATCTTTTTGGAACGGTTGTTCCAACACCGGGAGTTTCTCCCACGTGATTCACGTTTAACACATATTTATACAGGACAAGGAGGGGATAACATTATTTGTCTTATCTTGCTTTTGGCAGTAGCCTGTTATTTTGACTACCGCAAAGCAAAAATACCAAATAAGCTGATAGTGGCAGGATTATTTCTGGCAGCTGTTAAAGCAGTACCGGAGGGTCTTTCATCCGGAGCAGTTGGTGTAGTACAGGAACTGTTGAATACATGCACACGGGCAATTGTCATTACTGCCATTTTATATCCGCTTTATATGCTGTGGGTGCTGGGAGCAGGAGATGTAAAGCTCTGTTGCATGTGTGCCGCACTTCTGGAAGGAACAGATTGCCCGAAGGTGTTTTTAAAAGCATTGCTTCTGGCAGCAGTAGCCGGCATTGCAAAAATGCTTTTTTGGGGTAATATGCGGGAGCGGATAATTTATTTTTTGGCATATGCCGCCGATGTGGTAAGGCTGGGACGGCTAAAGCCCTATTGGACAGAAGAAAACAGTCATTTAAAAGCAGAAGCCTCTTTGCGGATGGCAGGACCGCTTTTGGCAGGCGTTTTACTACATATTTGTAGTAAAACATAAAAGACAAGAGGCTTGTTACAAAACAACAATTTGAAATGAAACATAACATATGGAGGCATCTGATAAGAAAGGAGAGATTTGTTGAAGAAAAAAATATTGGCACTGTATGACAGCGAAAAAGATTATTTAGAAAGTTTGGCAAGATTTTTAAAAGAAAAAGAAGAGCTTCCCTTCGCCCTGCATGCTTATACCGAGAAAGGAAAACTATTGGCTTCGGCAAAAAAAGAAAAAATAGAAGTTCTTATGGTGGCAGAAACTGATTTTACTTATGAAATTGCAGGGCTGGAAACAGGAAAAACCTTACTCTTAAATGAAAGCGGCACCGTAAAAGACACCCGCTTAAGAAACATTGACAAGTACCAGAAAGCAGAGAATATCTGGAGAGAGCTCATGGACAGTTATGCGGATATGCTGACCGGAGAAAAGCAAACGTTAACCGGAAAAGGCAGTGCAAAAATAATTGGAATGTATTCTCCCGTCAGAAGATGTTTGCAAACCTCTTTTGCACTGACACTGGGACAGGTACTTGCAGAGAAGAAGAAGACTTTATATATCAGCTTTGAACATTATGCCGGTTGGAACAGGCTGCTTGATAAAAATGTAAGAGGGGATTTGGCAGCATTATTGTACTTTGCGGAAGAGCAGGGCGAAAAGTTTTTCTGCCGTATGCAGTCTATGACCTTAAAAATAGGACAGCTTTATTATATTCCACCGGCGTATGCGGGGCAGAATCTGATTTATGTAAAAGGGCAGGATTGGCAGAAGTTACTACGAAAAATAGCAGAAGAAGGCGGTTATGATTACATTATTTTAGACTTGAGTGAGAGTATTCAGGGAACCTTTGAGCTGTTGCGGATGTGTGACCGCATTTATACCCTTGTCAGAGAAGATGAACAGGCACAGGCAAAGCTGCTTCAGTATGAAGAACTGCTACGGGAATATGACTATGAGGATGTGTTGGATAAAACGGACAAGCAGCTACTGCCGCAGTTTACCGGACTGCCCGAACGGATGGAGCAGTATACCGGTGGAGAACTGGCAGCATATGTGCGTAAGCTGATAAAAGAAGATTTGGAGCCGACATAAAGGAGGACACGATAGCTGATAAATTATCAAAAAAAGTAGCTTATTAAGAGCAAAGAGAAAGGAGAAATGGATGACAGTATCAGAAAAAGAAACCAATCAAAAGAGTATTTATCAGGAAGAAAAAAACCGTAACAGGGAGGAAATTAAAAAGAAGCTGCGGGATCGTATTCTGCGGAAAATGGATCACTCCAAAGAGTTTACGGACACAGAAGTAAAGGAACTGATTGACAGCTTTATTTTGCAGGAAGAAGAAATGCGGATACTGACGGTAACGGAAAGGCAGCAGATAAAGCAGGAAATCTTCTGTACCCTGCGGCGACTGGATGTGTTACAGAGCATTTTGGAGGACAGTAGCATTACGGAAATTATGATAAACGGGCCGGATACCTTGTTTGTGGAGAAAAGCGGACGGCTTTTCAAGACCGGAGAAAAATTCGAATCCGAAGAAAAGCTGCTGCAAGTCATACAAAAAATTGTAGGAAGCTGTAACCGGGCAGTCAATGAAGCGTCCCCCATTGTGGATGCCAGACTTCCGGACGGCAGCCGCGTCAACGTGGTATTAAAACCTGTGGCTATCAATGGTCCTATTGTAACTATCAGGCGCTTTCCTCAAAAGCCCATTACGATGGAGCAGATGATACAGTGGAACAGTATCAGCAAAGAAGCGGCACAAGAGCTGGAGACACTGGTGAAAGCAGGCTATAACATTTTTATCAGCGGCGGAACCGGCTCTGGCAAAACTACTTTTCTCAATGCACTTTCCGGCTTTATTCCTGTGGGGGAGAGAATTATTACCATTGAAGACAGTGCGGAATTACAGCTTCAGGAAGTACCCAATCTGGTTCGGATGGAAACCCGCAATGCCAATGTGGAGGGCTGTCGGGAAGTGACGATTAGGGATTTGATAAAAGCATCCCTGCGTATGCGACCGGACAGGATTATTGTAGGTGAGGTCAGGGGAAGTGAGGCTGTGGATATGATGACCGCGTTTAATACAGGTCATGATGGTTCCATGTCCACCGGACATGCCAACAGTGCGGCGGATATGTTGAATCGTTTGCAGACTATGATTTTAATGGAGATGGAAATTCCTCTGGCAGCAGTAAAACAGCAGATTGCCGCAGGCATCGATGTATTGGTGCATCTGGGGCGTATCAGGGATAAAAGCCGCAGGGTATTGGAAATTGTAGAATTGGACGGTCTGGAAAAAGAAGAAATCCGCTTACATACACTATATCGGTTTGAGGAAGAAGGCATAAATCGTGAAGGCAGGGTAGAAGGAACTCTACAAAAAAAGGGGATGTTAAAGCATGTTTACAAGCTTAAAGCAGCGGGTTTTCCGGTACCGTAGTGAAAAGAGACGTTTCTTATTAGCTGCAAAGAGGGGAATGCCGCTGTATGAAAGCTATTATTTTCATGGAAAAGAACAAGGTTTATACATAGGTATTTGTCTGATACTTATCTTATTTCTGGCAATATTTTTCTATCGAAGTTTTTGGGCAGTGCTGCCACTCAGTCCCATAGGGTTAAAAAGCTATCTGGCGCTTGAAAAAAATAAGGGTCAAAAAAGAAAAAAACAGGTGGAGGTGGAATTTAAAGATTGTATTCTTGCGGTTGCAGCGAATCTGCGGGCAGGATATGCCGTGGAAAATGCTTTTGTGGAATGTATAGGAGATATGCAGGCATTGTATGGTGACAACGGTCTGATGTGCAAAGAGCTTTACCGTTTCAAAAAAGGGTTGGGCAATAATCAACCTTTGGAGGTCTTGCTTTCGGAGTTTGGAAGGCGAAGCGGAAGTGAAAATATAAAGGAGTTCGGAGAAGTATTTTCCATAGCCGTGCAGAACGGAGGAAATTTACCGGAAACCATACAGGAAACAGTGGATATGATTGGGGAGCAGATTGCTTTAAAGCAGGAGATAGAAGTGCTTATCAGCGGCAGGCTTTTGGAGCAAAAGATAATGAGTGTAATTCCTTTTTTACTAGTTTGGTATGTGGAATTTGGAAACAAAGGATTTTTCGATGTACTTTATCATAATCCGGCAGGAATCTGTATTATGACCGTGTGTCTGGCGGTTTATCTGGCAGCACAGGTGCTATCCCAAAAAATCTGTAATCCAATTCGTTAGAAAGGGGAAAAAAGAAAAATGTTTTATTTGGCAGTATTGATAGTTTTCCTATTGGTAGCCGCCGTAGCGTGGTGTATGTCTATAAGGACTCCGGTAAAAAACGAAAGTCTTACAAAAGCCGAAAGAAGTCCAGGTCTTTTTGAAAAAATAGTTATGCGGACAGCAGTGCTTTTAAGCCGGATATTTTCGGGCGGAAAAAAGAACTCGGAGCAAAAGTGGAAAATAGTGCTGATAATAGTGTTTTTGGGAGATGTAATGGCACTGCTTTTGTGGATAAAAGGCGAAGAAGAAAGTAAAACCATATTTTTGCTGGGATTGTTTACAGCAGGGGGCATCTGGTTTCTATATGACAGAGAACTTCACAGAAAAGAAGAGGACAGACAAAAGCATATGATGACAGAGTATGCAGCAATTGTCAGTAAGCTGACCCTGTATCTGGGAGCAGGCATGAATTTACGGCGGGCTTTTGAAAAGACCGCAAAGGATGACAGGGAAAGTGACAACCCGGTGTATGCAGAAATGCAGCTTGCCTGTGGAGAAATGGCAGACGGTATTTCTGAGGCTGAAAGTTATATCCGCTTCGGAAAGAGAACCCGCCTGCAAAGATACATACGGTTGGGAACATTGCTGACTCAGAATTTAAAAAAAGGCAATGCAATATTATTGGTGCAGTTAAAGCAGGAGGCTTTGTTAGCCATGGAAGAGCAGCGGGCAGAAGTCAGAAAAACCGGTGAAGAAATGGGTACAAAATTATTACTGCCCATGATATTGATGATGGGAATGACTATGGTACTGATTATGGTGCCGGCATTTTTGTCCCTTTAGAACAGTAAATGATAATAAGTGCTCCGATAAAGAGCAGAAAGGAAAAGCATATGAAAAATTTAGAAATTCGAAGGAAAAAAACTAAGACGTGGAAATTAAAAGGTTTTAAAGAGTTTTTAAAAGAAGAGGACGGCATGGGAACCGTAGAGGTCATACTGATTATTGTAGTGCTGGTAGGACTGGTGTTGATTTTTAAAGAAGAAATTTCAGATATTATTGATTCCCTGTTCTCCAAAATTACTTCCCAGACAAACCGGCTGTAAGAAACGAAACAGCAGCAGAAAGGAGGAATATTGTGAATGAATGAGGTAAAAGGAAAAGCAGAAAAGACCGCACAGGAGTGTTTTAATAGAATATTGCTACCGACTACCGGGGGTTATCTGACTGTATTTCTATCGTTGATTCTATCGATTATGATTTCTCTTTGTCTGGTGCTGATTTTGGGAGCAAGAGAAAATTTGCGGCGGATGCAGATAGAATGTATTACGGATATCTGCATGAACAACATCTTGGCAGAGTATCACAGAGAGCTTTTAGAGCAGTATGATTTATTTTTTATAGATACCTCTTATGGCACTTCTTATGCTTCCTATGAGCAAACAGCGGCACATCTGGAAGAATATCTTACATACAATCTGGGTGGCGAGGACATCTTTTTGTCCTCTGTCTATCGAAATCCTACCGGGTTAGAGGTGGAATCCGTACAAATTACGGGAGTGTCGGCTGCCTGTGATGATGGCGGGGCGGTGTTGCGAAGACAGGCAGCAGACGTGATGTCTGAAAGGATAGGGATTACCTATTTGCAACAAATAGCAGATTGGTTGGAGGTTGTAAAGGAGTATGAAATGGATACACGGGATATCCTGGCAGAGCAGCAGGCGGCTGTGGCAGAACTGGAAGCATGGGAAGGCAGTTTCGGAGAAGAAACGGTAGACATAGAAATTCCCGGAGAAAATGTAGTTTCCTTTTGGGAAGCAGGAATGTTGAATCTGCTGATATTGGATACCTCTTCTCTTTCTGCCGCAAGTGTGCAGCCGCAAGAGTATGTCAGCCATCGGAATTGTCTGCAGGGAACAGGAATGCAGTCAGCCGTTACTTTTGATGATAACTTTTGGGACCAACTGCTTTTTCAGGAATATGTCATGCAGTATACAGGCTGTTATGGGGCAGAAAAAGAAAACAGCTGCTTAAAATACCAGACAGAATACATATTGGCGGGAAAGGGTTCAGATGTAGAGAATTTGCAGGAAATTGCATACAGACTGTTGGCAATCCGGGCGGTGTCCAATGTGCTGCATCTGGTTACGGATAAAGAAAAGGTAAAATTGATAGAAACGGTGGCAGGCACATTGTCCACAGTATTGTTAATGCCGGAGCTGAAAATTATGTTTCAGACAATCTTAGTGCTTACATGGGCGCTGTTTGAAAGTATGTGTGACGTGGCATTGTTGTTGGCCGGTTATAAGGTGCCTCTGTTAAAATCGGCAAAGGACTGGCATTACAGTCTGGAATATATGTTGGGATTTGACGGCAATCTTGACTCGGTAACACAGGACGAAGGGCTGGCATATGAAGATTATCTTCGGATTCTTTTATGTCTTCAGGATAAAGAAACTACGACCTTTCGGTTAATGGATATTATGGAGATGGATATCCGTCAGACGGATGGCAACCGATATTTCAGAATGGACGCCTGTATAGACGGACTGCAGGCAGATATTGTATTTAGCAGTAAAGATGAAAAGAGCTATTCCATTAGCAGAAGCTATGGATATTGACACAAAATTTGGAAAGAAAGCGGGGATGTCCCCTTTATGGGCGAAACTTATCAATTAAATCAAAAAAGCATAACACAACCTTCTCTCAAAAAAATGTTCCTACGAAAACCCTCCCCTAAGGATTTTCGTAACTCCTCCACCTATAGTAAAGGGATTTCAAGAAAACAAAATAACCTCTTAAAACCCATAGAGGGGATATCCGCGCTTTCTTTCAAAGAAAAAGCTTTTGTAGGCAGCATGACCGTGGAGGCAGCTATAGTATTACCCTTCTTTTTGTTTTTCTTTTTTAATCTTTTGTGGATAATTGAAATTTACAATTTACGGGGAACGCTTCAAATGGCTCTGCGGGAATGTGGCAGGGAATTGTCCATGTATGCGTATGCCTATGACCGTATTGTGCAGGAAGAGGAAGACGAAGGGCTGGAAGCACTGATAGAAAATGTAGCATTTTCTTACTTATATGTGCAAGGTCAGATAGAAGAGATGGCAGGTACAGAGTATTTAGAGAATGCACCGATTTACGGAGGAAAAACAGGATTGATTTATGCGGACTCATCCATTCTGCAGCAGGGAGATATTATTGATTTGGTTATCAGCTATCGGGCTGTGCCTTTTATTGATGTCATCGGTTTTAGTCCGGGGTGGTTTTATGCAAGGTATTATGGTAGGGCATGGACCGGTTATGATGTGTCGGGAGAGGATAGTGCAGAGAGAGCGGGGTATGCATACATAGCGGAAAATGCAAGCGTGTACCATTTGAATAGAGAATGCAGCCACATCAGTTTGTCAGTGAGAGAATGTCCCTTACAGGAAACAGAGTATTTACGGAATGAGTATGGGGAGCGGTACAGGGCTTGTGAAAGGTGCATTTCCGGTGGAGAAAGTATGGTTTTCATTACGACGGATGGGAACAGGTATCATCGGGACAGGGGCTGTGGAGGACTGAACAGAACAGTTCGAAGAATACCGGTCTCTCAGGCAGAAGCACTTTATGAAGCCTGTTCCAGATGTGGAAGATGAGGCGTTTGGTGAAATGACGATGCGGGAAAGTATTTTATCAGTAAAATTAGTGGGAGGTAAAAATGTTGGGAACAATAGGCGTGTTTGCAGTATTGATTGGCAGTAGCATTTATGATGTACGTCAGAAAACAATACCATTGTGGATATTGGGAGCCGGGGGCGTGTGGGCAGTTATAAACAGTGTGGTTCTTGCGGGACAGACCGGTGTGCCGTCGGCATTGCAGACAGTGGCAGTAGGTATACTGCCGGGAGCAGCACTTTTGTTTTTGGGATTTCTTACAGAGAAGAAAGTGGGGTACGGCGATGGGCTTTTGCTTGTGATAATGGGAATTTTGGAAGGTGGAAAAGCGGTATTGCTCACTTTTTGTATGGGATTGTTTTTACAATCGGTTCTGGCAGTTGTGTTGGTAATAATTAAGAAAGCGGACAAACAGACAAAGATACCTTTTGCACCATTTCTACTGGCGGCAAGAACCGCTGTTTTGTTTTTCTAAAGGAGTGTATTTTGAAAGTAAAAAAGAAAGAGAAGAATACCGGAATAGGAAAAAAGAGAAGGTTGTTAGGGCAAAGTCCGGCAGGATATATGACGGTAGAGGCTACGCTGATTATGCCGATAGTTCTGTATGTATGCATCTTTATCATTTATAGTGGATTCTTTCTATATGACAGGTGTGTCATGAAGCTGGATGCATACAGGGCAGTGCTGCGGGCAAGCAGTATTTACAGGCAGGATAGTCAGGCAGTATACAATACGGCATGGGATATGATGGAAACTCTGACTGCGGAAAAATATATTGCCGCAGAATATCAATATGAAATAGCGGTACAGGGAAAAGTGCAGGTAAAAATCTGCGGGCAGGTAGAGATGCCTTTTCGTGGAATCGAGGAAATGACAGGCGTGTCAGCGTGGAGTATAGAGGAAACAGTAGAAAGTAAATGTCTCAATCCTGTTTTATTTATCCGTACATGCAGACGATTAATAGAGGCGCCTGAGGAAGAATAAAAGGAGAAGGAGAGAAAGATGAGCGAAGAATACATATACAGTTTTAACCGTAACTATATCAAGTGGAAAATAGCGGTGAATGAAGGGCAAAAAGTAAGATATCAGTATCAGATTGTAACCACCAGAAAACTGGCAGGACTGTTGGCAGTGGACATGTATGCTACCGACGGTGAACATGCATTGTATTATGATATATCTTCCATGCAGAGTCTGGAGAAATGGTTTACTAAAGAGAAAATCAATAAGAAGTGGATTGGACGTATTGCCCAGGGTATAAAAACAGCACTGTGTTCCTTGGAAGAATATTTGTTGGACGGCAGAAATTTATTAACAGATCCGAAGCATATTTTTGTGAATATGGAAAGCGAAAAAATATATTTTGTATATTTTCCTTATTATATAGAAGAAATACAACAAGATATGGAAAAGTTTTTGACTTTTCTAGTAGAGAAAGCGGATGAGCAAGAATCCGATACTGTAGAAGCCATTTATGATATTTATGCGAAATGGGAAAGTCGAAAGGAACAGTTTACATGGGAAACCTTTTTGTCTTTGTGGGAAAAGCAGGTAGAAAGTATGGCAGAAAAAGAAGTTGCGGAATTTATCAGAGAAGAACTCCAAGAAACCACGTTGTCAGAAGAAACAAAGCAGGAAAAGCAAAAGGAGTCTTTAGGCAAAAAGGATATTGCGGATTTTTTCTTTGGACGACATAAGTTTGTGAATAGGAAAGCCTATCGGGAAGGTGTGGCGGCTGAGGATTGGGAGTATAAAGGGGAGGCTGTAAAACAGAAAGGAATACCCGAAAAGACCACCGGTGGGGAAAATGCTTTTAAAGGAGATGTGTCTGAGAAAGTTATTTTCAAAGAGATAGACAATCTGCTTGAAGATACAGAGCCTGAAGAGAGAAAACTCTATGGCAATGGGAAGCAGAACAGGCGGGTACTGCGTTTGGAAAAGTTGCCGGCAGTGATTGGGAAAAAAGAAGAAGTGGCAGATATTGTATTGCAGGATGCTTCCATCGGCATTATGCATGCCAGATTTACGGAAGAAAACGGACAGGTGTATCTGGAGGACTTGAATACAGAACAGGGAACATACAAAAACAGTGTGCGCCTGAAGCCCTATGAAAAAGTAGAAATTTTGCGGGAGGATGAAATCAGATTGGGAAAACTGGAATTTACCTATCGTTGACACTTTAGGGGACAAATGATACTCTTTTAATGAAAGAAAAAGAAATATCTATATTCGTGCATGACGGAAATCGGAGGCATAATCAGTATGCAGTTGGGCGGATATTTAAAAAAGATAAAGGCGATGCCGTATATCAGTATTATTTTAATTGTATGGAATGTAATTCTATTTCTAATATGTACATTTACCGGTGAAATGTTATATAATGAAGGTGGTTTGAGTCCGGCAGCCTGTTTGGATGATGGACAGTATTACAGACTGATTACAGCCATGTTTTTGCATGCGGATATACAGCATTTACTAAATAATATGGTATTACTGGGCGGTCTGGGTGCCATGTTGGAGCCGGAAGCGGGACACACCGGTTTTGGTATACTGTATTTTTTGTCCGGTTTGGGAGGGCAGATAGTTTCCCTAATTTACAAAATGTTTTCAGGGGAGTGGTATGTGGTTTCTATCGGTGCCAGCGGAGCGGTTTTCGGACTGGTTGGTGTGTTGCTGGCGATGAGCTTGTGGGGGTCACGTAAAATGCCAAATGTGACATGGCAGAGAATACTGATTGTGGTGGCATACTCCCTTTACAGCGGAGTACAGGCGGCAGATATTGACAATGCAGCACACATCGGCGGATTTCTGGCAGGAGCCTTGTCAGGATTGGTGATGTGTGTCTGGCACAGATTTTTTGGTAAAGCAACTCGTAAAAACTTTCCACAAAAAGAATGGGAGCAGAAGAGATGAACATTAATATTTATTATGGCGGCAGAGGTTTAATGGATGACCCTACCTTATTTGTTATTAACAAGATGCAGGAGGTTTTGGATGAACTGCATGTAAAGGTAGAGAGATATGATCTGCATGAGTTGAAAAACAGCATTACAACTCTTCCACAGACTTTGAAGAATGCAGACGGTATTATTCTGGCAACCACTGTGGAGTGGTACGGTATCGGCGGCTATATGCAGCAGTTTTTGGATGCCTGCTGGTTGTACGGAGACAAAGAAAAAATTGAAAAGATATACATGTGTCCTGTGGTAATGTCCACCACATACGGCGAAAGAGAAGGGAAACTGAATCTGGCAACTGCATGGGAAATTCTGGGTGGTCGTCCCTGCAGTGGTATCTGTGGTTATATTGTGGATACTGCAGAGTTGGAGATGAACAAAGATTATATCAATATTATTGAAAAGAAGGCAGAAAACCTGTACAGAACCATCAATCAGAAGATTGCCAGCTTACCGGCCAGCAATCAGGTGGTTAAAAAGGCGGTATCCGTTACCAAGAATATTGATCTGACACCGCAGGAGTCCAAGCAGCTTTCCCAATATGCTTCCGATGACAGTTATGTGCAAAGACAGAAAGAAGATATTCAGGAGCTGACCAGTATGTTTAAAGACATGATGGGAACGCCGGAGGAAGAAGGCGAAGAATATATTACACAGTTGAAAGATGCATTTAAACCGCAGCCGGGATTTAAGGCGGATTATAGGATTTATATAGGAAGTAAAAAAGAACCCTTGCAAATAAAAATCAATGCGGCACAGATGGATTGCGAGTACGGAGAAGGTGGTCCGGTAGATGTGGAAATCCGTCTGGAAAAGAGTGTACTTCAGGATATTACCTGTGGACGTATGTCATTCCAGAGAGCGTTTATGTCCGGAGAGATGAAGATGAAGGGTGACTTTAAGATACTCAGGACATTGGATCAGTTATTCGTGTTTGAAGAAAAATAAAAGGTGAAAAGAGGATATACCATGAAAAAAGCAGATTGTATATTTTGTAAAATTGCAAACGGAGAGATTCCCTCCAAGACATTGCATGAAGATGAAAACTTTCGTGTGATTTTGGACTTGAGTCCGGCGACAAGAGGGCATGCGTTGATTTTGCCCAAAGAACATTATGACAATTTGTATGAGCTGCCTGAGGATACTGCGGCAAGAGTTATGAAGCTGGCAAAAAAGATGGCAGTAGTCATGACGGAAAAATTGCAGGCAGATGGCTTTAATCTGGTACAGAACAATGGTGAAACCGCAGGTCAGACAGTAATGCATTTTCATATGCACTTAATCCCCAGATACGAGGAAGACGGACAGCATATCGGTTGGAATCCGGGAGAAGTGACACAGGAAGAACTGGAAGAAATTAAAAAGAAGATTACGGAATAAGTGATACGGGAACGATATGAGAGAATTACATGTCAGTGAAATAACAAAAGAAATTAAAGAAATGTGTATAGAAGCAAATCATTTTCTTTCAAAAGATATGGATATTGCAATGAAGAATGCACTTTCTACGGAAAAGACTCCTTTAGGGTGTCAGATTTTGACACAATTGCAGGAAAACCTGCAAATTGCGGGAGAAGATATGATACCCATTTGTCAGGATACCGGTATGGCAGTTATTTTTGTGGAAATCGGTCAGGAGGTTCATTTTATTGGTGGCAGCTTAGAAGAGGCCATCAATGAAGGTGTGCGTCAGGGTTATACGGAAGGCTTTTTGAGAAAATCCGTAGTCGGAGACCCTTTAATCAGGGAAAACACAAAAGACAATACCCCCGCCGTTATTCATTATGAGATGGTAACCGGTGATAAAGTGACAATAACTGTTGCGCCCAAAGGCTTCGGAAGTGAAAATATGAGCAGGGTATTTATGCTAAAGCCTGCTGACGGTATAGAAGGTGTCAAGAATGCAGTGTTGACGGCAGTAAAGGATGCCGGCCCCAATGCATGTCCGCCCATGGTGGTGGGAGTGGGTATCGGCGGCACCTTTGAAAAGTGTGCATTATTGGCAAAAAAGGCGCTGACCAGGCCGGTAGACAGTCATTCCCATATTCCCTATGTAAAAGAAATGGAAGAAGAATTGTTACAGAAAATCAACGGACTGGGAATCGGACCGGGAGGATTGGGTGGCACAACCACGGCATTGGCGGTTAATATCAATACCTATCCTACGCATATTGCGGGACTGCCGGTTGCGGTAAATATTTGTTGTCATGTGAACAGGCATGTTGTGCGGACTTTGTAATTTAGATAAATAAGAAATACCAAAATTAGAAGGTGAAGAGCAATGGATAAGCATATGCACACTCCGTTAACGGAAGAGATGGCAAAAGAATTAAAAGCCGGAGACTATGTATACATAACCGGTACGATATATACGGCGCGAGATGCTGCCCATAAGCGTATGCAGGAAACACTGGATGCAGGTGGTGAACTTCCTATTGATATGAAGGATACCATTATTTATTATATGGGACCGTCACCTGCCAGAGAGGGCAGACCTATCGGGTCAGCAGGACCTACTACGGCCAGCCGTATGGATAAATATGCTCCTAAACTATTAGACCTTGGGTTAAAAGGAATGATTGGAAAGGGAAAGCGTTCCAAAGAGGTATTGGATGCGGTTGTCAGAAACTATGCAGTATACTTTGCGGCAGTAGGCGGAGCAGGTGCACTTTTGTCAAAAGCCATTAAGGCATCTGAGGTAGTAGCATACGATGATTTGGGAACGGAAGCCATTCGTAAATTAGAAGTGGAGAACTTTCCCGTGATTGTAGTAGCCGATTGTGAGGGAAATAATTTATATGAAACTGCTGTAAAAGAGTATGCCGTTTTGTCGGAATAGAATTACTGTAAAAAAACATTGACAAAGATGTTTTTCATATGTATAATAACTCTTGCGTTGTTAATCAATGCAAAACTTGACAGAGTCAATTTTCGGATCGTGGAGAAATACTCAAGAGGCCGAAGAGGCGCCCCTGCTAAGGGTGTAGGTCGGGCAACCGGCGCGAGGGTTCAAATCCCTCTTTCTCCGTTTAGCATGCCGCTGGCAAGTGAGAAAAGGAATGTTTGAGTTCAAACATTCCTTTTTTGGTTATAAAAATGAATTTTTACATGAGGAGGAAAGCAGAATGAATTGCCCAAGATGTGGAAAGCAACTAAAAGAAGGTGCAAAATTTTGCGGAGAATGTGGACTTCAGATGAATGAGATACCAATGATGAACCAGGCACTGCAGATGAACCAGATGCCCGTGATGAATCAGGCACCACAGATGAATCAGATGCCTGTGATGAACCAGGCACCGCAGATGAACCAGATGCCTGTGATGAATCAGGCACCACAGATGAACCAGATGCCGATGATGAATCAGGCGCCGCAGATGAATCAGATACCTCAGCAGAAAAAGAGCAGTAATACAATCTTGATTATTATTTTGAGTTGTGTTGCAGCACTGCTTTTGATTGCAATTATTGCGGTTTTGGTTTGGCGAAACAGTAATGATGATGAATATAAGCTTACGAATAGCGGAAATGTAAGTCAGGAAAATGATGATGAAAGTAAGCCGGAAGAGACAGTGGAAGAATCGACGCCGGATACAAGTGATGTGGCAGAAACTGTTCCTGAAACAACTCCGGCAGCAGAGAGCATAGAGCATACCATCATGGTATATATGGTTGGTAGTAACCTGGAGCACAACGGTGGTTTAGGAAGTTTAGATATTGAAGAAATGGTTTTTGCAGATTATGGGGAAGATACCCGTATAGTAATCCAGACAGGTGGTTGTTCAGACTGGTATATAGAAGGTATGACAGATGGACAGGTAGAACGTTGGGAAGTTTGTGACGGTGAACTGGTAAGGCTGGATACGCTCGGCGAGATGAGTATGTTAACGGTAGATGCATTGTCAGACTTTATTGAGTTTGCAGCAGAAGGATATCCGGCAGAAAAATATTCTCTGGTTTTGTGGGATCATGGTGGTGGTGTTCCTATTAGCTATGGATGTGATGATATGTTCCCCTATGATCAATTATATGATTATCAAATTGGGGAAGCACTGGCACAGGCAGGTGTGTCCTTTGAATGTGTTATATTTACTGCTTGTAATATGTGTACACTGGAAGTGGCCATGTCCATCAAGGATTATGCAAAATACATGGTAGCGGCCGAAAGTACTATGCTTGGTAATTCGCAGGAAGGTTCCGGTGTGGATTATGACGTCTGGTTAAATTATCTGGGAACGGAAGATGTGACTCTTTTAGAAAGTTATGAATTGCTGGTTACGTCATATATGGATACATTGGATTCAATGGGTGCAGCCGGTTCCATATCTCTGATTGATTTACGAAAAATACAGGATGTATATGATGCCTATGTTGCATATATAGCTTCTGTACATGAAGATATATTAAACGGTGGATATGAAGAATATGCACTGGCACGCGGTAATTGTGGTTTGTATGAATATACAGAATCAGTAGATATTATTACACTGGCAACAACATATCCTACAGATGCATCTACAGAATTAATGAATGCAACCGTGAATGCGGTTTGTTATACGGAAAGTGACTATGCTTTCGGGCATGGTCTGGCAGCGTATAACCCCAGTGAATACATCCATTATTACGGATATGCACGAGAAAACATGGAAGAATTGGGATATGGTACAGACATTTTAAGTTTTTATGATGACGTTGTCAGTATCGGACTTTCTTACATGGGAACGGAATATGTAGACGCATATGCGGGGGATTGGTTTAATGAACAACTTGCGTATGGAGAAGCAGGAGAAGATTATGAGCCCGGTACATATACTCTTGATGTAACGCAAATGGATGGTTATCAGGCAATAACGGTTAGTCAAGATAGCTGGAGTATTATTTCCAGTGTAGAGGAGAGTGTTTTTATAATGCCGGATGATGAAACGGCATATTTATTGGGTGCAGATAATATGTATACGATAGACGCAAATGGATATATTGTGGTTGAGAAACCGCAGGCATGGACATTCGTAAATGGTAATGCAGCATGTTATATTGCTACAGATTATTGGGAGGACGCATCTACCGGAGAATGGTCACAGTCCGGTGCTATTTACGCAACATGTAACGGGGAAACGATATTGATGTTGGTCTACTATGATGCGGAACATCCACAGGGAGTTATACAGGGATATTGTTTATATGATTTCTGGACCGGAGAGGGTGCGGAACAATTTATGCAATTTGCAGAGGACGATGTAGTAGAGATAATACTACCTACCTTATATATTAATTCCGATGATACGCTTGAAGAGGCCAGTGTCAATTTATCCGGCAATGCTTACTATGCTTCGGATTTAGTGCTGGAGTTTGACTATATTAATTTGGAAGACGTTACTGTTGCTGTGCAATATGAAATAACAGATGTATATGAAAATGAATATTCCACAGAATGGATTCCATTTGAATAAGAAGCAGTGACGAAGGTTCTTGTATATGTGCTTGTAAAATGTATATAGTGTAAACAAATATCGACTCTGTGTCCGGCGGATACAGGGTCGATATTTTTAAAGAATAATATTAAAAAAATCAAAAACTCTGTGAATTTAATTATTGACAAATACATAAACTTGAGATATTATAAAATTCCACCGCAAAAAAGCAGAAATGCTTCGGTGAAATGAATTTAAAAAAATTTAAAAAAGTTGTTGACAATGCAAAATACTCATGTTATTATGAATGAGTTGCGGCTCGAAAGAGCGACAACAACACAGGTTGCGATAGTAACCTAAGTACCTTGACAAATAAACAGCAATGCAACCCTGAAAATTCTTAAAGAGAAAATTCAGAAGTAACGAACCAAACAAAACAGTAAAAAAGAGCTGAAGCTCTTCGAAATCGTTCCTTGCGGAAGAGATTTCAGAGAACAAAAGTTCAAACGGTTAAACATCAGCCAAGGTTGATTTTGACCGGGATTAAAACTAAAAAACA
>JAFUNK010000024.1 GCA_017482205.1 Lachnospiraceae bacterium
GGCATGGGGACTTGGACGGCCAATAGCTGCAATTCGTTTTGTGTATAACCAAGTCCAAGGAATTTCCACTCCGGTCACGCCAGAGAGCACAAGCCCCTTGCAGGAAGAGGGAATAAGTGAGATACTGGATGTGGGGGATGGCGATGGAATTATGCTTGAAGGTGAGTCGGCAGTAATAATGTTCGATCCTTATGAAGGAGTTAAACAAGCGTCGGAATATCTACAATCACAAGGGATTCCAAGGGCATACAGAAAACAGATATTGGAATCATTTAATATAGAAACTATCAAGATTGAAATTGCTGGAGATAATACATATGGTTTGCGATTTTATGGTGGCAATGCGAGTGCACAAGGAAGATATTTATTTGAAACATTTTCACCATTGACTAATAGACAAAATTTGGCACTACTATATGAATGGAATAGTATGACTGGTATTCAACAATTTCAAGTTAGAGATGGTGTAATTATGATTACGGGAACTGCTGCAGCTCAAAATGATTTTGGAAGTCACTATGTTGGTGGCGCAAAACAATGGTATATTAATAACTTGGAGGATTTAATAAGATGTTATTAGAAGAAAAATTTGTTAAGAGAAATAAGGAGTTACAGAAAAAAATAATATTAGAAATAGAGAAAGTAAAAATGGGACAGAGTAAGAAAAATATATTGCAGCTACAAGCAATATTAAAAGACCTTAAGGAAAGTAGTGAGGTAAAAAACAAGACCTTAAGTTATTCTCGGATTATAATAGATTCTTGGGATTATACAGATCAGTTAGGTATAGAGTTGATTGAATTGGCAGAATTATATAAGAAAATTAATATATCCTAATTTACAAAAATTATAATTGATAAAAGACAATATACAGTTGAATATAATAAAAGAAATTGACTCTAAATATAGAACATGAAACAAGTATAGATTTAAAAGAGATGAGGATTTCTGATTACGTGTATTATAGAGAACAATTGTATTGACAAAAAATTTAGACGTAAAAGCAGCAAGAGACCTTGCAGAAGAACATGCATTTATAAGCAGCATATACAGTGTGCCCTTAAAGCTGGGAGGGGGCGGAATGGCAGCCCTGTACCAGATGGGTTGTTACCTGTCAGGGACCCCGATAAATACAGAGAGCCACTGGTATACGTCACTAAGACAGGCAGAAGAAATCAGATCCACCATATCGGAAGATATGGGAGCAGCAGGGCAAATCGCATATCATGCCACAATGGGCATACTGGACTATGGAGCAGCAAACATAGTCACATGCGGGCATGGCGGAATCCTGATGGCGGTACAGGGATATGGAGAGAGCATTCAGGGGCTGCAACGGCTTGTTGGGAAGTGTGGCAGAAGGCAGCGAGGAAACAGGATGGCTTAAAGTTAAAATAGGCATAAAGTGAATTGGCGGGATAGATGTTCTGTATATAATCAAAAAATCAAAGATGTTTTTGTCGAATACTTTTATAATTTATCATGTTCCCACAGTGGCATTGTGGTCTTGTTTATGCTATAATGCATAAAAGGCAGGAATAGAGAGGCCTGAGTGAAGAAACATTTTAGATAGAATACATAGATTTCGGAGGATGGTATATGTTACCTTATTTTTTTGCGGATAAGCTTGAGTGGATTGCCTTTGTGGGCATATTGGCAGCGTTTGCGGGAACCTGTTTTTTTATTAGCAAATGCAGTCAGTATCTGCCCAAGGATTTGGGAAGGGATTTTGCGGTAGAAGGTAAAAAATCCGCAGGAAAACCCAGAGGAGCTGGTATTATTTTTATACTGGTGTTTGCGGTGGCAACCCTGTTGTTTTCCAATTTAAGTCTGGAAATCTGTATCTATCTAATGTTGGTTGTGATAGAGATGCTCACCGGTTTCTTTGATGATACAGCCGAAAAGCCCTGGGGCGAGTGGAAAAAGGGACTGTTGGATTTGTTTGTAGCAGTTGCGGTAACAGGAACTTATCTTTATTACAATTCCAGTACGCTTATTTTCGGAGATACGGTTATTACCCTGCATCCTGCATTGTTTGCAGTATGTGCGGTAGTGCTGGTGTGGGCGGCCATCAATGTGACTAACTGTGCAGACGGTGTGGACGGTTTATCCGGTACATTGGTAATAGTGACACTGACCAGCTTCTATGTAATCGATAAAATATTAGGAACAGGTTCAGATATGGCATTTCCCGTACTGTTGTTTATGGTATGTATTCTGGGATATCTGTGGTACAATGCGACTCCCAGCCGTCTGTTGATGGGTGATGCAGGTTCCCGTGCCATGGGTGTGTTTATCAGTATCGTAGCGTTGAAGTCCGGTAATCCCCTGTTGTTTATTCCGGCGGCATTTGTGTTGATTATGGACGGCGGCTTGGGACTTTTAAAGGTTTCCCTGATTCGTGTGCTCAAAATCCGTATACTGAAAAATACCCTTACACCCCTCCATGACCATGTGCGTAAAAAATTGGAATGGTCCAATACGCAGACTGTCTTCCGCTTCGTCATTATTCAGGTAGTAGTATCTTTTGCTACAGTATATATGTTAATGTTATAATATTTCAAATAAACACTTGACAAATCATGGTATGCTACATATACTTTGATTATCAAACTATTTTTAAATTCAAAGGAGATTAGAGAAATGTTAGAAAAAGTAAGCGAAATTATAAAAGAACAGTTAAATCTGGACGGAGTTGAAATTACTGAGGCTTCTTCTTTTAAAGAGGATTTAGGAGCAGACTCTTTAGACTTATTCGAATTGGTAATGGCTCTGGAAGAAGAATACGGTACAGAAATTCCTTCTGAAGATCTGGAAAATCTGACTACTGTAGGTGATGTTATCAACTATTTAAAAGATAAGGGTATTGAGGCATAAAATACATGAAAACTAGAGTAACGGAGTTACTGGGAACAAAGTATCCCATTATTCAGGGCGGTATGGCCTGGGTTGCTGAATACCATCTTGCCGCAGCGGTTTCCAATGCCGGCGGTTTAGGTATCATCGGTGCAGGCAGTGCACCGGGTGAAGTGGTAAGAGAGCAGATTAAAAAAGCAAAAGAGCTGACTGATAAGCCTTTTGGTGTTAACGTTATGCTGATGAATCCCAATGCGGATGAAGTGGCACAGGTTATCGTGGAAGAAGGTATTAAAGTAGTAACTACCGGTGCCGGTAATCCTGCAAAATACATGCAGATGTGGAAAGATGCCGGTATAAAGGTAATTCCCGTAGTTGCCAGCGTAGCACTTGCAAAGCTGATGGAGCGTGCCGGTGCGGATGCGGTAGTTGCAGAGGGAATGGAAGCCGGCGGACACATTGGTTCCGCAACCACCATGACTATGGTGCCTCAGATTGTAGATGCAGTTGACATTCCCGTTATTGCTGCCGGTGGTATCGGTGACGGACGCGGTTTTGCAGCAGCTATGATGTTAGGTGCGGAAGGCGTACAGATGGGTACCCGTTTCTGCGTAGCAACAGAAGCCATTACCCATGCCAACTACAAAGAAAAGATTATTAAAGCAAAGGATATTGACTCCGAAGTTACCGGTATGAGCCACGGACATCCTGTTCGTGTTATCCGTAACAAGATGACCAGAGAGTATATAAAGCTGGAAAAAGAGGGTGCATCCTTTGAAGAACTGGAATACTTAACCTTAGGTACTCTGCGTAAGGCTGTAATGGAAGGGGACGTAACCAACGGAACCGTTATGGCAGGACAGATTGCAGGTTTGATTTCCAAGGAACAGACCTGTCAGGAAATGATTGAAGAAATCATGGCAGAGGCAAAAGCACTTTTAAACAAGTAGTGTTACATAACAGTTTCCGGGGAGGCTGCCACAGGCAGCAGGATAGAAGTTCATTTTATATGATACACACAGGGAGGTCGAAAGACCTCCCGCTATTTGAGATTATTACTTTGAAAATCAAAATATTTAATATAAAAAATAAATTAAGAGAAAAATTCTGTTAATTTAAGTGCCCAAAGCGGCAGAAGGAGAAGAGTATGGGAAAGATAGCATTTGTGTTTCCGGGACAGGGTTCCCAGTATGTGGGAATGGGAAAGGATTTTTATGATGCCATCCCGGCATGCAAGGAAGTTTTTGAGGTAGCAAATAAGGCAGTAGATTTGGATGTAGCAGCACTTTGTTTTGAAGAAAACGACAATATTAATATTACAGAGTACACCCAGATTGCCATGCTGACAACTGAGCTGGCTATTCTTGCGGCAGTGAAAGAAAAAGGTATCAAGGCAGACGTAACTGCAGGTTTAAGTCTGGGTGAATACGGCGCTTTATATACTGCAGGTGTGATGAGTATGGAAGACATCTTTAAAGTAGTCCGTAAGAGAGGTCTCTATATGCAGGAGGCAGTACCCACAGGTGGTGCCATGACCGCGGTTTTAGGTTTAGATAATGAAACCATTGAAAAGGTTTGCGGAGAAATCGAAGGAAATGTATCCGTAGCAAATTACAACTGTCCCGGACAGACCGTTATTACCGGTGAAGAAAGTGCTGTTGCAGCAGCGGCAGAAGCCCTGTCCGCAGCAGGTGCAAAGAGATGCATTCCCTTAAAGGTAAGCGGACCTTTCCATTCTTCCATGTTAGAGGGTGCAGGCAAGAAGCTTCGCGAAGAACTGGATAAGGTAGAGTTAAGCACTATGCAGATTCCTTATCTGACCAATGTAACCGCAGATTATGTAAAAGACGTTGCGGAAGTAAAAGACCTTTTAGAGCGTCAGGTATCTTCCTCCGTTCGTTGGCAGCAGTCCGTAGAGCGTATGATTGCTGACGGTGTGGACACCTTTATTGAAATCGGACCCGGCAAGACCTTAAGCGGCTTCTTAAAGAAAATCAACAAAGAAATGACCGCCATCAATATTGAGAAGCTGGAAGACTTAGCGAAATTAGATGCATTAGTATAGTAAACCCCGTGGAATGTTGCCATTAGTTAGATTTTTCTGCCGATTGTAAAAAGTTTCTTTGCAGACGTGCTCTCGCTCCATGAGAAACGTAGCGGACACTAAGCTCGAAACCTTCTCTGCGAGAAGTCTTCTTGCTAAGTGCCGACGTTTCCCAAGGGTCTGCGTCAGAAAGCTTTTTACAACCGACAGACAATCTAACCAAAGGCAACAGTCCTCACACGAAAAGGAGCATGACATGTTAAACGGTAAAGTAGCATTAATCACCGGTGCAAGCCGTGGTATCGGTAAAGAAATCGCACTCACCTTTGCTTCCTATGGTGCAAAGGTAGTGGTAAACTACAACGGTTCCAAAGAAAAAGCAGATGAAGTAGTAAAAGAAATCGAAGCAATGGGTGGCGAAGCAATTGCAATCCAATGTTCCGTAGCAGACTATGAAGCTTGCGGTAATATGGTAAACGAAGCCATTGCAAAATTCGGCAAGGTAGATATTCTGGTAAACAACGCAGGTATCACCAAGGACAATCTGGTTATGAAAATCAGCGACGAAGATTTTGATGCTGTTATCGACACCAACTTAAAGGGAACCTTCAACTGTATCAAGCAGTTGTATCGTCCTTTCTTAAAGCAGAGAAGCGGACGTATTATCAATATGACTTCCGTAACCGGTATCTTAGGTAACGCGGGTCAGGCAAATTACGCAGCCAGCAAGGCAGGCGTAATCGGTCTCACCAAGAGTGTGGCAAGAGAACTGGCAACCAGAGGTATCACCGTCAATGCCATTGCACCGGGCTTTATTGCAACCGAGATGACCGATGCCATGACGGATGCCGCAAAACAGGCAGTACTGTCCCAGATTCCTTTGGGCAGAGTAGGCAACACCAAGGATATTGCAGAAACCGCAGCATTCTTGGCAAGTGATAAGGCAGCTTACATTACCGGTCAGGTGATTTCCGTAGACGGCGGCATGTATATGTAAAAGGACAGTGCCGTGGCACATGGAGTAAGTAAATGTGGCACGGGACAGTATAGTTCAGCCCGTGGCAAAGAACGATTGAAATAAGCAGGAATTGACATAAGTGAAAAAGGAGAAGTAGAATGAGTAGAAGAGTTGTTGTAACAGGTATGGGTGCCATTACCCCCATCGGTTTATCAGTAGAAGAATTTTGGGAGAGTGTAAAAGCAGGCAAGACCGGCTTTGCACCGATTACCAAATTTGATGCCAGCGAATATAAGTGCCATATCGCAGCAGAAGTAAACGGCTTTGACGGCAAGAATTACATGGATTTCAAGGCTGCAAAGAGAATGGAGCTGTTCTGCCAGTATGCAGTAGCGGCAACTAAGGAAGCTTTGGAAGATGCCGGTCTGGATATGGAAAAAGAAGACCCGTTCCGTGTAGGTGTTTCCGTAGGTTCCGGTATCGGTTCCTTACAGGCAATGGAAAGAGAACATCAGAAATTATTGGAAAAAGGACCTTCCCGCGTGAATCCTCTGTTAGTACCTATGATGATTTGTAACATGGCAGCAGGTAACGTATCCATTCAGTATGGTTTAAAAGGTAAGAGCATTAACGTAGTAACCGCTTGTGCAACCGGTACAAACTCTATCGGTGAAGCGTTCCGTGCTATCCAGTATGGTGAAGCAGATGTGATGGTGGCAGGCGGTACAGAAAGCAGCGTTACCCCTATCGGTATTGCAGGATTTACCGCACTGACCGCACTGAGCAGTTCCGATGACCCGGCACGTTGTTCCATTCCTTTTGATAAAGAACGCAGTGGCTTTGTTATGGGTGAAGGTTCTGCGGTTGTTATTCTGGAAGAATTAGAGCATGCAAAGGCTCGAGGCGCAAAGATTTATGCAGAAGTAGCAGGTTACGGATGTACCTCCGATGCATACCATATCACCTCTCCCGCAGAGGACGGCTCCGGTGCGGCAAAGGCTATGGAATATGCAATTATGGATGCAGGTATTGCAAAAGAAGAGATTACCTACATCAACGCACACGGTACCAGCACACACCACAACGACCTGTTTGAAACCAGAGCAATCAAGCTGTTGTTTGGTGAGCACGCAAACAATATTAAAATCAACTCTACCAAGTCCATGGTAGGTCACCTTTTAGGTGCAGCAGGTGCACTGGAATTTGTAACCTGTGTAAAGGAATTGGAAGACGGCTTTATCCACAAGACCGTAGGTTATCAGGTGCCTGATGAAGAATGTGATTTGGATTACTGCAAGGAATCCGTAGAAGGTGAATTTACCTATGCACTTTCCAACTCTTTAGGTTTTGGCGGACACAACGCAAGTATCATCGTAAAGAAATATACAGAGTAATTCAGAGCCGCAAAAGCGGCAGGAAGAGAGGAAGTAATGGCAGTTTTAAATACAAAGCAGATTATGGAAATTATTCCCCACAGACAGCCGTTTTTACTGGTAGATACCATTGAAGAAATGGAAGTGGGTCAAAGAGCGTTAGGCAAGAAATGTGTTACCTATAATGAGCCTTTCTTTGCAGGACACTTCCCCGGAGAACCCATTATGCCGGGCGTACTGATTATTGAGGCATTGGCACAGACTGGTGCGGTAGCACTGTTAAGTATGCCGGAAAACAAAGGCAGACTGGCATTGTTCGGTGGTATTAAGAACGCAAAATTTAAGGGGAAAGTAGTTCCCGGTGATGTATTGATGTTAGAAACCTCCATTATCAAAATGAAGGGTCCCGTAGGTGTAGGAGATGCCAAAGCCTATGTGGACGGTAAAGTGGTTGCCAGTGCAGAAATCACTTTTATGTTGGCATAAGTGCTCACAAAAAGGCTAAAAGCTGAGCGACATAAAAAGGAGCATCATGGAATTAAAAGAATTAAAAATAGGAGAACTGATAGCACGTATCCCTGTTATACAAGGTGGCATGGGTGTGGGTGTCAGTTTACACAGACTGGCAGGAGCAGTGGCAGCTGAAGGCGGTGTCGGCGTGATTTCAACGGCACAGATAGGTTTTCGTAATCCGGGGTATGACAAGGACCCCATCGGCACCAATCTGCGTGCCATTAAAGAAGAGATAGCAAAGGCCAGGGAAATTGCCAAGGGCGGTATCATCGGCGTCAATATTATGGTGGCTACCCGTAAATATGAAGAGTATGTAAAGGCAGCAGTGGAAGCCGGTGTGGATCTGATTATTTCCGGTGCGGGTCTGCCCGTAAGCCTGCCTGAAATCGTAGGAGCGGCAAAGACGAAATTGGCTCCAATAGTTTCTTCTTTAAAGTCGGCACAGGTAATCTGTAAATACTGGAAGAAAAAGTATGACAGAGAGCCGGATATGGTAGTGATTGAGGGACCTGAAGCCGGCGGACATTTAGGCTTTTCCATGGAACAACTGACCGGAGAAGAGGAACTGGATTTTGATGCGGAAATCCGTAATATTACCGAGTATGTTCATGGACTGGGGAAACAGACAGGCAAGCAGATTCCTGTTGTGGTAGCCGGAGGCATTTATACCAGAGAGGATGCAGAAAAAGCAGTTTCTTTGGGGGCGGACGGCGTACAGATGGCAACCCGTTTTGTGACAACCCATGAATGTGACGCCCATGACAATTACAAGCAGGCATATATTCAGGCAAAAAAAGAAGATATTGTACTGGTAAAAAGTCCCGTGGGAATGCCGGGACGTGCCATCCGTAATGCTTTTGCGGACAGGGCAAAAGAGGGTAGGATTCCTCACGGTGCATGTCATTTGTGTGTTTCTACCTGTAAGCCGCAGGAAACCCCTTACTGCATTACTGATGCACTGGTAAATGCGGCAGAGGGCAATATTGATGATGCATTACTGTTCTGTGGGACGAATGCCTATCGGGCAGAAAAGTTAGAGTATGTGCATGATATCATGCAGGAGTTTGCATAAAAGAAAAATGTGTGTATAAGGGAATATATAGATACTAGGGATAGAGAGATAAGAAAGGCAGTAAGGATATGACAATCAGAATAGCAGGAACGGGAAGTGCGTTTCCGAAGACTGTAGTTACCAATGATGACCTGGCAAAGGTTATGGATACTTCAGATGAATGGATCAGCAGCCGTACAGGAATTAAAGAAAGAAGGATTGCCAAGGACGAAACAACTGCGGGCATGGCAGCAGAAGCTGCGAGAGCAGCACTTAAAGATGCAGGAATGACTGTACAAGAGGTGGATTTGATTATTGTAGGAACTCTTAGTGCAGACCATTTTACTCCTTCCTGTGCATGTGAAATACAGGCAGAATTGGGAGCTGTAAATGCGGTTGCATTTGACATCAATGCGGCATGCTCCGGATTTATGTTCTCCTTACATACCGCATATGCATATTTACAGAGTGGTCTTTATAAAAATGCACTGGTTCTGGGTGCGGAAACCCTTTCCAAGATTATGGATTGGGAAGACAGAAGTACCTGTGTACTGTTCGGTGACGGTGCGGGTGCAGCGGTGGTACGCAGAGAAGAAGAAGGTATTTTTGTATTTGACCAAGGTTCAGACGGTGTAAAGGGCAAGGTGCTTTCATGTAAGGCACGTCTTGTTAACAATCTGTTGGTGCAGCAGGGTCATGAACCGGACTATGTACATATGGATGGACAGGAAGTATACAAGTTTGCAGTCAGCACTGTACCGGCTTCCATCAATAAGGTATTGGATAAAGCAGGTGTTTCCGCAGATGAAGTGGCTTATTTTGTACTGCATCAGGCGAACATCAGAATCTTACAGTCCGTGGCAAAGAGACTGAAAGTAAGTGAAGATAAATTCCCCATTATTTTAGACCGCAGTGGAAATGTATCTGCAGCGACAGTGCCTCTTTTGTTGGATGATATGAACAAAAAAGGTATGTTAAAGCGTGGAGACAAGATTGTGATGTCCGGTTTTGGCGGCGGACTTACATGGGGAACGGCATTGATAGAGTGGTAATGCCCGAATAGAACTAAAGTCACAAAAAAGTGGTGTAAAGTATATTAAATAATACCATTAAATACAAAGAAAAAGTCTGCTATACTGAACGTAGTGTAGTGGACTTTTGTTTTGCGGAAAATTTCCTAAAGCAAGAAACCAAGGGAAAACATATTATGATATAAATGTGTAGAAGAGGAAACAAAGGATTGAGCATGTTTCGGTTAATCCAGAAAGAAGAGATTGGTATGGAAAAGAAGTATTCCGAAGGTGAAGATTACAAAGTAATAGCATTTATTCTGGCAAGGTTTCCGAATGAGGAGCAGACCCGTATTATGAAACAGGCTGTTTCAGAATGCAGAAAGTATAATTGTAAGGTAGTCTTTTTTTCTACATTGACTGATTTTTATAATAATGACTTAAATGATGCCGGTGAAAAGAAGATTTTTGATACCATTTATGTAGAGGGTTATGATGCAATTGTATTGATGTCGGAATCCTTTAAGCAGGATGAAGAACAGACCCTATTGGTAAAGCGTGCCAATGAAGCAGGCGTGCCGATAATCGCAGTGGATAAATGCATGGATGGAGCGATTAATCTGGCATTTGATTATGGAAATACCTTTGAAGAAGTTGTTCGTCATATGATAGAGTTTCACGGTTACCGTACCGTTAACTTTATGGGAGGACTGAAGAATAACAGCTTTTCAGAAGAGCGTCTGGATGTATTTAAAAAGGTACTGGCTGATAATGCTATTCCTTATGAGCCGGAGCGGATATACTGGGGTGAGTTCTGGGAGGATCCGACCAGAGCCGAGATGGACAGAATGCTTGCTAATGGAAAATCTTTACCGGAAGCGATTATTTGTGCCAATGATATGATGGCAATTACTGTATGCAGTTATTTGCAGGAAAGAGGCTACCGAGTACCGCAAGATGTGGCGGTCAGTGGTTTTGATGGCGTAGAAATGGAAAAGTTTAATCGTCCCCGTCTGACTACCGGTATTCAGAATATAGATGAGTTTATCCGAATTGTCTTTCAAATTGTTACAGGAAAAAGGGCTGTAGAAGACAAGAGCAACAAGACATATATTTACAGTAAGATGCAGATAGGCGGTTCCTGTGGTTGTGCTAATTTGGAGTCTTTACAAAGTACGGCAGAGATGATTCGTTTAAAAACAGAGCTTCATCAGCAGATTAAATATCAGGGAGAAGTAAACCAGATGGTTGCCAATTACGGTAATGCAGAGAATTTGGAAAGTGCATTGCTTGCGGTCTCTGAATATATGGGTTCCCTTAACTATAATGATTTTTGGTTTTGTGCAAATCAAAATCTGTTTGATGAGCAGGGAATCAGTTGGCATAAAGAAGGCGGGGATGAACAGGATGACAGGAATTATACGCCTGTACTGGATGTGTTACATTATTGCAGTGAAGAGCATATGTCCGAAGTGGACTTTAAAAGGACTGTAAAATTCGAAGATCTAATTCCTGACAGGAAAAAGCAGTTAGAGGAACATGATTTTCTTCTGGTAACCACTGTTCATATGAAGGGAAAAACAGCAGGATATGCGGTAATCAGCTTTGATAGCGAGATTTTCTGGTATACGGCATATGAAGCCTTTTTAACTAACTTCCGTCATCTGTTGGAGATGCAGAAAGCACAGATACAGTTGATGCGAGTGTATATGGGCGACCTTTTGACGGGCTTATACAATCGAAACGGATTTTATCAGAAGATACAGACTGTTTTAAAGGTTGCAGAAGATTTAGATATGTCCATTATTTCCATGGATATGGATGGCTTAAAACGAATCAACGATACTTATGGTCATGCAGAGGGGGATTTTGCTTTGCAGACACTGGGTAAAATAGTAAAAGAGAGTATCCGCCAAGAGATTGCTGCCCGTATAGGCGGTGATGAGTTTTTAATTGCCTTTGTGGGAGAGGATATTGATGACAGGGCAGAAGAAATTGTTACCTGTATCCAAAAAGGTATTCAGGAGTTTAATCAAAAAAGCGATAAGCCCTATGAATTACAGGCAAGTATCGGTGTTTATACCAATCGTATCAAAAACCATACTTTGGATCATTTCCTCAAGAAGGCAGACGATTTGATGTATGCGAGAAAATATCTTAACAAGAGGGAAAGAGGAAATATTTAGTTTATAAATTTCATATATATGGTAATAAAGAGTTTCGTATCAGTGTGAAAGCATGGCATTCAGAGGTATTGCACCTTGGGAGAAGTTATGACTTTTACATACAGTTTTTGTTTCAATACAAAAAGGCGGATACGGAAAGGTTGTATATGCTGAATTATATCTGGGCATTTATGATACTGGTGGGCGTGGTGTATGCAGCGTTTACCGGCAACATGGCTGCAGTAACGGATGCAGCACTGGGGTCTGCGCAGGAAGCAGTATCCCTTTGTATTACCATGGCAGGTGTCATGGCTCTCTGGATGGGGCTTATGAAGATTGCTGAAAAATCGGGGTTGATTACCGGACTGGCTTCCGGCATTCAACCCTTTTTGACGTTTATGTTTCCCAAAATCCCCAAAGAGCATCCTTCCCGCAAATATATTGCTACCAATTTTATTGCCAATATATTAGGCTTGGGATGGGCCTGTACGCCGGCAGGGTTAAAAGCTATGGAGTCATTGGCGGAGTTGGAGGAAGAGAGAGGAAACACCGGCAGCATCCGTCGTGCCAGCAATGAGATGTGTACCTTTTTAATTCTTAATACCTCGTCCTTACAACTAATACCTGTCAATATGATAGTGTACCGTACCCAGTACGGTAGTGCCAATCCGGCGGGGGTGATTGCACCTGCTATTGTAGCCACGCTGTTTTCCACTATTATTTCAATTATTTATTGTAAAATTATGGACAGAAAAAAAGGAGGCAGGAAGTAGATGGCAAATGCAATGGCAAATTTTTCCAATATTATTATTCCTGCCATTATTTTTTATATGGTAGCACATGGGATAATACATAAGGTAAAGGTCTATGAGGAATTTATAGATGGTGCAAAAGACGGTTTGAAGACGGTGGTACAAATATTGCCGACCCTGATAGGGCTGATGGTAGGTGTGGGAGTTTTACGGGCTTCCGGTTTTATGCAATTTCTGGGAGGAATGATTGGAAAACTGACGGAAGGGATAGGTATACCTGCGGACATTGTGCCGCTGGTACTGGTAAAAATGTTTTCTTCCTCTGCGGCCACCGGACTGGTACTGGATATTTTTAAAACCTATGGAACGGATTCCTACATCGGTATGCTGACCTCCATACTGATGAGCTGTACGGAGACCATTTTTTATACCATGTCCGTATATTTCCTGGCGGCAAAGGTTACCAAAACCCGATACACTCTTGCCGGGGCCCTGATTTCCATGGTGGCAGGGCTGGTGGCAAGCGTGGTGTTGGCGGGAATGATGTAGAAAAAACAGGAAACAGTTGTAAATAGAAGAGTTGACATTTGTATCGAAAAAAACTGCAGTATATAATGAGTAAAACAGTTAGTAGAACACTACACCTTTAGCTGTTTAAAACATTTCCTTCCCATTCTGTTAAGAACTAGATTAACCTTGACGATACTAAATACGAATGTTACAATAAAATTACCCAAAGGGTAATGTGCAATATAGGGGGAGAGGAATTGGAACTTGAATATGCCTCAGATAAAGTGCATTCGCAATGCACGAACATAAAGGTAGCAAAAAAATTATTTGATGGAAATGAGCTTTTGGCAAGAAGTCTATTAGCACGTATTAATGCACTGGAAAATGCAGATAGTATAAAAGATATTATTGTTATGCCACCGTTTCATTTTCATAAATTAAAGAATAAGAATGGTAGGGATTTAGAAGGGTATTTTGCAATTGATGTAAAGTCACAAACAGATAAGTGGAGAATTATTTTACAGCCTTTAAATGAAGAGAAGAAGCCATATAAACCTTGTAATATAGATGAGATAGCCGGAATGGTAAGGATAGTAGAGATTGCGGAGGTGAGTAAACATTATGAGTAACTATATTGAATATCATGATACAATTGCATTTCACCCGGGATATTATATTAAAGAAATTGTAGATGAAAGTGGGCTTACGCAAGAAGATTTTGCAAAGAGACTTGATACAACTCCCAAAAATTTAAGTTTGTTGATTAGAGGAGAGCAAAGCCTTTCGATTGATATAGCTATGAAGCTATCACGGATGATAGGTACGAGTGTAATTTATTGGTTGAATTTGCAGAATTCCTATGATGCGTTAATAGCACAATTTAAGTCGGAAGAAGAATTGGAAGAAGAACGAAAAGTATTTGATTATTTTGATTATAAATATTTTAGAGAGAATTATTCATTACCTGATTTGCCAAGAAAAAGAGATGAACAGATTAAGCGTGTTAGAGAATTTCTTAATGTAGCTACACTTTCCGTATTTACCAAAAGGGATATGGCGGTAAGTTTTAGGAGTACTACAGAAGATATTACAGAAAGTAGTACTGTTAAAGCAAATACGATGGTTCAGATTGCAACGAACAAAGCACTTAAAACCGACGCGCCTAAATTCAATAAAAAGAAATTTGAAGAAGCAGTCAAATATGCATTGACATTAACTCGAAACCATGAGGAGTTCTATCCGTTGATTCGAAGTGCATTTCTTGAAGCGGGAGTCATATTTGTCATTTTACCCAATATTTCCGGCTCCAGAACCAATGGTGCAACAAAGAAAGTTGGTGATCATATCATGTTAATGGTAAACGATAGAAGATTGAATGCAGATTCATTTTGGTTTACTTTGTTTCATGAAATTGGACACATTATGAATGGTGACTATGGAATTTCTTTTGATAAAGAAACCGGTGAGAGGGAAGAAGCAGCAAATAAATATGCAGAAGATAGCTTGATACCACCGGAAAAATACAAAGAATTTCTGGCTGGAAGAAGATTTGATTTGCAGTCTATAAGAGCATTTGCAAACCGGATAGAAAGAGATCCCGGAATTGTGCTTGGTAGATTGCAAAATGACGAAATTATTGGTTTTGATGATTGGACGATGAAACCGTTAAGGCACAAATATAAAGTGAAAACGTCTATATGAGTATTTGTATGCTCCTTACACCCACCCCAAACTCTTCATCACAAACAACCACACAGTAATGCTCACAGAACTGAAAAACGTTGTCGCAACCACCACGCTGGACGTAAGTGTGCCTTCATGTCCCATATTTTTCGCCATGATGTAACAGCTGACTGTGGTAGGGGCACCCAGCATAATGAGGATGGCCACCAGTTTTTCGCCGGTGAAGCCCAGATATACTGCAAGGGGCAGGAATATTAAGGGTTGTACCACCAGCTTTAACACCGTGCAAACTACGGTGGGTTTCAGTTGTTTCAGCGCCTTTCTGCCCTCGAAGCCTGCGCCCAGACCGATTAAGGCAAGGGGTGTTGCCAGAGAAGAAACACTACCAATGGTTTTGGTGACAATAAAAGGAAATTCTATGCCGGAAACGGATACAAGCATACCCAAAAGAATGCCCAGGATAATCGGGTTTGTAGCAATATCTTTCAGGGAGGAAAGTAGGGTGCTTTTATTAAGACCGGCCTGTCCGGGTTTGGTAAAGGACAAAACCAGTACGGCAGCAATGTTGTACAAAGGAACCGTACCGATAATCATAAGAGGTGCCATACCGGAGTTCCCGTAAATATTTTCAATAAAGGCAATGCCCAGTACTGCGGCACTGCTGCGATAAGAGGCCTGCACGAATTCCCCGATGCAGGCTTTATTTTTGTAAAAAAGGGCACTGCCGGTCCAGATGATAACGATACAGAACAATGTTACTAAAAAGCAGAACAGTACATAACGGGTATCCCACACTGCGGAAAAATCCGACGTGGCAATATCCCGAAACAATAACACCGGAAGGGTAATCTTAAAGTTAAAGCTATTCAGTGTCTTCACGAAAGGAGCATCCACCAGTTTGCAGATTTTCAATATATATCCCAGAACCATCAGTAAAAATACGGGGATGGTTGCGTTTAAGCTGAATATCAGATTTTCCATAAATATCTGCCGCCTTTCTGAAAACCCATTTCTCAGTCGTTCTGATTTGTGCTCTATATCAACACACTTTTTTCAACCATAAAGTATAGAACCGCCCAAAAGAAATGTCAATCAGGGGAGGAAATGTTTTAAGAGTCAAATGTAGGGGGAAAGTGCTTTAACAGTCAAAAAATTTGAGAACTAAAATATTTTGACTATTAAAATAATTTGAAATGTGGTAAAATGAATAGCAGAAAAAGCGTATGTACGCGGAAGGGAGCTTTTATGCAGGAGAAGATTTATGTGACTGCCTTGGTGGTTTTGGCAATTGCAGGCATTGTCGCAGTGTGTCTGATTTTGCAGAAAAGGCGTCGTTACCGCCCCTTGTTTGTAGATGAAATGGAGGGGCATGAATTTGAATATTACTGTGCTGATTTGCTGAGGGAGCGGGGCTTTTCGGAAGTAGAGGTTACCAGTGGCAGCAGGGATTATGGTGTGGATATTCTGGCTCAAAAGGACGGGATTACCTATGCCATACAGTGTAAATGTTACGCTTCTCCCGTGGGAGTAGCTGCGGTGCAGGAGATTTATGCCGGCAGGGACTATTATGAGTGCATGGTTGGTGTAGTGCTGACCAATCAGTATTTTACGGAGCCGGCGGTAGATATGGCAAAGAAGTTAAAGATATTGTTGTGGGACAGAGGATATCTGGAAAGTATGATGGAGGAAGAAGTATGAATATTCATGCAACGCTGAATGAGGTGCTTGTACGGTTGTTCCGTAATATAAACGCCATAGAAGAAAGCGTTATCAAGCAGAATGAATATCAGAATATTACTACAAATGACATGCATGTCATTGAAGCAATCGGCATGAAGGAACCCAAAAATATGACGGCGGTAGCCCGTTCTCTGATGGTTACCACCGGTACACTTACCATTGCCGTAAACGGTCTGGTAAAAAAGGGTTTTGTAGAGCGCAGCCGTAGTGAAGAGGACAGGCGCGTGGTATTGGTTTCTTTGACAGACAAGGGACGCAAGGCATATGTAAGCCACCAGCGTTTCCATGAGGACATGGTGGAGACGATAACGGACGAGCTTTCCGAGGAAGAACAGATTATTTTGGAAAAAGCATTGAGCCGTTTGAACCGTTTTTTCAGGGAAAAGCAACAGTCCGCTCGTCAGAAAGATAACTAGATTTTTTTAATATTTTGTCAATGCCTCAGTAAGAGAAGTAAAGTCCGAAGGCCCGCAGTCCAGATAAAAGGTGTGGAAACGTAAATCACTGTATTCGTTACCCCACTGTTCTTTGGCAGCTTCTTTTAAGCGGAGGATTTCCAAATAGCCCAAATAGTATTTCAGGTAATTGGCAGGTTCTTCCGCGATATAATCATAAACCCGTCTTGTGGTGTCCGCATCCAGGATGCCGAAAGCACCAAGGACTTCATGGACCTGCTCATAGGAAGCACCGTCATAGTGGATGGCAACATCCAGCAAAGCATACAGGCATAGCTGCATATTGCGGTTATGCTTTTCTATTTGATAAGCATATGCAGCATCAATATCTCCGGTCTCCATTGCCAGTTCGGTAGCATAGTCATAAGAGATAAATTCCACATACAAGGCCCAGCCTTCCAGATAGCCTCCATACCAGAAAAGCTGACGGACAGGGTCTTCTTCCTTGGACATCATGGTACGTTGGCTGTAAACAGACTGATAGAGGTGTCCCGGATAACCCTCATGGGCAAGAGTGGTGTAAAGCTCCAAGCCTTCGGGCGTACTCTTTTCATTGATGTAAATTACATTATTTTCCGTATCGTCCAGAGGTGGTGTCAGGTAAAAGGCAGGGGCACAATAATCCTCCAGACTGGGAGAGACTTCTTTGACCGCCAGTGAGGGCAGGGACGCTGTAAACAGGGAAGAATCCGGAAGGGCACCTTGGGCTTCCATATCCGCAGAGCCGGCATGTGCAGTAGAGCCGGAAGTGGCAGGAAGAGCCGGAAAATCCGCACTCATTCGGGTTTGCAGGTCTGCAAGCATTTCTTCCGGTGAGGATAAGGAAAAAGAATTGCCCTGCAATGCCTTTATCCACATACTGACAGAATCCTCGGAAGCAGCCAGCATATCATGGAGAGCAGTATATTCTTCATTGAATTGCGGATATAAAAGTGCCTTGATTTCCTCTACGGAAAGGGCGGAACCTGTGTTTTCCTTTACCAGCCATTCATAATAAGCCTGCCCCTGTGGCAGATGGCAAAGTCCCGCAGGTGTGGAAGCCCCATCTCCCATCAGTAAAAACAAACCGTCTCCTAAGGTTTCGTAGGCAGGCTGCATTACAGTGGTAAGCAGACGGTTGTTGCTGGAAATGTAAGTAGCGGCATCCTCTTCGGTAATGAGTCCCTGTGCCAGCAATTTGTCCAGACGTTCCGAAAAGGTGGTCTGCAAAAAGTGAGTGCCCTGTGCCAGTTCTTCTTTGGATAAAATGGTATAGCACTGCTCTCTTACCTGTTCCAGAGAGGTGTCTGCCTGTAAAAGCCCGGCATCCTTCTTTTCCTGCTCATATACCAGAAGGGCGGCAAAGTATTCGTCGGTCTGGTCTAAAAGAGCAAGGTAGTCTTCCACATCCTGTGTATCACGGAAAGTGTATTCTGCCAGTAAAATAGGAAGCTGGGACTGCATACCGCCGGAGGGGGATAAAGGCTCATCATAATAAGGAAAAGTATTGCCCTCCATAGTTTGTTGCAAAAACCTGGAAAGCAGGGTATAAGTGTACTGCTGATTTTCTTCCAGTTTTTCCCGGTCAATTTCAGTAAGTGCTTCTATGTATGAAGCAAGTTCCTGCTGGGATTGCGTTTGTCCTGCGGCAGAGTAGCATGGCAGTACGGGAGCGTAATGTGCAATGCCGAAATCTTCGGGGTGTGCCAATGTATAATGAAGGTTTAAAGTATTGCCTGAAAGTTCTTCTTTAAAAATGGTTTCCGTAAGCGTGTTAAAGGTGCGGGTATCACTTTCTAAGGAAAAGAGTAAAACGGTAATGACAATCAGTACCGGCAGCAACAGATATACCGGTATAAGCTTTTTTGAGAAAAGGGATTTGGGCATAAATAAATTCCGCAGTTTTTTTATTGTATGTATATGTTTTGCACCAAAAAGTATGCTAAAAAGAAGTTCACTATGGACGGAACTGTAAAAATATGCTAGAGTATAAGCGGTAAAAGAAGGTTGTTGCTAATGGCGTGCTTCGTTCTCGGTGAAAAAAGTTTTCACACAGACTCGCTCTCGCTCCATGAAAAACGTAGTTGGTGCTAAGCTCGAAAAAACCTCGCTAACACCAACGTTTTCCAAGGGTCTGTGACTGAAAAGCTTTTTTCACCGAGAACGAACAAGCCCTTCACAACAAATCCGAAAAAAATAAGAAAGGCATGGGTATTAACATGAAAAATTTAGAACTGCAAAAGATGGCGAATGAAGTCCGCAAGGGCATTGTTACCGCAGTTCACGGTGCAAAGGCCGGACATCCCGGCGGCTCTTTATCTGCAGCAGATATGTTTACATTTCTTTATTTTGAAGAAATGAATATCGATCCTGCAAATCCGGACAAGGAAGACAGAGACAGGTTCGTACTGTCCAAAGGACACACAGCTCCCGGTCTGTATTCTGCACTGGCACACAGAGGATTCTTTCCGGTAGAGGATTTACCTACACTTCGTCATTTGGGTTCTTATTTGCAGGGACATCCTTGTATTCATATTCCCGGTGTGGACATGTCCTCCGGTTCTTTGGGACAGGGTATTTCCGTAGCAGTCGGTATGGCACTTGCAGCAAAGATGGACGGCAAGGATTATCGTACCTATACACTGCTTGGTGACGGTGAAATCCAGGAAGGACAGGTATGGGAAGCTGCTATGTTTGCAGGTCACAGAAAACTGGACAATCTCTGTGTTATCGTAGATAACAACAACCTGCAGATTGACGGTACTGTAGAAGAAGTATGTTCTCCGTATCCTATTGATGAAAAATTTGAAGCATTTAATTTCCATGTTATCAATATTAACGCACATGATTTTGACCAGATAAGAAGTGCACTTGCAGAGGCAAGAGAGCTGAAAGGCAAGCCAACCTGTATCGTTATGCACAGCTTAAAGGGTAAAGGCGTTTCCTTTATGGAAAACAATGCAGACTGGCACGGAAAGGCTCCCAATGACGAGGAGTACGCAGTTGCCATGGCAGACCTTGAAAAAATCGGTGCAGAACTGGAAAAGGCAGGTGAATAAAAATGGCAGAAGAAAAGATTGTAAAAAAGATAGCAACCAGAGAAAGCTACGGTAATTCCTTAAAAGAACTGGCTGAAGAATTCCCCAATCTGGTAGTTTTGGATGCTGACTTAGCAGCCGCTACCAAAACCGGTATTTTCAAAAAAGCATATCCCGACAGACATATTGACTGTGGTATTGCAGAAGCTAACATGGTAGGTATCGCAGCAGGACTTGCTGCTTCCGGCAAAATCCCCTTTGTCAGCTCTTTTGCCATGTTTGCGGCAGGACGTGCTTTTGAGCAGGTTCGTAACTCCGTAGGCTACCCTCACCTGAATGTAAAAATCGGAGCAACCCACGCAGGTATCTCCGTAGGGGAAGACGGAGCAACCCACCAGTGTAATGAAGATATTGCGCTGATGCGCACCATTCCTGGTATGGTAGTAATGTGTCCTTCCGATGATGTGGAAGCACGTGCGGCAGTTCGTGCGGCCATCGAGCATGAAGGTCCCGTATATATCCGTTTCGGACGTGCAGCAGTACCCGTAATCAACGATACTCCCGATTATCACTTTGAAATCGGTAAAGGTACTGTGGTAAAAGAAGGTACTGACGTAACCATCGTAGCAACCGGTATCTGTGTAGACGCCGCACTGGGTGCAGCAGAACTGCTTGCCGCAGACGGTATTAATGCAGAAGTTGTAAATATCTGTACCATCAAGCCCTTAGACGAAGAATTAATCGTAGCAAGTGCAAAGAAGACCGGCAAAGTAGTTACTGTTGAAGAACACTCCATTATCGGCGGCTTAGGCAGTGCCGTATGTGATGCACTCTGCAAGAACTACCCCACACCCGTATGCAAAATCGGTATGCAGGACGTATTCGGCGAGTCCGGCTCCGCAGCAGCACTGATTGAAAAATACGGTCTGGACGCGAAGGGCGTATACAAGACAGTGAAAGAATTCTGCAAGTAAGCAGAGTGATACAGGATATCCTTTGATTAAGAGTATTTTTGGCTTTGGACAGGGATGTAGTACCAAATATTTTTAGGAAAACTTGAATGGGTCATTTAAAACTCCGTTGTTCTGTTACAGGATGGCGGAGTTTTTAGTTTTTATTTAACCACTACATAAAAATGTACAAATACACAAAAAATAGGAATGGATATTGAAGGGTAAAAAATTTAGTGGTAAAATATCATTACTAAAAATCGTGCAATACACGAAAACAAGGAGCGGTACTGTGGAAATTAAAAGAGATAACTACCTTGAACAGTTAAAGGTAAGAAAAGATAATGGAATGATTAAGATTATCACGGGAATCAGGAGATGTGGAAAATCATTCCTGTTATTTGTGCTGTTTAAGAAGTATTTATTGGAGAATGGTGTAGATAGTGAACACATCATTGAGATTGCATTGGATGGCATTGAAAATGAGGAGTTGAGAGATCCAAAGAAGTGTTATCAGTATATCAAAAGTACAATGATAGATGACCAGAAGTATTATCTGCTTTTGGATGAAGTGCAGTTTATGCCCCGATTTGAAGAAGTGCTGAACAGTCTGCTTCGTATCAGCAATATTGATGTATATGTGACTGGAAGTAATTCTAAATTTTTATCAAGTGATATTGTAACTGAATTTAGAGGCAGAGGAGATGAAATCAGAATTTATCCTTTATCATTTGCCGAGTTCTATAATGCGTACGGTGGAGATTATGATGATGCTTGGAATGAGTATATGATATATGGTGGACTTCCGCAGGTAGTACAGTTTTCTATGGAAAGACAGAAAGCAGAGTATTTAAAGAACATTTTTACTAATGTTTATATCAAGGATGTGGTAGAGCGAAATAAGATTCAAAATGTTGATGAGATTGGAACTTTGGTGGATATTCTTGCCTCTGCCATAGGTGCACCAACGAATCCAACCAAGATATCGAATACTTTCAAAACTGAACGCGGTATCAATTATAGCAATAAAACCATATCCAATCATATTGATTATTTGGCAGAAGCATTTTTAATTTCTAAAGCTGACAGATACGATATTAAGGGTAGAAAATATGTAGGAGCAAATTTGAAATACTATTTTTCTGATGTAGGACTCAGAAATGCCAGATTGAACTTTAGGCAACAGGAACCTACGCATATTATGGAAAACATTGTTTATAATGAGCTGCTTGTCCGAGGTTACAATGTGGATGTTGGTATTGTGGATGTATTTGCAAAGAACAGTGAAGGAAAGAGAGTTCATAAGCAGTTAGAAATTGACTTTGTAGTAAATCAGGGCAGTCAGAGATATTATATTCAAGTAGCTTATGACATGACCTCTGAGGAAAAACAGACACAGGAGCTTTATTCCTTAAGAAATATCCCGGATTCATTCAAGAAGATTGTTATAGTGAATGGAACAAAAAGACCATGGAGAAATGAAGAAGGATTTGTAATCATGGGTATAAAATATTTTTTGCTTAATGCGGATAGTTTGGATTTTTAATCATAGCTCTCTTTTTAATGTCTAAGTACTAAGTGTTTTAATGTTCATGGAAGAAGCGTATTAGTTACAAGGCACAAATTAATGATTTTCCCACATGTCAAACACTTTTGACACCCCAAAAGTAGACGATGTCAAAGCAATTTGGTAGTATATTTTCGTCGAGTGTCTTATCCTGAATGCAGGTCTGAGATATACGGTGAAAGGAGCAACGGATTTGGAAATCAGCAATCAGATTAAAAAGTATCGGACAGCTATGAATTTGTCGCAGGAAGAACTGGCGGAGAAGGTTTATGTATCCAGGCAGACAATTTCCAACTGGGAGACCGGTAAAAATTACCCTGACATCCATAGTCTGTTGTTACTTAGTACATTATTTGATATATCTCTGGATCAATTAATAAAAGGAGATATAGACATGATGAAAGAAGAAATCAAAGTAGCAGAAGTACAGAAATTTAATAAAGAGGGAACAATTTTTTCGGTACTCTTTTTTGCGAGTATCCTATTATTTGTGCCTCTTATAAAGTTTCTGGGAATTTACGGTATCATTATCGAAGTGGTGTTGTATGCAATTACACTCATATGGGCATTTAGGGTGGAGAAATTGAAAAAAGCCAACAATATTCACACTTATAAGGAAATTGTTGCTTTCTCGGAGGGTAAACGCTTGGATGAAATCCAGACCCAGCGGGAAATTGGCAAACGTCCCTATCAGACAGTGTTAAAACCCTTATGCGGTGCCACAATAGGTGCGGTAGTTGCTATTGTGATGTTGTGGATATTGAAATAGATAGTTGGAATGTGAAATTTGATTTGGAGTACCGGCCTATAAATGCATTTTAACTGAAATGATTTTATACACAAAAAGGCTTGATTTGGCTGCGTGGGTATATATGAAAAAAATATGCTTGTATACCCACCAAATTACATTTTTCTGGGTATTGGCAGGAACTTTTTTGCTATATACCCAAAAACTACGATTTTCTTGAATTTTTTCAAGAGAAATGGGTATATGGAACAAAAAAAATTCTATATACCCAAAGGCGGCGTAATATGTGGTTGGAAAATAATTTATAATAATACCATAAAAATCCTTTTTTCACTCGTACCTATATAAAGAAGAGGTTAAGAGTTTGCATATAGTATCCAGCGAAGATCCTTGTGAAACGTCGGCACTTAGCAAGAAGACTTCTCGAAGAGAAGTTTTCGAGCTTAGTACCGTTACGTTTCGCATGGAGCGAAAGCGGGTCTGAGAGGGATACTATATGCAAACGACAAAGAACTCTTTATCAAGGAGGAACGATTATGAAAAAAGGATTTTTATCGTTATTATTAGGAATTTGTATGATAACCGGACTGGCAGGCTGCGGAGAAAAAAAGAACATTCCCGAACCTGCATATGATATTGATAACGAGGAAGAAGAATACACCTGGCAGGAACCTGTGATACAGGGGGATGCAAGTGTATTACGAACCGGCGTCAATGCTTTTGCCTATGAAATGTATGACCACTTAGAAGCAGGGGAGGATTTGTTTTTCTCGCCTTACAGTCTTTGTACGGCATTGTCTTTGTTGAACGTAGGTGCAGGAAGTGATACCAAGGCAGAGCTGGAAGAAATGCTGGGAATAGAGGATATGGGCACCTGGAATGCGGCTATGAGAGTTTACCTTAATGCAGAGTGGCCTAAGGAAACCTTTGTGCTGACAGCTAATTCTGTCTGGTTACAGACGGGCTATGAATGGGCGCCAAACATCGAAACAGAGTTTTTACAGCCTGCGGGCTATTATTATATGAGTGAAATGTACGAAGTGGATTTTGATAATGAGCCACAGGATGCGGTAGATAAAATGAATGCATGGGCAGATGACAATACCCGGGGCATGATACCTGAAATTATGAAAAAAATACCGGACGATACGGTGCTGGCACTGATGAATGCTGTGTATTTTGAGGGCAAGTGGGCGGAGCCTTTTTTAGAGGATAAAACCCGCGAAAGAACCTTCTACGGTACTGATGGGGAAAAGCAGGTGGAAATGATGCACCAGTACGGCGAGTCCTACGCTTACGTGGAAATGGATGGTATGAAGGGCATTTCCCTGCCTTATAAGGATGCTGACGTAGTGATGAAAATATTTATTCCCTTAGAAGACGGTACGGATATTGAAACATTGTTTAATGCCCTCAGCATAGAAGAAAAAGAGGCACTGTTGGACAGTCTGGATACAGCCGGTCGGGAAACAATGGATTCCCTTGTTATACCTAAGTTCAGCATGGAAAAAGAGATTACCGGTTTAAATGGTATTTTGCAGGATATGGGTATGGAAGCAGCATTTTTGCCGGATGCGGATTTGGATGTAATCGGAGAAGACCTTTATGTAACGGATGTATTGCACAAGGCTAAGATTGAGGTGGACGAAGAGGGAACCACGGCTGCGGCAGTTACCGTAATCATAACCGCTGATACCTGTGCAATGCCGGTAGAAGAGCCCAAGAATTTTATAGCAGACAGACCCTTTGTATATGTATTGCAGGATACTGAAACAGGTATGATACTGTTTATGGGACGTGTGAATAATCTGGAGTAAAAACAAAATTTTTTATGAAAATTGCGTGAAAAGACTACCTTTTCTTTGAAAGATAGATTATAATAGGAAAGCATGCGGCAATCGGAACAGGGATTTGTCGTTTTGAGGAAAAGGAAGGAGATACTCCCATGGCAAAAAAAGAAACATCACAAAATGAAGCACCACAGAAAATTGTGACCAAGTACGATAGAAAAGTACAGCAAAGAAAAGAAGCAGAAGCAAAGGAAAAGAAGCAGAAGCAGTTAGACAAGCTGGTTGGTATTCTGGTAATAGCAGTGATTGCGATTGCAATAGCAGCTATTCCGGTAAGCAAATATATGGCAAGTCACAGTACCTATGTTACGGTTGGCGGACACGATATTACCAGAGTGGAATATGACTACTATTTCAATCTGTCAACTACAGAGTACATGAATAGTTATGGCAGCTACTTATCTTATATGGGACTGGATTTATCCGGTGACCTGTCTAAGCAGCAGTACAGTGATACCATGACTTGGCAGGATTATTTTGATCGTATGACTATCGATATGATTCAGCAGAACAAGTCCCTTGCTGATGCGGCAGAGGCAGCAGGTTTCACTTATGATGCTTCCGCAGAATATGAAGCATTTAAAGCTACCGTAAAAGAAAGTGCATTGTCCGTAGGTGTCAGCACCAGCAGATATTACAGAGAGTCTTTCGGCAGATATGCAACTGCATCCAATTTAAGACCTTATATTGAAGAGGGATACTTGGTAGCGGCTTATTATGAAGAAGTATCTGACTCCAAGGCACCTTCCGAAGCAGAGATTTTAGCATATTATGAAGAAAACAAAGATACCTATGACAGCGTAGATTATCTGATAACCGAAATTGTTGCAGATGTTCCCGAAGCAGAAACCGTTACCAATGCAGACGGTACTACTTCTACCGTAGAGCCTGAGGAAGCAGCAGTAACTGCAGCTATGGAAGCAGCAAAGGCAGAAGCGGATGCGGCACTGGAAGTCATTGATACCGAGGGTGAGGCAAAAACCAGCTTAAATTCTGAAATATCTTACCAGTTGTATGAGGACTGGCTCTTTGATACAGCAAGAGTTGCAGGAGACACTACTATTCTGGAAGATACCAACAATAACAAATATTTTGTGCTGAAATTTATTGACAGATATCTGGATGATGATATTACCGCTAATATCCGTGTAATCATGAGCAGCACTGTCAGCTGTGAAGATATGCTGGCTGAACTGGAAGCAGCAGGCAATACCGAAGAGGCATTTATCGAACTGGTTGAAAAGTACAGCGAAGATGCTTACAGCAACACCAACGGTGGTCTGTATGAAGAACTGTCTGCATCTTATCTGGATGATGAGATGAGCCAGTGGTTAAACGAAGCAGGACGTAAGGCAGGAGATATTTTCTCTTATACAGATGCAGAAGCAGGTGCAAACTATGTACTGTACTATGTATCCGAGGGTCGTCCTTCCTGGGAAGTAAGCATTGAAAGCACATTGGTAAGTGAACTGATGAACGAATATATCGAAGAATTAAAGGCACCTTATGAAGTAGAAGACCCTAAGGGAAACTTAAACTACTTAAAGGTTTTGGAAGAGCAGGGGCTGACAGAAGGTACTACTGAGGCAACCACTGCACAGTAAAGTATCTGTCGGACTTATGTAGAAGATATATTGTGAGAGCATTATAAAATAGTATGAAAAATAAAGCAGCAGTATGGAAAGGTTTAGGACTTTAACATGCTGTTGCTTTTAGATTTGCAAAAATCTGTAAGCGGACATGCTGTTTCGGGTAGGAAAAGGAAGGATGAATTGAATTGAAAGTGATTATGTGATATGATTTGCACATAATTGGTAATGATTTGGGTAAAGGGATTAAGGAATGTATCGGGTATTGATTGTAGAAGATGATAAAGGAATTGCAGAAGCAATAAAAGAACAGGCCGAAATGTGGAATTTGCAGGCAAAATGTGTGCAGGACTTTAGAAATGTACCGGCAGAGTTTGCAGAATTTGATCCGCAGTTGGTATTGTTAGATATTTCGTTGCCCTTTTTTAACGGATATCATTGGTGCAGTGAAATCCGTAAGGTTTCTAAAGTGCCGATTATTTTTATTTCATCGGCTTCGGATAACATGAATATTGTTATGGCAATGAATATGGGTGGGGACGATTTTATAGCAAAGCCCTTTGATCAGAGCGTATTGATTGCAAAAGTACAGGCAATGCTTCGCAGAAGCTATGATTTTGGAACGGCAGTTCCCGTTTTGGAACATAGGGGTGCCATCTTAAATACCGGAGACAGTACATTAACCTACCGGGAGACAAAATTGGAGCTTTCTAAAAATGAATACCGTATACTGTTTGCACTGATGGAATCCAAGGGAAAAGTAATCAGCAGGGAAAAACTGATGGAAAAACTTTGGGAAAGTGAAAGCTTTGTGGATGAAAATACACTGACGGTTAATATAAACCGGTTGCGTAAAAAATTGGATGCAGCAGGTCTTCAGGATTTTATTACCACCAAATTCGGTGTGGGGTATCTGATTGCTTAATGCAGGAAAGGAATCTTTATGCATTTTCTTTTTAGATATATAAAACAGAGATGGAAAGTAATACTGGTATTTTTTCTGTGTAGTACAGTGTTTTTTGTAACCTTTGGTCTGTATCATCTGCCGTTAGAGGCGGTGATGTATCCGACCCTTTTGTGCGGACTTATCGGTATAGTGTTTGCGGTGGGGGACATGAACAGAGTAAGACGTAAGCACAAATATCTGCAAAAGATAAAGGAGCTTACTGCTGGGCTTATGGAAGATTTACCGGCACCGGATACCATAGAGGAAGCGGATTACCGGACAATTGTGGGATTGTTGTGTGAGGAACAGACCCGGTTACAGACGTGTCAAAACGCCCGTTATACGGATATGGTGGATTATTATACCGTCTGGGCACACCAGATTAAGACACCCATAGCCTCCATGCGGTTACAATTGCAGAATGAAGACTCGGAATTTGCAAGGAGGCTGACAGGCGATTTGCAACGGATAGAGCAGTATGTAGAAATGGTACTGGCATTTTTACGTCTGGATTCGGTTTCCTCCGATTATGTGATTAAAGAGCAGGATTTGGATGCTGTTGTGAAGCCGGTAATTAAAAAATTCAGTACACAGTTTATTTATAATAAGATCAAACTTTGTTATGAGCCATTGGATACAAAAGTCATTACGGACGAAAAGTGGCTTTCTTTTGTAGTGGAGCAGGTATTGTCCAATGCATTGAAGTATACGTCTGACGGCTCTATAACCATTCGAATGGAAGACCCTAAAATACTGTGTATCAGGGATACCGGTATCGGTATTGCAGCAGAAGACCTTCCCCGTATTTTTGAAAAAGGCTATACCGGCGGCAATGGGCGCAGGGACAAAAAGGCAAGCGGTATCGGCTTATATTTGTGTAAAAGAATTTGTCATAACTTAGGCCATACTATTTCGGCAGAGTCTTCGACCGGTGTCGGTACAACCATCCGTATCGGTCTTTCACAAAGAAAACTGGAAATAGAGTAACTTCTTACAAAAATGTAAGAAACAGATGGGGAAATGTAAGCCGAATCGATGGAAGTACATTTCCTCTTTTTGTTACAATACGGGTATGAAGAGGGGAGTTGCCAACTTCCCTGGAAAGAGAGGAAGCTATGAGTATATTACAGGTAAGCAGTTTAAAAAAAGTATATACTACCCGGTTTGGCGGCAATAAAGTGGAGGCATTAAAGAATGTGAACTTTACTGTGGAGCAGGGCGAGTATGTGGCAATTATGGGAGAATCCGGTTCCGGTAAAACAACACTTTTAAATATTTTGGCAGCATTGGATAAGCCTACCGCAGGTAATGTTGTGCTGGATGGACAGGATTTATCCAAAATAAAGGAAACCCAGATGGCGACTTTCCGCCGTGACAACTTAGGATTTGTTTTTCAGGATTTTAATTTGCTTGATACCTTTTCTCTGGAAGATAATATTTATTTACCTCTGGTTCTGGCAGGCAAAGGTCACAAAGAGATGAGTGAGCGTCTGCAACAGATTGCAACACAACTGGGTATTGCGGAATTACTGAAAAAATATCCTTATGAGGTATCCGGCGGACAAAAACAGAGAGCAGCCGTAGCGAGAGCTCTGATTACCGCACCGAAGCTGATATTGGCGGATGAACCCACCGGAGCACTGGATTCCAAAGCCACGGACGAACTGTTGCAGCTTTTTAATACGATTAATCGGGCAGGACAGACTGTGTTGATGGTAACCCATTCTGTAAAAGCAGCCAGTCACGCAGAAAGAGTTCTTTTTATCAAAGACGGAGAAGTGTTCCACCAGATTTATCGTGGAGACTCTACAAATGAGCAGTTGTATCAGAAAATTTCCGATACGCTGACTATGTTGGCGACGGGTGGTGACAGGATATGAAAATGAATTTTTATCCCAAGCTGGCAATAGAGGGAATCCGTAAAAATAAACGGTTATATATACCATATATTGCTACCGGAGCCGTTATGGTGATGATGTATTATATCCTTTCCTTTTTGGCCGGAAGCCGGATGCTTGAGCATATAAAAGGTGGAGGGATATTAAGAACCCTGTTACCCTTTGGGGCAGTAGTGATAGGTGTGTTTTCTCTGATTTTTTTGTTTTACAGTAATTCAGTTATTATCCGGCAGAGAAATAAAGAATTTGGCTTATATAATGTTCTGGGAATGAATAAAGGAAATCTGGGACGTATTATGCTTTGGGAAAACATAGTTGTCGGTGCGTTAGCTGTGCTGGCAGGACTGGTGTTGGGTGTTCTGTTTTCCAAACTGGCAGAACTGGGCATGTTGAATCTGTTGAGTGCAGAGGTTACCTATACCATGCAGATAGATACAACTTCTATTATAAAAGCCGTAGTACTGTTTGGGTTCATTTACCTTATATTGCTCTTAAATTCCTTTATTAAGGTGCGTACCAGCAATCCGTTAGAGTTGCTAAACAGCAATAAAGTAGGGGAAAAACCGCCGAAGGCGAACTGGTTGTTTGCAATAGTAGGGACGGGCATGCTGGTATATGCTTATTATATTGCAGTATCCATTAAGCAGCCGTTATCTGCCATCGTATGGTTTTTTGTGGCGGTTTTGCTTGTGATTGTCGCAACATATTTGTTGTTTATTGCAGGTTCCGTGGCTTTTTGCCGCATTTTGCAGAAGAGTAAAAAATATTATTATAAGGCAAACCATTTTGTGGCCGTATCTTCCATGGTGTATCGTATGAAACGAAATGGAGCAGGTCTTGCCTCTATCTGTATTCTGGTTACGATGGTGCTGATTATGTTATCTTCTACCATCAGCCTTTATGCGGGGGCGGAGGATTCTCTGGCAACGCGGTTTCCGGAAGATATGGCTTTACGGGTAATAGTGCCGGATATAGAGCTTTTGAATGAAGAAAATACACAACAAATGCGTAATACGGTACAGGAGAAAGTTGCGGATCAGGAAAATGTAATTGAGTATATCTGTGCAGAAACATCCGGTATTTTTGTGGAAAACGGTATTTTGGTTGACCAGGCTGCACATATGGATTTGGTAGCAGAAAACTATGATAATTTGGGATGTCTGCAAATTATTACACTGGATGACTATAACCGGTTAATGGGAACCCAAGAGACCTTAGAAAAAGAAGAGTGCTTTCTGTATGGTTTCCGTACAGAATATGTGGCAGAGACCTTTTCCATAGAAGGCGGAACGCCTCTGAAAGTAAAGGCGATTTTAGACGATATGTATATTTCGGGATATTCTGCCATGCAGATAGTTCCTACGGTTACGTTAATTGTAACGGATTTGGCGCAGGTAACAGAGCCTCTTTTACCTATTAAAAACTCTATTGGTGACAGTGTCGTATCTCTGTGTTGGAACTATAATTTTGATATGGATGCAACCAAAGAGGAACAAATTGCAGCCTATGAATTGCTTTGGGAAAACATGTGTGATATTGCAATCCGTAATCAGGACGGCAGGTACAGTTATAGCCTGGACGGAAAAGAAGCAGGCAGGGCAGAATTTTACGGAATGTACGGAGGATTGTTTTTTATCGGTATTCTTCTGAGTCTGGTGTTCTTGTTTGCAACTGTCATTATTATTTATTACAAACAAATATCAGAAGGATATGAGGATAGGAAGAGATTTGAAATTATGCAGAAGGTAGGTATGACCAAGAAAGAAATCCGCCGTAGTATCAATTCCCAGATACTGACTGTGTTTTTCCTTCCCTTAGTGTTTGCGGGAATGCATCTTGCATTTGCTTTTCCCTTGGTATGGAAACTGTTACAAATGTTCAATTTGTACAATCTGCCGTTATTGATTGTAGTTACCGTAATCTGTTTTTTGGTTTTTGGCGTATGTTATGCGTTTGTGTACAAACTGACAGCAGGGGCTTATTATAAGATTGTTAGTGGGGGAAAAGAGAGATAAGAGAAGTTATATGAAAAAGTGCAACTGACGGAATCATTTTCCATCGGTTGTGCTTTTATCATTTTCATATAATATGTCAGTAGTATAAGTGGAAAAGTAATTACTGATTCTCAGTTGTTGTGCTATAATCTGCATAATGTATGTGCACAATTTTAACACAAGTGGAGGCTATGAAAGATGTACAAAATTCGGGTAAATACCAATAAAAAAGTGACAGAGATTTCTCCCAGTCTGTACGGTTTATTTTTTGAAGACATTAACAGAGCCGGTGATGGAGGGATTTATGCAGAACTGGTAAGAAACAGAGCCTTTGATGACGGTATTATTCCACAAGGTTGTACTTACAATGCAGAAGAGAAAACAATTACTTCCCCTACCGGCTGGAAATGTTCTTTTGACAGTGCAGAAGCGGAAGGGATTGCCGGCTGGAGTGCCAAAGCCGGTGCAGTCATGAAATTGACGGATAAAGCTACCCTCCATGAAAACAGGAAGCGTGCAATGGAAGTTAATTTTTGCGGTGGTGTTATTGAAAATGACGGTTTTCAGGGGATCTTTGTGGAAGAAGGAAAAGGTTACCGTTTTTATATGTTTGCAAAGAGTGAACAGGAAGCGGAAGTGACTGTACGTCTGGCATCGGTTACCGGTCAAATTTATGCAGAAAAAACATTCCGGGTATTTGGTGACTATACCCGTTATGAATGTGAACTGGTTAGTGAAGCTACGGATTTTGATGCACGGCTTGTTATTTCCTCTCAGGCAGAGCATATGGTGACATTCGGATTCGTTTCCCTGTTTCCTAAGGATACCTATATGGGAAGAGAAAACGGATTACGGAAATCTTTGGTGGAAAGATTGCTTCGATTGAATCCTGCTTTTTTAAGATTTCCGGGAGGGTGTATTGTAGAGGGATTTACCAAGGAAACAGCGTTTCGATTTGCGGACACCATTGGTTCTGTTTGGGAACGAAAGCCCCATTGGCTTTTGTGGTCTTATATGACAACCAATGGTCTTGGGTTCCATGAATATCTGCAATTTTGCGAAGATGCCGGAATGGATGCCATGTATGTATTTAACTGCGGTATGACTTGTCAGGGAAGAAATCCGGACTATTTTGATGAAGCATTGGTAGAGGAATACTATGAGGATACAGTACATGCCATTTTATATGCAACGGCACCCGCAGATACTGAATGGGGTGCAAAGAGAGCCGAGAACGGTCATCCGAAGCCTTTTGAAGTATTAAAGTATATTGAAATTGGCAATGAGAACTGGGGGCCGGAGTACTTTAAGAGATATCAGCTTTTTTATGACCGCTTAAAGAAAGAATTTCCGCAATTTATCTATATTTCTACAGACCATACGGAGAGAGTGGGGTTACCTACAGAGATGGTGGATGAACACTTTTATTCGGACCCTGTATTCTTTGCGACCAATGCAACCCTATACGATGGTCTGGATAGAAACGGTATCGATATTTATTGTGGTGAGTATGCGGCAACCATCGGTTGTAAAGAGGGTATTCTCCATGGAGCATTGGGAGAGGCGGCCTTTTTAACAGGAATTGAACGCAATCAGGATAAGGTACGCATGACCAGTTATGCTCCCTTGTTCCAAAATGTAGCTTATAAAGAATGGGAACCGGACATGATATTATTTAACAATCATGAGGATTATGTGATTCCCAGTTACTATATGTTAGAGATGTTTGCAAATAATCGTGGAAGCTATGTTTGTGATTATACAGTAGAAACAGAATATGACAAGAGAAGAGAATTTGGTGGGTTTGGCATCGTGGTAAACGATGGTATTCGGTTTCAGGATGTTAAGGTGGACGGCAACATAGGTGAACAGATGATATTGGTAGAGGGAAATGCAAGTCTGGTGGACGGCGAAGTATTCACCAATACCGGGTCTGCATGGGGTGTTGTAGGCGATATCAAAAAAAATACCCAGCATTTTTCTGCTATACTACAATCTGCAGGTGACAGAATTTGTATCCGTTTCTGGGATGTGGCATGCAGAGGCGAAGACCAGAATCATTATGATTGGATTTTGGAAAACGGTACAAGCCGCGTTGAGCATTATAACGGATGGTCATGTGAAAATATTTGCAAGCCGGTGGATTGCACGATGTCTGCCGGTAAAAACACAGTAGAAATTATTGCCAAAGAAGATTCTTTTCAGGTAATGTTAAATGGGGCAGTCATCCATGAAAAGACATTGCAGGCAGTGCCACATTTGACTGCGGTATGTACTGTGGAGGAAGAAACGGGCGAGAGTATTCTGAAACTGGTGAATATGACGGAAAAAGCACTGGAAGTGGAGATTGTAGCGGATGTTGAGATGGAAGAGGAAGCGGTGATTACTACGCTGACCAGCGACAGTTACGGTGCAAAGAATACCTTTGCGGATAAGGAACGGGTGAAGCCGTATACCGAGACTGTTATTATGACCTCAGATAAGTTTATCACAATAAAACCCAGATCAGTAAACATCATCCGCCAGAAGAGAAAATAGGAAAGAGTGAACCAAAAGAAAAAAGAGCTTTTGCATGACAAAATTCTGTTTTGCAAAAGCTCTGATTTATTGTGTTATAAATTACAACTCAACTCTGGGAAATGAACCTGATTTAGTCAGTTGTAAAGTTATCGAAGTAACCCTGAATCAGGATAATAGGTGTACCCTTATCACCGGAACCGGAGGTTAAGTCGCATAAGGAACCGATTAAGTCGGTCAGCTGTCTGGGGGTTGTACCCTGAGAAGCCATGTTACCTACCAGGTTGTCCTGCTTGGTTTTGATACTGTTGGAGATAGCTTCCTTCAGTTCAGCACCACTCAAGTTTGCAAAGTCATTATCTGCAAGATATTTTAACTTCAGTTCGTTGGGAGTACCAACCAAACCGTCAGTAAATGCGGGAGAAACAACCGGGTCAGCCAGTTCCCAGATTTTGCCCTGAGGATCCTTGAAAGCACCGTCACCGTAAACCATAACTTCTACGTGCTTGCCGGTCTTTTCTAAGATAGTGGACTGGATATCCAGCACCAGCTGTTTGCATTCCTGAGGGAATAATTTAATCTTGTCTTCGGTAGATTTATTGGAGCCTAACAGACCATATTTTTCATTGAAACCGCTGCCGTTAATGGGAGCAGTCATGATATCGTCCAGACCGCAAACCACTTTTGCACCTGCGTTCTTTAAGATACGCTTGGTACGTGCTCTGGTGTGGATATCGCAGTTGATAATGCAATCGGTGTAATTTAAAATGGTCTTTGCATCGTTTGCGAAAACAACTTCTACTTCTGCACCTGCTTCGGTAATAATATCGGAGTAGTACTGTACATAGTCAACGCCGGTGAATTCATGCTTGTTCTCACCGAACAAATCTCTGTATTTATCTAAAGTTAATACGTCGGTGTAAGGGTTGATACCTGCTTCATCTAACTGGTCCCATGTAAGTAATGCATTACCTACTTCGTCGCTGGGATAGCTTAACATCAGGACAACCTTTTTGCAGCCCATTGCAATACCCTTTAAGTTGATTGCAAAACGGTTACGGGAGAGGATGGGGAAAATAACACCTACGGTCTCTCCGCCTAATTTGGCTTTTACATCAGCAGCGATATCATTTACAGATACATAATTACCCTGTGCACGGGCAACGATGGATTCTGTCAATGCGATAACGTCTCTGTCCCTTAAAGAGAAGCCTTCGCTTTCAGCAGCAGCTAAAACGCTATCTACGGTGATGTCAACCAGGTTGTCTCCTTCGCGGATGATGGGGCCGCGAATACCTCTTGAAACTGTTCCGACTCTTCTTTCCATTTTTTCTCCAATCTGTAAGCCTTGGGAATCCCCCAAATGGCTTGCTTGTGTGCTTGGTCTCGTTTACACATGACATATTATACATGGAGAGAATTTAGAACGCAAGAAAATATTTGTGTTTTTTTAATACGTAAAATAAGGTTTATGAAATTTTCATAAAAAATGCTATTCTTTTTTACACTAATGTGGTAAACTTTTAAAGTGATTTGTGAAAAAGATAGAGAAAAAAGAAGTCTCTTAATAAAATTTGCAAGTAAGAAAATGGGACGGAAGATAAAAGAAGAAAGGAAGAATTATAATATGAGTCCGGAATTTGAAGCAGCAAGAAAAGCGGCAATTATGAACAGAGTGATAAAATGGGTGGTATGCTTGGGAATACCTCTTTTGGTAGTGATTTTAGGTATTTCCATGAAAGATGGAGCTATAGCCGGCGGTGGAGGTATATTTACTTTTATTATTGTGCATTCATTGTGGGCCTTTTTGTCAAAGAACAGGGCGCTTGCAATATTTCGCTCTATGTATAAAAAAGAAATGATTACCATGGCATTAAACGGCGGTGTGCTGTATGAAAATATGACGATTGATTACAATGCCGGTATGAATCCGAGCTTTGTAGCGAAAAGTGGTCTGCTGGGTACTGATAAATTTTTCTCAGACTGCTACATAAGCGGTGTTTTTAACGGTGTGCAGTTTTATCAGGCAGACATTAGAAATGTACGTGCTGACAGTAACGGACAGCATCTGGAATACGATGGTACTTTTATTGCATTCCCCACCTCCCTGCCCTCTGCGACCCAGACCAATATTTATCATAAGGATGTAGACTGCAGCATTATATTGCCGGGAGTAAATTCCCATATTAAAATCGGACGCAAAGATTTTGATGATATCTTTAAAATAGCAACCAGTAACAAGCCTGGGGCACAGATGTTGGTAAACGATACTTTTATGAACAATTTGCTTTATGTGCAAAGTCTGACAGAACGTAAAATTGCCATGACTGTGAAAAATGGCTGGGTATATATTCTTATGCCCAATAAAAAGAGCGTATTAAAGCCAAAGCTGTTCAAAAAGTATGATGAGTCCATGAAGAATGCAATTATTCAGGAGTTGTGTCTGCCGCAGTATTTTATCAATGCGTTCCGCTAGGGGAGGTACGCTATCTGTGCCTTTTGTTAGGAGAGATGCGTTATCTGTGCTTTCGGGGAACGACAGGACCTTTTGTTTCCTATTCTGCGAGAGGGAATGACACAAATGTCACATATGTTTTGGGTATATAGAGATTTTTTGTCTCTGTATACCCATTTTCATTATGTTTTTTGGAGAAAATCCGGAAAAATCACAGGAAATCAAACAGAAATGGGTATATACAGAAAAAATCCTTGTCAGTACCCACAAATTGGTGAACTTGTGGGTATACAGACAGATTTTTTTCATATATACCCAAAATACCTTTACAAGGTATCCCATGCTCTTCATTGGACAAGACACATACCTGCATATCAGATAACGTGAAAGGTCGCTTGGAGGATAAAAAGTTCGTAGAAAACTTATTTTGTAATAGTTCCGGTATAAGGTGCCAGTTCCAGTCTGACAAAATAGCCTCTGTCGTGGTGACAGACGGGGCAGATGGGAGGAACCTCCGTGCCGGTGTAGATGTTACCACACTCCAGACACATCCATGCGGTTTCGACATCAGCTACAAAGAGCTTATTTTGCTCCAATAAATCCGCAAACAGGGCAAAGCGGTCGCCGTGGGTCTTTTCGATACCGGCAATCATTTCGAAAGAAGCGGCAACCTGTAAAAAGCCCTCTTCCCTGGCTTTAGCAGCAAAGGTCTTGTACACATCATCATGTTCTTCATATTCGTTGTGTTGTGCAAAACGGAGCAGTTTTGCCACGTCCTGATTAATATCCACAGGGTATGTGCCGTCAATGTGGATACTTTCTCCTCCCAGGGTGTTTAAATGGTTATAAAAGATAGCCGCATGCTCTTTTTCCTGTTCGGCGGTAAAGTTAAATACTGCCGCAATCACATATAAGTCTTGCTTTTTTGCCTGAGATGCAGAGATATTATAACGGTTGCGGGCCTGACTTTCTCCTGCAAATGCACGCATTAAATTATCTTTGGTTTCGCTTGTGCTGAAATCAACTGCCATATTAAAGCCTCCTTATTGGTTGTTTTAAGAATATAATGATATCCTTGAGTTAAAGTATTTTATAACTGGAAATATTTTGTACAAATTTACTTGTGTTTATACACGACAGGTAAATTATTAGGCATAATAGAAGTACGAACGGCTCATATGCCATGGTTTTAACAGGGTGCAATATTTCTAACCGTTGCAAAGTAGGAAGGGGTCGGGTATGATAAGAATAAAGGTAGGAGAGATTATGATAAAGTACGTTATCTTTGATTTAGACGGTACATTGATTGATACCGAGAAATATTTTAGGATTTTCTGGAAAAAGGCCGCAGAAGTAAACGGTTATACCATGAGTGACGGGCAGGCACTTGCCCTACGTAGTCTAGGCAGACCTTTTGCACCGGCGTTGATGAAGGAATGGTTTGGTGAGGACTTTGATTATTATGCAGTGCGGGAGTCCCGCAGAAGTCTGATGAAAGCCCATCTGGATAAAGTAGGGATAGAAGTAAAACCGGGAGCAGTAGAGGCCCTAAAGTGGCTTAAGGAAAATGGTTACGTAGTGGCGCTGGCGACCGCAACCCCTGTGGCCCGGGCCACAGAGCAGCTAAAGGAAGTAGGCCTGTATCCCTATTTTACCAAAATTGTCAGTGCGGCTCAGGTAGAACAAGGAAAGCCTGCGCCGGATGTGTATCTGTATGCCGCAAAAGAACTGGGTGCAGACCCTGCGGAATGTCTGGCGGTAGAAGATTCACCTAACGGGGTGCTTTCGGCTGCGACAGCAGGAATGAAAGTGGTGATGGTGCCGGACCAGACTGAGCCGGAGGAAGAACTACGGGAAAAATTGTATGCCTGTGTAGAGAGTCTTACAGAGCTGCCGGAGGTGGTAAAAGCATGTTAGATATCCTAATAGTAGAAGACAATAAAGAGATTGCGACTTTGCTCTGCGATTTTCTGAGAAAAGAAAACTATATGGTCAGTGTGGCGGATACCGGAGAAAAGGCACTGGACTTGTATGAAAAATACGGTGCTAAATTAATTGTGCTGGATATTATGCTGCCCGGCATGGATGGCTTTGCGGTTTGTTCTAAAATCAGGGAGAGTTCCAATACCCATATTCTGATAGCCAGTGCCAAAACCGAAAAGAACGATAAGTTAAAAGGCTTAAATCTGGGAGCGGATGATTATATTGAGAAACCCTATGACATTGATATTCTGTTGGCGAAGATTAAAGGGATTTTTAAACGTAAGTATGCGCAGGAAGAAATTGTGGAAGAAAATTTAAGGCTCAATACAGTGACTCATACCCTTTATGTAGATGGAAAAGTGGTTGATGTTACCGAGAAAGAATTTGAAATCTTGAAGCTCCTGATTGAAAATAAAAATGTTACCCTAAAGAAGGAGTATATTTTTAATACAATCTGGGGGAGCGATAGTGATTCTGAATTGCAGACATTGACGGTTCACATTAAGTGGCTTCGGGAAAAGATAGAAGAGAACCCCAAGAAACCAAAGCATATTATTACGGAGTGGGGAGTAGGATACAGATTTGAGTAGGTTTAAAAGTTTTGTTTGTTTTATTTTAATAGCGGAAATCTTGTTGGGAGTGCTTTGTAACGGGTTGTATCTGTACGGACATCAAACAAATGCAGGCAGACTGTACCGTGTGGAAACGAACCGCGTAGCCATGGAATTGCAAGAAACAGTTATGGCGGGCGTTAATCCGGTGGATATGGATTTGTCAGAATACAAGTTTATTGTCCGTGTCAGTGAATTTCAGGCAGGGGAAGTCTGCAATAATGACTATGTGGTAGAAGAAATTGGTGGTAAACTCTATCGGATTGAATATCGTGTAGAGAACAATTTTTCTGCACTTATTTATATTAACGCAGCGTTGCTTGGAATGATTCTCGTGACAGGAATCGTGCTTTTTTATGTGTATAAAAAGGTGTTAAAGCCGTTTCAGTCCATGAGTAATTTGTCGCTGGAGCTGGCAAAGGGTAATTTGAGTACACCCATTAAAGAAGAGAAAAGTAAGCTGTTCGGACGTTTCCTGTGGGGCATGGATATGCTGCGTGAAAAGTTGGAAGACAATAAAGAGAAGGAACTGGAATTCCAGAAGGATAAAAAGACGCTGATCCTTTCACTGTCCCATGACATTAAAACGCCGCTTGCCTCTATTGACCTCTATGCGAAAGCCCTGTCAGAAGATTTATATGATACGCAGGAGAAAAAAGATGAGGCATTACAGGGCATCACAAGAAATGTCAAAGAAATTAAAAAATATGTAGACGAAATTGTTACCGCATCCAGGGAGGATTTTCTGAATTTAGAAGTAGTGGAAAATGAATTCTATTTGTCGGAAGCCATCAAAGCCACAGAGGTATTTTATCGGGATAAGTTGTCTGTCGTCCACACGGATTTGGTGATGGAGGCTTTTTCGGACTGTTTGATAAAAGGTGATAAAAACAGACTGATTGAAGTGTTGCAAAATATTATGGAGAATGCAATTAAGTATGGTGATGGCGAGAATATCAGAATTTCCTATGAGGACGAGGAAGACTGCAAACTGATTACGGTGGAAAACTCCGGTTGCAGTTTAAAGGAGGAAGAACTGCCTAATCTTTTCGACTCTTTCTATCGGGGCAGCAACAGTCACGGTATCAAAGGAAACGGTCTGGGCTTATACATATGTAAAAATCTGATGCGAAAAATGGATGGAGAGGTTTTTGCGGGGATACATGGGGATAAGTTTTGTGTTACAGTGGTGGTGCGAAAGGCATAAAGAAAGTGTAAGACAAGCATAGAGAATGTGTAAGATAAACACCATTTTTTCGGAGGGAAACTAAAATGAATCATATCGAGCGCAGGGATAAAGAAATGGCATATATTTCCGATGAAGCGGTATTGCAGGAGCAGATTGCATGCAGAAAGATTTTGCAGAAACTGAATTTTATGGACAGGTCGGACTTTGCAGGGATTGTAGAAGTGGTAAAAGAACTGTTGGGAAAATCTGAAGGAGCATTTATCAACCCGCCCTTTTACTGTGATTACGGAACCCATATTGAAGTGGGCAAGAATTTCTTTGCTAATTATAACTGTACCATTATAGATGTAGCAAAGGTAAAAATCGGTGACAACTGTCAGATGGCACCCAACGTAGCGATTTATACTGCCGGACATCCGGTGTACCCGTCTACGCGGAACTCTGCTTATGAGTATGGCAAAGAGATTACCATAGGGGATAACGTGTGGATTGGGGGCAACACGGTAATCTGTCCCGGCGTACACATCGGCAACAACGTGGTCATCGGCGCAGGAAGCGTAGTGACTAAAGACATTCCCGACTGGTGCATCGCAGTGGGCAATCCCTGCAGGGTGCAGAGAATGATTACCGAAGCAGACCGCCGTAAACTCTACAAAGACGAAGAAATTGACGATGAAGCCTGGGCAGATATTGTGGCAAGAGGATTTGGGGAGTAAAGGTATTTAGGTTTTTAATATAAAAATATTGATAGAAATACATCATGAGGGTATTCCGAATTATTAAATATTATTGGAATACGCTCTTTTTCTTTTTACATAGTTTTTAATTTTATAGTTGAAATCAATGGAAGGTACAACTATAATATTAGTTATCTAAGAATAATAGATTTTCAGTTTAATCGTGGCGTTCGCCAAAGATTTCAAACAAAGACAACTAAATATGAAAAACAAAAGAACGGAGAAGCACTATGGAAGATGAGACCAAGTTTTTGACAATAGATAATATACGTAATCGGGTTTATATTATAAGAGGACAACAAGTTATGCTGGATTTTGATTTGGCGGAGATTTATGGGTATGAAGTAAAAAACTTAAATCAACAAGTGAAACGAAATATTGCAAGATTTCCAGAAGACTTTATGTTTCAATTAACTAGAAGTGAGTTTGAAACCGTGAAATCACAAATTGTGATTTCACGAGAAAACAATTTTTTTGAGGGGCAAGGCGGTGGAAGGAGAACATTGCCATATGCTTTTACCGAGCAAGGTATTTACATGCTTGCAACTGTTCTGAGAGGAGGAATTGCAGAACAACAAAGTATATTTATTATGCGGGCATTTAGAGAAATGCGTCATTATATAAAACAAAATCAGCAGTTTGTTACACAAACAGAAATGTGTCTTGTTACGACGAAGGTATCAGACATATCCATGCAGGTTGCAGGAATTACGGATTGGAAAAAGAAAACAGAGAAAGACATTGAAAAAATCCAAAAGAGTATAGACATTCTTAACGAAAACTTTGTGTCAGAGAAAGATTTCAAAAATTTTGTTATATATAAGGGGCAGAAGTTTGAAGCAGATGCAGCATATATAGATATTTATCAGCAAGCAACTGTCAGCATTTATGTGGTGGATGATTATGTGAACACAAAGACTTTACAGCTTTTATCGCAGAAGAAGACAAACATAGAAGTCATTATATTTACCGAGAATGGACATGGACGAAATGGATTTTTGACAACGGCAGTGGTAAGTGATTTCATCAATCAATATCCATCGCTTCGTATCAAATCAAATCCGGATTGCCACGATAGATTGATAGTGATTGATTATGGCTTACCTACAGAACAGGTATATCATTGTGGTGCATCCAGTAAGGATGCAGGAAAGAAATTATGTGCCATTAATAAAATTGAAAATGCTGCAATGGTTCATCCGGTAATTGATGGCTTGCTATTAGGAGAAGACAAGACAATTTAATTTTTCAAAATATACAAATTTTCCATTTAAGGATTATTTAATAATTTCTCCGCTATGATTGCTTCATAAGCAAAACACGAAGCAAAATAGTACGGGAAAGGAGTACATACATGTTATTTAGAATCTTAAAAAATGACTTAAAAAGAAAAAAGACCATGAACCTGATATTGTTTCTGTTCATTGTGCTGGCGACCATGTTTGTAGCAAGCGGTGTCAACAATGTGATTACGGTTATGAACGGAACGGATTATTATCTGGACAAGGCCGGCGTGGGGAATTATGTCATCATTACCATGGGAGATAATGCAGTAGGTTGTCTGGATGAAATGCTCAACACAGAAGAAGCGGTAAAGAGTTACCGGCTGGAGCAGATAGTATTCGGGTCAAATAATGATATCACCAAAGAAAACGGTGATGCCACAGAGAGTTCGGGAACGACAATGTATCAGTCCTTAGAGACTTCAGCGATTACGTTCTTTGATATGGATAATAAACCCATTACTAGTATAGAGCCGGGACAAATATATGCCTGTGGCGGCTTTTTGGAAAAGAATGGTTTGGAAGTTGGAGACCGTGTCATCTTTGAACACAGTGGTGTGGAGATGACATTTACCCTTGCGGGAACCGCTAAGGATGCATTGCTGGGTTCTGATTTTATGGGAAATACCAGATTTATATTGCATGAAGAGGATATGCAGACCTTACTGGCAAATGAAGAAGTTTACAATCACTACAGAGGAGAAATCTGTTATGTGGATACGGATGATGTACGGGCTATACAAACAGCAATGGCAGATGTGTCTAATGTAAGCTTTGAAGGCGTCCGCTCCACAATCAAGTTAACATATGTGATGGATATGATTGTTGCATTCGTTATGTTAATTTTAAGTGTCTGCCTGATTTTGGTATCCTTTGTGGTATTAAAGTTTTCCATTACCTTTACCATTGGAGAGGAATTCCGCGAAATCGGTGTTATGAAGGCAATCGGGCTTTCCAATGGTAAAATCAGAAGCTTATATATAGTAAAATATCTGATGATGGCAATAGTGGGTGCAGTAATCGGTTTCTTTGCAAGTATTCCTTTTGGGGCACTGTTACTGGACTCCGTCAGCAAAAAAATGGTGCTGGGAACGGATAATGCAATACTTGTAAATTTGCTGGGTTCTGTTTTGGTAGTATGTGTCATTGTACTGTTTGCCTACCTTTGTACCGGGAAAATAAAGAAATCCACTCCGGTAGATGCTATCCGTAGTGGGCAGACAGGGGAGAGATATAAAAATAAAACTGTGTTACGCATTAATAAGACTCCCGCAGGTAATGCACTTTTTATGGCAATGAATGATGTATTAAGCAGTCCTAAGAGATTTTTCAGTATTATTGTTTCTTTTGGTATTTGTACCTTGTTTGTGTTGATATTGGTAAATACCACGGCAACTTTAAAAAGCCCCAATCTGGTTCATGCGTTCGGAACAGAAAGTCATCTGTATTTGGGTATGGCGGATGAAGTGATGGATTATATGGGTAGTGGTATCAAAGAAGATATGCAGGAAGGTATGGAGAAAATGGCAGAAGACCTGGGGGCGGAAGGCATGCCTGCCGAGCTTTGCATCGAAATAATCTATAAATATCCTGTTACCTTTGAAGGAAATGAGTATTCCCTGACCTGCCAACAGGGAATTAACACGGAAATGGATGAATATGTGTATACGGAAGGGGTAATCCCGCAGAATATCAATGAAATTGCCATTACACCTCAGATAGCGGAAATGATAGGTGCAAAAATCGGAGATACGGTAACTATTTCTTATGGTGAGGAAGATATTGATTGTATGATAACGGCATATTTCCAGACCATGAATCAGTTGGGAAAAGTAATCAGGTTACATGAAGATGCCCCTACGGATTTTGCCTATATGGCAGGTGCTATGCAATACCAGATTAATTTTACGGATGCTCCTTCAGAGGAGGAAATAGAACTTCGCAAAGAGAGAATTAAAAAACTGTATGATACGGATGTGGTAATGAATGCCACAGAGTATTGTATTGATTGTACTAAGGTTGCCGGTACCATGGAGGGTGTGCAGTTTTTACTGCTTGGTATTACGCTGGTGGTTGTAGTGTTGGTGACCATCCTGATGGAGCGAAGCTTTATTGCAGATGAAAAGAGCCAGATTGCCATTTTAAAAGCAATCGGATTTAAGGACAGTGCCATCATCAAATGGCATGTATACCGTTTGGGCCTGGCGGCGTTACTGGCGGTTGTACTGGCAGCGGTTTTATCCATTCCCATGACAGAACTTTGCATTACACCGATTTTCGGCATGATGGGTGCTACAGACATCAATTATAATATTGACCCGTTGCAGATATTCTTACTGTATCCGGGCATTGTACTGGTAATGACGGTAATCGTAACCTGGGTGACCGCATTGTATACCAAGACTATTAAGAGCAGTGATACGGCAAATATAGAGTAAAGAAGGAATGTGCGAGCAGTGACAAGTCGGAATAGTCAGTCGCATATGGAGCCCGGTTGGGCAGGAATGTTATATGGATAATTAAATGGAGGAAAATAAAATGGCAGTTTTGGAAGTAAAGGATTTGTGCAAAACCTATGTTGTAAATAAAAGACAGAACAATGTATTAAAGAATGTAAATTTTAAGGTGGAAGACGGGGAAATGGTAGCGATTATGGGTCCCTCCGGTTCCGGTAAATCTACTCTTTTGTATGCAGTATCCGGTATGGATGCAGCTACCAGCGGAAGCGTTTTATTTGATGGAAAGGATATCACCAAGTTAAAGAGTAACGAGCTGGCATCCCTTCGTCTGGATGAGATGGGCTTTATTTTTCAGCAGATGTATATGATGAAAAATTTAACCGTATTGGATAATATTGTACTGCCTGCCATGGAAAGTAAAAAGACTGCGGAAAGCAAAAAAGAGAAGACCAAACGCGGTGAAGAACTGATGCGCAAGTTAGATATTATCGAAGTAGCGGATAACGATATTAATGAAGTGTCCGGCGGTCAGCTCCAGCGTGCCTGCATTTGCAGAAGCATGATTAACAAACCCAAGGTTCTATTTGCGGATGAACCTACCGGTGCATTAAACAGAACCGCATCCAACGAAGTTATGGAGGAACTGGTAAAGTTAAACAGCGAAGGAACAACCATTATGATGGTAACCCATGATGCCAAGGTGGCTGCAAAATGTTCCAGAGTTCTTTATATAGTAGACGGTAATATTAAGGGTGAATATCATAGCCCTGCCGATGCCAAAGTGCAGGAAAAGGATAGGGAGAGGTTGTTAAATAACTGGCTGATGGAATTGGGATGGTAATAGAATGTTTGGGAGAACGGTTTAGAAAAGTATATATTTTATATCTATTAAATTGATATCCATTAAAGAAGCAGAGGTATTACGCCTCTGCTTCTTTTGTGTATCAGGTTTATTGAAAGGCGTATTGAAAAAAAGTCTAAAAAGGCTAAAAAGCAAAATTAACTCAACCAATAGTTGCGTTTGTAAACTACAATTCCCTTATATTCAACTGTAACTTGTGATAGAATGTAGACAGTGAGGAAAAGGAAAACAGATGAACTGAACCCAAATGTTGGACAGTTTCATTAAACAACTGTTTGGAGCTACCGAGCACAAGGGAGGGTTACAAGTGGATAATACATTTAATACGAATCTGCGAAAGATAAGAAAAGCAAAAGGAATTACGCAGGAGCAGTTAGCTGATGCAGTAGGAGTATCTCCGCAGGCAGTTTCCAAGTGGGAGATGTCAAGCTATCCTGATACGCAGCTTTTGCCGGCTATTGCTGACCATCTGGGAGTTACCATAGATGAGCTTTGGGGCAGGGGGAAGGAAGAAATTGATATTTATAACAGGGTATTGGAGTATTTGAAAAGTCTGCCTCCGGAGGCAAAGATACATGAGGGATTTGAAATTTGCAGGGCAATTCCGCAGGCGTGTTGTGGGGCGGATGAGTATGCAGACCTGCCGGAAGGGATTTTAAAGGGAGCAGGCTGGGACAATCACAGTGAAGTGGTTCGAAAAGAGGGCTTTGCACAATCCAGAAATACCGGTGATTTACAATATTTTTTGATTATGCCACAACCTTGTCTGGGGTATGACTGTGTGTTGGCTTATGATGAGGAAATGGTAAAGCTGTTTGAGGTGCTTTCTATTCCAAACGCACTGGGAACCTTATATTTTCTGGCAGGTCGAAGTGCAACCATGTTTTTTAAAAGTGAGACATTGATGCATGAGCTGGGAATTACGGAGGAGAATGCAGAGCAGATAATAGAAGGCTTGCTTTCCTGTCAGCTGATATGGGAAACAACATTAAATAATGGGGCAGGTAAAGAAAAGATATATCAGTACAATGGACATTGTAATCTGGTTTCTTTCTTGAATTTTACAAGAACCCTGTTACATCGTCCTCAAAATTTCAGTTTTCAGTCCAATAGCAGGAATGAGCCCTATTTTGCAAACGACACTTATAAAAAGAAGCGTCTGACGGATATTGCGGATAAGCAAGAGGAAGACCAAGGGGAAGCAGACAAACAGCAAAGTGATAAAAAGAGGAACAAAAAGGGGAGAGTGTGATGGCAAAGAAGAAAAAGACCGAAGAGCAGGAGAAAAAGAACCCTTACCAGAAAGAGTATGGCATCTTGAGTAACTGTGTCTACATACTGAAAAAAATCAAAGAATACAGTCCGTCACTATTAGTATTGATGGCAGTGGGGGTAGTTACCGGGTCGCTTATGCAGTATCTCTGGAGCTTTATCGGTAAGTTTGTTATCGATATGGTAGAGGTGCAGGCAAATACGCAGGACAAGGATATTGTACCCTTAATTAAGTTGATGGTGATTGTAACTGCGGTGGAGCTGGTAAGCATGTTGGCAGATACCTATGTGAACAATAAGATGTGGTATCAGTTTATCCATACGAGGTTCTGCGTGATTACAGAACGGATTGCCAAGGTTTTGTCCATGAACTATCAGAGCCTGGAAAAGCCGGATATGTTAGATATGCATGAGAAAGCACAACGGGCGACAAATGGTAATATGGAAGGCGTGGAAGGAATAATGCGTTTGATGCACTCCATAGGAATTAAGCTGATTGTTATGGTAGTAACCCTTTCCACAGTGGTGGTGTTAGACTGGCGGTTGATAGTTGTTTTAGTACTGGTATCCTTTGCACAGTTTTTATTCTTCCGTCATACGGTAAAAAAGGACAAAAAAGAGGTGTGGGACAAACTGACACCTACATGGCGCAAACTTAATTATATGGAGCAGACTACACAGAATTTTGACTATGCCAAGGATATCAGACTTTTTGGTATGAAAAACTGGCTCTCCGGCAAGCACCATGACATGCTTATGGAAAAGCAGGAGCGCATGCTTTATAGCAGAAATTTGTGGATTTATAATTCAATGTTTGCACATACCATGACAATTCTTTCAAATGCAGCCATTTATGGGGTGCTGATTTACAGTGTGCTGAATACGGGTATGAGTATCGGTAATTTTACCCTGTTTTTGGGACTGGCAGGTACTTTTTCGGATGCCCTGACCCAATTTTTAAACTCCTTTGGTGATGTCAAAAAGAGTTCTTTGCTGGTGGATGACTTCCGTTCTTTTATGGATTTGGATACGGAGGAAGAAGGAGACTTTTTACCTATACCTAAGACAGATTCTTACATATTTGAGTTTAAGAATGTTTCTTACAAATATGATGGTGCAGAGGATTTTGCCCTAAAGAACCTGACGCTGACACTAAAAGCCGGTAAAAAACTGGCAGTGGTAGGCTTAAATGGAGCGGGCAAGACTACCTTTATTAAGCTGCTTTTGCGACTTTATGATGTAACGGAGGGAGAAATTCTTTTAAACGGTACGGATATACGCCGATTTAAGCGGGAGGAATATTACAGGCTCTTTGCACCGGTGTTCCAGAATGTGGAGCTTTTTGCATTCCCTATGGCAGAGAATGTGTCCATGAAACGTCCTGAGGAAACAGATAAAGCACTTGCAGAAGATTGTCTGATAAAAGCAGGTATGCAGGAAAAACTGGAGAGTTTGGCTAAAGGTGTGGATACTGAAGTGTTAAAGGTACTCCATGATGACGGAATAGACCTTTCCGGTGGAGAAAAGCAGAAGCTGGCACTGGCAAAGGCACTTTATAAAAATGCACCTGTGATGGTGTTGGATGAGCCTACGGCGGCACTGGATGCATTGGCTGAATACGAGCTTTACAAAAACTTTGATGAAATTATCGGTAACAAATCGGCGGTATATATTTCCCACAGGCTTTCTTCTACACGCTTCTGCGACAGTATTGCCATGTTTAAGGCAGGAGAACTGGTGGAATACGGCACCCATGAGGAATTGTTAAAGCAGAATGGTGCTTATGCTGAAATGTATGAAATTCAGGCACAATACTACAAGGAGGGCAAGGACTATGCAGAAACAGCAGAATAAAAAAGACAGCTCTCTGAAAATAGTGAAAGAAGTGGTTCGGTATTTTTTGCCCATTGTATGGAAAACCCGAAAGTCGTATTTCTTTAGTGGCGTGATTCAGGTTGTTGTGGGTGCGATATCTCCGTTTGTGAAAATACTGGTATTGCCTTTGATTATTGATGAACTTTTGGGCGGACGGGATGTGCAGAAACTCATTAGTTATGCGGCAATTATGGTGCTGGGAGATGTATTTTTATCCCTGATAGACTCTATTATGGGAGTTGTTATGGAAAAGTATGCTGAAAAGTTTAACAACTATATCACCGAGGAAATGAGTCGTCGGGTAATGGAATTGGATTTTCAGCTTACGGAAGATAAAAAAGCACTGGACCAGATGGAAGCCGCAAGAACAGGTATGGACTGGTATTCCGGTGGCGTACACGGTATTTTTCAGCAACTTTTTAACATTGCGTCAGCGGTGATTGCCATTATCGGTGTAGTGGTATTGATTTTGATGAATGCACCGATATTGTTTATACTGACGGCAATTGTACTGGTTATTACTGCCATACTTAATAACAAAAATAATAAGATTGAAATTGAAGCATACGGCAGACTTTCCAAGTTAAACCGCGTGTTTGGCTATCTTGGATGGGAACTGACCGATTTCCGCTATGGTAAGGATATCCGTCTTTACGGTGCAAAAGATATGATGGTGGAAAAGTGGCAGAGCTACAATAAAGAGACTTTGAAAAACTGGAAGTGGCAGGCGGATGAGCATCTGCCTCTGAACATGATAAAGACGGCTGTAGATGTGTTCAGAAATCTTGGAACCTACTTATATCTGGGTATTTTAGTGATTGTTGGCAAGATTTCCATTGGTATCTTTTCACAGATGCTTTCCGCAGGCAATACGTTCACAATGTCCATGCATACTCTGGTTGGAACCATACAGGAAGTGGTAAAGCGTTGCAATTATGCCTATGAATATGTGAAATTCATGGATTATCCTGCCGCAATTGAAAAGGGTGACAGACCTGTGAAAGAGGGAGCACATACCATTGAGTTTAAGAATGTATCCTTTACCTATCCGGGAGCGGATGTAAAAGTTTTGGATGGTGTGAATGTAACACTGCATCCGGGAGAGCATCTTTCTGTTGTAGGCTTAAACGGTGCGGGTAAGACTACTTTTGTAAAACTTTTGTGCAGGCTTTACGACCCAACTGAGGGAGAAATTCTTTTGGATGGAGTGAATATCAAAGAGTACGACTACAACGAATACATGGCATTGTTTGCTCCGGTGTTCCAAGATTTTAAACTCTTTGCTTTTTCTATCAAGGACAATGTTTCTCTGGACGGAAACTGTGAGGAAGAGGACATGTCCGCACTGCTTGAACAGGTTGGACTTAAGGAGAAGATTTCTACGCTGGAAAAAGGTGCAGAAACCATGCTTTTCAAGGCTTTTGATGAAGATGGCATTGAGCCCTCCGGCGGTGAGCAGCAGAAGATTGCCATAGCCAGAGCTCTTTACAAAAAAGCCCCTGTGGTCATTTTGGATGAGCCTACCGCAGCATTAGACCCAGTTGCGGAATACGATATTTACCGCCAGTTTGACACTCTGGTAGGCGGCAAAACCGCTATTTACATATCCCACCGACTTTCCAGTTGCAAATTCTGCGACCGCATCGCGGTTTTCTCAGAAGGACGTATCAAGGAATACGGCACTCACGACGAACTGGTAGGCTTAGAAGGCGGCGTGTACGCAGAAATGTTCGCCGCACAGGCACAGTATTACAATTAAGGGAAATGTTTTGGGCAATAGTATGCATAAATTAGGTGTGACAATTTTTCACATAGGATAGATTTTAGTTTTTTAAGATTTCTATATAACAATTATGGCAGATAAAAATGCATTACGATGGATAGATTATTGATTTTAGTCCAATATATACACTCAATCACCCAATATAGAAGTATTTTTAAGGAGTTTTTGGTGGCAACATGACATTTTTATAGGATAGATGAGTACAAATTTTGAAATCTATACGATATGAACGTTATTCTGCATGGATTTTGGGTGGATAGATTTTGACTTTTGACCATTTCTATATGAATTACTTAGAGCCTGTTGTTATTTTGTAACTCCAAATTTGTTGTGATAGATTAATCCATATCAAAGATGTAGTCGCAGCTATACGCGTGGACGTATAGCTGTCCGTCCTTTTCTACCAGCAGGTCCGGTTTTGTGGCAATTTCGGTTTTTTCGATGATTTCCCCGGTCTGCATGTCGATTTGGTAAATATAATCCTTTTCGTCTGTGAATCCGTATCCGCAAATGATAACATCGTCTTTTACAATGAAATTAGCAGTGTTGTAGGTTTGGTCTTCACTTCGCCAGAGTACGGTTTCATTTTCTATATCGTAGGCTAAAATATAACAGGTATCGGGGCGGGCATATCCGTTAAAGATATGTCCTATATAAAGAATACCGTCCCGCAAATAAGCACAGGGTCCCATAGGACTCCAGTGTGCAGTATCATAGCAGACGCTATATAATAACTGTTCTGTATTTCTGTCATAAATATCTAAGGAGATTTCCGACCAACTGTAAATATAGCTTTCATCATAAAAAACAGTGGTTTCAAGATTGTATTTTTCCTTTGCTGCCGGGGCATTTTCAACAGGAGTGATGTATGCAGCCCATTCGTTGTCTAACATGGGCAGATATAGGTCATTTTCTGAAAACCAGTCAAATATAAAGGATATATTATTGTTTTTTTCTGAAACGAGGGAAAGGGAAACGGGTGTTGCCGGTTCGTCTGTTTCGACAAAGCTGACTTCACAGTTTGCAAAATCTATGTAGGACACGAGAGGGTGGAACGGAAATTCCGTTTCTGGTGTGCTTGGATCGATGGACGGGTTTTCATCAGTTTCAGATGTTCCGGTATCAATAGCCGGGCTTTCGACGGTTTCAGGGATTGTCTCTGATTCGGCTACAGCCTGTGCGGGGATAGATTGCTCTGTCTGCACTGTTGTAGCAGCATCGGTATCTTTGGTTGTATGACCACATCCCGTGGCAGTAACCAACAGGGATATGAGAAATACTGTTAGTATCTTCTTTTTCATATTAAGTCTCCATGGGTGATATTTATACCTATATATGATTTTATATTCATGGGGTTGGTGGTGTCAACAAAAGAAAACCCCCTTCCTACTTGACAAAAAAATGCCCATGCCATACAATCACTACATACCGTATTTTACGGATTTATAGAGAAAAATGGCTATGATGAGGGTTAGTAAGACTGTGGAAAGTTACAGAGAGAGGGCCGTATGGTGGAAGGCTCTTACCGGAAGCACCTGAACCTGCCTTTGAGCCCTGTATGAAAGTACAGCGTAGTGTCGGCGTTAACGGCAATCGAGTTGTATGCAGAAGCATACCTTTTACGCGACATTGCGTACATAGGTATTTAGACTTGCATGAATTAGGGTGGTACCGCCGGAATTCCGGTCCCTTTTTGGGACGGAACCGGCGGTTTTTGTATGTTGGCTCCGCCCATCCAATATAAAAGAAAAGAGGAGAACAAAATGGCAGACAAAAAATTAGTAGAAGCAATTACCTCTATGGAAGAGGACTTCGCCCAGTGGTATACTGACGTAGTAAAAAAAGCAGAGCTGATTGATTACACCAGCGTGAAAGGTTGTATGGTAATCAAGCCCGCAGGCTACGCAATCTGGGAACTTTTACAGAAACAGTTAGACGAAAGATTCAAGGAAACAGGCGTACAGAATGTATACCTGCCTATGTTTATTCCCGAAAGTCTGTTGCAGAAAGAAAAAGACCATGTAGAAGGGTTTGCACCGGAAGTTGCATGGGTTACCCATGGCGGTTTGCAGCCCTTACAGGAAAGAATGTGCGTAAGACCTACTTCTGAGACGTTGTTCTGTGATTTTTATAAAAATGATATACAGTCTTACAGAGACTTACCCAAGGTATACAACCAGTGGTGTTCAGTTGTCCGTTGGGAAAAGGAAACCAGACCTTTCCTGCGTTCCAGAGAGTTTTTGTGGCAGGAAGGACATACTGCACATGCAACTGCTGAAGAAGCAGAAGAGAGAACTATCCAGATGTTAAACGTCTATGCACAGTTCTGTGAAGAAGTGCTGGCAATTCCTGTTGTGAAGGGACGCAAGACTGAGAAAGAAAAGTTTGCAGGTGCTGTGGCAACTTACACTATCGAATCTTTGATGCATGACGGTAAGGCATTGCAGTCCGGTACCAGCCACAACTTTGGTGACGGTTTTGCAAAGGCTTTTGGTATCCAGTTTGCGGATAAGGACAACACCTTAAAGCATGTACATCAGACCTCATGGGGGATGACTACCCGTATGATTGGCGCCATTATCATGGTACATGGTGATAACTCCGGTCTGGTACTGCCTCCCAAGGTAGCACCCATCCAGTTGGCAATCATTCCCATTCAGCAGAAGAAGGAAGGTGTTCTGGATAAGGCTTATGAATTGAGTGCACGTCTGAAAAACAGCGGCATTAGAGTCAAGGTAGACGATACCGACAAGACACCCGGCTTTAAGTTTGCAGAAGCTGAAATGAGAGGTTTCCCCCTGCGTTTGGAAATCGGACCTAAGGATATTGAAGCAGGCAAGTGCGTACTTTGCAGAAGAGATACCAGAGAAAAGATTGAGGTAGCTTTGGATGAAGTGGAAGCAAAGGTAGCAGAACTTTTGGAAACCATTCATGGCGATATGTTAGAAAGAGCAAGAGCGCACAGAGATGAACACACTTATGTGGCTCGTGATTTTGCAGAGTTTGAAAAACTTTTTACCGAAAAGACCGGCTTTGTAAAGGCAATGTGGTGTGAAGACCGCGCATGTGAAGATATGATTAAAGAAAAACTCAGTGTTACCAGCAGATGCATGCCTTTTGAACAGGAACAGCTGGCAGATACCTGCGTATGCTGCGGTAAGCCTGCCAAGAAGATGGTATACTGGGGCAAGGCGTACTAAAACGACAAAGGTGTCATTTGAGAAAGCAAAATAAAAATTATTATCGGGCATCCGGCAGGAAACTGCCGGGTGCAATGATATAAAGGGGACAGAAGGAGATAATCAAATGATTTACAAAGAGATTCCCGTACAGGTGAAAGGCTCCCTGCCCGGAGCAAAACTTACTTTATATATTCAGGACTATTCTGCAGATATGCTTGTGCAGGAGCGGCCCCTGATTATTATTTGTCCAGGTGGCGGATATGAACATCTTTCCGTGCGGGAAGGGGAGAGCATGGCCTTGCAGTTTATGGCAATGGGATTACATGCGGCGGTTCTTCGGTATTCTGTGACACCGGCAGCTTATCCGGTGCAGCTTACGGAATTGGCATATGCCATGAAATATATCCGCGAGCATGTGAAAGAATGGCACGTTCAGGAAAACAAAATTATCGTCCACGGAAGCTCCGCAGGAGGACATCTGGCGGCAAGCCTTGGTGTATTCTGGAAAGAAGAATGTCTGTATAAGAGCGTGGGAGCAGAAAATGCAGAGGAAATCCGGCCTGACGGCATGCTTTTAAGTTATCCGGTTATTACTTCAGGAGAATTTGCCCACAGAGGCTCTTTTGATAAATTGTTGGGTAAGGGAAACGAGTCCGAACCGACAGAAAGTGCAAATGCAATCGATACAAACGCAGGAGAGCTTTCGGCGAAAAACAGAGCAGATGCTGAGCCTTTGAAGGAAGAAGTTTTATTGGAGAAACTTTCCTTGGAAAAACAAGTGAATGCAGATACTCCGCCTGCCTTTATCTGGCATACCTTTGAGGACGGTACGGTGCCTGTGGAAAATTCCCTGTTTTTTGTCAGTGCATTGCGTAAATTCAATATTCCTACAGAATTTCATCTTTACCCTAAGGGGCAGCACGGACTGGCATTGGGAACAGAGCTGACTGCAAGTGCCGGCGGTAAGCATATGCAGGTGGAATGTGCTTCGTGGATTAATCTGGCAAAGACTTGGATAGAAAACCTGTAAGAGTCACGGGACATTCCAAAGAAGAAAGTACTTTTCAAAGAGCTGTGTAGGGTTTTCTGCAAAACTTAAGGTAATTGAAGTAGAAAAAAGACACTTTTTTTAAAAACGTTTTTTTAATATAATGGGGGTAGTGGTGAAGGAATGTACTATAATATTCCGACACAAATTATTTTTAACCAATCAATATCACGGAGGGAAACAATATGATATTCGGAAACGGCTGCTGGTTGCAGAGAGAAGGTTGCGGATGTTTCAGCCCGCAGGAAGTGTATTTTGAAACAATTGAGGATACCAAGGTAAGCTTGTGTCTGCCTACCCAGAGAATTATGCACAGAGGTGCAACACTGGGCGGTATCAATCTGACTATGATTATTACCTCTCCCGCTCCCGAGGTACTGCGTGTGCAGACTTATCACCATATGGGTGCATTGAAGAAGGGACCGGAGTTTGAACTGGAACAGAAAGAGGAATTACCTTTAACTGTTACCACTAATGAAGAAAAACTGACAATTCAGAGCGGCACACTGACTCTGGAAATCGACAAGAAGAACTGGGCTATGTCTTACAAGAGAAACGGTGAGCTGATTACCAAAGCGACCGGAAGAGACTTAGCATGCATGAAGATGAACTGGAAGGGTGACTACTACGATAAGGGTGATGTGGTAGATACCTATATGCGTCAGCAGCTTTCCATGGGTGTTGGCGAACTGATTTACGGTCTGGGTGAGCGTTTCACCGCATTTGTTAAAAACGGACAGAGCGTACAGATTTGGAATGAAGACGGTGGTACAAGTACATACCAGTCTTATAAAAACATTCCTTTCTATATCAGCAATAAGGGATATGGTGTATTTGTAAATCATCCCGAAAAAGTAGAATTTGAAGTGGCTACCGAGCAGGTAACCAAGACTGAATTTTCCGTAGAAGGCGGCTATCTGGATTATTATCTGTTCAACGGACCTACCATGAAAGAGGTTCTGACCAGATATACCGATTTAACAGGTAAGCCTTCTCTGCCTGCACCTTGGACCTTTGGTCTGTGGCTGTCTACTTCTTTCACTACAAACTATGATGAAGAAACCGTTATGAGCTTTGTAAACGGTATGTTAGACAGAGGTATTCCTTTAAGAACCTTCCACTTTGACTGCTTCTGGATGAAGGAGTTCCACTGGACCGATTTCGTATGGGATTCCAGAGTATTCCCCGATCCCGAAGGTATGTTAAAGCGTATTAAGGAAAAAGGCTTAAACATCTGTGTATGGATTAACCCTTATATTGCACAGGAGAGCGTTCTGTTCAAGGAGGGTATGGAAAAGGGCTATTTTGTAAAGAGAACAAATGGCGATGTATGGCAGTGGGATATGTGGCAGCCCGGCATGGCGTTGGTAGACTTTACCAATCCTGCGGCTTGTGCGTGGTTTAAGGATAAACTGGCAGGTCTCTTAGATATGGGTGTTGACTGCTTTAAGACAGACTTTGGTGAGAGAATTCCTACCGAAGATGTTTGCTACTACGATGGCTCTGACCCTAAGAAGATGCATAACTACTATACTTACCTGTACAACAAGGTAGTATATGAAATTTTACAGGAAAAACGTGGCAAAGATGATGCAGTATTGTTTGCACGTTCCGCAACCGCAGGCGGACAGAAATTCCCTGTACACTGGGGTGGTGACTGCTGGTCTGATTATGAATCCATGGAAGAGAGCCTTCGTGGCGGTCTCTCCCTATTGATGTCCGGTTTCGGTTACTGGGCACATGATATCGGTGGTTTCGAGAGCACTTCTACACCGGACGTATACAAGAGATGGGTAGCATTTGGTTTGTTATCCTCCCACAGCCGTCTCCACGGCAGTACCTCTTACAGAGTACCGTGGGCATATGATGAAGAATCCGTAGATGTAGTGCGTTTCTTCACTAAGTTAAAAGCAAAGATTATGCCTTACTTATACAAGACTGCAATTCAGGCAAACAGAGAAGGTATTCCTACCATGCGTAGTATGGTTCTGGAATTTACCGAGGACAGAACCTGTCACTATGCAGACCGTCAGTACATGTTAGGTGACAATCTCTTAGTAGCACCTATCTTCAACGAAGAAGGTATTGCAGATTACTATCTGCCTGCAGGTAAATGGACAGACTTCTTTACCGGTGAGGTAAAAGAAGGTGGCCGCTGGATTCAGGAAAAACACGGCTATTTAAGTGTTCCTTTGCTTGTAAAAGAAGGCTCCATCGTAGCACTGGGTGCACATGATGACAAGCCTGATTATGATTACGGCGATGGTGCAGAACTGCGTATTTACGAATTGCAGGATGGCACACCGGTTTCTACCGTAGTATATGGCATGGATCAGTCCGAAGAAGTAAAGGTGACCGCAGTAAGAAACGGCAACACCATTACTGTAGATGTGACTTCCGATAAGGCATACAGCGTACGTCTTGTAAATGTGGCTGCAACCGGTATCGAAGGTACAGAGGCTGTTGCTGATGGTAAGGATACTATTTTAAAAGCAACAACAGGTCATATGGTATGTACAATCAATGCATAAGGGCTATGCAGTGAACAGGAAAAATGATATAGTTAGCATTAGGAAGATAAGTATAAGCAGTGCGGGTGCAAAATGCATCCGCACCGTTTGTCATTTAGCCGTTGTGATAAAAACGGCAGAATAAGAGGAAATATGAAACAGAAAAAGAACCGATTGTGGGAACTGATTAGTAAAAGAAAAATCCGGCAGCAGTTATACCTTATCTATTTTATTGCCATTTTCTTTCCGTTGGCTGCACTGGGTTCTTTTTTGCTGGGAAATACAGGACAGCTTTTAACAAACTACCATGAAGATTTGCTGGAGTCGGATAACCTGCGTGTGAAAACTATCCTGTTTGAAATTACCACGCAGATTTATAATATTTCCGAAGAAATTTCCTTTGAAGATAGTTTACAGGAAATACTGGTGTCCGAAAAAAGGAGGGAACCCGGCAGTCCGGCGTATTCCTATACCACTATTGATGACTACATTTCAACCCATGCTGAAATTGAGGACATTATTGTATATACCGACAACCCCTTTGCTGCTGAATATATGCATTTTGAAAAAGCCGGTGAGGAAGTGGAAATGCAGGAATGGTATCAGAAGGCAGTGGGGCAGGCAGGTGCATTCTGGATTCCTATGGAAAAGACCGACAAGTATGGTAATTCCTATTGGAATCTGGCACTGGTGCGAAAAATTCCGGTTATAGACAGTGAATATCAGGCGGTGTTGGTTATTCAGATAAGCGACAACTATCTGCAGACCCGTATTCACAGTAACGAGTACCGGATTATGGTGTCTGCTGATAATCAAAAGGTTTTTTATAATTCCCAGAGAACAGGTTACGGAAAGGCACCCAATGTATATATTGATTATGAGGACGATTATTATCAGTATCTGGGTGCGGTATGGGAAGAAGCGGACAAGCTGTTTACGGCCATATCCACACTTCATTTGTATCAGACGGACAGTAAGATTTATATTACCACCATGAGTGAAACGGCATATCAGGATATCAACAAGATTATCATTACCTGTTTGGGGATCTTACTGGTGGCAATTGCGGTACCTGCACTGGTAATCCATTTCTTTACTACTTACTTTACAAGGCGTGTGGATGTCCTTAGGGAAGAAATGAAGAAGGCCAGCAAAGAAAATTATGATACAAGCGTCACTTATGGCGGCGAAGACGAACTGGCGGAAGCCTTTGCGGACTTGCAGGTTATGGTGCAGAAAATTAAAGAAAAAGACGCAAAAATGTACCAAGCAAAGCTGAGCGAGCAGCAACTTTTGAATGAACAACAGGTAATGGAAATGAAAATGCTGGCAAGTCAGATTAATCCGCATTTTCTTTACAATACGCTGGAAAGTATCCGAATGAAAGCATTGACCTCCGGTAATAAAGAGGTGGCGAATTCCATTAAGCTTTTGGGTAAATCCATGCGTTATGTGTTGGAAAACACGGGCACATCGCTGGTCACTTTAAAAAAAGAAATCAATTATATGGAAACCTACCTGCAAATTCAGAAGATACGGTTTGGGGACAGAATAAATTATCGTATTACTTTACCGGAAGATCTGAATGCAGATGATTATATGCTTCTGCCCCTGCTTTTGCAGCCCATTGTGGAAAATGCCATTATTCACGGATTGGAGCAGATAGAAGAGGGCTTGGTAGAGATTGCAGTGGAAGAACCCACGGAGGATACTTTGAAAATCGTCATATCCGACAATGGCTGCGGTATGAGCGAAGCGGAGTTGGAAACCCTGCAAATCCGCATGGCCCAGAAGACTCTGGACCGTACAGGAAGTATCGGACTCTGCAATATTAACCAGAGAATCCGGTTATGTTACGGGGAATCCTATGGTATGAAAATAGACAGTACGCCGGGTAAAGGCACCCGCATTACGGTAAAACTGCCTGTGAAATATTCCTGACTGTAATTATTAGTGTAATAATGTGCAATTTTAACCGTATAAAATGTAAAAAAGGAATGGTTTTCTATTTAAATAAATTTAGATACACTTACTATGTAAAATTAACGAGGCCTATCGTGCCCGTGCACAGTTTTGCGTGAGTGAAACTGATTGTGCATGTACACGATGCGAGTTAAATTCTCTAGGAGGGTAAAAAAAGTATGAAAAAGACAATGAAGAAACTTCTTGCTTCTCTTTTTGCAGCAGCTTTAGTTGTTACCGGCTTTAGTGCACCGGCAAACACCATGACTGCAAATGCAGAAGGAGAAACAATGGCGTACCTGACCTTTGCAGACAGCTCTTGGTCAGTACAGTGGTGGAATGACGGCAACAGCTATGATCCCGTTGTTTCCAATCAGGCAGAAGTTACCGGTTACGGCACCTATACCGTAAGCCTTGACTTCTCCGCAGTTGAAGGTGGCGCACCTGATATCACATTCATGGATGTTGAAATCAGCAATGGTGAAGCTGCTTTCCCTAACAGCTACATGACAATTGATTCTATTAAGATTAACGGCGAAGACGTTGCTCTGGCAGGAACCCCTTACACATCTTCTGATGATGGCATTGCTACCAGAACCAATCTGTACAACTCTTGGGTTGCAGATGCTACTACCGTAGAAAATGCACGTACTGCAGACGGTAGCGCAGATGGTATTACTCCCTGCCCCGTAGACAATACTTTATACACCGGTATCAACACTGTAGAAGTTACCTTTACTTTAGGTGATGGTGTTCTTTGCAACGCAAGCGCAGGTGCTGGTGAAGCAGTTCTCAGTGAAGAATCTTATCCTGCATTCATCGCATTTGGTGGTGACTTAGCAGCAGAAAATGACTGGGGATTCCAGTACTACGGCGATGGCGCTGGTTCTAACGCTGGTGATGTTGTGGCAACCAATGGCGAAATCAAGAGTGGTGAAACCACAACTCTTAGCTTAGAGTTCCCTTCCGAAGTATTCTATACTTGGTTTACAGCTCCTTGCTTTGTAGTAGAAGATTCCAGCCTGATTTCCAAAGACAGTACCTTCGATGTTAAGGTATTCTTAGATGGCGAAGAAGTAGCAGTTGATATGGCTGCAGGCGATGCTTTCTGGGCAGAAGGTACCGGTGACTATCCTGTTGAGCAGTGCGTACGTATTGCTGGTGGTTACAATGAATGGGGTGGCAAGTACCTTGCAGAATCTCCTAAGGGATTCACAACCATTACTTTTGAAATCACACCTACCATCTATCTTGCAGCACCTGCTGAAGAAGAAGCTCCTCAGAACGAATTCGATCCTAACGGTACTTACCACGCATACATTGGTGTTCAGACTCCTACATGGATTTTCCGTAACGCATGGGATGATGCTACATACGGTAAGGATTCCGGATGCTTTGACCAGCTTGGTTTTGTAGACGGTGACTGGATTGCACAGGGTGGTTCTTTCACTGATGTAGAGATTAACGGAAATGGTACATACACTGTAGCAGTAACCGGTTATGATTTCTCCGGTACTTTCCAGGATCAGCCTATCCTGGGTGCAGATGGTTTATTCAACCTGTTATTTGTATCCACTGACCTGCCTGTAAATGATGCAGTAGTAATCTCCAATGTAGTTCTGAAGATGGACGGCAAGGAAATTGTTACTCAGGCAGAAGCTTTCCCTGATCCTGATTCCAAGGAAGTTCAGAAGTTCCTCTTAGCTAATATCTGGAACAACGAAATTTCCGCACTGCCTTACTATGCAGCACCTACAAACAGCATCGAAATCAGCTTCGACGTAAGCGGTTTTGCAAATGATGCAGTTCAGGCAGCTCCCGAAGCAACCGAAGCACCTGCAGCTACAGAAGCACCTGCAGCAACAGATGCTCCCGCAGCAACTGAAGCACCTGCAGAAGAAGGCGGCAGCAACACCGGTCTTATCATCGGTATCGTTGTAGCAGTTGTAGCAGTAGTTGCAATCGCAGCAGGCGTAGTAGTTGGTAAGAAGAAAAAAGCTTCCAAGTAATTATAATTTGATATAGTTATAATAATAGCTGATAAATCCCTCGGAACATGTTCCGGGGGATTTTTATGTGTGCGCCTAGCGCTCCCGACAAAAAGTTACTGTATTTTTTATCAAGTATTTACGGTATCTTTAGAAACGTCTTTTTTGTATAATGTTAATAAGTTCACATAGTATGTGTTTTGGTATGCATAGATACCGGATAACACAGAAACAGGGAGGTAAAGAATGGAAAAAAACAAGACAGGAAAGGAAAGAATAGCCGGCTATATCTATTATGTGGCACGTATCGGTGTGTTACTTTCGATAGTAATGATGTTCTTTCCGGGACTTAATCCGGCAAAAATTTGTGATTTTGTAAATAAGACAATGTCTCTTTTTACATCAGGTATTTCTTACGGTTCTTTGACAGAACAGTGTGTACGTGCGTTTAATCAGGGATGGATTCAGGAATCGTCCTTTATTATTCTCTTTATATCTTCTTTGATTACATGGATTGGTATTGCCATTACTGCGGTTATGGGTTGCATGTCCATCGGTAATCTGAAAATGAAGCGTCTCGGTAACTGGTTCGGTATCGGTGGTGCCCTTGTGCAGATGTTAGGTTTGGGTGGTATTTACTTAGCATATACACAGGTGGCTGCTACTACCAGACCTGAAAAGGTTATGCCGAATTTTCCGTTACAGAACTGGTTGTTCTTCTTTGTGATTGCAGTAGTGGTACTGGTAACCACTCTGGTGATTCAGCTTATGCTGCCGAAGCCTGCTGAGGATGCAAAATATGAAATGGAATCCAAATTCAAACTGTTTTTGATGTTCCTTCCCTTTGCAGCGCTTTGTTTTGTATTCAGCTATCTGCCTTTGTACGGTTGGAGATATGCATTCTACGACTATCAGGCAGGCGGTACACTTTCCTCAGAAAACTTTGTAGGCTTCCAGTGGTTCACTATGTTGTTCCAGAATGAAGCGACCAGAAGTGATATTGTCAGAGTTCTTCGTAATACTTTGGTAATGAGTGGTCTGGGTATTGCAACCAGCTGGTTGCCTATGGCATTTGCTATTTTCCTCTCTGAAATTAAGAGTCAGAGAATGAAGCGTTTTGTACAGACTTTTGCAACCATTCCTAACTTTATCAGCTGGGTTTTGGTGTATGCGATTGCATTGGCAATCTTTTCTTCCGAAGGTTTTATCAGCAGTCTGATGGTAAACTCCGGTGCTTGGGAAGCTGGAAAGAACATGCTGATGGGTGATTCCGGACACTGGTTTAAGATGCTGGCGTGGGGTACTTGGAAAGGTGTAGGCTGGAGTGCCATTATTTACATAGCAGGTATTGCAGGTATTGACCAGCAGCTTTATGAAGCAGCTACCGTAGATGGTGCAGGACGTTTCCAGAAGATGTGGCATATTACGTTACCCGGCTTGATTCCTACTTATATGGTTATGCTTCTGATGGCAGTAGCAGGTTGTTTGAGCAACGGTATGGATCAGTACATGGTATTCGACAATGCGACCAACACCAATGTAAATATGGTGCTTGACTTGTATGTATACAAACTGGGTATTGTAAACGGAGCAATTCCTTTATCAACTATGATTGGTATGGTAAAATCAGTAGTCAGTGTGGTATTGTTGTTCCTGGCAAATACCATTTCCAAATTAGTTCGTGGCGAAAGTATTGTATAAGGAGGTGTTAAGATGGCTAAGACATTACAGGAAAAATTAGATGCAAAAGCAGAAAAAGAATATTACAAAAAGCATAAAAAGTCTTACAAATTAACACCGGGCGATATTGTATTTAATATTCTTAACTATGCGTTTTTTACCATTTTTACTTTGAGTTGTATTTTCCCGTTTTACTATTTGTTTATCAATACCATTTCATCCAATGATTTGGTAAGCAAGGGACTGATTAACTTCATCCCCCGTGGTATCAACTTTGACAACTATATCAGCCTTTTAAACGCTGACGAAGTAGGTCAGGCATTCCTGATATCCATCGGCAGAACCATTTTGGGTACTGCACTGATGGTTCTGGCTTCTGCGTTTGTAGGATATCTGGTTACCAAGCAGCAGATGTGGCACAGAAAATTCTGGTATCGCTTTTTGGTTATTACCATGTACTTCAATGCAGGTACTATTCCCTGGTATTTGAATATGTCCATGCTGGGTCTGACCAACAACTTTATGGCATATATCATTCCCGGTATTGTAGCACCTTATAATATTATTCTGGTAAAGACCTATATCGAATCCATTCCGGCGGAGCTGGAAGAAAGTGCTTTTATGGATGGTGCAAGTTACTTTACTATCTTTAAAAAGATTATATGGCCCTTGTGTATGCCTATTCTGGCAACCATCGCCATCTTCGGTGCGGTAGGTCACTGGAATTCCTATACGGATTCCCTGATACTCATGCAGAATGCACCGGAACTTTATACCCTGCAGCATAGACTGTATTTGTACCTGACAACGACCACCAACTTAGGTGCGTTGATGAATGGTGGTGTCAGCTCATCACAGGCAGAAGCGGTTATGCAGACAGCATTGAATGCGAAGGTTATCAAGTATACCATTTCCATGGTATCAGTTATTCCTATTTTATTGGTATATCCGTTCATGCAGCGGTATTTTGTAAAAGGTATTATGTTAGGAGCCGTAAAGGGTTAACGGTTTCTGCTAATATATAAAGGAGGATAGAAAACACATGAAAAAGATCAAAAAAATTGTGGCAATGGCACTGGTTCTGATTATGACCAGCAGCTTACTGGCAGGATGTGGTGGTTCTAAGAAAGAGGATTACATCACCCTTACCGTTTACAGCCAGCTTGCAAACTATTCCGGTGAAATGAAGGGTTGGTTTGCACAGATTTTAAAGGACAAATTTGGTGTAGTAGTGAATTTGATTCCTGAAACCGGTGGTGTATATGAAACACGTATGGAAGCCGGAGACTTAGGTGACATCGTTGTATGGGGTTCCGATGATGCAAACTACCAGAACGCTGTTGCAGCAGGTATGCTTTACAACTGGGAAGAAGATAATCTGGTACAGGAATATGGTCCTTACATCTGGGAAAATATGCAGGATGCACTGGAAAAGAACCGTACCATTTCAGGTGACGGTACTACCATCTATGGTTTCGGACACAACGTAGCAGCAAGCTCTGACAGCCATGATGCATTCTTCTATACATGGGATATCCGTTGGGATCTTTACCAGCAGTTAGGTCATCCTGAGGTAAATAATCTGGATGATTTGATGGATGTACTGGTTCAGATGAAGGAACTTTGTCCTACCGCAGAAAATGGCAAACCTACCTACGCAATGTCTCTGTGGCCTGACTGGGACGGCAACTATGTAATGTACGTAAAGGCTATGGCAACTGCTTATTATGGTTATGATGAATTCGGTTTCGGTCACTACAATGTAGAAACCGGTGAATTCTATGATGCACTGTCTGCTGACAGCCCTTATATGGAAATGTTAGCATGGTTCAATGAACTGTATCGTAACGGTCTGCTTGACCCTGACTCCATGACCCAGACCTATGACAACATGATTGAAAAAGTACAGAATGGTCAGGTATTCTTCTCTATCTTTAACTATGCAGGTTCTGCAGGTTACAACAAGGAAGAAAACTATAGCCAGAATAGAATTATGATGAGCTTATGTCCTACCGAAGCTTCTCCTATCGTTGCAGGTTTAAGTACCCAGGGTGGTAACCGTGTATGGAGTATCGGTGCTAAGACTCAGTATCCTGAACTTTGTATGGAAATCATCAACTGGTTATGTACTCCCGAAGGTCGTGTGACCATGGATTACGGCCCCAAGGGTCTTTGCTGGGACTATGATGAAAACGGTAAGACCTACTTTACCGAATTTGGTAAGACCTGTTTCGAAGACAGAACTACTCTGATGCCTGAAGAATGGGGCGGAGCTACCTTCAACGAAGGTGCTTTCCAGGTAAACAACACTACTTGGACCGCAGCAGATACTAACCCTGAATCCGGCGAAAGATACGACCAGCAGTACTGGGCAAGTACTCAGGTACCTGGCGGACGTTGTGAAGCAGAACAGGATTGGCGTGAAGTTACCGGATGTACAACCGTACAGGAATACATGGATACCTGTAACTATTCCGTAGACCAGCCTACCGCATTCGTAATGGAAACTTTGGATCCTCAGATGCAGTCTGTATGGGATCAGGTAGCTCTTTGTCTGGTAGATTACAGCTGGAGAGCAATCTATGCTGAATCCGAAGAAGAATTTAATTCTATTGTAAACGAAATGCGTGGTAAAGCAAAATCTTACGGTTATGATACTTGTATCAAGTATTGTATCGAACAGGCAGCAATTAAGAACGAATTGCAGGCACCTTTAAGATAATAATTATTTAAGAATAAACAGAAGGGGCTGCCCATACGGCAGCCTTTTCTGAATAATGAAAATCCGGTATAAGGCATTTGATGTCAAAACAGAGATACTGTCAGGTGACCTGTAAAAAACGGATAGGAGAGTAGATTTATGAAATTTTTCAGTGTAGATGGTGCTCTTTATAAATTTCTGAGCAGATTGTGGGATATGATAAAACTCAATTTCTTGTGGCTTTTGTTTTCTTTGCCGATAGTGACCATAGGAGCGGCTACCGTAGCTGCTTACAGTGTGACTCTTAAGATGGTGGATGAATCTGAGGGATATGTAGCAAGACAATTTGTTAAGGCTTTCAAGCAGAACTGGAAACAGGGGATTCCTTTGGGATTGCTGGCAATCTTTTGCTCTTACGTGGTTTATCTGGATTTTGAGATGTTTAACAAAATAGAAAACAACCCGATTATTCTGGCGATATTCGGTATTGTGGCGGCATTTGTATTCGGATTGGCATTTATCTATGCATTTCCGTTAAGTGCCCGTTATGAGAACACCCTGCTCGGGACCCTGAAAAATTCCGTAAATATTGCGGTACGCTATTTTGTAAGAACGCTGTTCTTAGTACTTATTTTAGCATTTGAACTGATATTGATTTTCTTTAATACCACAACTTTATTTTTCGGGCTTTTAATCGGTCCTGCATGTATTATGCTGACAATCAGCGGATTTGCCATGTATTTCTTCCGCCAGATTGAAAAGGAGCCGGGAGCAGTCAGGGAGACAACACCGGAAGAGAAAGAAGTAAAATAGATTGGGAGGATTTACAGATGAAAGTGAGAAGCAACTTTAAAAAGCTGTTTGCAGGACTTCTGGCATTTTCACTGTTACTGACAGGAATTCCCGCAGCAGAAAGTAAAGCGGCGGAAAATACCCAGACAGTCAGTGCACAGATGCCTTTTAGAGAACTGACGGCAGAAGAAATGGTTTCTGAGATGGGTAACGGCTGGAACCTTGGTAATACCATGGACGGCCATACCGGTTTTACTCCTTCTGAGACTCTTTGGCAGAATGTAGAAACCACACAGGGACTGATTAAAGAAATCCATGATATGGGATTTAATACCATTCGAGTACCGGTCACATGGGGTACTATGATTGATGACGAAAACGGATATGCTATTGATGAGCAATGGATGAGTCGTGTACAGGATATTGTGGACTACGCCATTAACATGAATATGTATGTCATTATCAACGTACACCATGACGGTGCAGAGCAGACCGGGTGGCTTCGTATTGCAGCAGAGGACTTAGACCCTGTTAAAGAAAAATATGAGGCAGTGTGGAGACATATTGCAGAGCGTTTTAAGGATTATGACGAGCATTTGATTTTCGAGTCTATGAACGAAGTGACCGGTGACGGTGTAGTGGCACAGGATACTGCAATCATCAATGAGTTTAACCAGATATTTGTAGATACTGTACGTGCTACCGGTTCTAACAATGCAGTGCGTTGGTTGTCCGTACCCGGCAGATATACCAATATTATCAATACCACCAATCCTGATAACGGCTTTAAACTGCCTGAGGACAGTGTGGAAAACAGGTTGTTTGTGGCAGTGCACTACTATGACTGGCAGTTTGGTCTGTTAGAGACTACACAGACCACTACCTTCGTAGAGCAGAGAGTGGATGCCCTGATTGATGAGTTCTGGCTTTTAGACGAAGCATTTACCTCCAAAGGTATTCCGGTAATCTTGGGCGAATACGGTGCATTAAATAAAAATAATACCGCAGAGCGAGCTTATCATCTGGAAATTGTTACCAGACTCTGCCAACAGATAGGTATTGTACCCTGTTACTGGGATCAGGGATGGTATGACCTTTCCATGACTCCTGATTTCAGCTTTGCCCTGGTGGACAGAGAAAGCTATGATAAAATTTATCCTGAAATTTTGGATGCTATGATGCGCGGTTTATTCCTGACCGGTTCTGAGGATTTAAAGGATATCGTAACATCACCTACCGTAAACAGCATTCCTGATTTGGGAACTGTGGACGGCACCTATCTGCTTCATATGGGTGAAGTAGAGGATGTGGTTTTAGATGATGTGGATAAAAATGCTTACAACGATATTGTACTGTGGAGAAGTGCTGATGAAACCGTAGCAACTGTACATATTGAAGCGGGTAATTTGGATAAGTGGGAAGCTAATATCCATGCAACAGGTATCGGTAATACCGTGATTACCGCATATACCCAGAGCGGCAGTGCGATGCTTGAAATTCCCGTAGAGGTACAGGCGGCTGAGACTACCAAGCCTTGTACGGAAATTACCGTGGAGCAGGATAGCTATCTGATGACCGCAGGACAGTCCTTATTTATGAATGCAGGTATGGCACCGGCAGATACCGATGCATATCTGACCTATCGTTCCTCTAACCCGGATGTGGTAACAGTTTCCAAACTTGGTAAGCTGGTAGCTTTACAGGGCGGTAGCGCATATATCATTATTACTTCTTCCGACGGTTTGACAAAGGTAGTACCCGTAACCGTAGAAGAGGCTGAGGCAACAGCAGAAATTGATATTGCATTAAATGTATATTACAACGACAGCAATTTAAATTATTTCAGCAATGAATGTGGCAGTGCCATCAGCATTTCCGGGGATGGTCAGTATACACTGGAATTTGACTGTGGCAGTGACCTTTCCGATAAGGCAATTACGGCAGGTGTAACAGGCTTAAACAACCTGACAGCAATTTACATCAAGGACGACGGTGTGACCAAGGGAAGATATTCCAAGTCCCCGCTAGTGTCCTGTGATATTATCTATGATTCCATTGTTGTAGACGGCGTAGAATTTGATGTGAACATGGATGCACCCAAATCAGCAATTAAGGCGTCCGGTATCTTAGATACCAACGACCCGATTAACTCTTGGGACGGTTCCGTGATTGAGGACGTAGAAGTAAACAATCATGTACTGAACTTTGTGGGACTGGAAAATCCCCAGCATGTAGAAGTAACCTTTACTATCAGCAATCTGGTATTTGAAGAAGGAGCCGGAGAAGTAGAGGCAGTAGCTACTGAAAGCTTAGAAGCAGAAAGTAGTGCGGTGAGCGTGGATGACAGTGCTCCCACAGAGCTTTCCGTAACGGTAAAACCTACAGATGTAGAAAATATTACCTTTGTATCCTCCGATGCTTCCATCGTATCCGTGGACAATAAAGCGGTAGCGGCTAATGGCAGTGCAACCATACAGGTTTATGCACATGGTAACGGCGAAGCAGTTGTAACAGCATATGCACCGGACGGGGTATCTACCGTGTTTACTGTAACCTCTACTGTCTCAGAAGACAGAGTATTTGCGAACTTCAACAATGATGCAGAAGTACCCGCAGATACCACAGGCACGGAAAATACAGGAAGTACGGCAACAGAAAATACAGACAGCACAACACCCGCGAACGGTACAGACAGCACCGAAGCTACCGAAACGGAGGCAGCCAAGGAAGGAAACAGCGTATTGAGTACGGTGTTACTGGTGGCAGGCATTGCATTATTTGGCGTGGTTGCATTTGTAGGCAGTATGAAGCTTGCAGGCGGCAGCAAAAAAGAAGATAAAAAATAAAGAATAAAAGAAGGGACTGCCAAAACAGAGACATACACCGGGTGTCGATTTTGTGCAGTCCTTTTTGGAGGAAATATGAAATATAATAATCCTGTTTTAAGAGGCATGTATCCTGACCCCAGTGTATGTCGGGCAGGGGATAAGTATTATATGGTGTGCAGCAGTTTCCAGTTTTTCCCTGCAGTACCGCTGTTTGAAAGTGACGATATGGTGAACTGGAAACAGATTGGACACTGTATCACCAGAAGAAGCCAGTTGGATTTGACCGGTGCAGATAAATGCAGCGGTATATTTGCGCCCACTATCCGTTACCATGAAGGTCGTTTTTATATGGTAACTACGGAAGCATTGACCCACACCAATTTTTATGTATATACAGATGATATTTACGGTGAATGGTCTGAGCCCATTAGGGTAGCAGAAGACGGTATTGACCCGACGCTTTATTTTGAGGACGGCAGAACCTATTTTATCGGTAACGGCTATGATGAGGAAAGCGGACGCTCCTGTATCCGCATGTGTGAAATCAATGTGGAAACCGGTGAGAAATTAAGTCCCTCAAAGCCTTTGTGGTACGGCACGGGTGGCAGATTTATTGAAGCCCCTCATTTGTACAAATTTGGTGAATACTACTATGTGCTGGATGCAGAGGGCGGCACAGAATATGGTCATATGGTAAACTACGGCAGAAGTAAAAATATGTGGGGACCTTTTGAACCCTTCCCGGGAAATCCTGTGCTGACAAACCGTAATCTGGGCGGTTATATTTTACAGGGAGCAGGCCATGGTGATGTCATCGAAGATAAAAACGGTAACTGGTGGTTTATGCACCTGGCATTCAGACAGACCGGTCAATGGATGACCTATCACCATCTGGGTAGAGAGTGCTGTTTAGTACCTGTTACGTGGAAGGACGGCTGGTTTTACATGGGTGACGGTACATCACAGCTTTTCTACGATTTGCCGGAAAGAGAAGCAGCACCCCAGAAGCTTTCTTATAAAAAGACCTTTGCCAATTTAGAGAGGGGTAAGGATTGGATTTTTATCAGAAACTACAATAAGGACAGATATCACTTTGAAGAGGGTGCATTACGTCTGGACGGTACGGCGGATACTCTCTTTGCAGGAGAACTACCTACCGTGGCGGCAGTCAGACAGTGTGAATTTAAAGAAGAAGTCAGTGTAACGGTAAAGAGCGGTTGTGAAGAAGCCGGTATTACCATTTATATGGACGAAAATCACCATTACGACCTTTACATGAACGAAGAAGGCAACGCAGTTCTCCGTTTGACAATCGGTAATCTCTCCAAAGAAATGAAACAAATACCTGTAAAAGATAATACTGCAACCTTAAAGATTTCTGCCTCAGAATACGAGTATCACTTTGCAGTAGAAACCAATGGAGAAACCGTCCCTATGGGCATCGGTGAAACCCGTTATCTCTCTAGCGAAGTAGCAGGCGGCTTCACCGGCGTAGTCTATGGACTGTACGCCGTAGATAACAGTGGCAGAAGCGCAGAGTTTACCGATTTATCTATAATCCATGATGAGTAATCGGCGTGGAGCGAAAGCGAGTCCGCATGGGATATAAAATGACCGTTACTTTTACACCAACAAAAAGAGGAACAGCCGATTACTCTTCGACTGTTCCTCCATTTTTCTTTCTAAATTCAGCAGGGCTTTCCCCTACATATTTTCTGAACTTTTTGTGGAAATAATCCACATTGCGGTAGCCCACCCGTTCGGCAATTTCATAGACTTTGTAATTGTTTTCCAACAATAGCTCCTTGGAGTGCTCGATACGGATATGGTCTACATAGGAGTTAAAACTTTCTCCTACGGTTTTGTTGAAAATCTTGCCCAGATAAGCACTGTTGTAACCAAAAAGAGGTGCAATGCTTTCCAGCTTGATATTGTTCTGGTAATTGTGATCGATATAATAAAGAATATCGTCCAATACACTGTTGCGGGAAGGATTACCGGTGGCATTCATTACCATTTCAAACTGCTCGGATAAAAACTGAATAATTTCATATAGGTAATACTTCTTTTCTATGTAATCAATTACGGTCGAATTGGACAAAAAGGGAATGTCCAAGGTATTGTATACCAAATTGATTTTTTCCTTAATACGCAGGTAAAGGTCCGTTAAAAATAGTTTTACCTCAGTAATATCGTTTTCTACGCCATACAAATATCGTTCCAGACCGGCAAGGGTTTCCGCTACATTTTTACGGTTGAAGGTCTGCAAATAGCCAACCAGATAGTCTGTGTATTCAGCCAGCTTTTCCTGTTGTAAGGGCTGGGTGGATTCGTTAATATCCGGCAGTTCTTCATAGCTTAGAGTGTGCTGACCCTGTAAGCAGAAGAAACGGCGTGCAATCAGGCGGGATGCATCCTGGTAGGACTGATTTAACTCTGAAAGGCTATGTACGGGGCGACCATACGCTAAAAACAATGTGTCCAGTGGGCTGCCCTTCTGGGGAGGATTCACACCCTCATAATGCTCCAGAAAATCCCGGAATCTGTTCAATGCATAGGTTCCCTTTAATAAAATAACGTCCTTATGGTCTTCTTCTAAGTGATTGAAGGTACGGTCATCTCGGTTAGTCACCTTTAAAAGCTCCGCAAAGCTGTAGGAAGGGCTGCCTAAAGTACGGCTGAAATTCTCATAAAGTACAACCTGATACACATCTGCCGCCAGCTCCATATCTTCAATATCCTGTTCGGAAAAATGCGAGGGAACACCGTCTGTTCCTGTAATCAATTCATGCAGAATAACATTGCGGGCTTTTTTCTTTAACTGCTCGATATTGTCAGAAGTACGAAGCTCGCTGTCCAGAGAGGTCTTGATTTTCTCCACGGCTTCTGCCAAATCATCTTCATCAATGGGCTTAGTCAGATAAAATTCCACACCGTAACGGATGGCGGTCTGCGCATATTTGAAATCCGAGTATCCGCTGAGAATAATAAAACGTCCCTTATAGTCCTGCTCCCTGGCAGCTTTGACTACATCCAGTCCCTGCATTTTAGGCATGCGGACATCCATCAAAACCAGCTCGGGCTGTAAGGAAAGAATCATTTGCAGGGCATCTTCACCGTTGGCTGCTTCTCCACAAATAGAAAAACCGGCTTCTTCCCAGTCCATTATGCATTTTAAACCATCGCGAATCAAAGATTCGTCATCTACAATCAGTAATTTATACATTCTTGTCTCCATCAATCAGAAACTTTATTGCTAACTGTCTGCTCATTAGTTAAATAAACTAAAGATAACATATAAATAGTATAAAAGAGTTTCAAAATATCGTCAAGGGGTTCGGGGAGGAGGCAATTTTAAAAGGGTAGGAACCGGTTGGCTCTGCCCGCTTTGCGGTGCATAAATCAAATTGGAAATCAATTCCTCAATAACCGTAGAACTTAAGCGGATAACGTGTTATACTGTTTTATATATAAGATAGCCAGACGTGTAAAATTTGAGCATATATATATGGATACAAAGGCATAGTATAAACACAAGGGGTAGGATGACATATGAAAAAGAAAAAACTGTTTAAAGCACTGGCATTGTTTCTGGTTTTGGTTCTGTTTGCCGGAGGCTGTGGTTCGGACAATAAAAAGGAAGAAGAATGTCCATATGAAGAGTTTATTGTAGTGGATGTTTTTGACTCGCTGGCAAATTTTCAAGGCATACAATCCGGTTGGTTTGCAAAGATTGTGAAAGACAAATTCAATATGGAATTGAATATTATAGCACCCAATGTAGCTGGTGGCGGGGATACTTTGTATGAAATTCGTTCAGCTGCAGGTGATTTGGGTGATTTGATTATTGTTGGTGTGGATAACGGTAAGCTGGAAAATCTGGTTACTTCCGGATTGCTGATAGACATGCAGGAGTATCTGAAAGACGAAGAAATTATGCAGTATGAAACTGCCATCAGGGAGTTGAATAACGTAGTGTCCGATGAAGGAATTTATGCGATTCCGTCAGAGCTTTCCGGCAATTCTCCGTTGACACCCAGTGAAACATCGGAGTTGACTTATGGACCTTATCTGCGTTGGGATGGCTATGCGGCATTGGGGTATCCTGAAATAGAAACTTTAGAGGATTTACTGCCTGTTTTGAAGGATATGCAGGAACTGATTCCTACCGGAGATACCGGCAATCCGACTTATGCCTTTTCTTTTTTTAAGGACTGGGACGGGAATCTGATGAACGCTGCGAAGCAACCGGTATGTCTGTATGGATATGATGAAATTGGTTTTGTACTGGCGAAGGCGGATGGTAGTGATTTTCAAAGTATTATAGAAGAGGATTCTCTTTATATGAGGGCACTAAAATTTTATTTTGAAGCAAATCAGATGGGCTTGGTAGACCCGGATTCTCCTACCCAGAATTATGACAGTGTTTTTCAGAAATATGTGAATGGCGATATCCTGTTTTCTATCTGGCCCTGGCAGGGGCAGTCCGCATACAATACATTAAGCCATAAGGAAGAAGGAAAAGGTTTTATGCTGGCACCGATTAACGACATGGAAATATTTTCCTATGGTTGTAAGGTGTCAGGCAATCCGCAGGTAGTGGTGGCTATCGGCAGCAACGCAGAAGACCCGGAAAGACTGGCTGATTTTATTGATTGGTTGTATTCGCCGGAAGGTATTCAAATCAACGGTGCACAGGCATCCGGCGGTACTGCGGGACCGGAGGGGCTTACATGGGAGATGACGGAGGACGGACCGGTATTGACTGAGTTTGGTGTGCAGGCATTGATGAACGGCGAAGTAGAGGTGCCCGAAGAGTGGGGCGGCGGTCTTTGGGGGGACGGCGTTTCAGCGTTGAATTTTAAACCTGTTATGCAAAGTGACACGGACCCCAATGGGTATTCATATGCGTATTTGTTGTGGGATTCGGTAACAAGTATGGAGACTACTGCTTTGGATAAGGCGTGGCAGGAATATATGGGAGCGGAAAATACGATAGAGTATCTGGAGCAGAATGACATGATGATAATTGCTCCGGGCTGTAACTATGTCACACCTACGGAATCCTCAGAGATTACTACCATGCGCAGCCAGTGCAAGAATATTATTGTGGAGTATTCCTGGAAAATGATTTTTGCTGCAGATGAAGAAGAATTTAATGTCTTATATGAAACTATGGTTACCAAACTGAGCAGCTTGGGATATGAACAGGTTTTGGCGGTGGATATGCAGAATGCCCATGACCAGAATGAAGCCCGTCAGAAAGCGGTAGAAAAATACGGCAGTCAGTAGTATAATGGGGTTATAGAATCAGATACGGGTTAGTAAAGGAAAAGAGATGGACTATATTGTACTGGATTTGGAGTGGAACCAGAGCGGGGAACGGGAGCATACGGATAAGCGGTTGAATTTTGAAATTATTGAAATTGGTGCTGTCCGTTTAAATGACCAGAAGAAAATGGTCAGTGAGTTCAGCCGGCTGGTAAAACCGCAGGTGTATCACGAACTTCATAAAATTACCAGCAAGCTGATTCATATGCAGATGCAGGAATTAGAGCATGGGGAACCCTTTGCAGAGGTTATGCAGGCATTTTTGGACTGGTGTGGTGATGATTATATTTTCTGCACATGGGGACCATTGGATTTGAATGAATTGCAGAATAATATGCGCTATTATGAAATGGTGCCTTTGTCAAACGGTCCTATCCGGTTTTTGGACATTCAGAAGTTGTTCAGTATTGCCTTTGAAGACGGTAAGAGCAGGAGAGCGTTGGAATATGCGGTAGATTATCTGGAAATAGAAAAGGATATCCCCTTCCACAGAGCTTTCAGCGATGCTTACTATGCAGGAAAAGTGTTGGACAAACTGCCGGAGGAAGTATTTGCAAATTATTCCTATGATGTCTTTCATCCGCCTCTGACCCGTGAAGACGAGGTAAAGGTAGTATTTGATACCTACGCAAAATATATTTCAAGGGTATTTCCAAATAAGCAGGCAGCTTTGGCGGATAGAGAGGTTATCAGTAGTAAATGTTATCTCTGTCACAAGAATTTGAAGAAAAAAATCCGTTGGTTTACGCCTAACGGAAAGCATTATTATTGTGTGGCAAGCTGTGATAAGCATGGATTTATGAAAGGAAAAATCCGTATCCGCAAGGCGGAGGGTGAAGAAGTCTATGTGGTGAAAACCACCAAATTCATCACAGACGAAGAAGCACAGGATATTACACAACGCCGCGACCACGCAAGGGAAATACGGAAAAAGAAAAGGAAGAAACAATAAAAAGAAACTGTTAAAATAGTAGTTCCCCGCATTGTCTGTAAAAAGCTTTCTGGCGCAGACCCTTGGGGAACGTCGGCACTTAAATTTTTCAAGTTATACGCAGAAAAATTTTTAGTACCGCTACGTTTCCCACGGAGCGAAAGCGAGTCTGCAAAGAAACTTTTTACAGACAATGTGGAAGAACTATATTTTTAACAGTTTCTTTTTATCTAAAAATCAAAATCCCTGAAACGGTTGGGGCGTTTGCGGCGTCTGCGACGCTTTGGGGAAGAACTTCGTAAAGCTTCTATACGTCGGGCACGATTCAACTGATAACGGTTGCGTTTCCGGCGTCTTTCTTTTAACCAGCTCTTTCTGCCGTTTTGTTCCTTGGGTGAAAAATGGTAATTGGTAAAAAACGAATACAATACCACTACCAAAATGCAGACTCCTGCAATGAGTAAAATCACAAGAAGTACTTTAAATACATTGACAAAAATCACTTTTTGTTCCTTGGGACTTTGTGCATTGTCAGCAGGTTGGGTGTGGGCATCCTCAAAGGTATATCGGTTTTCAATATTGCTGGCAAAATTTACCGATACCGAACCAAGTAATTGCCCTTTATAACTGTACGTAATGAGAGCCGCTTCTCCGCTTCCTACAGTGTCATAAGAGATAGCGGAAGTTAAATCTGAAAAAGGAACGGTTTTCGGCAGAATAATGCAGTCTTCCGTATCCAGTGCCAGAATGGGTTCAGAACTGCCAAAAATATCATTGTTGCTGTAAAAGACACCGGTATGGTCGATGTTGTACTGGGTTTCCGTCTGGGAGATATTTACCTTTTCAAAATTGTTAAAACCGTAGTTGAACAAGGCAACAGTATCGGCAAACTGATTGGGAGAATCAGTTGCCATAACCACGGCAATCAGCTTGAGACCGTCTTTTTCTGCACAGGAAACCAAAGTACTCATGGCAGCATTGGTGTACCCGGTTTTGCTGCCCACCAGATATTCGTAGGCATAGGTTTTACCCGGCAGAAGCTGGTTTTTTGAATTGGCAATAATGTGCTTGGGCTGGTTTTCCGTGGGAGGAAGTTCCAGTCTGGGTGAGGAAGCCATTTTGCACAACATTTCATTGGCAAAAAAAGCACGTCCTATCATAGCAAGGTCATAGGCGGAAGTGTAGTGATTTTCGTCCGGCAGACCGTTGGGATTGACAAAATTGGAATCCACACAACCCAGTTCTGCGGCACGTTCATTCATAAGGGGGGCAAAATCTTCCCAGGAAGTGCCTGTTACATGCTCTGCCACACCAAAAGAAACCTCATTGGCAGAAGCAATCAGGATAGCATTGAGGCATTGCTCCAAGGTAAGCTGATTGCCTTCGTCCAAAGCGATGTGTGAACTGTCTCTGGGGGTGTCGAAAATAGCATCATGGGAAAAAGTAACAATTTCGTCCATGGAGCATTGTTCGGCAGCGATCAGACAGGTCAAAAGCTTTGTGGTACTGGCAGGGTAGAGCTGTTCGTGAATATTTTTTGCATAGAGAATGACGCCGGTCTCGGCATCTATTAAGATGGCAGACTGGGAAGTAACAACAGGTCCTTCCGGCCAGTTCTCTATGGCATTGGTTTCAACGGGAATTGCCACGCGGTCTTCTTCCTCGGTCAGTGCCGGCATGGCTTGGACGGTTATGGGACAAACATACCAGAGTCCCAGAGAAAATATTAAACATAAAGAAATCCATAGTCTATGATAAAACTTGCGCAAGATAAGTACACCTCTCGAAAATAATTTTTGCGTACAGATATTATAACAACAAATTCTATTATAAGTAAATTTGCTATTCCTATCATACACTATTTTTGAGAAAAGCTAAAGGATTTCTTCGTAAGACTTTTCATTTGCACAAAAATCCGCTATACTATCAAAGAAAGAGGTGAAAAATATGCGTTTGAGAAATATTACCGGCTCCCGGGAAGTCATCGGAGACAGTCGGTTTGTAGTACATGAACCAAATGAACAGAAAGGTAACTGGCAGAGCTTATTTGGAAACAGTAATCCCATTAGAATTGAAATCGGTATGGGGAAGGGTAAGTTTTTACATACACTGGCAAAGATGAATCCTGATGTAAACTATATCGGGATTGAAAAGTATTCCAGCGTACTGTTGCGTGCCATTCAGAAGATGGAGCAGGAGGAATTGCCTAATCTTTTATTTATCCGTATGGATGCAGAAGAGATTGAAGATGTTTTTGCACCCGGAGAAGTGGATAAGATATATCTGAACTTTTCAGACCCGTGGCCTAAGGACAGGCATGCAAAGAGAAGGTTGCCGTCCAGACAGTTCTTAGGGCGTTATAACAATATTTTAAAAAAAGATGGCAGGCTGGAGTTTAAAACAGATAACCGCGAGCTGTTTGATTTTGCAGTAGCAGAACTGCCGGAAGCCGGCTGGCAGACCGAAGCGATTACTTACGATTTGCACCATGAAGAAGAGATGTTAATCGGCAACGTGATGACAGAATATGAAGAAAAATTTTCCTCCATGGGCAATCCGATTTGTAAATACATCATTTACAGATAATGCAATTTGCTGTAATAGTCAAACAGGAGTGCATATAAACCTTATAAGCATGCCATAATATGGGCAAAAGAGAAAGGAAGATTGTTTATGGAAAATAAGTTTACAAAGCAGAACTTTGAAGCAGAAGTATTACAGGCTGAATTGCCTGTGTTGGTGGATTTTTATGCCGATTGGTGCGGCCCCTGCAAAATGATGGCACCCGTAATAGAAAAATTGGCAGAAACAATGGCAGGAAAAGTTAAAGTAGGCAAAGTAAATGTGGACGAGGAAGAAGAACTGGCAATCAAATACCGTGTAGTCAGTATTCCTGCCTTTTTAATTTTTAAGAATGGGGAAGTAAAGGCAACCTGCGTAGGCGCCATGAGTGCGGCAGAGTTGACTGCAAAGGTAGAAGAGGCAATCCGATAATAAAAAGACAATATCAAATGTCAGTCAATGAAATATGCCGTAGAAACGATGAAAAGCAAAGTATAAAATGATGAAAGAAAACTTGCAAAATTTTTGGAAAATACAAAATTTTGCAAGTTTTGTATTTGGGGGCTTGCAAAGTGTGGATAATAACATCTGTTTTGAAGAAAGTACCAAAAAACATAAAATCCGCATAAAATCAACAAAAAGAAAAATAAAATAAAAAAAGAGATTAAAATAACATACGATATTTTAATCTCTTTTTCTAATGCTTCTTTCGATGTCTTTTTTTAACGCAAAACGCAAGCGAAAGTTTAATTGTGATATAACTTTTGGGACTGATAATCAGGTTCACAGGTCATGTTTACACCCAGCTTGCGGAAAACATTCATATCTACTTGTGATAAGATGACACTGGAATGTGCTTCGGAGTCCCGCAGGTTCTGTAACTGCTCCATGGCACGTTTGGCTTTATCATCCGTAGCGGCACAAATGGAAAGGGCAATCAATACCTCATCCGTATGAAGGCGGGGGTTGCGGTTTCCTAAGTGCTGTACCTTTAAGGTCTGGATAGGGCCGATGGTAGTAGGAGAAATCAACTGTACATCATCCTCAATATCGGCAAGTGCTTTTAAGGCATTCAGCAGTGCGGCGGAAGAAGCACCAAGTAAGGTACTGGTCTTGCCTGTGATAATCCGTCCGTCCGGCAGTTCAATTGCCACGGCAGGTTCGCCGGTAGTTTCGGCCTTTATCTTTGCGGCACTGATAACGGGACGGTCATCAATGGTAATCTCGGCCTGCTTCATTAAAAGCTCCAGCTTTAAAAGCTGTTCGTCATCGGCATTACCCTGACGTTTTAGGCAGAGAGCATTATAATATCTGCGGATAATTTCCTGTTTGGCAGCCTTTCGGGTTGCTTCATCATCTATAATACCGAAGCCCGCCATATTTACGCCCATATCTGTGGGGGATTTGTAGGGAGATTCGCCCATAATCTTTTCAAAGGTAGCACAGAGAACAGGAAAAATCTCCACGTCTCTGTTGTAATTGATGGTGGTCTCGCCGTAAGCCTCCAAGTGGAACGGGTCAATCATATTCACATCGTTTAAATCTGCGGTAGCAGCTTCATATGCCAGATTCACAGGATGCTTTAAAGGCAGATTCCAAACAGGGAAGGTTTCATATTTAGCATAACCGGCTTTGATGCCTCTCTTGTATTCGTGGTACAACTGGGAAAGGCAGGTAGCCATTTTGCCGCTACCCGGTCCGGGTGCCGTGACAACCACCAGTGAACGGGTGGTTTCAATATAATCATTTTTGCCAAAGCCTTCATCGCTGACAATCATGGGGATATTGGAAGGGTAACCCGGAATAGAATAATGTCTGTAAACCTTCATGCCAAGAGATTCCAGCTTTTTCTGGTAAGCTACGGCACTGGGTTGTCCTGAAAAACGGGTCAGGCAGACACTTCCAACATACAAACCATAACCACGGAAAGCGTCAATCAGACGAAGCACGTCCAAATCATAGGTAATGCCTAAGTCGGAACGAACCTTGTTTTTTTCGATATCGGCAGCGTTGATTACAATGACGATTTCGGCCTGTTCCTTTAACTGCACCAGCATATTGATTTTACTGTCCGGTTTAAAGCCCGGTAATACTCTGGAAGCATGATAATCATCAAAGAGCTTGCCGCCAAATTCCAGATAGAGCTTACCGCCGAAAGTGGCAATTCGTTCCTTGATTTTTTCTGATTGTAATCGAAGGTATTTGTCGTTATCAAAACCTGTTTTGTTCATAAACTTGCGACCTTTCCCGGTACATTGCCGTAAAAATCATATATATTCAGTATCATACAAAAAAAATCCCCTGAAATCAATGGGAAAATACGTTGATTTTAAAATTACTTTATGAATAATTCACAAATCCTCTATTGATTTATGAGGCGTCCTTCTCTATAATAAAATAGACTTATTATCCGCATATAACAGAGAAGATACGGAAATTATAATGATAGAAAAGAAATGGAGTTTATATGGACGAGCGTAATACAAATCAAGGCGGCAACGGACAGGGAAATCATGGACAGGGCGGTCCCGGAAACCAAAATCCCAAAAAAGTAAATCTGTTGCTTTTACTGATAGCGGCACTGATTACTCTGGGAATGACCAGCTTTTTTATGAAGTCTGTAAGTAAGGATGAAACAAAACTCAGTTATACGGAGTTTATGGAAAAAGTAGAATCCGGCTACGTAGAAGGACAGCCCAACAGCGTAGTGGAGAGCGTACAGTTTGGTTCTGACAGAATCGCCATTCAGATGGTAGAAAGTGAAGAAAAGAAGACTAATCCGCTGGCATATTATTATGGTATGGGAACCCGCAGTACCTATTATACCGCATTGGTAGAAGACGATACCCTGCCGGAGCGTCTGCGGGAAATGGGTGTTGAAGTGTGGGGATATATTCCTGACAGTTCAGGATTTATTATGGAAATTTTGTTGTACTATATTCTGCCACTGGTAGCATTTTGGGTATTGTTGAGTTTCCTGTTTAAAAAGATGGGCAAGGGCGGCGGTCCCATGGGTGTGGGCAAGAGTAACGCCAAGGTTTATGTACAGAAGGAAACCGGTATTACTTTTAAAGATGTGGCAGGCGAAGATGAAGCAAAAGAGTCCTTGCAGGAAGTGGTGGATTTTCTTCACAATCCCGGCAAGTATACCGGCATTGGTGCAAAGCTGCCGAAGGGAGCTTTATTGGTAGGACCTCCCGGTACGGGTAAGACATTACTGGCAAAAGCAGTGGCTGGTGAAGCGGGAGTGCCCTTCTTCTCTCTGGCAGGTTCCGACTTTATTGAGCTTTATGTTGGTGTGGGTGCTTCCCGTGTAAGGGACTTATTTAAGGAAGCAAGCAAACATGCACCTTGTATTATTTTTATCGATGAAATTGATGCTATCGGACGCAGTCGTGATTCCAAGTACGGCGGCGGAAACGAAGAAAGAGAGCAGACCCTAAACCAGTTGCTTTCTGAAATGGATGGTTTTGATACCTCTAAGGGTATTTTGATTTTAGGTGCTACCAACCGCCCGGAGATTTTGGATAAGGCACTGCTTCGTCCCGGACGTTTTGACCGTAGAATTATTGTAGACAAACCCGATTTAAAGGGTCGTGTGGAAATCTTAAAAGTCCACGCAAAAGACGTAAAGATGGACGAAACCGTGGATTTGGACGCTATTGCACTGGCAACCAGCGGTGCGGTAGGTGCAGATCTTGCTAATATGATTAACGAAGCGGCAATTAACGCAGTTAAAGGCGGCAGGGAATTTGTCAGCCAGAAAGACTTGTTTGATGCAGTAGAACAGGTACTGGTAGGTAAAGAAAAGAAAGACCGCATCATGAGCAAAGAGGAAAGAAAGATAGTTTCCTATCATGAAGTGGGTCACGCACTGGTAAGTGCTTTACAGAAAAATTCCGAACCGGTACAGAAAATTACCATTGTGCCCCGTACCATGGGTGCACTGGGTTATGTTATGCACGTACCGGAGGAGGAAAAATACCTCAATACCGAAGCAGAACTGCGTGATATGTTAGTGGGACTGGTGGCAGGACGTGCCGCAGAAGAACTGGTATTTGAGACTGTTACCACCGGTGCAGCCAATGATATTGAAAAGGCAACCCGGATTGCCCGTTCCATGGTAACCCTGTACGGTATGAGCAAGCGCTTCGGACTGGTAGGACTTTCCACAGTGGAAAGCAAATATCTGGAAGGCAGAGAGGTCATGAATTGCAGTGATGAAACTGCCGCAGCAGTGGATGAAGAAGTGATTGCTATCTTAAAGGAAAGCTACGATAAAGCAAAAGCACTTTTAAGTGAAAACAGAGAGCTGATGGATAAGCTGGCAGCTTTCCTTATTGAGAAAGAAACCATTACCGGTAAAGAATTTATGCAGATTTTCCGCAAGGAAAAAGGCATCCCTGAGCCGGAAGAGGAAAACAAAGACAAGTCTGAGGAAAATAAGACTGAGGACACTAAGACTTCCGATAACGAAAAAACGGCAGAAGAGGTACAGGACGAAAAGGCTGAAACTGCAGAAAACGATGTAGAAACAGAAGCGGTTACGGGCAATGAAGAAGCAGAAAAGGATACTGCTGAAGAAACATTCGATGTGACCGAAGAAAAAAACGATACCGGCAGTGTATCAACCCCTGAACAGCCTGACGGCAAATCCGGTGACGTAGGCGTATTTACCAAACGCACCTTTGACTAAAGTGCAGAGGCTGCAAACAGATTTGTTTGTAGCACGAAACACATAAATATAGAAAGTAAATACAGAAAGGGACTGCCCAAAACGACCTGACAAGGAATTCCCGGTAACGTTTTGTGGCAGTCTTTTCCGGTTTAAGGAAGACTGTAAGAGGAACTGTCCACAGACAGTCTAACCGGTATATATGTGAGGGAATATGTTGTTTGATTTTGAAGAAGAACTAAAAAAACTGCCGACAAAACCCGGCGTTTATATTATGCATGATGCCAAGGATGCTATTTTATATGTAGGAAAAGCTATCAATCTGCGTAGCCGTGTCCGCTCCTATTTTAGGGAAAATATTGGACGGGGACCGCAGATTGACAAGATGGTGTCCCTGATTGCACGATTTGAATATATAGTGACGGATTCTGAACTGGAAGCATTGGTTTTGGAAAACAATCTGATAAAAGAACATCTTCCCAAGTACAACACGTTGCTCAAGGATGACAAGACCTATCCTTACATAAAAGTGACGGTAGGGGAGGAATATCCGCGGATTTTATTTTCCAGAGAGATGAAAAAAGATAAATCCCGCTATTTCGGACCCTATACCAGTGCCACGGCAGTAAAGGATACCATTGAATTGTTAAATAAGCTGTATCAGCTTCGTACCTGCAATCGGAACCTGCCTAAGGACATCGGAGTGGAAAGACCCTGTTTAAATTATCATATTAAGCAGTGTCTGGGTCCCTGTCAGGGCTATGTGAGTAAAGAAGAGTACCGCAGTCAGGTGGAGCAGGCACTGGACTTTTTGAATGGCAATTACGGCGCTATCTTAAAAGATTTAGAAGGGAAGATGAAGCAGGCGGCAGAAGCCATGGAGTTTGAAGAAGCGGCAAAATACAGGGATTTGTACAATAGTGTGAAAGCTGTTTCCCAGAAGCAGAAGATTACGGACAGTGTAGGAGAAGACAGGGATATTATTGCCCTTTCCAAAGACGATACAGATGCAGTGGTACAGGTGTTTTTTGTCAGGGACGGCAGACTTATCGGCAGGGAACATTTTTATATGATGCGGGTGTCCGGTTGTGAAAAGGCACAGATACTGGGGGATTTTATCAAACAGTTTTATGCGGGCACACCCTTTATTCCCAGAGAGCTGATGCTCCAATATGAAATAGAAGACATGGAGCTGTTGGAAGAGTGGCTGAGTAAGAGAAAAGGCGGTCGTGTGAAACTGCTTGTACCCAAAAAGGGCACTAAGGAAAAACTGGTGGAGCTGGCAGCACAGAATGCTTCACTGGTCTTGAGCCAGGACAGGGAACGCTTAAAGAGAGAAGAGGGACGGACAATCGGTGCGGTCAAAGAAATTGCTTCTCTTTTGGACCTCACAAATGTAAGCCGTATGGAGGCTTTCGATATTTCCAATATCAGCGGCTTTGAAAATGTAGGTTCCATGGTAGTGTTTGAAAAAGGAAAGCCCAAACGCAGCGATTATCGTAAATTTAAAATAAAAACCGTGGCAGGTCCCGATGATTATGCCTGCATGCGGGAAGTGCTGACCAGACGATTTGTGCACGGCATGGAAGAAAAAGAGCAGTTAAAAGAAAAGGAAATTGATGCAGAATTTGGCAGCTTTACAAAGTTTCCCGATTTGCTTTTGATGGACGGTGGCAGGGGACAGGTGAATATCGCACTATCAGTGCTTGACGAGTTGGGCATTCATATTCCGGTCTGCGGCATGGTAAAGGATGACAATCATAGAACCAGAGGACTGTACTATAATAACATAGAAATCGATATAGATACCCATTCAGAAGGCTTTAAACTGATTACCCGCATTCAGGACGAGGCACACCGTTTTGCTATAGAATATCACCGTTCCCTTCGAAGCAAAACACAGGTAAAATCCGTATTGGACGAGATTCCGGGTGTGGGTCCTACCCGCCGCAAAGCTCTGATGCGTCACTTCAAATCCATTGAAGAAATCAAACAGGCAGATGTAGCAGCCCTGACACAAGTGCCGGAAATTCCTGAACATATAGCCGAAACCATCGTAGCATTTTTTAAAGGAAAATGATACTTCCCATAAAATCTTCAATGTGCTACAATATAATCACTATGGGCAGTAAGGAACAGTTTTCTATTACATCTGTGACTCGCTTGCACTCTATGGGAACGTAGCGGTACTAAGCTTGGAGCAACAGCCTTGTAATCAGGCTTTTGCTCCAAGCTAAGGACCGACGTTCCCACAGGGTCACAGATGTAATAGAAAACTGTCCCCTCACTTCCCAAAGTAATTATATTAATAACGAGGTAGGGTGTATGGCGAGTATAAAGCTGGAAAAGCTGATTGAAAAGTTTAAACTGGTAAATCTGACCCCGGATATTGAAATTAAAAGTATCCGAATTACACAGACGGATATTAACAGACCTGCGTTGCAGATGGCGGGATATTTTGAGCATTTTGACTCTACCCGTGTGCAGGTTATCGGGTTTGTGGAATATACTTATATGGAAGGGATTGAAGAAGAACAGAAGCGCAGAGTTTATGATAAGCTGATGTCCTATGATATTCCCTGCGTTATATTCAGCCGGGAACTGCAGCCCGACCCGCTTTTTTTGGAAATTGCGCATAAATACAACAGACCTATTCTTTCTACCAGTAAGAATACTTCTGCATTTATGGCAGAAGCCATCCGTTGGCTGAATGTACAACTGGCACCCTGCATTTCCGTGCATGGTGTACTGGTAGACGTTTATGGAGAAGGCGTACTGATTACCGGTGAAAGCGGTATCGGTAAATCTGAGGCAGCGCTGGAACTTATTAAGAGAGGACACCGTCTGGTAACCGATGATGTGGTAGAACTGCGTAAGGTAAGTGATGATACACTGGTAGGTTCCGCACCTGACGTTACCAAGCATTTTATCGAACTGCGCGGTATCGGTATTGTGGACGTAAAAGCGTTGTTCGGTGCTTCCAGTGTAAAGGATACCCAGTCCGTAGACCTTGTTATCAAGCTGGAAGATTGGGACAGGGATAAAGAATATGACCGTCTGGGTCTGGAAGAAGAATATACAGAATACTTAGGTAATAAGATAGTGTGTCATACTCTTCCCATCAGACCGGGCCGAAATCTGGCAATCATCTGCGAGTCTGCGGCAGTAAACCACAGACAGAAAAAGATGGGCTACAATGCAGCACAGGAACTGTACACCCGTGTGCAGAATTCACTGGCAAAGAGACGCGAGGAAGAGGAAGACTAAAAATTCTGTAAAAAATACGATTGGTTTCAAAGCTGCATATGCGGCAGAATGTGAGGAAAAAATGAAAAAGTATGTATTTGGAGTAGATGTAGGCGGTACTACCGTAAAAATGGGGCTGTTTGATATGAATGCCAACGTGTTGGACAAATGGGAGATTCCCAGTGTAACAGCCAACGGTGGTGAAAGAATTCTGCCGGACATAGCAGAAAGCATTAAAGCAAAAATGGCAGAAACCGATATAGAAATGGATGAGGTGGCAGGTATCGGTATCGGTGTACCCGGTCCCGTAGACGCTTCCGGTACGGTTTATAAAACCGCAAACTTAGGCTGGGATACCGTATTTAATATTCCAGAAGCTTTCAAAGAATATCTGGATCTGCCTGTTATGGCAGGTAACGATGCCAATGTGGCAGCTCTTGGTGAAATGTGGCAGGGCGGCGGCAAAGGCTACAAGGATTTGGTGGTAGTAACACTGGGTACCGGTGTTGGCGGTGGTATTATCTGTAACGGACAGATGGTAACCGGTGCGGACGGTGCAGGCGGAGAAATCGGTCATATCCATGTAGAAGACAATGAAACAGAAGAGTGCGGATGCCACAATATTGGTTGTTTAGAGCAGTATTCTTCCGCAACAGGTATTGCACGTCTGGCAAGAAAGAGACTTGCAAAGGACGAGGCACCCAGTGTACTCAGAAATATGGATATTACCGCAAAGGCAGTTTTCGATGCAGTGAAATTCGGTGATGCAGTAGCTATAGAAGTAGCAGAGCAGTTTGGTGAATATTTGGGCAAAGGACTGGCAGCCATTGCAGGTGTAGTCAATCCCGAGGTATTTGTAATCGGCGGCGGTGTATCCAAGGCAGGCGAGGTATTGTTTGAGTACATTAAGCCCTACTATATGCAGTATGCTTTCAGAGGATGCAGGGATGCAAAGTTTGCACTTGCAACACTGGGCAATGATGCGGGTATATTTGGCGCAGCAAAATTAATTTTGGACACCTGTAGAGATTAGGTTCCGAATTTAAATAAAAGCAGGATGGGTATAAAGATGATAAGTCAGGCAGTAAAAGAAGCATTACAGAGATTTGTACCTGCAGAGAACATTTTATATAAGGAACCTTTAGCAAAACATACTACCTTCAGAGTGGGAGGCGAAGCGGATTGTCTGGTGCAGATATCCGATACGGCACAGTTACCGCAGCTTTTGAAATATCTCTCACTGGTAGAAATCCCCTTTTTTATTATCGGAAACGGAAGCAATTTGTTAGCAGGAGATGCGGGATTTGCAGGTGTTATCGTACAAATTGCGGATAAATGTAATAATATCAGAGTGGCAGGGAACCGTATTTATGCGCAGGCAGGGGCATATTTATCCAAGGTTGCAAAAACCGCCTGTGAGCATGGACTTACGGGACTTGAATTTGCAGCAGGAATTCCCGGAACGGTAGGCGGTGGCGTAGTAATGAATGCAGGTGCCTATGATGGGGAAATGAAGCTGGTAGTAGAAGAAGTTACAGTGTTGGATAAAGAAGGCAATCAGTTGGTATTAAACAATTCCACCATGGAATTCGGATACCGTACCAGTGCCATTAAGAACCAACCCTTTATCGTGACGGAATGTTGCTTTTTGCTGCAGGAAGGAGATAAAGAAGCCATTGCGGCAAAAATGGCAGATTTTCAGGGCAGAAGAAAAGAAAAACAGCCCTTGGAGTATCCCAGTGCGGGCAGTACCTTCAAAAGACCGGAAGGACATTTTGCAGGCAAACTGATTATGGATGCAGGGCTTGCAGGGTACAGTATCGGCGGAGCACAGGTATCCGCAAAACACTGTGGTTTTGTTATCAATACAGGAGAAGCAACTGCAGCGGATATCAGGCAGTTGATTACCTATGTGCAGGAAGAAGTATACAGACAGTTTTCGGTGAGGTTAGAGCCGGAAGTGATTTTTTTAGGTGATTTTTAGAGTGATTCCGGCGTTGGCGGGCCAACGCCGGGAATTTTTGCGATTTGAAGCTTTAAAGGCTGACAGAGTCTGAAAATAGAAAATATCGGAATTTAAAAATGACAGAGATTTGAGAGCAAGGAAAGGAGTGGCAATATGCGTTTTGTAATAGTGACGGGTATGAGCGGTGGCGGAAAGAGTACCGCATTGAAAATGCTGGAGGATGCCGGATTTTATTGTGTGGACAATCTTCCTGTTTCCCTGATTGAAAAATTTGTGGAGTTGATTGCGACTCCCGACAGTGAAATTACAAAGGTGGCACTTGGTTTGGACGTGCGGGCAGGACATTCCTTTTCAGAAGCTACCAGTATTTTGCAGAAGCAGAAGGAAAAGGGTTATGAGTTTGAAATCCTTTTTATGGACGCGTCCGATTCTGCACTGGTAAAGCGTTACAAGGAAACCAGAAGAGTGCATCCATTGGCAGCGGAAGGACGTGTGGAGGACGGTATCCACGAGGAAAGAGAAATGCTGGACGGTATCAGAAAACAGGCAGATTTTGTGATTGATACCTCCAATCTTTTGACCAGAGAATTAAAAGAAGAATTGGATAGAATTTTTGTAAAGAATGAAGAATATAATAGCCTCATGATAACATTGTTGTCCTTTGGCTTTAAATACGGTATACCGGCAGATGCAGATTTGGTATTTGACGTACGTTTCCTGCCTAACCCCTATTATATAGATGAGTTAAAAGCCAAAACCGGCAATGATAAAGAAGTGCGGGATTATGTGATGCAGTACCCTGAGTCCGAAGCATTTTTAGACAAGCTTTCGGATATGTTGCATTTTTTAATTCCCAATTATATTAAAGAGGGCAAATATCAGCTGGTGGTGGCAATCGGTTGTACCGGCGGACAGCACCGTAGTGTAACCCTTGCCAATGAATTGTATGAGCGGATGAAAAATCAAGGCAGTTATGGTATCAGACTGATTCACAGGGAACAGAGAGAAAGAAAATAGGTGGAGAAGTGTCTTTTTCAGCAAATATAAAAGAAGAACTGGCAAAGCATATTACGCCGGCAAGACATTGCCAGATTGCGGAATTGGCGGCAATCATGCATTTTTGCGGACAGTATGGAGAGGATAAAGAGGGAAATCTGACTATCGGATTTCAGACTGAAAATGAAGCTGTTGTAAGAAAAGGCTTTACATTATTGAAAAAAACGTATAATATAGACATTGGTGTCGGCATAAACGGGCAGGAAAAGGCGAATCTGATTGCAAAAACAGGAGATTTGTCAAAGCCGGTAGATCCGTTGCTGATTAAAAGTGCCTGTTGCAGGAGAGCATTTTTGCGCGGTGCATTTTTGTGCTGTGGTTCCATGAGCGACCCAAGTAAAGGGTATCATCTGGAATTTGTATGTGCTGATGAAGCACAGGCAGAACAGTTACAGGAAGTCATAGGTACTTTTGACATAGAAGCCAAGATTATACAGCGTAAGAAATATCATGTTGTATATCTGAAAGAAGGTGCCGGCATCGTAGATTTGTTAAATGTAATGGAAGCCCACAGGTCTCTTATGGAATTGGAAAACCTGCGTATTTTAAAGGAAATGCGCAATTCCATTAATCGCAGGGTCAACTGTGAGACTGCTAATATCGGTAAAACGGTACAGGCGGCAACCAGACAGGTGGAAGACATTTTATTTATCAAAGAGCATTATGGTTTTTCTAAACTTCCGGACAATTTACGTGAGATGGCAGAGGTGAGACTTGAGTATCCGGATGCAGCATTAAAGGAACTGGGTGAGTATTTAAATCCGCCGGTAGGCAAATCCGGTGTGAATCACAGATTGCGTAAATTAAGTGAACTCGCTGATAAGTTAAGAGTGTAAAGGAGGAAAATATTATGACAAAGGAAATGGTGACAATTAAGCTGGAAAACGGATTGGAGGCAACTCCCGCTGCTATGCTGGTACAGGTGGCAAGCCGCTACAACAGTAAGATTTATATTCAGTCTGAGGACGGAGCAGTCAGGGTAAATGCCAAGAGCATTATGGGTATGATGAGTCTGGGACTGAATGCCGGGGAAGCTGTGGTAGTAGAAGCAGACGGCGACGATGAAAAAGAAGCAGTAGCAGGTATTGAAACTTATCTGAGCGGAAAAACAGCATAATCAGCTTTTGCATAGAATTGTAAATATAAAGCGGAGTCAATAAAGATTTAATAGTTTCTTTATTGATTCCGCTTTTGTTTTGCAGTATGGTTATGGTAAATATCGGGAAATATACATATAGATAAAGGCAGGAGGAATTTATATGGCAGAAAAGAAAATGCTTTTTGTTGTCAATCCCAAAGCCGGTAAAGCACGGATAAAAAATTATTTACTTGAGATAACGGATATGTTTATAAAGGCCGGATACGAAGTCACTGTATACATTACCCAGGATAAAGGGGATGCCCTGAAAGTTGTCAAAGACAGAGAAAAGAGATACGATATGATAGTCTGCAGCGGCGGTGACGGTACATTAGATGAAGTGGTGACGGGTATGGTAAAGAGTGGTAAGGCATTACCCATAGGTTATATTCCGGCAGGAAGTACCAATGATTTTGCAAACAGTTTGAAATTGCCGTCCAATGCGAAGAAGGCAGCCAAGATAGTGCTGGAAGGAGAAAAATTTGCCTGCGATATAGGCTCTTTTAACAGAGATGTGTTTGTATATGTGGCGGCTTTCGGTATGTTTACGGATGTGTCCTACGGTACAAATCAGGAATTGAAGAATATGCTGGGACATATGGCGTATATTCTGGAAGGCATAAAGAGACTTACGGCACTGAAATCCTACAAAATGAAATTTTCATATGGAGAAACGGTTATTGAAGGAGATTTTTTGTACGGTATGATAACAAACTCCGTATCGGTGGGAGGCTTTAAAAATATTACCGGAAAAAATGTGGCACTCAATGACGGACAGTTGGAGGTAACCCTGATACGTCGTCCGACTAATGCCACTGAACTGAATAAACTGATTGCGGCACTGGTGGAACAGAATACAGAGAGTGAATTTATTTATTGGTTTAAAACAGCTAAATTAAAAGTAGAGTCCGAAGAAAAGGTTGCATGGACCCTTGACGGAGAGTACGGTGGAGAGCACAAAAAGGTCCAAATAGAGGATTTTAAGCAGGCTATGGAAATTATTGTGCCAAAAATTTAACAAACACTATTCCCTTTTTCATAAAAATGGGGTAGAATATACGCAAAGCAAACAAATCATGGAGGTATGAGACATGTTAGTATCAGCAACTGAAATGCTTAAAAAAGCAAAAGCAGGCCACTATGCAGTAGGCCAGTTCAATATCAATAACCTGGAATGGACCAAGTCCATCCTTGCTACCGCACAGGAATTAAACTCCCCCGTTATTCTGGGTGTTTCTGAAGGTGCAGGTAAGTACATGGGCGGTTATCATGCAGTAGTAGGTATGGTAAACGGACTTCTTCAGGACATGAACATCACTGTTCCCGTAGCACTTCACTTAGACCACGGTTCATTCGAAGGCTGCTACAAGTGTATCGAAGCAGGATTTTCTTCCATCATGTTCGACGGTTCTCACTATCCTATCGAAGAGAACGTTGAAAAGACTACCAAATTAGTAGCAGACGCTCACGCTAAGGGAATCTCTATCGAAGCAGAAGTCGGTTCCATCGGCGGTGAAGAAGACGGTGTTGTAGGTGCAGGCGAATGTGCAGATCCTAAGGAATGTAAAGCAATCGCTGACTTAGGCGTTGATTTCTTAGCAGCAGGTATCGGTAACATTCACGGCAAGTATCCTGCAAACTGGGCAGGTTTAAGCTTTGAAACTCTGGATGCAGTTCAGAAAGAAACCGGAGAACTTCCTTTAGTTCTTCACGGCGGTACAGGTATCCCTGCCGACATGATTAAGAAAGCAATCTCTTTAGGTGTTGCAAAGATTAACGTAAACACCGAATGCCAGCTTGCATTCGCAGAAGCTACCCGTAAGTACATCGAAGCAGGTAAGGACTTAGAAGGCAAGGGCTTTGACCCTCGTAAGCTTTTAGCTCCCGGCGCAGAAGCTATCAAGGCTACTGTTAAGGAAAAGATGGAACTGTTCGGTTCTGTTGGTAAAGCGTAAATAAGATAAAAAGAAATAAACCAAAGAGCTTATCCGTTAACATGCGGATAAGCTCTTTTTTTAATTCATAGGAAATTTCTATGAATTAAAATATTGCCAGATATGTCGCACAATGTAAAAAAGTGTAGAAGTTCTTTTATTGAAGGTAAGAAAAGGCGTTTGGTATACTGAAAAGGTAATGAAAAAAGAGTGCATTTTGCAAAAAAGGGGGATTTATGAATGCAGACAGATAGGGGAAACAGAGGAATTGCAATATGTGATGCTAAGCAGGAAACTTTAGCAGAACTGGAAAAGCTTATTAAGCAGATTTGTAAAAATACACGGCAGGATGTTCTGATGTATAAGTTTCATTCCGGCGAAACATTGTTAGAAACTATAGAAAAAGTTTCTATTGTTTTTCTTGGCCTTAAGTTGGGCGAAGCGGATGGAATAGAGGTGGGAAGAATTATAAAGCAAAGAAATCCGGAGTGTAGAATTATTTTAGTAACGGGAAACGAGAGCCGGTATAAGGATGCCTTCCGCATACAGGCGTTTCGGTTTATAACGAAGCCTTTTGAAAGGGAAGAGGTGGAGGAGGCCTTGGAAGCAGCCTTAAATACCTTTTTGGGAACAGAGAGTATAGGGCTTTACCGGGCACGGACATTATATGAGGTGCGACAGAAAGATATTAAATATGTGAAAGCCTTTAATGGATATACTGAATTTGCGGTACAGGAAAGTATTTTCCGAAAGGATATATCAATGGATGCACTTAAGGAACAATTGGACATGCGTACCTTTTACAGAATTAACCGGCAATATCTTGTAAATATGCGTTGGATTCAAAAGTATAAAAATGGCACGTTGTTATTGGCAAATCAAGAGTTTCAGGTTTCAAGGAGAAAAAGGAGTGATTTTGAAAAAGTATACATGGATTATGAGTTAAATTATAGAAAAAATATATTCTGACAGGAAAAGAAAATAGCTAATAATGCAGAATTACTACAGCTGCCATGTCAATAAATAAGTTATAAGACCGTTTAAAGAGTTATGATTGCAAGTCATTGTTTGCTTTGCTACTGTGAAAGAGAAGAATATACAAAGGCATATTTGTTGTACCAATGAATAATTAAAATTACAAATGACAAGGTTTATGATTTTAATTATTTGGCATTATGTATGCGGAGTACATGACTATATATGAAGGGAGAGCAATAATATGAATGAAGAAATTATGATTCAGGAAGTTGCGGTTGGTGGAAATGAGGTGCAGCTTGCAGCTATTGTAGGTGCAGGGTGCGGTGTGGTTTGTCTTGGTTTAGGCTGTGCTGACGGTGGAGGTCCGGCACCCACAGGTGCCGGCTGTGGCTTTGGATGTGACGGTGCCGGTTGCGTTGGCGGCAGCCTGGGTGCAGCTTGTGGCGGAGGCGGCGGAGGCGGAGCCTGCGGTGGTGCTTGTGCCGGCGGAGCCTGCGGTGGTTTGTGCTAATGAAAGGAGTGATTATTCATGGTAGAGATAACAGAAATTTATATTGATGACGTGAATAAGCCTTTTATAGGAAATGATGGAGATATCGTAACTGTTCAAAGCGGCTGGGCATGCGGTGTAGGTTGCGAAAACGGTATGGTATGTGGACTGGGTTGTGGACACGGTGTTGGAGGAGTATGCGGCACCGGGTGCAGCAAATAATAGTAAACAACTATAAATAGTGTGACGCATACATAATGCAAATTTAGGAAGGAAGTTGTGGGGATAATGGAAAAAACGATAAGAACCAGGTGTTTAGAAAACCATAAAGGTGAAAAAATCTTATATCTTCCGGATTGTAAAAGAATTTTTAAGGTAAATGAATCGGGAAGTAAATTTATTGAAGATCTGGCAGACGGAAACAGTGCAGAAAGTATGAAGGAGAAATACAGTCTGACGGAAGAAAAATACAATAATATTATCAATACCTTACATATAGAAAAGGAAGAAGAAAGTTGTAGTTGTGCACCTGAAAATGAAAAGATATTAGGCAGATTGGTTATCCATGTTACAAATGTATGTAACTTAAATTGCAGCTATTGTTATGCGAATGGTGGTAATTACCTGTCAGCCTGCGGTTTGATGAGTGAGGACATGCTGGAAGAGGTTATCCGGGTATTTTATGCCCAATATGATAGAATTAACACAATTCAGTTTTTTGGAGGAGAACCACTTCTGAATATTCCCGTCATCGAAAAGGCGTGCGGAATAATCAGGGAAATTGATAAAGAAAGAGGATACACCACGCAATTTGGTCTGGTTACAAATGGAACTTTAATAGATCAGGATTTTATTGATTTGGTGAAAAAATATCATATTGGTGTAACCATAAGTTATGACGGAAATATTTTTGTGAATGATATCCTTCGGGCAGACAAAGAAGGAAAAGGCGTTTCTGAACTGGTACTCAAAAATGCACAGAATTTGAAAAGTCAGACAAATGAACCGAATACGGTAGAAGTGACCTATACACAAGTGCATATTGAAAATGAGGTAAAAATTTTAGATGTTGTAAAGCATATTCAGGAAATACTACCCAATACATATGTGCATTTGGTTCCGGCGGGCGGAAAAGAAGAGGACGAATTCACCGTAAAAAATCTGGACATATTTGCGGATTCGATAGATGAAATTTTTAGAGAAGCGGATAAAAGCAGTGATGGAAGAGTACCGTCTTATTCGTTAGCAGATAGAATATTTTATGCTCTAAAAAATAAAGAAGCAAAGGGAAGCCGCTACATTTGTGATGCCGGAGTGGGAACTATTTCAGTATCTGTTGGCGGAGACGTTTATCCCTGCTTTATGTTTACGGATCAAGAGGAATTGAAACTGGGAAATATCATGGACCCACAGCTGTTTGACAGTGCCATATTTAGAGAACAGTTAAAGAGGATTCGGGATTTTTCTTTTAAAGGCAAAAATGCTGAGTGTGAAAAATGTTATATAAACACCTTGTGTAACGGCTGCTTAGGGTTAAATTCCTATCATTCGGGTGATCCTTTGGTTTTATCCAATGAAATTTGTGAAATGTTCAGAAATATGACGGACAGAGCAATTATTAATTTTGCTGACAGAGTGGGTGAGGCGTAATGTTTTCGGGTATAAGGTATTTGTTATCCCATTGTTGGAAATTTAATCCGAAATATATTATTTTACTGTTTATCAGACAGATAGGGAATATTATGAATGTATACCTTGGTCTGTTGCTGCCACAGTATATCCTTGATGCCGTATTTATTGATAGGAATGCAGAAATGGCATGGAAGTATGTGATTGCTTTTATTGCCATTTCTATTCTCATCAGTCTGTATACGCACTTTGTTGTAAACGCTATCTCCATTGAACGGATGAATACGTTCAGGCACTTTCAGCTGTATCTGGGAAACAAGATGATGAGTGCAAAGTTTGAGGATATTGAATCAGAAGAGTTTCTCAATATAAAAAGTAAGGCTGAAAAATTTTTGTATGGAAACGGTACCGGGTTTGCAAGTGTATTGGAAAGTGCAATTGATTTGATTGGGAAAGGTGTTTCACTAATTACCATTTCTGGTATTATTGCAACTTTGAACATGGAACTGATTCTCATATTATTAGTAATTGTTGTAATGAGTTCTTTTATTTCGGCGTTGAACCAGAAAGCAAATATAAAAATAAACTTGGAAAAAGCAGTACAGGAAAGAAGAAATTCCTATTTCAGTAATTTGTTTCAGGATTTTAGATTTGGAAAAGAAATCAGAGTATATAATCTGGTGGCGTGGCTTTCAGAAAAATATAGAACCCAGTTGGAAAAAATGATGGTCTTTTACAGGCGGAACTCACGCATAAACATAAAATACGGTATACTGAACTTATTAGTATCCAATGTTCAATTAATTGTATCGTACATTTACGTTGTAAATGAAGCTTTCAAGGGTGTATTGACTGTGGGCGCCTTTACAAAATATCTGTCAGCAATTACTACTTTTTCTTCAACATTAAAGGACATTATATATGGATTTATCAATATGCAGCAATATACTGACTATTATAAAGCATATGAACAGTACATAAGCATAGAAGATATTTTTTCGGATAAAGGAAGTGAAATGAAAATCACACTGCCTGATACCGAAAAAATAGAAATAGAATTTGTAAACGTTTATTTTCGATACAATTCGCAAAGTGATTATAGTCTGAAGAATGTGTCAATCAAGTTTTCTGATGCGGAGAAGATTGCGGTAGTTGGTGAAAATGGTGCAGGAAAATCCACATTTATAAAGTTGTTGCTACGGATTTATAAACCCACAAAAGGTAAAATTTTGTTGAATGGAATAGATATACAAACAATTAGTTATGATTCTTATATAAAAAAGTTTGCGGCTGTTTTTCAGGACTTTAAGTTGTTTTCTTTTTCGGTTGAAGAGAATATCCAATTTGGAAATACCGATGCCTCTTTACTGAATGAAGTGTTAGTGCAGACCGGGCTGTCCGATAAAGTGATGAGTTTGCCCCAAAGAGAGCATACACTCATATATAAAGACTTTGACCAATATGGGTATACACCTTCCGGAGGTGAGGCACAAAAGCTTGCTATGGCACGCGCAATCAGCCAAAAAGAAGCGAGAGCCGTTATTTTGGATGAACCTACATCTGCATTAGACCCTTTAGCAGAAATTGAGGTATATAATCGGTTTCATACTTTCTTTGGCAATAAAATGTGTATATATATATCACATCGTTTGGCCTGTACACAATTCTGCTCCCGAATAATCGTTTTTCAAAACGGTAAAATAGTTGAGAGCGGAAGTCAAAAAGAACTTTTGGAATCGGATGGTCAATTTAAAAAAATGTATGAAATGCAAAAATGGATGTATAATTAATAGTAAGAGTGTGGATGAAAGGAATGTTGTTATGTATGAATACAAATTTGTAAGAATGGATCAGATGAACAGGCTTAATGCAGACTTTGAAAAATGTAAAGCAGAGATTGAAAAGCATGCCAATGACGGTTGGAGATTTGTCCAGATAGTAATGCTTCCCAATGATAAGCTGGGAGTATACAGACCGGCTTCCTATGAAATTATTTTTGAACGTGCGGTATAAATTAGTTGACGTAAAGAGTAGAGTATGTAGAAATACATACCCTGCTCTTTTTTGCTTTATAGGAAATCTTATGAATCAAAAAAGACTGCAGGATGCACAAAGCACCGTCTTAGTTTCTTTAAGAGGTGCGGACCTCTATCAGATTACCGTCCGGGTCGTAAAGGCGGATAAGTTTCTGTCCGGAGGCAAGAGTTGTTAGAGGGGTGACGTATTGGATGGGTTCATCATAGGCGTGCAGTTTTTCCAGAAAGGTATCCATGTCCCGCTCTTCAAAATAAAGCAGGGCAGCATTATTTCTGTGGAGTATATCTCTATTTAAAGCATCTTTCCAGACAGATGCGTCCTGCAAAACCAGTCCTTCTGTTAATATGACATTGGCGTCATTATCTAGTATAACTTGCAGTCCAAAGAGTGATTTATAAAAGTGAATAGATTTTTCCATATTATTCACTGCAATTAAGATGTTTTTTAGTTTCATATATTTTTCTCCAATACATTAATTTGCTTCTTAATTCTACCATTTCCTTTTCGGGCTTTCAATAGAGGGGAAAGAGTGATAGAATAAATACAACTTGGCTTTCTGTTTGTTAGAGAGCAATATTGTTTGCTGATTTTGAAAGGAATATAAAACGGTATGGCGCAGATATTATGTTCCACGGGTGCATTAATCGGACGGCCCAATAATAGAGATTACAGGCTGTTGCAAGGGCTTGCTAAGAAACTTCATTGTGACGGTTTTGAATTTATGATGTATGAAACATGGTATGAGCAGGTAGATGATATTGTAGCATTTTTGCTCAATCTCAAGTTAAATATACCGGTGATGCATTGTGAAAAACATATTGGGGAAGCAATCAGCCGTAGTGAAGAGGGCGACTTGGAAGAAGCATTCCGTCGTTTTGCCATCAACTGTGATATGGCGAAAAGGCTTGGTGCGAAGAAAATGGTTATCCATTTGTGGGACGGGCTGACCTCTGACAAAAACATCAAGAATAATATTGTGGCATATGCAGAACTGGAAAAGATAGCGGCAGAGTATGGCGTCACGATATTGGTGGAAAATGTAGTCTGCAACAGGCAGGACCCCATGACGCACTGGTGCGAGTTGTTACAGGCTTACCCCCATATGCAGTTTGTTTTTGATACTAAGATGGCGGCATTTCACAATCAGTTGGAGCTGCTTTATAAAGAAGACTATGAATGGTTATGCGAAAACCATATTAAACATTATCATATCAATGATTATGCCGGCGGATATATGGATTGGGCAAATTTAAAGACTCTGCCAATAGGAAAAGGGCATATAGATTTTGACGAGTTTTTCGAATTTGTTCATAAAATGGGTTACGACGATACTTTTACGGTAGAGGCAACTGCCTTTAATAAAGACGGCGTGGTGGATGTGGATATGTTGAACGGATGCTTTGATACGATTAGGGAGTATATGAGAATAAAATTGTGTTGAAAAAGCCGACTATCGAGTAGGCAGAGGATATTGCGGCTTTCAGGCAGGAAATAGGGGATGCCGGTGACGCAGATGCCTTGGCGGGTTGTTCCGGACTGGAAGAAAGTGCAACAGTCCCTTGACGGCAAGAATGAATTATATTCTGTCAGGAGATATTACTTTGTAATATTTGAGTTGCAAAAACTTAGGCAACTCTTTTTCGTACAAGCTATGTAAATCTTTATTGTAGCCTGCAATAGCTTGAGGACAAAGTGTGACAATTTTTTTGATGTGTTCACTCACTGCACTTTCATTCTTTACCTCGGCTACCTGTAAATGACCATCTGTAAATCCAAATACAATAACATAGGATTTGTCTACGGTTACAAAGTAGCGTTTGTGGCGGACAACATTTGGGTAAATCCATGCAAGTTTTGTTGTTTCGCCAAAGGCGATAGTCCCCCTATAGCTTCCGCAGATAAATTCGTGATTATATCTGAGCCCATCTGTTTCAAGGGTATTTTTGATAAAATGATTTATTTTTTCTTTTGCCAGTGCAGAATTTGTACAGCCGGATATATATCGTTTTACCGATTTTTGGTATTGACCGGAAAAAATCCAAACGACAAAGAGGATAACAACTAGAAGAAATAAGCCACCCATTACCAGCAGACGAACAGCTTCTTCTTGCGTATATCTGTCAGAAATGTGGAGGAGAGAAGGCAGTGATATACCTATCATAATACCGCCTATAATAAAAAATGTAACAAGAAGTAATGCTACGGTTTTAAAACTTTGTATTTTTAGAGTGTTCATATTATTTTCCTTTATAAAATATTATAATGAATAATTATAACATAAAACCCCTAAAAAGGGAGGATGCCAGGCAACAATTGCCTGGCATTTATTATGAAAAAGTTATTTAATATATCTAAATACTGTAACTAGCATGTTAAAAGATAATTTTGTATCTTATGAGTATAGTATAAGAAAAAGAAGTGTCTAAAGAATGATTTGGGAATGAAGTTTTCTTGAATTATTTGTGAACAAAATATGAACGAGAGCGTTTTTCGACACTAATCGGTGTTTTGTTGTATAGATTTCTTTTTAGAAATATTGGGTTATGATAATATAAAAGATATTAATAAATTTGAAGTTGACGCGAAGCGTCAACGAGGAAAACGTAGAACGTTTTTCGAGTCTGGGTGTGTAGATAGATTAAAATTGAGTGAGCTCTTTTGTGCGCGATGACAATTGAATACAGTTCGATTATATGGGTAAAAGTTGAATTTGCAAATATTTTGGTGGAGCAGAGAAAGTAGAGGCAGTTAGAGACCGACCGGATATAGAGAAAGTTTGCGGCGGTCGGGGCACAACGTCACTTTCAATCCGACCGGAGAGCAGAAAAAGCTAATCTAGTCGGAATAAAGTAGTGTCAAAAAGCCGACTGAAAAGTAGAAAAGCCTAATGTAGTCGGGGGAAAGTAGTGTCAAAAAGCCGACTGGAAAACGGAAAAGCCTAATTTAGTCGGAATAAAGTAGTGGTAAAAGGCCGACTGAAAGACGAAAAAGCCTTATCAGGTGGGGCGAATAAGTGGTTTTAAAATATAGGATAGATTTCCGTTTTGTAAGACTTCTATATAACAATTATTGGCGATAAAAACGTATTTTGATGGATAGATTTAAGAATTTAACCAGTTCTATATAATTAAGGGCGATGTGCAGGCAGTTTTTGTGGTACATACGGTTCCTGATTGTTTGCATATTACTTAATGGATATTGTTATATTATAAATCCCAATTTGTAGAAACAATTTTCAAACAGTCTCATTGCATAGACTATTCAAATAAGGTATTCTTGGAACAGGAGGTGGATAAACATGGCAAATGAAGATAAAAAAGACTTTAATGTGATGTTGCATGACAGTAAGGACATGCCAAAGTTTCAAACTATTACAGATTTAAAGAGTATTGAAAAATATGGTGGAAACAGAATGTATTTTGCTCCGCCAATCGATTATGACAGAGTAATGAAGCAAGTGCCTTGTGGTAAAGTGATTACCATTGAAAAAATCCGGGAATATTTTGCGAAATTGAGTGGGGCAGATTTTACAGAACCTATTACAGCAGGAATTTTTGTTTCTATTTCAGCATGGGCCAGTTACCAGCGTGTTGACGATGAAACGCCTTATTGGAGGACGCTGAAAGCGAATGGCGAGTTAAACGCAAAATATCCCGGTGGTGTTGAATCACAGAAAGAAAGACTGGAAGCAGAAGGACATACAATTATTCAAAAGGGACGAAAAAATATAAGATATTATGTGAAAGATTATGAAAACGTTCTTTTTGATTTGCATTAAGAAAATGGGGGATTGCGTAAACCAACCGCTTTACTGATAACACTTTTCAAAAAAGCCTTGTCACAGGAACTGTTTTCTAAAAGTCAGATATAAAATCGGACAATTAGAAGACGAATTGCTTGACAAGGCTCAGTTTTTTACTAATAATTCAAAGGATTAAAATATAAAAATACAAATTACTTAAAATCCTGCATGAATTTTATCAGGTTCAGGATAAGTCTCACCGAAGGTTTCTACGGTAACGGTTTTCATGACCTGATCTGCAAGAGGTCTGTCGCTGTAGTCGGTAGGGATTTCAGCGATTTTGTTTACTACGTCCATGCCTTCGATGATTTTACCGAATGCTGCGTAGCTGCCATCTAAATGAGGTGCGTTCTTGTGCATAATAAAGAACTGGCTTCCTGCGGAATTGGGATGCATGCTTCTTGCCATGGAAAGAACACCTTCGGTGTGCTTTAAGTTGTTTTCCACGCCATTTGCTGCAAATTCACCCTTGATGCTGTAGCCGGGACCACCGCAACCTGTACCTTCCGGGTCGCCGCCCTGCAACATAAAGCCGTTGATAACGCGGTGGAAAATTAAACCGTCGTAAAAATTTTTCTGAATTAAGCTGATAAAGTTATTTACGGAAATGGGTGCGATTTCAGGATAAAGCTCTAACTTCATCACATCGCCGTTTTCCATGGTAATTGTCACAATAGGATTCTGTGCCATGTTGTACTTCCTTTCTTGTCCAAAATGATTTATTATAAAGATAGTACATCATTTCAGGGGAAAAAACAAGCATGAGAGAAAATGCGTTAAAAGAAGTATATGTTTTTCTGCGAAATAAGAATACAGATATCTTGGAGCAGATTGAAGGAGCATATAAGGTTGTAATGACGGAAGACTTGCAAGAGTTGCTGACAGCCGGAAGTTGCCACTTGGCGGAAGAAATGCTGACAGCCGGAAAATATGAGAAGGAAAGCCCGGCTGCTACAGAAAATGGACAACCTGCGGAAAGCACTTATAGAGGTATACTGTTTATAACTGACTGTTCCCAAACTGCAGAAGCGTTGGCGGTAAAGGGCGTACCTGTGCTGGGTATACTGACAGAAGCAAACAGGCATGCTCCCTTTAGCGGTGTCAAATATTTGTGTGAGGGGACGGAGCCTTTGGAACCTGAGTATTTGGAGCGGGTATACAGGCGCTATAAAAAACTGCCGTGGCACATTTTAGAAACCAAACGGTGTATTGTACGGGAAACCACGGAAGAAGATGTGGATGCCTTTTACCGGATATATGCTGAGCCTTCCATTACCGCTTATATGGAGAACTTGTTTGACGACAGGGAAAAAGAAATACAATATGTCAAGCAGTATCGGGAATGCATATATGAATTTTATGGTTTTGGTATCTGGACGGTTTTGTGGAAAGAGACCGGAGAAATCATCGGCAGAATCGGGCTGACGGTGCGGGAAGGCTATGAGGAAACGGAGCTTGGCTTTATGCTGGGTGTGCCGTGGCAGAAAAAAGGTCTGGCGGAAGAAGTTTGTTCGGCGGTATTGTACTATGGAAAAGCAGCATTGGAACTTGAAAGTGTGCAGGCATTGGTGGAACCGGGAAATGAAGCATCGGTTAAGCTATTGCACAAACTGGGTTTTGCTTGTGAAAGAAGTTGCACGGATAAAGGAAAAACATATGACTGGTTCCACAAGATACTTTGAAATGTGTACGCGTATTATATGGGTAAAAATTTAGAAAACTAAAATACAGAAATGATTAGCAGGAGGTAGTTTTATGAACTATGCAGGGTATGAACACTATATTGCGGCAGAGGACAGATACGAAAAGATGAAGTATTACAGATGTGGCAACAGTGGTTTGAAGCTGCCCGCAGTATCACTGGGGCTGTGGCACAATTTTGGTAGCAATGCGGGAATGGATAATATGATGGCTATGTGCCATACTGCCTTTGATAACGGCATTACACATTTTGATTTGGCAAATAATTACGGCCCTATGCCGGGAGCGGCAGAAGAAAATTTCGGACGGATTCTCCATAAGGGTTTGGGATGTTACAGGGACGAGCTGGTAATTTCCACAAAAGCGGGATACGATATGTGGCCGGGACCTTACGGGGATTTTGGCAGTAGGAAATATCTGATTGCCAGTCTGGACCAGAGTTTGAAACGTATGGGACTGGACTATGTGGATATTTTCTATCATCACAGACCTGACCCGGAAACTCCACTGGAAGAAACCATGCTGGCGCTGGACAGTATTGTAAAGAGTGGTAAGGCATTGTATGTGGGAATTTCCAACTACAATAAGGAGCAGACCGAAGCGGCAGTAAAGATTTTGAAAGAGTTAAGAACACCGTTTATTATTAACCAGCGCAGATATTCCATGTTGGACAGAAGTATTGAAAAGGATGGATTGAAAACCTATGCTGCAGCCAACGGTATCGGTATTATTGCGTTCTGTCCTTTGGAGCAGGGTATGCTTACGGATAAATATCTGCATGGTATACCTGCTGACAGTCGTGTCAGAACTGGCGGCAGATTTTTACAGGAAAGCTCTATTACAGCAGAACGTATCGCGCAGATACAGGCATTGAATGAAATTGCCGCAGGCAGAGGGCAGACTCTTGCACAGATGGCATTGTCATGGATACTGCGTGACGGTGAGGTAACCAGTGTGTTGATTGGTGCTTCCAAACCGTCCCAGATACTGGACAATATCGGTATTGTGAATGCATCTGCTTTTACTGAGACAGAATTGCAGGAAATCGACAGCATCGTGATGAGCGTATAGAACGGAAGGAATAGATAGGACGGTGGCAGCCGGATGGCTGGCAGTGATTATTCTGTGAGTAATAAAGCAGAGGGTATCTGCCTGTACTATTTTTCATAGTACTCGTAGATACCCTCTGTAATAATATATTCATAAGTTTCTAACATATTCTGTTTAATTTCGTCTACGTTATCTGTTGTAACACGATATGGACTATAACCGGTCAGATTGTCCGAGGCGATACTTTCTAACATAAGCTGGTTGATTGCCGGAGTATAGTGCATTTTGTCCATGTAGTTATCCAGATTGCACACAATATCGCGGTCTGCCTGGAAGTAATATACTTTGGCATTTTCCAAAGGCAGCAGAGCGTCCATGATTTCATCCAGCATATAAAAATATTTATCGCCGTTACCGCTTGTATATACGTTGTCCCACATCATTAAGGAATAGGGTGGGAAAAGAATATAGTATTCTGTGTCCGGGTGGCTTTTAATTTCTTCCACAATCAGGGATATATTTTCCTGAATCAGAGGAATGTCTGCCGTATAGTCCTGTGCAGGTAGGACTTCTGTGGGTTTGTTATAGTCCTGCATCGCTTTGGCAGCACCGAATTCTTTACCGTCGGACCAGTCATAACCATGACCGTCAGTGTTGATATCCGCAAAGGAATAGGCAAGAAACAAAGGTATCTTTTTGAATAAAACATCTTTGTTGAAGTGGTACGTAAAGTCATCCAGAGGATTGGCGGTAAATAAATATGCAGGAGAATACTCTGATACGACAGTTACTTCTGTAGAGGAAGTAAGGGCATGCCAGTCCAGACCCCAGAATACATATTGCAAATCTTGTTGTGTATGTGCCTGTTCCAAATAATATAATAAGTCTGTATTGGAGCCGCTACCTTTTATAACCTTCAGAGTCTGACAGTTAAATTGTGCGTCCAGATAGCTGCTGTCGCAGTTTTCCATCATAGAAGTACCCAGTAATACACTGTCATAGGGAAGGGTGCGGATGGAGCCGGCAACCTGTGTTTCCCTGTCAAAAAGTACCGTTTTAAGCCCGAAATAGGGCTCGTGATACTGGTAAAAGGGGTCGAAAAGATACACAATCAGTATCAGCGCAAGCATTTGTATCGCTATGAAAATTGTAAGATATTTTAATGCTTTCTTTTTTTCTAACATAATGCCTCTTATTCTGTAAAGTGTGGTTTAAAAATTAAAGTATAAAAAGGTGCTGACCTGTGAAAGGGAAATCAGTGACCATGTAAAAATAGTTGCCAAAAGGAAAAGGCCTCTGCGGGTACGTCCTTTTTTACAAAGCCATTCTTCTGCTTTTGGACCTGCAATCAGAATGCAGCTTATAATAAATAATAAGGCAAACACAACCAAATTAAAAGGTTCTACCAATTCAGGTGCTTTTAACTGCAAAAGCTTTGTAATGGCAAAGGTTTCCGGCAGTTGGAGCGAATTGCCCAGACGGGACAAATAGGGCGTGATGTCTGCTGTAAACATTCTTTTAAGATACAAGCCTGCGGTTTGCAGGGAATCGCTTCGGAAAAGTACCATGGACAGTGTAAAGAAAAGGAAGGTAACTACTTTTCTTAACCATGCCCAAGGGAGTCTCAGTTTGGGAAATAAATTCTCTGTAATCATGCCAAAGCCATGAAACAATCCCCAAAATATAAAATTCCAGCTGGCGCCATGCCATATGCCACTAATAAAAAATACAATTAAAGTATTACGACAACGTATGGCGGTTCCTCTACGATTGCCTCCCAAAGGAATATAAATATAGGTAGTTAAAAAACGTGATAAGGTTATATGCCATCTGCGCCAAAATTCAGTAATGGTTTCTGATTTGAAAGGCGAATCGAAGTTAATAGGTAACTCGAAGCCGAACATTTTACTGATACCTCTCGCCATGTCACAATATCCGCTGAAATCAAAATAGAGTTCAAAAGCATAAAAAAGAATAATCAGCCAACCGGTAGGAAAGTCGATATAATATCTAATAATGTTGATATCATCAAAAGCGGCATTTACAGGGCGTGCCAGTACATCGGCAAGCAGCACCTTCTTACCCAGACCGAGAATAAATAAAGAAAAGCCGTCAAAAAACTTTTCTGCATCGGGTTTACGGTTCTTGCGTGCTGCTAGTTGAGGTACAAATTCTGAATGCAATACAATGGGACCGGCAATCAATTGGGGAAAGAAAGTAATGAAGCAGGCATAATCAAGCAGACTGTAATAAGGGGCATCATTTCGATATCTGTCCACAACATAAGAAATCTGCTGGAAAGTGAAAAAGCTGATGCCCAGAGGCAGAGCAATCTTTTCGATGTTCCAGTCAGTATGTAAAAGCATATTACAGTTGTCTATGAAGAAGTTAAAATATTTGAAATAGAATAAAATACCCAAGTTGACAAACAATCCGGCAATTAAAACCAGCCGGCGGCTTTTTTGCCCTTTACAAAGTTCAAAAAGCTTACTGCAACCGTGGTTACATAGCAGACTGCCGCCTAAGAGCAACAGATACCAGGGATTGTAATAACCATAAAAAAAGAGGGAAGCCCCTGTCAGGAAAAGCTTGGCATATATAGGATTTTTAAGTTGCTGCAGGGAGAAAAATCCCAGCAACGTAAGTGGCAGAAATACCATAATAAAAATAACAGAGTTAAATAACATATCGGTGCCCTCAATTTTGGGAGAATATTTTCTTGAAAATATGCTTTATTATAGCATGCCTAAATTGATTTGACTACCGATTTCTCTAGGAGGGCAAATAACAAAGGGGTTGTTACAAAATAGACTGGTTTTCGAAACTTTTTACAAAAGATTCGGAAACTGCTATTTTATAACAGCCCCTTTGGTGTTCTGTATCTTAGTAGAAAATCTGCGCGATAGGAGAATCTGCAGATAAAATCAAGGTCTTATTGCTGCCGGTCATGGAAACCTTGATAGCGTCCAGACTTCTCACAAAGGCATAAAATTCAGTACGGGAAGGGTCTGAATATGCTTCGGAAAGAATTCTCATGTATTCAGCTTCACCTTCTGCCAGTAAGATTTCTGCCTGTTTTTCAGCTTCGGAAAGCATTACGGTTACTTCTCTGTCGGTGGTGTTGCGAATCATCTGTGCTTCGGAGTTACCTTCTGCGGTATAGGTTGCAGCGATGTTGTCACGTTCAGAAATCATACGCTCATAAACGGCAGCCTTGTTGTCGCTGGGCAGGTCTAAGTGCTTGGTTTCAAAAGCCAACAGCTCAATACCGTACTGGTCTAAGGAATCGCCGATATTAGCTAATACTGCGGCGGAAAGTTCGCCGTCACGTCCGCTGATGACATCTTCCTGGGTCATGCTACTGATAACATTTTTGGTAGAGTTATATACCAGAGTGTCCAGACGGGCTTCTGCATTACTGATGGAAGAGTTTAAGGTCTGGGCAAATTTTAAAGGGTCGGTAATATGCCACAGAATGTAGCTGTCGGTAATCATGGTCTTTTTGTCGCTGGTAATAACATCGGAGGATGCCATGTCGTACAAAAGGGTCTGTTTGGGCAGTTTATCCACGGTCTGGATAAAGGGGATTTTAAAACTGATACCCGCTTCGGTTACCACATGGTCAATTTTACCGAACTGTCGGATGAGACTGTATTCATTTTCCTGTGTTACAACAATACTGGAAGCACCGATAATAAGTAATACGAAAAGTCCGGCAACCAGTGCTATATTTCTAAATGTTTTCATATATAAATTCCTTTCTTATCTGTTGCGATACAACAAATATTTACAATGTATTTGTTAGCGGAAGTCCGGGCGGAATAAATACCGCCCGGCAGCCCTTGTAGGGAAAGGACTGTCTAGTTACACATCTGAATTACTCGGTGGTACTGCCGGTGGAAGTACCGTCTACATTGATATCCGCGAAGGATTCAATGGGGTAGAAGGTCTGCACGTCGCCGTCAGGACTTTCGATAATCACCTTTAAGTCAGGTAAAATTTCTTCCATTGCTTCAAAGAACATACGCTGTCTGGTAACCTCAGGGTTCTTGATATATTCCTCATACATTGCGTTAAAACGTGCCACCTGTGCGGTTGCTTCATTGATACGTGCAGTCTTTTCTGCTTCGGCAGCCTGAATAATGGCATCGGCCTGTGCCTCTGCGGAAGGAATCTGCTCGTTGCGGTATTTGTTTGCGTTGTTTAATGCTGTTTCCTTACCCTGCTTAGCAGTTTCTACAGCTTTGAACGCTTCCATAACTTCTACGGTAGGCGGTTCGGAGTCCTGAATGGTAATGTTTACAAGCTGGATACCCAAATCCTGCTCATCCAGTCGTACAATAATCATTTCCTTGATAGCTGCCTGGATTTCGTTCTTGCCGGTAGTTAGGACATCATCTACGGGATAACTGCCTACTACGGTACGAATACAACTCATACTGATGTTTTTCAAGATTTCCACGGGTTCGCTGGAAGCAAATACTGCTTTGACCGGATCGGAGAAGCGGTATTCCACGAAAAAGTCTACATTTACAAAGTTGTAATCCGAGGTAATCATCAGGGATTCGTTTTCGTTAGGAGCACCGGTAGCCTGGTCATAACCGATGGAAAAGCCCTGAATGGTGGTGTTGACCTTTTTTACCTGCTGGATAAAAGGTATTTTAAAGTGCAGACCGGGTTCGGTAACAGCAGTTGCCTGACCAAAGGTAATCAGTACTGCCTGCTCCTGTTCGCCAATCTGGTAGGTAGAGTTAAATACAAGAATTAACACTACTACAATACCTGCAATTACACCGGCTATCTTGCCCCATGCCGGGTTGTTTACAGGTTTCCCGTTGGCGCCTACTGTTTCAAAGCCGTTACGTCTGTTTCGAAAAGATTCATTCATCATAAGTCTCCTTCTGTGCTTTAGCACACTAAAATGTTTCTGTAATAGTATCTTACACGGTTTTGAAAGATTTCTCAATATGTGGCAAAGCACGAAACTCTAAAACTTTTATAAAATTCCTTGGGTTTTTGCACATTAAAAAGAGTTATCGTGCAAGGGGAAAGTATTGTATGCCGACGTTGACACAGGCAGACTTAAAAGCTAAAATAAAATAAGAGATTTTAGATATTCTTGCATGGGTACACACGCAACTTTGTGTCTGCGGCTCAAAGTTTGCAGGTATCGGAAAGGCATGGCTATTAAGATGAAATTTTTTAAGAAACACAACATTTTAACGGACGTTGTATTGTTGATGTTGTTAGGAATATTACTTTTTACAAATGTAAAGAGCCTGCTGGATTTAAAAGCCTACGGCGTAGAGCATGTAACAGAACAGGCAGAGGCGATGATTACGGAGTACCAGTCTGTTAAAGGACTTGTAGGTAAGGAACACTATGCGCCGGTCATGGAACTGACAATAGGGGCGAGCGTCTATACCCGTGACTCACTGGTGGCTTTCAGTGAAATGGGGGAAGTCGGACAAAGCGTGGAGGTTTCTTATGACGCATCCAATCCGGTTGCCTTTTATACTGAAGCCGAAATAAAGTATGTGGAAGAAAAAATAGAAGCCCAGAACACCAGAGTATTTCTTTTTGGCGGTGTTTTCCTTATTATGATAATTATTTTGATAGGAGATATAAAGAAAAAAGTACAGGGAGGGAAAGAATGAAAATTTACAGTTGTTTTCCGGGAGGTAAGTCCAAGGTATTAACCATGAGTTATGATGATGGTAAGCATGCAGATGAAAGACTGGTAGCCATTTTTAACCAAAATGGTATTAAGGGTACATTCAATTTAAACTACGGTCTTATGGCAAATCCGGAGCGTATTGATAAAGAAAAAATAAAGGAGCTGTATGAGGGGCATGAGATTGCAACTCATACCATGACCCATCCTACCATTTCCAGATGCCCTTTGACACAGAATGCCAAAGAAATTCTGGAAGACAGAGCAGGTTTGGAGAGTATTGCAGGGTATCCGGTCAGAGGACATGCTTACCCTAACGGTTCTTATAATGAAGATATTAAAGAACTGTTTACCAAGCTGGGCATTGTGTATGCCCGCACTGCGGATTGGGAAACCGGCAGCTTTGAACTGCCTGTGGATTTGATGGAGTGGAAGGCAACCTGTCACCACAATTACAATCTGATGAAGTATGCCAAAGAGTTCGCAGAGTTTAAGAAGCCCCAGTATTTAAAATGCTTTTATGTTTGGGGGCACAGCTATGAGTTTGACAGGGACAACAACTGGGAACTGATTGAAGAATTCTGCTCCTACATGGGTGGTAGAGAGGATATCTGGTATGCCACCAACATAGAACTCGTAGATTATATGAAGGTTTGCAGGGAATTGCAGTTTGGAGCGGCAGGCGAATTTGTATATAATCCGTCGGCAGCAGAAGCATGGATTTCCGTGGACGGCAGAGTAATTTGTGTCAAAGGCGGCACTTTGGTAAATTTGAAAGAAGAATAACACTAAAGTCATATGCCTAAAGAGACATGACACAGGCATAAAGGAGATGGCGCATGTCAAAGTATGTATTGGCGTTGGATCAGGGAACTACCAGCTCCCGTTGTATCTTATTTGATAAAAAAGGTAATATCTGCTCCATGGCACAAAAGGAGTTTGAACAGATATATCCGCAGCCGGGTTGGGTAGAACACAATCCTATGGAAATCTGGTCCTCCCAGTTGGCAGTAGCAACCGAGGCTATGGCAATGGTGGGAGCAAAGGCTGAAGAAATCAGCGGTATCGGGATTACCAATCAGCGAGAAACCACTATTGTATGGGACAAAGAAACCGGCGAACCGGTATACAATGCCATTGTGTGGCAGTGCAGGCGTACGGCGGGCATGATTGATGCATTGGTGGAAGCGGGTCTGGACAAAATGGTAAAAGACAAAACCGGACTGGTGCCTGATGCGTATTTCAGTGCTTCCAAGATTGCGTGGATTTTACAAAATGTTCCCGGAGCAAGGGAAAAGGCAGAGACCGGAAAACTGCTTTTTGGTACGGTGGACACATGGCTTATTTGGAAATTAACCAAGGGAGCGGTGCATGTAACGGATTATACCAATGCTTCACGCACCATGTTGTTTGATATTTTTCATTTGCAGTGGGATGAGGAAATTCTTTCCTATTTTAATATTCCCAAAAGCATGTTACCACAAGTGAAGCCTTCCAGTTGTATCTATGGGTATACAGACAGTACGGTATTGGGCGGCAGTATTCCCATTGCCGGAGCAGCAGGCGACCAGCAGGCGGCGTTGTTTGGACAGTGTTGTTTTGAGCCGGGCGAAGTAAAAAATACATATGGTACAGGCTGTTTTTTGTTGATGAATACCGGGGAGCAGGCGATTCGCTCCGAGAGTGGTCTGCTGACTACGATGGCGGCATCGGTGGGAGAACAGGCAGAGTATGCTTTGGAGGGAAGCGTGTTTGTGGCGGGAGCTGCCATTCAGTGGCTTCGTGATGGCATGCGGATTATCCGCAATGCACCCCAGTCGCAGGAATATGCCGAAGAAGTAGAGGATACATCAGGGGTCTATATTGTACCTGCTTTTGCAGGATTGGGTGCTCCTTACTGGAATCCTTATGCCAGAGGCACTATTGTAGGAGTAACCAGAGGTTGTACAAAGGAGCATTTTATAAGGGCTACACTGGAATCCATAGCTTATCAGACAGTGGATGTACTGACAGCCATGGAGGCGGATGCAGGAATAGATTTAAAGAGCCTTAAGGTGGACGGCGGTGCCAGTGCCAACGATTTTCTGATGCAGTTTCAGGCAGATATGGTGAATACCCAAGTGCGAAGACCGCAGTGTATCGAAACCACGGCACTGGGAGCAGCATATCTGGCAGGTCTGGCAACCGGTTACTGGAAAGACCGTGAAGAAATTAAAGCCAACTGGCAGCTTGGTAAAAACTTTATACCGACTATGGACGCAGACAAACGAAGACAGCTTTTAAAGGACTGGAAGAGAGCCGTTAAGTGTGCATTAGTGTGGGCAGAGGAAGAATAATAAAAAAGGAGTAAAAATATATGTTAGTACAAAAATACAAAGATATGCTTTCAGGAAAATCTGTTATCAGACAGTTATCGGAGTTTGCTACGGCAAGAGGAAAAGAAATCGGTTATGAAAATGTATTTGATTACAGTCTGGGTAATCCGTCCGTTCCTGTTCCACAGGAGTTTACGGACACCATGATAAAAATGTTACAGGAAAGAAACCCTATGGAGCTGCACGGTTACAGTCCCAGCCTGGGTATTCAGTCCGTAAAAGAGAAAATTGCGGCATCTTTGGAAAAACGCTTCGGTATTCCTTACCGTGCAGAGCACATTTTTATGGCATCCGGTGCAGCAGGCGCACTGGCACATGCATTCCGTCTGGTTACGGAGCCGGGAGATGAAATTCTGACTTTTGCACCCTTTTTCCCAGAGTACAACCCTTACGTAAATCTGACAGGGGCGGTACTGAAGGTAGTGCCTGCCAATACAGTAGATTTTCAGATTAATTTTGAAGCCTTTGAGGAAATGATTTCCGAAAAGACCATGGCAATCCTTATCAATACCCCCAATAATCCCTCCGGCATTGTGTACTCTACGGAGACTATCAAGAGACTGGCACAGGTGTTAAAGGATAAGTCCGCAGAGTATGGTCATGATATATATCTGATTTCTGACGAGCCTTACAGGGAAATTGTTTTTGAAGGTGTGGATGCCCCCTGTGTATCTGCATTTTATGACAATACCATTATGTGTTACAGCTTTTCCAAATCCTTATCCCTGCCGGGAGAGAGAATAGGTTATGTGGCAATCAATCCTGCATGTAAGGATGCAGCGGATATGGTGCAGATGTGCGGTCAGATTTCCAGAGGTACGGGACACAACTGCCCGCCCTCCATTATCCAGCTTGCAGTGGCAGAGGTGTTGGATAAGACGGCGGATTTGTCAGTATATGAAACCAATATGAATATATTATACAATGAATTGACGGCACTGGGCTTTACCTGCGTGAAACCGGGCGGAACCTTCTACATCTTCCCCAAGGCACTGGAAGAGGATGCAAAGGTATTCTGTGAAAAAGCATTAAAATACGACTTGATTTTAGTACCGGCAGACAGCTTCGGCTGCCCCGGCTACTTCCGTATGGCATACTGTATCGATACCGAAAAGGTAGAGAGGTCTTTAGTAGCACTTAGAAAATTTGTAAAAGAAGAGTACGGTAAATAGAATTTGGCGCAAACAGTTGCTTGACGCAGGTGAGAAAAGTTTCCCCGCAGACTCGTTTGCACTCTTACCAAACGCAGTGGTACTAAACTCAAATTATCTCTTCGAGATATTTTCGTTAAGTGCCGGCGTTTGCTAAGGGTCTGCTAAGGAAAACTTTTCCACCTGCTGTAAGCCCCTGTTTTCACCGAATTCTATTTACCCAAAGGAGAGGCATTATTATGTATCAGGCAGGACTTGTTTTAGAAGGCGGCGGTATGAAGGGGGTCTACACTGCGGGAGTGTTGGATTTCTTTCTGGATAAAGGCATAGAATTTTCCAGCGTATATGGCGTTTCCGCAGGGGCATGTCATATGTGCAGTTATTTATCTAAACAGAAAGAACGTGCATTGGATATCAGCATTGATTATCTGGATAGCAAGAAGTATTGCAGTGCTTACAGTCTTTTGACAACGGGGGATTTATTTAATGTAAATACTGCATATCATTTGATACCGGAATATTTAAATCCCTATGATTACGATACCTTTAATAAATACGAAGGCCGTGCTTATGCGGTGGTGACCAACATTGCAACAGGCAGGCCGGAATATCTGCGTATCAGGGATGCCAAGAAGGATATTGTGGCAGTCAGGGCTTCTGCTTCTCTGCCGCTGGTGTCCCGTAATGTAAAAATCGGAGACAAAGTGTATTTGGATGGGGGTATTTCCGATGCAGTTCCTATTAGAAAATCCATATTGGACGGTAACCGCAAAAATGTGGTTATCCTGACCAAGGAAGAAGGCTTTGTAAGAAAACCCGCCAAACATATGGAAGTGATGAAAGTGCGGTATTTTAAGTATCCTAAGGTTTATGAACTGATGAAAAACCGTCATATAGCATATAATGATACCATGGACTATCTGGAAAAACAGCAGGAGAACGGTCAGGCATTTGTTATCCGTCCCAAGAAGAAAAGCGATGTGGGACGAATTGAAAAGGACGTGGATAAATTAAAAGCGCTCTACGAAGAGGGGTACAAGGATGCAGAAGCAAACTACGAGCTGCTTCTTAACTATTTGGAATCCTAGAAGTGGTACACTTTGGAAAAAGCTGTTTGTGCAGTGCAGGTATATCTTTATTATTTCATAAGGAGAGAAATCTATGTTAGACATTTTAAAAGCAATTCTTTTCGGTATTGTAGAAGGTATCACGGAGTGGTTACCTGTCAGCAGTACCGGACATTTGATTTTGCTGGAAGAATTTGTGAAGTTTGAAAACGTGTCCGAAAACTTTTTCGGTATGTTTGAAGTGGTTATCCAGTTAGGTGCCATTCTTGCGGTTGTGGTACTTTTTTTCAAAGAAATCTGGCCCTTCTGCAAAAAAGGAAATCCAAAAGCGTATAAGCCAAACGGTGTTCTTTCTTATATAAATAAAGACATTATGACGCTGTGGTTTAAAATACTGGTGGCCTGTGTACCGGCAGCAGTAATCGGCATTTTGTTTGATGATGTACTGGATGCATTATTTTATCATTGGTATGTGGTGGCAGCAGCACTGATTGTTTTCGGTATTGCTTTTATTATAGTAGAAAACTGGAACAAAGGGAAAATTGCCAAGGTTACAAAACTGGCAGATTTAAGTTATCAGATGGCACTTATGATTGGTGTGTTTCAGTTGATAGCAGCAATCTTTCCCGGTACTTCCCGCTCCGGTGCAACGATTGTAGGTGCATTATTGATTGGTATCTCCAGAACGGTAGCAGCAGAATTTACTTTCTTTTTGGCAATTCCTGTTATGTTCGGAGCAAGTCTTTTAAAGCTGGTAAAATTTGGACTGGACTTTTCCGGCATGGAGTTGGCGGCACTGGCAGTTGCTATGGTAACTGCGTTTGTGGTCTCTGTACTGGTGATTAAATTTTTACTGTCCTATATCAAAAAGCACGATTTTAAAGTGTTTGGCTGGTATCGCATCGTATTGGGAGTGGTAGTGATTGCATACTTTTTGATTGCAGGTTAAAGTGAAAAATGCTTGCGGCGATCGAGGTGTTTTGCGGTGCAGTGTTAAAGCGAAAAAGTAAAAGGGGTTGACAATTTTGTTGCGATACACTAAACTGTAAGGCGGTCAAACCGGAATAGTATCCGGTCAAACCTGAGGACATGGAAATATGCATCTATTAAAGATGTGTGTGTAATGAAGGGAGAAAGAAATGGCAACAACCAAGAAAGAAACTGAAGTAAAAGCAGAAAAGGCTGTAAAGGAAACAGCAAAAACTGCAAAGACAACAAAAGCAACTGCTGCTAAGGCAGAAAAGACTGCAAAAGCAGAAACTAAAGAAAAAGCTGTAAAAGAAACAGCAAAGAAACCCGCTGCAAAGAAGACTGCCAAGTCTGAAGTAAAGGTAAGCATGAATGTACAGTTCGGCGGCAAATCCTACACTACTGATGAGTTGGTGAAGATTGCAAAGGATGTTTGGAAATATGACTTAAAGCAGAAAGCAGCAGATTTTAAGTCCATCGAATTATATGTTAAGCCCGAAGACGGTATGGCTTACTATGTAATCAACGGCAAAGAAGCAGGCAGCTTCTACATCTAATCTGTCTTACATTCTTATATTATATGAGGAAAGAAAACCGTAATCAAATTACTAGACATTACAGTTTTCCCAAGACAGAATATCAAATGTACTAAAACTTACACAAACATAAATCCTATCAGTAGTTCCCCCTGCCGATAGGATTTTTTGTTTTAGAAATTACTTCACATATTTTTTATAATTTATTTATAGAAAAGCAGTTGACATCACTAATGATAAGTGATACTTTATGGTAAGAAGATGTTAGCACTCCTTTTTGTCGAGTGCTAATAATCAAAAGAAAGCCGGAGTAGGAGGGATAAAGGATGCAGTTAGATGACAGAAAAAAGAAAATATTGCAGGCCGTTATCCGCAATTATCTAGAGACCGGCGAGCCGGTGGGCAGCAGAACCATTTCCAAATACACCGACTTGAATTTAAGTTCGGCAACTATTCGTAACGAAATGGCTGATTTGGAAGAATTGGGTTACATTATCCAACCCCACACTTCCGCAGGACGTATTCCTACCGATAAAGGTTATCGCTTGTATGTGGATACCATGATGTCGGAGAAGGAACGCGAAGTGGAAGAAATGAAGGAGATGCTTCTGGAAAAGGAAGACAAGATGGAAGCACTCTTAAAGCAGGTGGCACGTGTTCTGGCACAGAACACTAATTATGCAACCATGATATCTGCACCACAGATTCATCGCAACAAACTGAAATTCATTCAGCTTTCCCGCGTGGACAGAGGACAGATACTGGCGGTTATCGTGGTAGAAGGTAACGTGATTAAAAATCATATGCTGGATGTGCCGGATGGTCTGGATGATGAAACATTATTGAAATTGAATATGCTTCTGAATACCCATTTGAATGGGTTACCGATAGAAGAAATCAATTTAGGACTGATTACAGCCCTGAAACAGCAGGCAGGTATTCACAGTGCCATTGTTGGAGAAGTACTTGATGCAGTGGCGGAGGTTATTAAGGAAGAAGAGGATTTGGAGATTTACACCAGTGGTACAAACAACATCTTCAAATATCCCGAACTTTCAGATCACACCAAGGCAAGCGAGCTTATCAGTGCATTCGAAGAAAAACAGGCACTCAGCACACTGGTGCAGGAAACACTGGCAGATGATAACAATACGGGAATTCAGGTTTATATCGGTGATGAAAGTCCGCTTCAAAATATGAAGGATTGCAGTGTAGTAACGGCTACCTACGAATTGGAAGAGGGCATGAAGGGAACCATAGGAATTATCGGTCCCAAGCGAATGGACTACGACAAGGTAGTAGGTACGCTAAAGACCATGATGCACCAGCTGGACGATTTGTATAAAAAGAAGTAATTTATTTGGATAAGAAATAATTTACTTGTATATAGAAAGGAACGGTTATGGCAGACAAGGAAAAAGAAATTTTAGAAGAGCAGAATGAAGAGGCTGTGGGAGAAATGCCTGAAGCTGATGCTACAGAGGAAACAACAGAAACGGTTGAAGACGTTGCTACGGAAAACAATGAGACAGAACAGGCTCCCGAAGAGAAAAAAGGCTTCGGTAAGGGCAAAAAGAAAGATAAAAAGGAAGACGCTTACAAACAGAAAATTGATGAACTGGAAGACAGAGTAAAGCGTCAGATGGCAGAGTTTGAAAATTTCCGCAAACGTACTGAAAAAGAAAAAGCAGCCATGTATGAAGTGGGTGCAAAGAATGTTATCGAAAAGATACTTCCAGTTGTGGACAATTTTGAAAGAGGCCTGGGAAGCATTCCCGAAGAAGAAAAAGGCTCCGCCTTTGCAGAGGGAATGAATATGATATACAAACAACTGATCGGAGAGTTGGATAAGATGGGTGTGAAACCTATCGAAGCCGTAGGCGTTGAGTTCAACCCCGACTTCCACAATGCAGTGATGCAGGTGGAAAGTGATGAGTATGAGGCAGGATATGTTGCCCAGGAGTTACAAAAAGGATATACCTACAATGACAGTGTCGTAAGATACAGTATGGTAGCCGTCACACAGTGAAAAGATTCTCTAAGGTGCGAAAGTACCGCACCTAAGAAAATCTAAGTTTCACTGGGAAGAATACCCCAGAGGGTCATTCTTCATAAAAACAGAAACCAATCAACCATTTATAATAGGAGGAGACAAAAATGAGCAAAATTATTGGTATTGACTTAGGAACAACAAACAGCTGCGTAGCTGTAATGGAAGGTGGTAAGCCCACCGTTATCGCAAATACAGAAGGAGCAAGAACTACACCCTCTGTTGTAGCATTTACCAAGAATGGTGAAAGACTGGTTGGGGAACCTGCAAAGCGTCAGGCAGTAACCAATGCAGAAAAGACTATCGCATCTATTAAGAGAGATATGGGTACTGACAATGGTCGTACCATCGATGACAAGAAATATTCTCCCCAGCAGATTTCTGCAATGATTCTGCAGAAGTTAAAGGCAGATGCTGAGAGCTACTTAGGTGAGAAGGTAAGTGAAGCGGTTATTACCGTTCCCGCATACTTCAACGACGCACAGCGTCAGGCGACCAAGGATGCAGGTAAGATTGCAGGTCTGGAAGTAAAGCGTATTATCAACGAGCCTACTGCAGCAGCATTGGCTTATGGTCTGGATAATGAAAAAGAACAGAAAATTATGGTTTACGACTTAGGTGGTGGTACCTTCGACGTTTCCATTATCGAAATCGGTGACGGTGTTATCGAAGTTTTAGCAACCAACGGTGATACCCACCTTGGCGGTGATGATTTTGACAACAAGATTATTGACTGGATGTTAGCTGAATTCAAAAAGCAGGAAGGTGTAGACCTTTCCGGCGACAAGATGGCTATGCAGAGATTAAAAGAAGCTGCAGAAAAGGCAAAGAAAGAGCTGTCTTCTGCAACCACTACCAATATCAACCTGCCTTTCATCACTGCAACCGCAGAAGGTCCTAAGCACTTTGATATGAACTTAACCAGAGCAAAATTCGATGAGTTAACTCACGATTTAGTAGAAAGAACCGCAATCCCTGTACAGAATGCATTAAAGGATGCAGGTCTTACCGCTTCCGAACTGGGTCAGGTACTCTTAGTAGGTGGTTCTACCCGTATTCCTGCAGTTCAGGAAAAAGTAAAACAGTTAACCGGCAAAGAGCCCAGCAAGTCCTTAAACCCTGACGAATGTGTAGCACTGGGTGCTTCTATCCAGGGCGGTAAGTTAGCAGGCGATGCAGGCGCAGGCGATATCCTTCTGTTAGACGTTACTCCTCTGTCTCTTTCCATCGAGACCATGGGTGGTATTGCTACCAGACTGATTGAAAGAAATACAACCATTCCTACCAAGAAGAGCCAGGTATTCTCTACTGCAGCAGACAACCAGACCTCTGTAGAAATCAATGTATTACAGGGTGAAAGACAGTTTGCAAGAGATAACAAGTCCTTAGGAAACTTCAGACTTGACGGTATTGCACCTGCTCCCAGAGGAATTCCTCAGATCGAAGTTACCTTCGATATCGACGCTAACGGTATTGTAAATGTATCCGCAAAAGACCTTGGTACCGGTAAGGAACAGCACATCACCATTACCGCAGGTTCCAACATGTCTGATGCAGATATTGAAAAGGCAGTAAAGGAAGCTGCTGAATACGAAGCACAGGATAAGAAGCGTAAAGAGGCTGTAGATACCAGAAACGATGCAGATGCTATGGTATTCCAGACCGAAAAGGCATTAAATGATGTAGGCGACAAGGTAAGTGCTGAAGAAAAAGCAACCGTTCAGGCGGAAATCGATGCAGTAAAAGCAATTCTGCAAAGAACCGAAGGACAGGAAATGTCCGATAGTGACGTAGATGAATTAAAGGCTGCAAAAGAAAAGATGATGAACAGCGCACAGGGCGTATTCACTAAGATGTATGAAGCTATGAACCAGGGTGCACAGGGTGCAGGCCCCGACATGAGCGGTGCTTCTGCTGATGCAGGCGCAAGCGCACCTGAAGATGATGTGATTGACGGAGACTTCCGCGAAGTATAGTGCGAAAAGAAACTCTAAGGCAGCAGGATACGCTGCCTAAGAGTTTCTATATTTCGCACCGAAGAATTGCCAAGGGCAATTCTTCACAATAAGAAAAGCGGAATGGAGAGACGATTATGGCAGAACAGAAACGCGATTACTATGAAGTGCTCGGCGTAGATAAAAATGCGGATGATGCCGCATTAAAAAAAGCATACCGTGTTTTAGCCAAGAAATATCATCCGGATACCAATCCCGGCAATGCAGAGGCAGAGGCTAAATTTAAGGAAGCTTCGGAGGCATATGCTATCTTAAGTGACCCGGAGAAGAGACGCCAGTATGATCAGTTTGGTCATGCGGCATTTGACGGAGCAGGCGGTGGTGCCGGTGGATTTGATTTCAGCGGTGCAGATTTCAGTGATATTTTTGGTGATATATTCGGCGATTTCTTTGGCGGAAGACGTAGCAGCTCTAGAAATACAGGCCCTACAAAAGGTGCCAATCTGCGTACCAGTGTACGTCTTACTTTTGAAGAAGCGGTATTCGGTTGTGAAAAAGAAATTGAATTAACCATAAAAGAAACTTGTAAAACCTGTGGCGGTAACGGAGCAAAACCCGGCACTACACCGGAAACCTGTAGCAGATGTGGCGGTAAAGGACAGGTGGTATTTACCCAGCAGTCTTTCTTTGGAACGGTTAGAAATGTGCAGGCATGTCCCGATTGTCAGGGTAGCGGTAAAATGATTAAAGAAAAGTGTACAGATTGCCGTGGTACAGGTTATGTTCCTATGCGGAAAAGATATGTAGTTACCATGCCGGCAGGTATTGACAACGGAGAGTATATTCGCCGTCCGGGATTGGGAGAACCCGGTACAAACGGTGGTCCCAGAGGAGATGTGCTGGTAGAGGCAATTGTAGGCAGACATCCTATTTTCCAGCGTCAGGATTACAATATTTATTCTATGGTGCCCATGTCATTTGCAGTTGCTGCACTGGGTGGTGAAGTGGTAATTGATACCGTAGACGGTAAGGTGATTTATGACGTGAAACCCGGTACGCAGACAGATACCAGAGTGCGGCTGAAAGGCAAGGGTGTGCCTACCAGACGGAACCCCGAAGTGCGCGGTGACCATTATGTAACTTTAGTGGTGCAGGTTCCCGATAAGATGTCCCATGAGGCAAAGGAACTGTTAAAGAAATTTGATGCAGAATGCGGTGATACGCTGAATGCAGCTAAAAAAGTAGCTTCCAATGAAGAACCGGAAAAAAATGATGGTAATGGAAACGGTAAGAAGAAAAAATTCTGGAAGTAAATGAAAATAAGAGGAAAACAGTCGGTTTGTACAAACAGAGTGCAGACGGACTGTTTTTTTGTGTGTGAAAAATTTAGAAATGTGAAGCATGGTTTGGTTGTACAACATATATTTTTGAGCAAGATTTTGGGAGTAAAAAGTTGCCTATTTTACCAAATAGAGATATAATGAGTGGCAAATATATTATTTTAAGGAGAATGTTATGGAACAGCAAAAGATAAAAAAGGTAAATATTGTGTATGCATTATTGGTTATTTTGATACCGTTAATTATTATGATTGGATTATTGGTAGCCTCTGTTTTATGGATAGAAGGAGACGCAGGGATTGCACTGTGGTCAGTGGGCATTATTGGCGGTATTCTTTGGTTTATTATCGGGCCTGACCAGATTTATCGTAAAAAGAGAGACAAACGAATGAAAGAACTGGATGCGTCAGGCTACGTTCGTAATCACACCTTTAATGCGGACGGTTGTACTGTGGCGGTGGACGTGGCACATGGTAAAATTGCAATGGTATTTAAGTGGAATCCTTCCAATTGTTTTGTACTGCCTGCCAACCGTATTACCAATGTATGGGTAGATGACGGTAAGATGCTGGGTGGTACCCGCAGAGTAAGTTTTCTGTTTATTGTGGATGGCGTGAAGGTCAGAGTCAATACATTTACTTCTAACCGTTCATGGGGCATGCAGAGTAATTATGTATTGGAGGCTCTTTCCAAAGCTGATATGATGATTGAACGGTTACAGGCTGCTTATCAGACCGCACAGGCACAAGGGAACCAGTATTACGGCAATTAAAACAGATAAATCAGGGAGACACTTATGGGAATATTCAGTGATTTTGGTAAACGGTTTCAGGACGACTGGTGCAAAAACTGTAAGGCACAGATGTATCCGATGACAGAGCGTTTATATTTTATGCCTATGACGGTAGGGCATTATCAGGAACAGAAGGATCCGGTGTATTATTTTAATAAATTGCGTCCTATCAATGATGTGAGCCAGATTCCTACCGGATTTTATGCCTGCCGTATTAAAGCGTATCGTTGTAATGGATGCGGACAGAGAATTGCAGTTGTAAAGCCATTCCTGCAAGTAAGAGATTCTGTAAAGGAAGAGATAGCAGTCGTGTTCAAAAATGGAGAATTGGATGCCTTATTAGGTTTGCAGGGCTGGTAAAGAGAGGTAGAGATAATATGAAGTGGGTTAAATTCAGAATTAAAACAATTACAGAGGCCGAGGATATTATTATCAGCAGTTTGTACGATATAGGGTTGGAGGGCGCACAGATTGAAGATCATATCCCTCTGACTGCATGGGAAAAGGAGCAGATGTTTGTGGATATCCTGCCTGAAGGACCGGCAGATGACGGTATTGCATACTTAAGCTTTTTTGTGGAAGAAAAAGAAGACGGAACCTTGGAAGTAAACGGAGAGTCCACTGATAAAGAAACCATACTGGCACAAGTTAAAGAAGAATTGGAAAACGTGCGTCTGTTTATGGAAATCGGGGAAGGCACCATTACGGTAGATGAAACAGAGGATATTGACTGGATTAACAATTGGAAACAGTATTTCCATCAGTTCTACATCGATGATATTCTGGTTATCCCCTCGTGGGAAGATGTAAAGCCTGAGGACAATGAGAAGATGGTGCTCCACATAGACCCCGGTACAGCTTTTGGTACAGGTATGCATGAAACCACCCAACTTTGTATTCGCCAGTTGAAAAAGCATGTAACTGAAGATACCGTGCTTTTAGATGTGGGTACCGGTAGCGGCATTCTGGCAATTCTTTCTCTGATGTTCGGAGCAAAGAGTGCAGTGGGAACAGACTTAGACCCCTGTGCAGTAGAAGCTGTTCGTCAGAATTGTGAAAGCAACGGCATCGATGCAGACAAATTTAAAATGATGATTGGTAACATCATCACCGAAAAAGAAGTGCAGGATGAAGTGGGCTACGAATGTTACGATATCGTAGTGGCAAATATTCTGGCGGACGTACTGGTGCCTCTTACCCCGGTTATCGTAAACCAGTTAAAAGTAGGCGGTATCTACATCACCTCCGGCATTATTGACGATAAAGAACCCGTAGTAGCCGAAGCCATTAAAGCCGCCGGCTTAGAAATCTTAGAAACCACCTATCAGGGCGAGTGGGTCAGCATCACCGCCCGTCGTATAAAATAGTATATTAGATGAGGTAGTATTTTGCTGCAATTGCAGGAGAATATATATATCCTAAGCAGACCGTGATAAAACGCCGGTACTTATGTGCTGTATTTTGGCACATTATGTACCGCTGCGTTTTATGTCGAACGAAAGCGTGTCTGCGTGGATATATATATTCTCCGGAAAGAGAAGAAAAACTATGTATCAATTTTTCGTAGCACCCGGTCAGATAACTGACAAGACTGTCATAATTGAAGGCGGTGACGTCAACCATATAAAAAACGTACTCCGTATGAAACCCGGAGAGGAAATTGCAGTCAGCAACGGACAGGACGGCAAAGAGTATCGCTGCGGTATTGTGAGTATGGAAGAAGACAGGGTGATCTGCGAACTGCGTTTTATAAAAGAGGATGGACTTGAACTTTCATCCAGAGTGCATTTGTTTCAAGGTTTACCTAAAGCGGACAAGATGGAGCTTATTATCCAAAAAGCCGTGGAACTTGGTGTGTATGAGATTATCCCTGTGGAAACCAAACGGGCGGTGGTGAAGCTGGATGCTAAAAAGGCAAAACAGAAAACCGAACGTTGGCAGGCAATTGCCGAGGCGGCAGCCAAGCAGAGCAAACGCCGCATTGTTCCGCAGGTGCAGGAACCCATCACCTTTGGACAGGCACTGAAACAGGCAGAAGGCATGGAAGTCAAACTGATTCCCTATGAGCTGGCAGAGGGTATGGCACGGACAAAGGAGATTATTTCCAACCTGCCGAAAAATGCAGATATTGCCATATTTATCGGCCCGGAGGGCGGTTTTGAAGAGACCGAGGTTGCTAAAGCCAAGGATAGTGGCGTAGAACCGATTACGCTGGGCAAACGGATTCTTCGGACCGAGACTGCGGGATTTACCGTGATGGCATGGATAATGTATCAGTTGGAAGAATAATCGCATATATTGTTTATAGATAGAATAAAAAGGAGAAACACGATGGAAGTGTATTTGGATAACTCCGCCACAACGAGGGCATTCCCGGAAGTTGCAGAGCTGGTGACAAAAGTCATGTGTGAAGACTATGGAAATCCTTCCAGCCTCCATTTGAAAGGAGTACAGGCTGAGCGATATATCAGATATGCAAAGGAAACACTGGCAAGGCTTTTGAAGGTCAGTGAAAAAGAAATTTGTTTTACTTCAGGTGGTACGGAGTCTGACAATCTGGCGTTAATCGGTTGTGCCATGGCAAACCGCAGGGCAGGCGGGCATTTGATAACAACCCGGATAGAACATCCGGCGATTTTGCAGACTATGCGGTATTTGGAAAGTCAGGGATTTTCGGTAACCTATCTGCCGGTAGACCACAATGGACAGATTTCTTTAGAGGATTTGCGAAGAAGTATTCGCAGGGATACGATTTTGGTGTCCATTATGCACACCAACAATGAGATTGGAGCATTGCAGCCTATCGAAGAAGCAGGGAAACTGATTAAAAGTATCAAGCCGGATGTCTTATTCCATGTGGATGCGGTGCAGGGCTTCGGTAAGGCACGTATTTATCCTAAGAAAATGGGCATTGATTTGTTATCTGTCAGCGGGCATAAGATTCATGGACCGAAAGGTATTGGTTTTTTATATGTGGGCGAACGTGTAAAAATCCACAATATCAGTTATGGCGGCGGACAACAGAAAAATCTGCGTTCTGGTACGGAAAATGTTCCGGGTATAGCAGGGCTGGCAAAAGCAGCAGAAATGATGTATGCCCATCTGGAGGAAGATGTGGATAGACTCTATGAATTAAAGGAATATTTCATAGATGGCTTAAAACAGATAAGCGATATTTATATCAACGGACTGACCGGCAGGGACAGTGCTCCCCATATTATCAGTGCTTCGATAAGGGGAGTCCGAAGCGAGGTGTTGCTTCATGCATTGGAAGATAAAGGGATTTATGTTTCTGCAGGAAGTGCCTGTGCTTCCAATAAGCCTCAGACCGGTGCTTCAGCCACTTTAAACGGTATTGGTTTGGATAAGGATTTGGCAGGTTCCACCATCCGTTTCAGTATGTCGGTGGAAACCACAAAAGAAGAATTGGACTATACATTAAAAGCAATGTATGATATGATTCCCATGTTGCGAAAATATACAAGAAAGGCGTAGATACGTCTTTTGACAGGTGCTAGGGCACAGAATAGAGGAGAACTATGTTTAAAGCATTTTTGATAAAATATGCCGAAATCGGTGTAAAAGGAAAGAATAGATATTTATTTGAAGATGCACTGGTAAATCAGATAAAGTATGCGCTGAAAAAGTGTGACGGTACTTTTCAGGTGCGTAAAACCCAGGGACGTATTTATGTAGATGCATTAAGCGAATTTGATTTTGACGAAACCGTAGAGCATTTAAAAAGAGTGTTCGGTATTTCCGGTATTTGTCCGGTAGTATATGTGGAGGACGAAGGTTTTGAAAAGCTTTGTGAGGATGTAATTTCTTATATTGATAAGGTATATCCCGACAAGAATAAGACATTCAAGGTACAGTCCAGAAGAGCACGCAAGAATTATCCCAAGGATTCCATGACCATCAATATGGATTTGGGAGAAGCCATATTAAATGCATATCCTGAAATGCACGTAGATGTGCATGAGCCGGATATTATGTTGAATATAGAAGTTAGAGAAAAGATTTATATTTATTCCGAAACTATTCCGGGACCGGGTGGTATGCCTGTGGGCACAGGCGGTAAGGCAATGTTATTGTTGTCCGGTGGTATTGACTCCCCGGTTGCCGGTTACATGATAGCTAAGAGAGGTGTAAAACTGGATGCAGTATATTTTAATGCACCTCCTTATACCAGTGAGAGAGCAAAACAGAAGGTAATTGATTTGGCGAAAATTGTATCCAGATATACCGGACCGATTTATCTGCACATCATCAATTTTACCGACATACAGCTTTACATTTATGAGAAATGCCCTCATGAGGAACTGACGATTATTATGCGCCGTTATATGATGCGTATTGCAGAACGCATTGCTCAGGAAACTGAATGTTTAGGATTGGTAACCGGTGAGAGCATCGGGCAGGTGGCATCCCAGACCATGCACAGTCTGGTGGCAACCAACGAAGTGTGTGAACTGCCGGTATATCGTCCGTTGATTGGTTTTGACAAGCTGGACATTGTAGACGTATCTGAAAAAATCGGTACGTATGAAACTTCTATTCTGCCCTATGAGGACTGCTGTACTATCTTTGTGGCAAAGCATCCCGTAACCAAACCCAGTCTGAAGGTTATCCGCAGACATGAAGAAAATCTGGCAGAAAAGATTGACGAAATGGTGGAAGAAGCTATCCGTACCGACGAACTGATTATAGTAAGTGAATCCTAAAAGGAGAAAATGCCTGAAAACAGCGGATGGGAATTGCGGTTACAAAAAGTTTTCCGGCGCAGACCTTTAGCGAACGCCGGCACTTAACGAAAATATCTCGAAGAGATAATTTGAGTTTAGTACCGCTGCGTTTGGTACGAGCGCAAGCGTGTCTGCAAGGAAACTTTTTTAACTGCAATTCCCAGCCACTGTTTTTAGGCATCCGCGATGACAAAAAAAGAACACCGTGAAAATTCCGGTGTTCTGCTTTTTCTCTTTTACTCAATTTAAGTATGAGATGATTAGATCAGGTAAGGCTTTAATGCTTCCATTACATCATCGATGTTGTCTTCTGCATGGATATTTAAGTCGATGGGCTTAGATAAATCCAAGCTGAAGATACCCATGATGGACTTTGCATCGATTACGTATCTGCCGGATACCAGGTCGAAATCATAATCGAACTTTGTAATATCATTAACAAAAGATTTTACTTTGTCAATGGAGTTTAAAGAAATCTGAACTGCTTTCATAGTAATTACCTCCTTTGATAATTCATACCCTCTGCACTCATCTTAATGTGTTTGCGGGTAAAAGTCAATGATAAAACACCACAAATTTTGGAAGGAATAATATGAAAAGTGTAGCATTACGCAACCTCGGTTGCAAAGTGAACTCTTATGAATTGGACGTTATGCAACAAATGTTACAAGAAAAAGGATATATTATTGTACCATTTGATAATGAAGCCGATATTTATATAGTAAATACCTGTACCGTTACCAATATAGCTGATAGAAAGAGCAGACAGATGCTGCATCAGGCAAAAGCACGTAACCCTAAAGCAGTTGTAGTGGCAGTGGGGTGCTATGTGCAGACCGGAGGGGAAGAGGCCCTTGCCGATGAATGTGTGGACCTTGCCATCGGTAACAATAAGAAAAAAGAAATGGTAGAAATTTTAGAGGCATTTCTGGCAGAACGGGAAAACGTGGCTGTGGATAAGCATACCGAAGCGAAGTATGAAAGTCAAAAAACTTTAAATGACACGAGTGTCATAGATGTAAATGCCGGCTGTGACTATGAGGAAATGACCTTAAAACAGACTGCGGAGCATACCAGAGCCTATATCAAGATTCAGGACGGCTGTAACCAGTTCTGCTCCTACTGTATCATTCCCTTTGCGAGGGGAAGGGTACGCAGCCGCAGATGGGAGGACATTTATTCAGAAATCCAAGGGCTGGCAGAGGCTGGCTACAAAGAAATCGTGCTGACAGGCATTCATATCAGTTCCTACGGAATTGATTTTGATGATGAAGCGTGGGCAGCAGGGAAGAGTGAAGTACGTGCCAGAGAAACCGGACAGAGAGATTACGGCGGCGGTTCCAAACTGCTGGATTTGCTGGAACGCATACATGACATAGAGGGTATTGCACGCATTCGTCTGGGGTCACTGGAACCCCGTATTGTAACAAAAGAGAATGCCAAAAGACTGGCAGGCATGCCCAAAATCTGTCCCCATTTTCACTTGTCTTTACAAAGTGGTTGTGATGCAACCTTAAAAAGAATGAATAGACATTATACATCGGGTGAATACTCAGAGTGTGTGGAAAGACTGCGTGCAGTTTATGAAAATCCGGCGGTCACAACGGATGTAATTGTGGGATTTCCGGGAGAAACCGAAGAAGAATTTGCAGAAACCCATGCATTTTTAGAAAGGGTAAACCTGTATGAAATGCATATCTTTAAGTATTCCAAAAGAAAGGGAACCCGTGCGGCAGTGATGCCGAATCAGGTGCCCGGTCCGGTGCAGACCATGCGCAGCAACAGTCTGATGGAACTGGAGAAAAAGCAGTCGAATGCTTTCCGTGCGGCATACATAGGACGGGAAACGGAAGTGCTATTTGAAGAAACCAAGGAAATTGCAGGTAAAACCTATATGTTGGGACATACGGCAGAGTATTTACATGTCGCAAAACAGACAGGAGAAAATCTGTCAAACTGCCTGATGAAAGGGAAAATCAGCGGATTTTTAAATGAAGAGCTTTTGCTGATGGAATAGGGCAAAAAATTCGCCGGGCAGGTTGAATTTTCCGAAAAGATAAGGTAAGATAGACAGTAGTATAGAAATATATACCAATGGGAAGCGGTAGCATACCGGAAGGAATGAGGAGAGAGTCAATATGCAGGACTTAGGAAATACACAATACTTCAAAGTGGAAACAGAGCCGGAAACCGGTGTGAAAGTGGTATTGTCCACAGTTTATGAAGCGTTGACAGAAAAGGGTTACAATCCGGTAAACCAGATTGTGGGATATATTATGAGCGGTGATCCTACTTATATTACCAGCCACAAAAATGCCAGAAGCCTGATTATGAAGGTAGAAAGGGATGAACTGGTAGAAGAGTTGCTGACAGAGTATATCCGCAACAATCACTGGAAGTAGTAGGGAGAAAATACATGCGAATTATGGGACTGGACTTCGGTTCAAAAACCGTAGGCGTGGCAATCAGCGATGCATTGCTTATGACTGCGCAGGGAATCGAAATTATCCGCCGCAAGGAAGAAAACAAATTACGTCAGACTCTGGCACGTATTGAAGAATTGATTTTGGAGTACGAGGTAGAGGAAATTGTACTGGGACTGCCCAAAAATATGAACAACACCGAGGGTGAAAGGGTAGCACTGACAATGGAGTTTAAGGATAAACTGGAGAGAAGAACCGGATTGCCGGTAGCACTCTGGGATGAACGTCTGACAACGGTTGCTGCAGACAAAGCCATGATGGAAGCGGGTATCCGGAGGGAAGAACGCAAGGAACATGTGGACAGGATTGCTGCCTGCTTTATTTTGCAGGGCTATTTAGACAGACGCAGCAATCAGGTATAAGCAGTGAAAACGGTAGAGGAAAAAACAGTGGAAAAGATTATTTTTACCCCGGAGGGAAACGGGGAAGCAGTAGAATTTTATGTATTGGAGCAGACCAGAATCGGGGGCACCAATTATATTTTAGTAACAGATGTAGAAGACGGGGACGGAGATGCTCTGATTTTGAAGGATTTGTCCCAGGACGGAGAAGAAGAAAGCGTTTATGCCATTGTAGAAGAGGACGAGGAACTGGATGCCGTTGCACAGGTATTCCAGAGCATGATGGAAGACGTTACATTGGAGTAAGACCGGCCCGTTATGGAGGTATTTGATTGAAGAAAAAAGAAAATATGAGTGCGTCCAAGCTGAAGGTAATTCCTTTAGGCGGTTTGGAGCAGATTGGAATGAACATTACTGCCTTTGAATACGAAGACAGTATTGTTGTTGTGGATTGCGGACTGGCTTTCCCGGCAGATGATATGTTGGGCATTGACTTAGTCATTCCGGATGTAACCTATCTGGAAGAAAATATTGAGAAAGTAAAGGGTTTTGTGATTACCCACGGTCATGAAGACCATATTGGTGCACTGCCCTATGTGTTGCGTCGGATAAATATTCCTATTTATGCTACCAAGCTGACAGTGGGCATTATTGAAAACAAATTAAAAGAACACGAACTGGAGAAAAGCACGAAACGTAAAGTGGTTAAATTCGGCCAGTCCATTAATTTAGGCCAGTTCAGAATAGAATTTATAAAAACAAATCACAGTATTGTGGATGCGGCAGCGTTGGCGATTTATTCACCTGCTGGCATCGTGGTACACACAGGAGACTTTAAAGTAGATTATACACCGGTATTTGGTGATGCCATTGATTTGCAGCGTTTTGCGGAAATCGGTAAAAAAGGTGTACTGGCACTGATGTGCGATTCTACCAATGCGGAAAGACCCGGTTTTACCCAGTCTGAAAAGACGGTGGGCAAGACCTTTGATACATTGTTTGCAGACCACAAGAATACCCGTATTTTTGTGGCAACCTTTGCTTCCAACGTAGACCGTGTGCAGCAGATTATTAACACGGCGTACAAGTTTGGCAGAAAAGTAGTGGTGGAAGGCCGCAGCATGGTTAATATTATTGAAACGGCTTCCAATCTGGGATACTTAAGTATTCCGGACAAGACCCTGATTGAAGTGGACCAGCTTAAAAACTATCCTCCCGAACAGCAGGTTATTATTACAACCGGCAGTCAGGGAGAAAGTATGGCGGCATTGTCCCGTATGGCATCCAATATGCATAAAAAGATTACCATAGGACCGGGGGATACCGTTATTTTTTCCTCCAGCCCTATTCCGGGTAATGAAAAGGCTGTTACCAGGGTGATTAACGAACTGTTCCGTAAAGGGGCTGATGTTATTTTCCAGGATACCCATGTTTCCGGTCACGCCTGTCAGGAAGAAATCAAGCTGCTTTATACATTGGTAAAGCCCAAATACGCCGTACCCGTGCATGGGGAGTACAAGCATCTGCGTGCACAGGCAAAGATTGCGGAAGGTCTGGGAATAGAAAAAGAAAATATCTTTATTCTTTCTTCCGGTGACGTGTTGGAGCTTTCAGAAGAAAGTGCAGTAGTAACCGGTAAAGTGCCGGTAGGTTCCATTCTGGTAGACGGTCTTGGCGTGGGTGATGTAGGAAATGTGGTGCTTCGGGATAGACAACATCTGGGTGAAGATGGTATTCTGATAGTGGTAATGGCATTGGAACGCAGCAGTAATATGCTGGTGGCAGGACCGGATATTGTGTCCAGAGGTTTTGTGTATGTGAAAGAATCCGATGAATTGCTGGAAGAGGCAAGACAGGTGGTGGATGAAACCATGCAGGATTTGATTGACAGAGGCATCAGTGACTGGGGTAAGATGCGGGCGGCTACCAAGGATGCACTTTCCGAGTATGTATGGAAAAAGACCAAGCGCCGTCCTATGATTATGCCGATTATTATGGAAGTATAAGAGACGTATGTGAAAAACGGGTTTTAGAACCTTGTTAAAAACTGTAAAGAGGCAGGCTGCGAGAAAGTATGACAGAATTAAACAATGCCATAGAGAGTTTGATTGTAACCATTAAGGATACGGATAAGTATAAAAGATATAAAAGAGAAAAAGACAAAGTAAATCTTTTCCCCGAACTGAAAACACAGATAGATATCTTTCGTGCCCGTAATTTTGAATTGCAGAATATGACAGGTGATGAAGATTTATTCTACAAAATAGAAGAGTTTGAAAGAGAATATGAAAAGTTTAGGGAAAATCCGTTAGTTGCAGATTTTCTGGCAGCAGAGCTGGATTTATGCAGAATGATGCAGAATGTGAATGCAAGATTGGCGGAAGCTTTGGATTTTGAATAGTGATTCCTGCAATAGCATCAGACTTGCAGGTTAAGGAAGGGTTGGTTGTTGATATGAATGCCAAACAGGTAATTACAGCCGTTCTGGGTATGTTACTCAAAGTGCTTGTAGCAATATTTGTAATAGTGGTGGTTTATAAGGGTGCGGTTACAGCGTATGATTACGGGTATCGTATTTTTCAGGAGCCGCCTATGACGGAAAGTCCCGGGGTAGATATCCAGGTAGATATTACTATGGGAAAAAGTGCGTTGCAGATAGGTGAAATTCTGGAAGAAAACGGTCTTATCCGTGATGCACATCTGTTTTATATCCAGAATTTGTTGTCTCATTACAAGGATGAATTGAAAGCCGGCTCTTATGTTCTCAATACTTCTATGACCATAGAAGAGATGATGGAGATTATGTCTGCGGACCCTGACGGAGCAGAAAACCAAGAATAAGAAAAAGCAGGAAGCAAATATGATAACTGATGATAGAATGATTGCCTTTATTAACTCGTTTGATAAAGGCAATACGCCTTTTTTAAACCAAATAGAACAGGAAGCCAAAGCGGATGAAGTACCTATTATCCGTACCCAGACCCAGAGCCTTTTACGGTTTCTCCTTGCGGCACATAAACCCATGAGGATACTGGAGGTCGGTACGGCAGTAGGTTTTTCGGCACTGTTGATGAGTGAGTATGCACCGGAAGGTGCCCATATTACTACTATTGAAAAGTATGAAAAGCGAATTCCCATTGCCAAAGAAAATTTTAAAAGAGCAGGAAAAGAAGAGGCAATTACCTTGCTTGAGGGCGATGCTGCAGACATTTTAAAAGAGCTGGAAGGTTCCTATGATTTTATTTTTATGGATGCGGCAAAGGGACAGTACATTCATTTTATGCCGGATGCCATCCGTCTGCTGGCAAAAGGGGGGCTCTTAGTGTCCGACAATGTATTGCAGGACGGCGACGTATTGGAGTCACGTTTTGCGGTAACCCGCAGAAACCGCACCATCCATTCCCGTATGCGGGAATATCTGTATGAACTGACCCATCATGCCGAACTGGAAACTGTTATTTTACAGGCCGGTGACGGTGTGGCACTAAGTGTGAAAAAATAACTCTTTCCATATGTTCAGGAGGAAACAGATGAAAAAGAAACCAGAACTTTTGATTCCGGCAAGCAGTCTGGAAGTATTAAAAACAGCAGTCCGTTTTGGAGCAGATGCAGTATATATCGGCGGTGAAGCTTTTGGTCTTCGTGCCAAGGCAAAGAACTTTTCCAAAGAAGAAATGGCAGAAGGGATTGCCTTTGCCCATAAGTATGGTGTAAAAGTATTTGTGACAGCCAATATTCTGGCGCATAACGGAGATTTGGACGGTGCCCGCAAATATTTTGAAGAGCTTGCCAATATGAAACCGGATGTGCCGGACGCTCTGATTATTTCAGATCCCGGTATGTACAGTATAGCGAAGGAAGTATGTCCTCAGATTGAACGTCATATCTCTACACAGGCAAACAATACCAACTACCTGACCTATCGCTTCTGGTGGGAGCAGGGAGCTAAGCGTGTGGTGTCTGCCAGAGAACTGTCCTTACGTGAAATTGCGGAAATCAGAAAGAATATACCGGATGATATGGAAATAGAGAGTTTTATCCACGGTGCTATGTGTATTTCCTACTCCGGCAGATGTTTGTTGAGCAACTATTTTACCGGACGCGATGCCAATAAAGGTGCCTGCACCCATCCCTGCCGCTGGAAATATGCAGTGGTGGAAGAAAAGCGTCCCGGTGAGTATCTGCCTGTTTACGAAAATGAGAGAGGTACTTATATTTTCAACTCAAAGGACCTCTGTATGATAGAATATATTCCTGAGATGATAGAGGCAGGCATTGACAGCTTCAAAATCGAAGGCCGCATGAAAACGGCACTGTATGTGGCAACCGTAGCCAGAACTTATAGAAAAGCCATTGATGACTATCTGGAATCCGAAGAAAAATACCGTGCCAATCTGGACTGGTACAGGGCGGAAATTGCAAAATGTACCTATCGTCAGTTTACAACCGGCTTCTATTTTGGAAAGCCCGACGAAAACACACAAATTTACGATAATAACACTTATGTAAATGAATATATTTATTTAGGAATTGTGGAAGAAATTGCGGATGCTCCATCTGCATTCCCCGCAGATACAGGTTTGGAGGCAGAAACACAACTGGTTCGTATTGAGCAACGCAATAAATTCTGCGTAGGCGATACCATCGAAATTATGAAGCCTTCCGGTGACAATGTGGCAACTAAGGTAGAGGCTATGTATAACGAAGCAGGCGAAGCGGTGGAAAGCTGTCCTCACTCCAAACAACTTATCTGGTTGAAACTTTCAGAGATACCGGAGCAGTATGATTTGCTTAGGGTAAAGAATGAAGAAGAATTATAAATAGTGTAAGAGTAAAAATAGTCGTTGACCGATATTGGACATATATTGTACAATGTGAACGATAAATACCAGAAAACCGTAATAATATCTGCGGGAAGAGAAAGGAAGCGCGCCAAATGAGCGAGGTTTTAAACGTAGAAGAGATTTTTGCCAGCAAAGTGTTCACACTGGGCAGAATGAAAGAGAGATTACCCAAGAGTATATATAAAGAAGTGGTTAAGGTTATGGATAAGGGAGGCGAATTGTCTTTGGCAACTGCTGATGTTGTGGCAAAGGCAATGAAGGACTGGGCAGTAGAAAATGGGGCTACCCATTATACCCACTGGTTCCAGCCGTTGACAGGTATCACTGCAGAAAAGCATGATGCGTTTGTGACCCATCCCGATGAAGACGGTAAGATGATTATGGAGTTTTCCGGTAAGGAATTGATTAAGGGAGAATCCGATGCATCTTCATTCCCGTCCGGAGGCTTACGTGCTACCTTTGAAGCAAGAGGCTATACCACATGGGATATTACTTCTCCTGCATTTATCAAAGAAACTGCAACCGGACCGACCCTGTGTATTCCTACAGCTTTCTGCTCTTACACCGGGGAAGCACTGGATAAGAAAACTCCGCTTTTGCGTTCCATGGAAGCACTGAGTAAGCAGGCAATCCGCCTTGTGAGATTGTTTGGCAATACAGAGGCAACTAAGGTGTTGGCATCTGTGGGTGCGGAACAGGAATACTTCCTTGTAGACCAGAAAAAGGCATTGCAGCGTGAAGATATTATTTTTGCCGGCAGAACCCTGTTTGGTGCACCTGCACCCAAGGGACAGGAAATGGACGACCATTATTTTGGCGTTATCAGAGAACGTATCGGTGCATTTATGCACGATGTCAATATTGAACTGTGGAAGCTGGGTGTGACATCCAAGACCCAGCACAATGAGGCGGCTCCCGCACAGCATGAGATAGCACCTATTTACGAATCCGCAAATGTGGCAGTTGACCACAACCAGCTTGTAATGGAAACTTTAAAGCGAGTGGCAGGTAAGCACGGTTTGCGTTGTATGCTTCACGAAAAGCCCTTTGCCGGCATAAACGGTTCCGGTAAACACAATAACTGGTCTATTACTACGGATACAGGTATCAATTTGTTGGAGCCGGGTCAGACACCTAATGAAAATGTGCAGTTTTTATTGGTATTAGCATGTATTATGAAAGCAGTAGACACTCATGCAGACCTGTTAAGACAGAGTGCTTCCAATGTAGGAAACGACCATCGTCTGGGTGGTTATGAAGCTCCCCCTGCGATTATATCTATTTTCTTAGGCGAGCAGTTAGAGGACGTAGTGGAACAGTTGGTAGAAACCGGAAAGGCAGATTCCCTGAAAAAGGGCGAAGTGTTAAAAACCGGTGTATCTACCTTGCCTGATTTTGTAAAAGATGCAACTGACCGTAACCGCACGTCACCCTTTGCGTTTACCGGTAATAAGTTTGAATTCCGTATGGTAGGAAGTGAAGACTCTATCGGAAGCCCCAACACCACATTGAATGCCATTGTGGCAGAAGCGTTCTGCGAAGCGGCTGACAGACTGGAAAATGCAGAGAATTTTGAACTGGCAGTGCATGATATGATCAAAGAATATATGACCGAGCATCAGAGAATTATTTTCAACGGTGACGGTTATGCCAGGGAATGGGCAGAGGAAGCAGCAAGAAGAGGACTTCCCAATATTCCGTCCATGGTAGAAGCGGTAGATACCCTGACTACACCGAAGGCAATTCATTTGTTTGAAAAGTTTGGTATCTTTACGGAAGCGGAATTGCGTTCCCGCGCAGAAATTTTGTATGAAACCTACGCCAAGACTATCAATATCGAAGCACTGACTATGGTGGATATGGCAAACAAGCAGATTTTCCCTGCGGTTATGAAATTTGCAAAAACATTGGCAGATACCACACTGGCTATTGCACAGGCAGGCGGAGATGATATGGTTTCCAAGGAACTGTTAAAGACAGTTACCGCAAAACTTTCCGAAGCGAAGAAAGCGGCAGAGGTTCTGCTTGCAGAAGAAACAAAGGCATCCTCCATGCCCCGGGGTAAAGAGCAGGCATTCTATTATCACGAGGTTGTTGTGAAAGCTATGGATGCCCTGAGAGCACCGGTGGACGAACTGGAAAAACTGGTGGATAAAGCATACTGGCCGTTCCCTACTTACGCAGACTTACTGTTTGAGGTATAGGGAAAGAACTGTTATATTTTTACAATATAGCAGGGGATTAGGCATTTTAGAATTAAATATGGAATATGTATATATGGGCTGTTGAAATCACTGTTTTTCAATAGCCCTCTTTCGTTGTCATTTTTTGTCGAGTTGACAGGAAAAATGCGAAAAAGTATAATAGTTCTTAAGATTTTATGTAATGCTTACAAGGAGGACAACAAATGTTTTGCGCTAATTGTGGAAATCAAGTATCTGATGATGAAAAGTTTTGTAATCAGTGTGGCTGGAGAAAACCGGAAAGCACCGGTGCACCGGCAGCTCCTGTACAACCGGAGGAGGCACCTGCAAGCAATGCAACGACAGGTGCTGTGCCTGCAGAAAAGGCCGGTACTGGCAAGAAGATACCCAAGGGCGTACTTATTTGTATTGTGGCAGGTATACTCGGAGTGGTAGGGCTTCTGCTAATGCTATTCAGTTCTGATTCCGTGAAGAACTGGTCCAAAAAGACTTTCTCCGAGCCGGAAGAATATTACCAGTGGGTAGAAGGCAGAGCGGCAGAAGAAGCAGCTTCCAATGCGGCAACTATTTATAATGATTATTTCAGAGAGAATTTGCAGATATATGACATGAGTGTCGATATGGAAGCAAAGATTGAACTGGAAGAAGCCGGTATGGATATGCTCAGTCTGGCAGGTATGAGCGGTGTGGATATGTCATGGCTTGAAAGTGCCACTGTGACCGGTAATGTATCCATAAAGGACAATATGGTATCCTTTAGCATGGGTGAGGCTGATATTCTCAGCATGGCAGGTATTTTGGATCTTGCGGAAGAAAGTGCATATATGCAGATTCCTGATTTAAGCGATATGTATATGTCTGCAGATGATGTGGACGGCGCAGAAGAAATGATTGAAGCTTTTGAGGCATTGAAAGTGCTTTATGAAATTGCACCTGACGAAAAGCTGGTAGAAGAGCTGTTGAACAAATACACAGCAATGGCACTGAGTTGTGTGGATGATGTAGAGATGTCCGACGGCAGTATCCGTGCAGAAGGTGTTACACAGAAGTGCGTGGAATTGGAAGTAACTATTGACGAAAAGAATATGGCAGATATGATGGAGACCGTTCTGACTGCACTGGCAGAGGATGAAGAGTTAAAGGAATGGTATGTTGAAGCATGGACGACAATAGAAGATTCTGATATGGATATGGATATGGCTGAGGATATGGATCCGGAAGAACTTTATGAAGAATGGCAGGACTTGGTGGAAGAGGCGGCTGATGAAGCGGATTCCATTGCTGACTATGACATGGAAATCGTAATGGTCGTATATGTGGATTCTAAGGGTAATATCTGCGGACGTACTTTAGAATATGAAGGACTGACCGTAGAGATGATTATGTCACATGACGGTTCGGATTTCGGATACAATTTATCTATGGAAGCAGGCGGTGAAAGTGTTGCCCTTACAGGAAAGGGAAAGGATAACGGTGGCAAGCTGACAGGCGAATTCGCAGTAGAATATAATGGTATGGCATTGGTGGAAATTGCGGTAGAAAAGCTGGATACCAATAAACTGGCAAAAGGACAGTTAAGCGGCACCATTACTGCTGCACCTTCCTCAGCACTGGTTCGTGCACTGGATATGAGTGATTACTCATCCATTATCGGCGAAATGTCCGTTGTGATTGAAGCGGAATGTGATGCGGATTCTGCAAAACTGGTATGCTCCGTATTGCAGGATGAAGAAAAATGGGGAACCATTACTTTGATTGCGTCCAAGGATAAGGGAGAAAAGGTAAAAGTACCTTCCGATAAAAATGTAGTCGAGATAGAAGATGAGGATGATTTCGAAGACTGGTATGAAACTGTTGACTGGGATGCTTATATCAAGAAATTGGAAAAAGCAGGTGTACCTGACGAGATAATTGACGCAATAGAAGATTTGGAAGACATGGATGCTGAAGAGTTTTTAAGAGCACTCAATTATATGTATTAGTATGAAAATAGTAAATTTAAAGAAAAGTTATCAAAACAAAATAGTATTAAAAGACATTACGCTTTCCATAGAAGCGGGAGAGTGTGTCGGCATATTGGGAAGTAACGGCAGCGGTAAGTCTACGTTGCTTTCCACCCTTGCCGGGGTACAAAAGGCAGATGGCGGCACTTTTTTGTGGGAAGATACGGATTTGTTTCATAATGAAGCCCTGCGGACGAGTCTGATTGGCTATGTGCCGCAGGGAAATCCTTTATTGGAAGAATTAACGGCATGGGACAATTTACGCTTATGGTATGATAAGGCAGCCTTAAATAGGGAATTGGACGAGGGTGTGCTGGCGATGTTAGGTATCACTGAATTTATCAAAGTACCGGTACGCAAAATGTCCGGTGGCATGAAGAAACGCTTATCAATTGGCTGTGCCGTAAGCGGCAGTCCCAAAGTGCTTTTGATGGATGAAGCAACGGCGGCTCTGGATTTGGTGTGCAAGGAACGTATTTACAATTATCTGCGGGAATTTAAAGCAAAGGGAGGCAGGATTCTTTTAGCAACCCATGATGTGCAGGAATTGGCATTGTGCGACAAATGGTACATCCTCAAAGAAGGTGTATTACAGCCCTATCAATATGACGGCAATGTAAGCAGACTGGTGGGGAGGCTTTGATTAAAGAGATGGCGAAGTGTGGAAAGTATATATGTGCACAACTGAAACGCGTCCTAAAAGTATTCCCGACCATTATTGTGACAACGCTGCTTTTGCTTCTCAGTATGGCGTTATTAATGTGGGTAGTGTTTGAGAAAAATAATTCTTCCGAAAAGAAACAAATGGTACAGATTGGATTGACGGGAGATTTGGAAGGCTCTTATCTGGGTATCGGTATCCAGACCATTCAAAATCTGGATTCCTCCAAGTTTGCCATTTCTTTTGTGGATATGACGGAGGAAGAGGCAAAAGAGCAGTTGATGCAGGGGAAAATATCCGCATATGTAATTGTGCCGGATGGTTTTGTGGAGTCAGTCACATCGGGAGAAAATCTGCCGATTACCTATGTTACCTCTACCGGAGCAACCGGCGTGGGCAGTATGGTAATGAATGAATTGGTGGATACCATTTCCAAGCTGGTGGTCGAGTCCCAGAATGCCATATACGGTACCCAGAGTTTTATGTTGGAAAACGGTATGCGGGATATTTATTGGGATGCCACTGATGAACTGTATCTGCGGATTGTGAATTTTATACTGGGCAGAACACAGGTGTATGAGTTGGAAACACTGGGCGTGGCAGAGAACCTGTCTTTTATTGGCTATTATGTATGTGGAATACTGGTGCTCTTTTTGCTTTTGTGGGGCATTGTGTGCAGCCCTCTTTTTGTAAAAAGAAGTGAGGCTTTGCCCAAGCTTTTGAAAGCACGCGGACAAGGGGCTTGCAGTCAGGTTCTTGGTGAGTATGTGGCGTATGTGGCACTGATGTTGGGTACTTTACTTTTTATATTTATATTGTTAGCAGTTGCCATACCCATAGCCGGAGTATCACCGGCGGAATGGGAGGGTGAAGGCATCAGCAGACTGTTTTTGTTTTTATTGCAAATGATACCGGTAACCATGTTGATTTCTGCAATGCAGTTTCTGATTTATGAAGTCGTACATGGCATGGTAGGCAGCGTCTTTACACAGTTTTTGCTTGCGTTAAGCATGGGATATTTGTCGGGATGTTTTTATCCCATATCCTTTTTCCCGCAAAGTATACAGGCACTCTCCGGGTGGTTACCTTCCGGTGCAGCAGTGCAGTATGCGGGCAAATGCCTGCGTTCCGTATCGGCGAGCGGGGAATGCCTGATTATGGCGGGTTATTGGATCTGCTTTCTGGCACTGGCAGTAACGGTTAGAAGACATAAAATCAAAAATACGTAAAGGCGGGAGTGCCCTCTGATTATAAAGGCATCGGCGGCAGATTGAAAGAAAATATGAAGAAAATACAAAAAGGTTTATTTTGGTTTTATCTTACCTGCAAGCGGTTGATAAAGAAACCCAGCTTTTTTCTACTCTTGTGCAGTATACCTCTGTTGGTGGCAGCCATGCAGATGGTATCGCAGGAAGAAAGCGGTATGTTGAAGATTGTGCTGTATCAGGAAAATACAGAGGATGAGCTTTCTTCTAAATTGGTAACGGATTTGCTTACGCAGGAAAGTGTATTGCAATATGTACAGGTGGAGACGGAAGAAGAGGCTTATGCGGCAGTAAGAAGCACAGAGGCAGATGCAGCATGGATATTTCCTGATGATATGCAGGAAAAACTGGATACCTACATTGCGGGAGCGTACGACCGGGAATTTATAAAAATAATAGAGCGGGAAGACAATGTCGCATTGCAGCTTTCCAGAGAAAAGTTGTATGGGGCACTGTATTCCTATTTTCCTTATTCGGTATATCGGGACTTTGTCCAAAATGAACTGGCAGCGGGACAAGAAATATCGGAGGAAGAATTGCTTGCCTATTATGAAGGAAGCAGAGTGGAAGGAAATCTGTTTCAACTTAGCTTTATAAGTGGCGAAAGCAGTGAAATGAATGCCACGGAGCAAAATTACCTGACGGCACCGGTCAGGGGGTTGTTATCTTTGTTAGTCATTTTGTCCGGTCTGGCAGCAACCATGTATTTTTTACAGGATGAAGAGGCAGGCGTATTTGACCGTGTAGCACTCCCTGCCAGAGAAAAATATCTGTACGGTTATCAGGCGGCGGCAATGATATATATCGGCACGGCAACCTTGCTGGCACTGTTCCTTACGGGAAATTTCTGGGGTATAAAGGAAGTAGGCTTAATGCTTTTATTTATGCTTATGAATGTAGGCTTTTGCAGTGTTATTAAGAAAATCTGTAAAAATCTGCAACGTCTGGGAACCTGTATTCCGCTCTTGATGATGGGAATGCTGGTGTTGTGTCCGATATTTTTTGCGGTGCGCCGTTTCAGAGTGTTACAGTGTTTACTGCCCCCCTTTTATTATCTGAATGCAATCCACAACAACAGGTATGTGTGGCAGATGATACTCTATTGTGCGGTAGTATTTGGTATTGAAATTTTACTGCATAAAGCGATGAACAGGCACAAAGCATGAATTGTTCAAATTGTATCTACAAAAAAACAAAAGAAATTGAAAAAAGGGTATTGCAAAATGAATATACTTCATGTATAATGCATAAAGTAATCGCATGAAGGGCTATCGCCAAACGGTAAGGCAACGGACTCTGACTCCGTCATTTCAAGGTTCGAATCCTTGTAGCCCTGTTTTCAAAATCCCATGAGTTGATGCTCATGGGATTTTTGCTTTCTGAAATGAGAATTGTCCTGCTTCACGCAGTAAGCTATAAAGTATCGCAGAAAACGTTGCTTTTCTCAAAGTATTGGTAGTATAATCATTATGTTATAGTATGGATATTTATAGGGAACGATGAGTTGGCGACATGACTCATTGCTACTGATAAAAAGGAGCAATGTATGGCACTTGAAAATAAATTAGGAATTACTGATTCTGCCGCTCTTGCCTGTGAAGAAGAAAAAATAAGCAAGAAAAAAGCAATAAGACTATTTGAAACAGGTATGCTTGATGCATTGGAAGCAGGTAAGTTTTCATCCCTTAAAGCAATTCATAAGTATTTGTTTGAAGATATTTATGAGTTTGCGGGAGAAATACGCAAGGTAAATATTTCAAAGGGTAATTTCCGCTTTGCTCCGCTTATGTATTTGGAAGCGGCGCTGAATAATATTGACAAAATGCCCCAATCTACTTTTGATGAAATTATTGAAAAATATGTAGAAATGAATATTGCCCATCCGTTTAGAGAAGGAAATGGACGAAGCACACGTATTTGGCTTGATCTTATGTTGAAAAAGGAGCTTGGGAAGGTAGTGGACTGGAGCAGAGTGGATAAAGAAGATTATTTGCTCGCCATGGAACGAAGCCCGATTAAGGACATAGAAATTAAACATATTCTTGGAGCTGCTTTGACTGATGAAATAGCGGATAGAGAACTTTATATGAAGGGGATTGACCACAGCTATTATTACGAAGGTTATACAACTTTCAGGACGGCAGAATTGTAATATAGTTGCCGGAATATGTAAGGAATAAAAGTAATATTTTGTAACTGGGGAAGGAACTATAAATATGGATGAAAGCATGACAAACCAACAACAGATACCTGTGCAGGGAAATCAGCAGCCGATATATATGCAGGGTATGCCCATGCAGGGCTACGGACAGCCCGTGTACCAGCAGATGCCCATACAGAACTATGAGCCTCCGTTTCAGTATCCGCAGGGAGAAGAATTGCAGAGGGTTGTAAAAGAAGGAAGAAAGCATTTTTCCAAACTGGGATTGAGTTTCTTTTTTGGCACCTTGATTATTTTTGCGGTACAGCTGGGAATTGCAGCACTGGTGCAGTGGTTATTTCCGGAAGTGGTGGAAAATGGTGACCTGAGTCTGATAGTATCGATGGTGCCTATGTATGTAATCGGTATGCCTTTGATGATGTTTTTAATCAGCAGAGTTCCGGCTGAAAATATTCCTAAGAAGAAAATGTCAGCAGGTAAAGCAGTAATAGCCGCAATGATGTGTTACAGCATTATGTATTGCAGTAATCTGATTGGAACAGGCATTACACTTGTGCTTGGCATTTTAAAGGGCAGTGCCGTAAATAATGAAATACAGAATATAGCAACCAGTACCGGTACAGGGGTTAGGATTTTGTTTATGGTAATCTGCGCTCCGATTTTTGAAGAATTGATTTTCCGTAAACTGCTGGTAGACAGAGCGGTGCGTTACGGAGAAGGAACCGCAGTGGTGCTTTCCGGTCTGATGTTTGGCTTGTTCCACGGAAATATATCCCAGTTTATTTATGCTACCACAATCGGTATGTTCCTTGCATTTATCTATGTAAAGACAGGAAATATCAAATATACCATTATCTTACATATGATAGTTAATTTTATCGGCGGTGTATTGGGCGTCTGGATACTGGAATGGGCAGGATATACGGATATGCTCACTGACCCGGCGGCAATAGAAGCAAATCTGGGACGTGCAGTTGCAGGGCTTTTGGTGATGTTAGCATATGTATTCTGCCTGATTGGTATTGTAATTGCGGGATTTGTGCTGCTGATTGTATTTAGAAAGAAATTTAAGGTTTACAGAGGTAAAATTGCACTGCCAAAAGGTAAGCGTTTTACTACGGTTATTTGTAATCTGGGAATCATACTGTTTTGTGTATTCTGGATTGGAAGAATCATACAGTTAGTGTTTGTGTAACGGAAGGAATGGAAAAGATGTATAGCTTTGAAAGCAGAATCAGATATAGCGAAACGGACAGTGACGGTAATTTAAGCCTTGAGGGGCTTCTGGATTATTTTCAGGACTGTTCCACGTTTCATTCCGAGGATTTGGGAGTTGGCGTAGAGTATTTAAGAGAAAATAAGATGATATGGGTGCTTTCCTCATGGCAGATAGAGGTAGAACGGTTTCCCGCATTGGCAGAGCGGGTAAATATCGGTACATTCCCGTATGAATTTAAAGGGTGTTTCGGTTACCGTAATTTTTTCCTGACAGATGAAAAAGGCGAGTATCTGGCAAAAGCCAATACTATGTGGACACTTCTGGATACGGAGAGGTTCAGACCCGTGCATCCCAATGAGCTGATGCTGGAAAAATATGTGTTGGAAGAAAAACTGGATATGGATTATGCAGGACGCAAAATAATGCTTCCCAAGGAAAGCGCAGAACAAGAACCCATTACCGTTAGAAAACAACATCTGGACACCAATCATCATGTAAATAATGTGCAGTATGTACGTATGGCAAAGGCATTTTTGCCAGAGGAATTTCCAATTGTTAAGATGCGGGCAGAGTATAAAAAACAGGCATTGTTGGGTGATGTGCTTATGCCTTATGTTGCGTGTACCAAAGAGGATGGTCAGGAAAAATGGACAGTATCTCTTCAGGATGCGCAGGGGGGGATTTTTGTGAACGTGGAATTTGAAGGAAAATGTAAATAGAAAAGGGCATAATTTTGTGCGGCGGAGTAAAATCTGCGATACGGAAAGGCATGGTTTATAAATGATAAAACTGGGTGAAAAACAGGCGCTGAAAGTAGTAAAAAAAGTAGAATTCGGCGTATATCTGGCAGATATGGCAGATACGGAGGAAAGAGTGCTTTTACCTGCGAAGCAGGTGCCGGAAGGTACTGTGGTGGGTAGCCAAGTAGAGGTTTTTATATACAAGGATTCCAAGGACAGAATTATTGCGACCACCAAGGAACCGCTGTTAAAGATGGGTGAAGTAACCAGATTGCGTGTGGCACAGTTGAGTAAATTTGGTGCTTTCTTGGACTGGGGGCTGGAAAAGGATTTGTTTCTGCCCTTTAAGCAACAGACCTATCGTGTGAAGCAGGGGGACACCCCATTGGTATCTTTATATATTGATAAGAGCAGCAGACTTTGTGCTACCATGAATGTATATCCGTATTTGTCTACGGAAAGTCCTTACACAAAGGACGATAAAGTAACGGGCTGTATTTACGAAACCAGTCCTGAGTTTGGTGCTTTTGTGGCAGTGGATGATAAGTATTCCGGCCTGATACCCCAAAAAGAGCTGTACGGCGAGGTCAGAATCGGCGATACGGTTACCTGCAGAGTTACCGGAGTAAAAGAGGATGGCAAGCTGGATTTGAGTATCCGAGAAAAAGCTTACTTACAGATAGAAGCCGATGCCGAGAAGGTGCTTGCGGTTATTGACAGCTTTGACGGTGTCCTGCCTTTTAACGATAAGGCTTCACCGGAAGTAATAAAACGTGAGATGCAGATGAGTAAAAACGAATTTAAGCGTGCGGTAGGACATCTGTTGAAAAAAGGTATGATAGAGATAAAAGAAAAAGCAATCCGTAGGATTTAAGGATTGCGGAAATAAAAGGTTTTGTGTTATAATAATTATAGAAAAGCAGTGCAAGTCTGATAAGGAGGTATTTATTATGGATATTGCAGGATTATCAATGTCATTATCACAGATTAATTTAAATACCAAAATAGGAACTGCCGTATTGGACAAAGCAATGGAGTCCGGTGAAGAACTGGCTGCGGGTATGGTAGAAATGATTGATGCGGCAGCAATGGAACGCTCCGTAAATCCGGCGGTAGGCAGCAATTTTGATATGAGAATTTAATGAGGAAATAATGAATAGCACTGAGAGGAAGGCCTTGTGTACAGAGCCTTCCTTTTTGTGTATTGGATTTATAACTAAGATACAGAAGGAGAGAATGGTATGTTAAGTATTTTATTAAACTGGTTATATGTTTTTATAACGGTTTTTTGTCTGGGACAGGGTTTTTCCTGTTTCGCAGAAAAGAAACTGCATTACAGATTAAAAAGCATGGATAGTGTGTTGGTGGCAGGTCTCATTATGGCAACTGTATATGCACAGGTATTCAGTCTGTTTGGAAAAGTAGGACTGGCAGCTAATCTGTTGTTGCTTGTGGTATGTTTTCTGATTATAACAGTATATCGGTCAAAAATAGCAGAAGATGTGGCAAGGTGGAACAGGGAAAATACTGTATTACGAAAAGTTTTGGTAGTAGTGCTGGTATTTGTATGGGCGTATTTTACCTCCAGAGGATATCTGGTATACGATTCTGACTTGTATCATGGACAGAGTATCCGTTGGATAGAAGAATACGGTGTGGTAAAAGGTTTGGCCAATCTGCATGTAAGATTTGCATACAACAGTGCATCTTTTGCACTTTCTGCATTGTATAGCATGAAGTTCCTGCTGGGGCAGTCGCTACATACAATGGGTGGATTCTGGGCACTGGTTTTGAGTATCGGCGTACTGGATATCGGAAAGAGCTGGAAACGAAAGAAAATGTTGCTGTCGGACTTTGCAAAAGTGGCAGCAATATATTATCTGACTGTTATTTGTGATGAAATAGTGTCTCCTTCTTCTGATTATGTTGTAATGATTGTAGTGTTCTTTATTGTGATTAAGTGGCTGGAGCAGCTGGAAAATGCAGAAAAAAGCGGATCTGTGGTGCCGTATGCACTGTTGTGTGTATGTGGCGTATATGCAGTAACCTTGAAACTTACCGCCGGTCTGATATTGATATTATTATTTAAACCTGCTATGACACTTTTGAAAGAAAAGCGATGGAAAGAAATAGGTATGTATCTTTTGATGGGCTTGGGGATAGCTATACCGTGGTTGACCAGGACAGTTATTATCTCAGGATGGTTGTTATATCCGTTTCCGGCACTGGATTTGTTCTCTGTGGACTGGAAAGTCAGTGCAGAGATTGCCCGGGTGGATGGGGCGGAAATCAAGACATGGGGAAGAGCACTGTATGATGCATCTAAGGTGAATGTGCCGATAACACAGTGGTTTTCAAACTGGTTCGCTACATTGCTAACGATGGAAAAATTGTTGATTCTGGCAGATTTTTTGAGTATAGGCATTTTGCTGCCGGTGGCAGTTTGGACTTTTATAAAGCGTAAGAAAGAAAATGCAGATTATCTGTTGGTGATGGCTGCGTTACTTTGTTCATATTTGTTCTGGCAGACTAGTGCACCGTTAATACGTTACGGATATGCCTATGTATTATTGGTAGCGGCATTGGCGGCAGGCTGGCTGTTGCAAAAGATGAGATTGCAGAGGGTGGTATATTTTGGACTGATAGTTTATGGGGCATATAAAGTATGCATGCTGGCGCTTACTGTTTGTAATACCGCTTCAGCACCGTATTATCTGTGGCAGCAGGACTATGGGACATATGAGTTACAAACATATGAATTAAATGGGGAAGTCTTCTACTATCCGGTGTCAGGGGATAGAACCGGATATGAGTATTTCCCGACGGCACCGGTGAAACCTAATATAGAATTTCGCGGTGACGGAATAGCGGACGGATTTAGGGCAAAGTAAGGCCATTTTTAGGTTAATAAAGAATATAAAATTTTTTGTTTAGTTTGTCCAGTAACAGAATATCGATAAAAAAGCAAAAAAACATGAAAAGTGCATAAAAAAGTATGAGTTTACAGTAGATTTTTTTGTAAAAATAAATTAAAATGGAAAGTAAGTGTGTGACAGAGCCCTTTTTGAGAGGGAGTTTTCATTGTCATTTTTTACAAAAGGAGTAGGTAGATGATATCAAGTCAAATATTACAAAATACCATTGAAGGATTAAAATTAATAGCCCGTGTAGAATTCTGTGTAATGGATACGGATGGAAAGGAAGTGGCGTCCACTGTGGACATGGGCAATTGTTCCAAACAGGCAGTAGAGTTTGCACTTTCTCCGGCTGATTCACAGGAAATACAGGGTTACCAGTATTTCAAGATATTTGATGAACAGCAACTGGAATATGTGCTGATTGCCGGTGGCGCAGGTGAAGATGTGTATACTGTCGGTAAAATGGTAGCATTCCAGATTCAAAATCTGTTGGTGGCATACAAGGAGCGTTTTGATAAGGACAACTTTATCAAGAATCTGCTTTTGGACAATCTGTTGCTGGTGGATATTTACAGCAGGGCAAAGAAGCTGCATATCCAGACAGATGTAAACCGTGTGGTTATGATTGTAGAGTCTGAAAATGGCAAGGACAATAACGCACTGGAGCTTTCCAGAACCCATTTTGGCAACAATGGAAAAGATTTCATTACTGCAGTAGATGAAAATAATGTTATAGTAGTAAAGGAATTAACGGATGCGGAAAATAACCGTGAGATAGACAAAGCAGCAAAATCATTGGAAGCCTTTCTGCAAAAAGAAGGGGTAAAGAATGTGCATGTGGCTTACGGTACGGTAGTGCATGAGATTAAAGAAGTGAGCCGTTCCTACAAGGAAGCCAAAATGGCACTGGATGTAGGTAAGATTTTCTTTGACGAGAGGGATGTTATCGCATACAGTGAATTGGGTATTGGACGATTGATTTACCAGTTGCCCATACCGCTTTGTAAGATGTTTATCAAAGAGATTTTCGGGGGCAAGAGCCCGGATGAATTTGATGAAGAGACACTTACTACTATACATAAGTTTTTCGAGAACAGCCTGAATGTATCGGAAACCTCCAGACAGTTGTTTATTCACCGTAATACACTGGTTTACAGACTGGATAAATTACAAAAGAGTACCGGGCTGGATTTAAGGGTGTTTGAAGATGCCATTACCTTTAAGATTGCATTGATGGTAGTAAAATATATGAAGTACATGGAAACTTTTGAATATTGATATAAAGGGGTCAGTAATGTCACGTAAAGAGGAAAAAAGAAAAAGACGCGAGAAAATGATTGAAGAACAGGGCCTGATTCATCTGGATGGAGTAAGCAAGGTCTATTCCGCGGGTGCACCTGCATTAAACGGTGTTACCCTGCATATTAAAAAGGGAGAATTTGTTTTTATAGTAGGAGACAGTGGTTCCGGTAAATCCACCCTGATTAAGCTGTTGCTGCGTGAATTAACTGCCAGCAATGGTAAGGTGTGGGTCATGGGACATGATGTGGCAAAACTGCCCCGTCGTAAGATACCCAAGTTCCGTAGAAATCTGGGTATTGTGTTTCAGGACTTCCGTCTGTTAAAGGACAGAAATGTATATGAAAATGTAGCATTTGCCCAGAGAATTATAGAAGTACCTACCAAAGAAATCCGCAGAAATGTGCCGGCTATACTGGCTACGGTGGGACTGGCAGGAAAATACAAGGCAAAGCCCAAGCAGCTTTCCGGCGGTGAGCAGCAGAGAGTTGCTCTGGCGAGAGCGTTGGTAAATAAACCGGCAATTCTTCTGGCAGATGAGCCTACCGGTAACTTAGACCCCAAGAACTCATGGGAAATCATGATGCTTTTGGACGAAATCAATGCAGCCGGTACTACGGTTGTAGTTGTAACCCACAACAGAGAAATAGTCAATGCCATGCAGAAACGTGTTATTACCATGAAGCGTGGCGTGATTGTAAGTGACGAAGAGGAAGGAGAGTATATCGATGAAGATTAGTACCTTATTTTATACTCTCAGGCAAGGATTTAGGGGGATTTTCAGAAATAAGTGGTTTTCCCTTGCGTCTATTGCAACCATTACCACCTGCTTGTTCCTTTTTGGTGTATTGTATGCGGTAGTAATGAATTTTCAGCATATTGTAAAGACGGCACAGAGCAATATGTCCGTCACAGTATTTTTCTACGAAGACACCACAGATGCCCGCATTGCGGAAATCGGTGATTTGATTCGTATCAGAGAAGAGGTTTCTGATGTGAAATTTACTTCCGGTGATGAAGCATGGCAGGAAGTGCAGGAAACCCTTTTCCATGGGCAGGCGGAAGGCTTCCCCACTAACCCGTTGGAAAATCATGAGAATTATGAAATCTTTTTGAGCGATGTAGCCAAGCAGGATTCGCTGGTTACATGGTTAAGTTCCATTGAAGATATCCGGAAGATTAATTACTCTGAAAGTACTGCGGATGCATTAAGCGGTGTGAATATGATTACCGCTTATGTGGCATTGGGACTGGTAGCTATTCTGTTAGCAGTATCTGTTTTTCTGATTAGCAATACGGTTACTATTGGTATTTCTGTTCGTCAGGAAGAAATTAACATTATGAAATACATCGGTGCCACGGACTTTTTTGTCAGAGCTCCCTTTGTAATAGAAGGTATGTTGATAGGTGCTATTGGTTCTACTATTCCACTGGTGATTATCTATTATGCGTATAACAAAGTGGTAAATTATGCATTGACAGAATTTGCGTTACTTTCCAATATTTTACAGTTTTTAAGTGTAAAAGAAATCTTTTCCGTGCTTTTGCCTGTATCTTTGATACTGGGTATCGGTATCGGCTTTTTAGGAAGCTTTAATACAGTAAGAAAACATTTGCGTGTATAGTAGGAGGCAGTAAGTTACATGAAGAAACGATTGGCAAGAGTGGTGGCGTTAGGACTGACGCTGGCAATGTTTGCGGGATATGCGTATTCTTCACAGGCTGCGCCTATTACCTCTGAAAGTATACAGGAAAAAGAGGAACAGATTGAGCAGGCTGAGGAAGAGAGAGACCGATTGCAGGCATCTCTGACGAATGCGCAGGAAATCAAGGAAAGTCTGGAATCACAAAAGAATGATTTGAATACCTACATCACAGAACTGGATAGAGAACTGGCTACCATTATTGAAAATATCGAAACTTTAGAAACCCAGATAGCGGAAAAAGAAGCGGAGATTGAACTGACGCAGGCAGAACTGGAGACAGCAAAGGAAACGGAAGCAGAACAATATGCCAATATGGTGGAACGTATTCAGTATATTTATGAGCATGGAGAAGAGTCTTATATAGAAATTCTTTTCAGCGGAACCAGTTTTAGTGACATGTTAAACAGGGTAGAGTATCTGGAACAGATTTCTGCATATGACCAAAAAATGCTGGAACAGTATATTTTAAACCGTCAGATGATAGAATTGTTGGAACAACAGCTTTTAACGGATAAAGCGTTGTTGGAAGAGTCGAAAGCAGGAAAAGAGTCTGAACAGGCTGCATTAGAAGAATTGATTGCCGCAAAGGAACAGACCATTCTGGAATATGAAAATGATATTGCCAATAAAGAACAGGCAATTGCACAGTATGAAGCGGATATTCAGGAAGAAACCGAAATAATCGAAGCACTGGAAGCGGCCATTGCAGAAGAGAAGAAAAAACTGTTGGAACAAAACAGGATATATTATGACGGAGGACAGTTTAAATTCCCCGTAGCATATTATACCCGACTGTCCAGTGAGTACGGATGGCGTATGCATCCCACGCTGCATGTGGAAAAATTCCACAACGGTATCGATTTGGCATCTCCTACGGGAACGGATATCTATGCGGCATATGATGGAAAAGTAGTGGCAGCGGCATACAGCAGCTCCATGGGTAACTATGTGATGATAGATCACGGTGATGAATTATATACAATATATATGCATGCTTCAAAGTTGTATGTTTCTGCCGGAGACATAGTGGTAAAAGGAGAAACAATTGCGGCGGTGGGTTCCACGGGACGTTCTACCGGTCCCCATCTGCACTTTGGCGTGCGACTGAACGGACAGTATGTAAGTCCGTGGAATTATCTGTCCCAGTGACGGTAAATGACCTGGTCACCCGGCGTTCAACAAGAACTCCCTCTGACAGAAGGCGGCAGGAGGAAAAATGCAGCAAAATGAATTTTATACGGTAGATATACCGCAGCGGAATCAGCAAAACCAACCAAATCAACAGAGTTGGCAAACCCAGCCCCAGGCACAAAACATGCAGATGTCGGGACAACAGATACAGAATCAACAGCAGATGCAATATCAGCAGTATCAGCAATATGCACAGTATCCCTTGTATCCGCAGGGACCGCAGAATATGCCCACGCCCGGACAACCTAAGAAAGATAAGGGCGGAAAATATTTCTGGTGTGGTCTTGCAACAGGTCTGGTGTCAGCACTTTTAATTACCAGTAGTGTTTATCTGGTAAACCGTCTGCAGGCACTGGCAGATGCAAAGAATTCCGCAACCGGCGGCTCGATTGCTGACAGCAGAGATGATGCAGGCAATGGTTCGGATACCGCAATCACTTCTGATATGATAGCGAAAATGGAACTGATTGAGGAAATTATAGATACCTATTACTATCAGGAAGATATTGACCGTCAGATTTTGGAAGAAGGCGCTTACGAAGGAATGGTAGCAGCATTGGGAGACCCATATTCCGAATATTATTCCGCGGAAGAGTTGAATGCTTTGTATGAGGAATCCATGGGGGTTTATTATGGTATCGGTGCCTATGTGACACTGGATACCGTAACCGGATACGCTAAAATCAGTGGTGTAATTGCAGGAACTCCCGCAGAAGAAGCGGATTTGCGTGCAGATGACATTATTTATAAAGTAGATGGTGAAGATACCTACGGTTTGGCCCTGAATGAAGTAACTGCACTGATTAAGGGCGAAGAAGGTACTTATGTCAATCTGACACTGGTGCGTGACGGCGAGGAAATTGAAAAAGAGGTAGTCCGCAGAAAAGTAGAAGCACCTACCGTAAATTCCGAAATGTATGACAATGGTATCGCTTATATCCAGATTACGGAATTTGACACGGTTACCGAAGACCAGTTTGCAGAAGCCTTGGCAGTGGCAAGGGAAACCGGTATGGAAGGTCTGATTTTGGATCTGCGTGCAAACCCCGGCGGAAATTTAAGTTCAGTTGTAAATATAGCGAAAATGTTACTTCCTGAAGGTCTGATTGTTTATACAGAGGATAGAGATGGCAACAGAGATGAATATTACTGTGATGGCAGTAGAGAAATAGAAGTACCCATGGTGGTACTGGTGGACGGTAACTCCGCAAGTGCTTCCGAAATTCTGGCAGGTGCCATTAAAGACTATGGTGTAGGTACACTTTTGGGAACCACAACCTTTGGTAAAGGTATTGTACAGCGTCCCGTAGAAATGAGTGATGGTTCCGCAGTTAAACTGACTATCAGTTCCTACTACACACCTAACGGTACTAATATCCACGGTATTGGTATTGAACCGGATGTGGTTGTAGAATTCGATGGTGATAGATATTACAGCGACGAAGAATATGATAACCAGTTAGAAGCGGCTAAGGAATTATTGCTGGAAATGATTGATGAATAATAAGAGGAATTTGTAAGATAGGAGGGGTGGGTATGGAGCAAAAAGCTTTCCACGCAGACACGCTCGCGCTCCGTGCGAAACGTAGCGGATGCTAAACTCAACCTGCCCTCTGCGAGGTTGGTTTCGTTAAGCACCGACGTTCCGCAAGGGTCTGCTTAGGAAAGATTTTTGCTCCATGTCCCAACACCACTATTTTACAAATACCTAGAAGCTGTGGAAGAGAAGTTCCACAGCTTTTTCTATGTGCTCTTTTTTGATACCGGAATAGTTGATAACCAGAGTATGCTCTAGTGATTTTTCCTGAACTGAAAAGTATTCACTCAGGCAGGAAATGTGGATGCCGTTGTCGGCGGCTCTTTTTACTAGCTGTGAATCGGAATACTTTGTATTTACTGTCAATAAAAAATGTAAGCCGGCATTTTCTTCGCGGATGGTTACTTTATCATAGTCAGGGTGCTTTTTGATACAGGAAACAATGGTGTCTCTTTGGGAGCGGTAATAATTGCGCATACGGTTAATGTGTTTTTCAAAATAACCCTGTTCGATAAATTTGGCTAAAGTGTATTGTTCGAAATTGGAAACGGTGCAGGAATAGAAATTCAGTTCCTTTTTGTAGCGTTCCATAAGTCCCTTGGGCAATACCATGTAGCTGATACGGATGGTAGGAGTCAGGGTTTTGGAAAAGGTATTCATATAAATAATTTTGTCCAACACATCAATGCTCTGTAAAGAAGGAATGGGTTTACCCAAAAGCCGGAACTCGCTGTCATAATCATCTTCAATAATATAGCGGTCAGGGGTTTGGGAAGCCCATGACAAAAGCTCGTAACGCCGGCTGACAGGGGTGACAAGCCCTGTGGGAAAATGGTGGGAAGGGGAAATGTGCAGTACATCCGCTTCTGTTTTGTCCAAATATTTTATGTCCACACCGTTTTTGTCTAAAGGAACCGGCACGCAGCTTACCTCGTTGGAACGGTACATCTTACTGATTTTTTGATAACCGGGGTCTTCTACGGCATACACTTTGTTACGTCCCAGCAATTGGATAATCAGGCTGTATAAATAATCGGTTCCTGCACCTACCACAATCTGTTCAGGTTCAACAGTCATGCCACGAAACTGAAAAAGATAATCTGCAATGGCATTGCGTAAAGGAGTAATACCCGTAGAAGGAGATCTGACCATAAGCTTATCTGCTTCATCTGACATGGTTTCCCGCATCAATTTAGTCCATGTGGCAAAAGGAAAGTTGTCTGCGGAGGTGGAATTGTTGACAAAGTCAACAAAAAAAGAAGGCGTGGGAGTGACTTCGTCAACTAAATGTGCCGGTCGTGGCGTTTCCGTGGCTTTGGTGGAAGAGACGTGGGATACATAATAACCACTTTTTGCCACGGAGTATATATAACCCTCTGCCATAAGCTGTAAATAGGCATTTTCCACGGTGATGGTGCTGACATTTAAATGCTTTGCCAGTGCCCGCTTGGAGGGAAGTTTTTCATCAGGAGAAAGCTTGTAGTTTAAGATGTCCTGCCTAATTTGTTTGTAAAGGGATTCGTACAGACTGTCATACCCTTTGTCTTCGAAAGAATAAGTAAGCATAAAACTCCAATCTGACCATAAAAAATAGTTGATTTTTGATTATTTGAACATGGTCAAAAATAAGTATAATAGAGTTTGTTAAAGTTGTAAAGCATAACCTGTCCGGGCAAATGAGAGATTAGAGGATAAGGTTGTTTGAATATGAAAACTATGAACAATAGCGATAGAATGTGAGGAATCAGAAATGAAAAGAATTGTAACCATTCAGGATATTTCGTGTGTAGGTAAGTGCTCGCTGACGGTAGCACTTCCGATTATTTCGGCAATGGGTGTGGAAACCTCCATCATTCCCACTGCGGTGTTGTCCACCCATACCATGTTTAAGAATTTTACCTGCAAGGACTTAACAGACCAGATTAAACCCATTACCGCACACTGGAAAGAGGAAAAAATTGATTTTGATGCAATTTACACTGGATATCTGGGTTCCTTTGAACAGATAGATTTGATGAAGGAAATGTTTGCGGAATTTAAGACAGAGGACAATATAATTTTTGTGGACCCTGCCATGGCAGATAACGGTAAATTGTATGCTGCTTTTGATGAAATTTTTGCAAAGCACATGGCAACCCTGTGCGGTAAAGCAGATATTATTGTGCCAAACGTTACAGAGGCCTGTTTTATGACCGGCACGGAATATAAGGAAACCTACGACGAGACTTATATAAAAGAACTGCTGGAGAAATTGGTTGATTTGGGTGCGAAAATCAGTGTATTAACGGGCGTAGGATTTGAAAAGGGTAAAACCGGTGTTATGGGTTATGATAAGGAAAAGGACGAATATTATTATTATACGCATGACAGACTGGATATGAGTTATCATGGTACAGGCGATATCTTTTCCAGTACCTGCATCGGTGCCATGATGAATGGGTTCGACTGGAAAGAAGCCATGAAGATAGCGGCAGATTATACTGCTGAATGTATTCGTATCACCATGGAAGATCCCGGTAAACCTTGGTACGGTGTGAATTTTGAACAGGCAATCCCTTATTTGCTGAAACGAATTGGCAAGTAATCAGGGCGGTAAACTGCTGGACGCCGGGCGAAGCGTTTTGAAAAATAATTACAGGTAATATTTTCTCTTTTTTGGGAAACCCTCTAACTAAGAAAGTTAGGGGGTTTTTGTGAAAATGAGAAAGAAATGGAAAAAAATTGTGTTACCCTGCATAGCAGTATTGGGTATAGTGCTCATGGTTTATCTGGTACAGTGCTACTGGATTCACGGCACAGAATCCTTTGTTCCTGAATATGAAAAGGTTATGTTGTCTGAGACAACAGATTATGAAACGATTTTTTTGCAAACAGGACTGGGCAGAACGGCAGTAGAGCGTTTGGTGGCGGAGGGAGAATTTTATAAGGTTTTGGAAGCACAGGAAAATTTTTTTGCCCCCAGACAGGTTTCCTGTGTCTCTTTGATAGGATGGTTTACTAAAGAGGATAAACTGGAATTGGGACAACAGGTAAGGCTTACAAGCGGTACGGTGAAAAATTCCGCAGAGTACCCTGCTTTTTTGGATTTACAGCCGGGAGATATTTTGCTGACCATTTCTACACATTCTGTGGGATGGCGGCATGGGCATGTTGCATTAGTTCTGGACGAGAATACGACGGTGGAAAGCGTAATGTGGGGAACGGATTCCACCTATGGAAGCATAGAAGGCTGGAAGGATTATTCCAACTGGGCGGTTTTGCGGGTAAAAGATGTGACTCCCGAACTGCAGCAGCAGGTGGCCGATTATGGGCGGGAGGTATTGTATGGAGTTCCCTATCACTTATCTTCCGGCTTTATTGGAAACAAAGCACCGCAGCCTCAAGAAAGACAGTTTGGTGTACATTGCTCCTATCTGGCATGGTATGCGTGGAATCATTTTGGATACGATTTGGATTCGGACGGTGGAAGATTGGTTACGGCAGAAGATTTGCTGCATTCCGAATATCTGGAAGTGGTGCAGCTTTATGGGATGGATCCACGGGAGTTTTTGGACTGAGGTTAAAAAATTATTTCAGTTTTTGGGATGGAGCAGTTAAAAATAAATTAGAACAAAAGTTCGATTTTGTTCTGTACTTTCTTTGGGCTTTCTGTTATAATAAGATTGCTATGGAGGACAGAAACATGTTGGACTTTTTAAAAAGCAGCAGAAACAAACAGTTGGATGCGGTTGTACAGAAAATACGGATGAATATGGAAAACAATTACAAGGATGCCGCACAGATGAATTTAAAGGAATTTGAAGACCTGTTAAAAGGGTTGGAGGAAAGTGACAGGCTGAATGCAAAGCAGAAAGCTTATTACAGCAGTGAACTCCATTCTTTTAAAGAAAGAATGAAGAATTTTACGCATAAGGACCAAAAGCCCACTTGGGTGTAGGGAGGTGCCTGCATGAATACAAACCAAGAACAGATTTTTAAATTACACAGTGAATATAAACCGACAGGCGACCAGCCGCAGGCAATTGCAGAACTGGTGGAAGGTTTTAAGCAGGGCAACCAGTTTCAGACCCTTCTGGGTGTTACAGGTTCCGGTAAGACCTTTACCATGGCAAATGTAATCGCAGCACTGAACAAGCCTACGTTGATTATTGCCCACAACAAGACCTTGGCAGGGCAGCTTTATGGCGAATTTAAAGAGTTCTTCCCTGAAAACGCAGTAGAATACTTTGTGTCCTATTACGACTATTACCAGCCGGAGGCCTATGTGCCCTCTACGGATACCTATATTGCCAAGGATTCTGCCATCAACGAAGAAATTGACCGTTTGAGACTGTCGGCAACTGCTTCTTTGACGGAGCGTAAGGATGTGATTGTAGTAGCCAGCGTGTCCTGCATTTATGGTCTGGGTAGTCCTGACGATTATCAGGGGATGGTAGTTTCCCTGCGTCCCGGTATGGAAAAAGACAGGGACAGAGTATTACGTGAACTGATAGATATCCAGTACGACCGCAATGATATGGATTTACAGCGAGGCAGTTTCCGCGTGCGTGGAGATGTGGTGGAAATTTATCCTGCACAGGGAGGAGACTATTTAATCCGCATTGAGTTTTTCGGGGATGAGATAGATCGTATCTGCGAAGTGGAGCCCCTGACGGGACAGGTGCATGCCACACTGAATCATATTGCAATTTTCCCGGCCTCCCATTATGTAGTGGCACCGGATAAGATAAAGAGAGCTTGTGACGATATTGAAAAAGAACTGGAAGAGCGTATCCGCTTCTTTAAAGGAGAAGACAAATTGCTGGAAGCCCAGCGCATTTCCGAACGCACCAATTTTGATGTGGAGATGCTCAGAGAAACCGGTTTTTGCTCCGGTGTAGAAAATTATTCCAGACACTTAAGTGGTATGAAAGCAGGTGAACCGCCCCACTGCCTGATGGATTATTTTGGTGATGATTTTCTCATTATTATTGACGAGTCCCACATTACCATTCCGCAGATCGGCGGTATGTATGCGGGGGACCGTTCCCGTAAGACCACTTTGGTAGACTATGGTTTTAGACTGCCTTCCGCACTGGATAACAGACCCCTCAATTTTGAGGAGTTTGAGGGGCATATTGACCAGATGTTGTTTGTGTCTGCGACCCCCTCTAACTATGAGGAAGAACATGAACTGCTTCGAACAGAGCAGATTATCCGTCCGACAGGGCTTTTGGACCCGGAGATTTCCGTGCGTCCGGTAGAAGGGCAGATTGACGACCTGCTTGGGGAAATCCGAAAGGAAATTGACAAACATAACAAGGTACTGGTAACCACCCTTACCAAGCGTATGGCAGAGGATTTGACAGATTACATGAAGGAAGTAGGTATCCGTGTCAAGTACCTGCATTCGGATATTGATACACTGGAGCGTGCGGAGATTATCCGAGATATGCGTCTGGATGTATTTGATGTACTGGTGGGTATCAATCTTCTCAGAGAGGGTCTGGATATACCGGAGATTTCGCTGGTGGCGATTCTTGACGCAGACAAGGAAGGTTTCCTACGTTCGGCTACATCCCTGATTCAGACAGTGGGTCGTGCGGCACGAAATGCGGAAGGTCATGTTATTATGTATGCGGACAATATGACGGATTCCATGAAGACTGCCATTGAAGAAACTGAGAGAAGACGTAATATTCAGCAAAAATACAATGAAGCACACGGTATCACCCCTCAGACCATTAAGAAGGCGGTACGTGAACTTATCAGTATTTCCAAGGTAATTGCTAAGGAAGAATTGAAGTTTGAAAAAGACCCGGAATCCATGAACCGCAAGGAATTGGAAAAGCTGATTGCCGATGTACAGAAGAAGATGCAGAAAGCAGCGGCAGACCTAAATTTCGAGGCGGCAGCAGAGCTGCGTGACAAGATGGTAGAGTTGAAGACGGTACTTAGGGATTTGGAAGACTAATATCATTGAACGGTACAAAAGCGTAAAGGATAAATTATGAAAATAGATAGTAAAAGAGTTAAAGAAATAATGTATACACTAGGAGCCGATTTGTGTGGAATAGCAAGCGTTGATAGATTCGCAGATGCTCCTGAGGGTTATCATCCAAGGGATGTATTGCCTACATGTAAATCTGTAATATCTTTCGGATGTCGTTTCCCGGCAGGAACATTAAAGTGCCAGTCAGCAATACCGTATACGCGGGTAAGAAATTCCGTTACACCTAAGATGGATGCAATTGCACTGGATTTTTGCATAGAGATGGAGAAACTTCGGATTACATGCGTTCCGGTTCCAACTAATGAAAGTGAATGGGATACGCGAACGAAAAGGTGGCGCTCTATTATTTCGCAGAAACATGCAGCACAGGCAGCAGGATTGGGAACGATAGGAAGGAATTCGCTATTAATTACGCCGGAATTTGGGAGTATGGTTTGGCTGGGAGCTGTTTTGTGTGAAGAGGAACTAGAAGCAGATTTGTTGATAAATAATATTTGTAATAATTGTAATTTATGTATAGAAGCTTGCCCGGTAAACGCCTTGGAAAAACCACAAATCAATCAACAAGCGTGTTGGGATTATGCATTTGGTGATGATGCAGAAAAGCAGATATGGTGTATATCCTGTCATAAATGCAGGGATATATGTCCATATAATTTGGGTAATTGTAATTCGTTTGTATAAAGATTGGATTTGTGGTAAGCAGTTAGAAAAAATGATTAAACTATCGTGGAAGAATAGAAAGAGGTAAGCCATGGAAGAAATACAGAAAATGCGCCCCAGAGAGTGGATTAAAATCAGGGGTGCCAAGGAACATAATTTAAAAGATATCGACGTGGATATTCCCAGAAATGCAATGGTGGTGCTGACCGGATTATCGGGTTCGGGCAAGTCTTCGTTGGCATTTGATACCATATATGCAGAAGGGCAGCGCCGTTATATGGAGTCGCTGTCTTCCTATGCCCGCCAGTTTCTGGGGCAGATGGAAAAACCCAATGTGGAAAAGATAGAGGGGCTTTCGCCTGCCATATCCATTGACCAGAAATCCACTAACCGCAATCCCCGTTCTACGGTGGGAACGGTTACGGAAATCTATGATTATTTCCGACTGCTCTATGCCCGCATTGGAATTCCCCACTGTCCGAACTGTGGCAGGGAGATTGCCAAACAGAGTGTGGACCAGATGGTGGACCGTATTATGGAATTAGAATCCGGCACTCGTATTCAACTGTTGGCACCGGTAGTACGCGGACGAAAGGGTGAGCATGTCAAGGTATTTGAACGTGCAAAGCGAAGCGGCTATGTGCGTGTGCGTGTGGACGGTAATATGTATGAATTGTCCGAGGAAATCAAGCTGGACAAAAATATTAAGCACAATATTGAAGTGGTTGTAGATCGTCTGGTTGTCAAGGAAGGAATTGAACGCCGTCTGACAGACTCCATTGAAAATGTACTGGATTTGTCCGAAGGGCTTTTGGAAGTAGATGTAATTGACGGTGAACCCATGACGTTCAGCCAAAGCTTTGCCTGCCCTGATTGTGACATTAGTGTCAGCGAGATCGAGCCCAGAAGCTTTTCCTTTAACAACCCTTTTGGCGCCTGTCCGGATTGCTTTGGTCTGGGATACAAGATGGAATTTGATATTGATTTGATGATTCCTGAAAAAGAACTGAGCATCAATCAGGGAGCCATAGCAGTAACAGGCTGGCAGTCCTGTGCGGACAAGGGCAGCTTTACCAATGCAGTGTTACAAGCACTTTGCAAGGAATATAAATTTGATTTGGATACTCCTTTTGAAAAATATACTGAAAAGATACAACAGATTCTCATTTATGGTACGGACGGTAAGAAAGTAGATGTGTACTATGAAGGACAGAGGGGCCGCGGTGTGTATCCTGTGGCGTTTGAAGGTTTGATTAGAAATGTAGAGCGTAAGTATCGTGAGACATTTTCGGAAACCATGAAGCAGGAGTATGAGTCCTTTATGCGGATTACCCCCTGTAAGCTCTGTGGCGGTATGCGCCTGAAAAGAGAGTCTCTGGCAGTTACCGTCTGCGACAAAAATATCCATGAGATTACCTCTATGTCGGTGGAAAAGTTGCACGAATTCCTCGGGGAAATGCAGCTGACGAAGCAACAGCAGTTGATTGGTAAACAGGTTTTAAAGGAAATTAAGGCAAGAGTAGGCTTTTTGGTAAATGTGGGGCTGAGTTATCTGTCCCTTTCCAGGGCTACGGGTACACTTTCCGGTGGAGAAGCCCAGCGTATCCGTCTGGCAACCCAGATTGGGTCCGGTCTGGTAGGGGTATGTTATATTCTGGATGAACCCAGTATCGGTCTGCATCAGAGGGACAATGACAAGCTGTTGGCGGCTCTTAAAAATTTGCGTGACCTTGGCAATACGCTGATAGTGGTGGAACACGACGAGGATACCATGCGTGAGGCGGACTACATTGTGGATATCGGACCGGGAGCAGGCTCCCATGGTGGTAAGGTAGTGGCATGCGGTACGGCAGAAGAGATTATGCAGGTGCCGGAATCTGTGACGGGACAGTATTTAAGCGGTGCGAAGAAGATTCCGGTGCCTAAAATGCGCCGAAAGCCTACGGGCAAACTGACAGTAATGGGTGCTCAGGAAAACAACCTGAAAAATATCAATGTTGACTTTCCGTTAGGGGTTATGACAGCGGTGACAGGCGTGTCAGGTTCCGGTAAGAGTTCACTGGTAAACGAAATCCTTTACAAGCATTTGGCAAAGAAGTTAAACCGTGCCCGCACGATACCGGGTAAACATAAGGGTATCAAGGGCATTGAACAGTTGGACAAGGTTATCGATATTGACCAGTCTCCTATCGGACGTACACCCCGCTCCAACCCTGCGACTTATACAGGTGTGTTTGATCAGATTCGCGATTTGTTTGCTGCTACGGCAGATGCCAAAGCCAAAGGCTACAAGAAAGGCCGTTTCAGTTTTAATGTAAAAGGCGGCAGGTGTGAGGCCTGTAGCGGCGACGGTATTATCAAGATAGAAATGCATTTCCTGCCCGATGTCTATGTGCCCTGTGAAGTCTGTGGCGGTAAACGTTACAACAGAGAAACACTGGATGTAAAATACAAGGGTAAGAGTATTTATGATGTATTGGATATGACAGTGGAAGAGGCAGTACCTTTCTTTGAAAATGTGCCTTCCATACGCCGCAAAATCGAAACACTCAATGATGTAGGACTTTCCTATATCAAATTGGGACAGCCTTCTACCCAGTTGTCCGGTGGTGAGGCACAGCGCATTAAGCTGGCTACGGAGCTGAGCCGTAAGAGCACAGGCAAGACGATCTACATTCTGGACGAACCTACTACCGGTCTGCATTTTGCGGACGTGCAGAAACTGATTGAGATTTTGCAACGACTGGCTGACAGCGGAAATACCGTGGTAGTAATTGAGCACAATCTGGATGTGATTAAGACTGCGGACTATATTATCGATATCGGACCGGAGGGTGGCGACGGCGGCGGTACTGTCATTGCACAGGGTACACCCGAAGAGGTGGCAGACAATCCGGTTTCCTATACCGGCAAGTATATTAAAAAAATGCTATAATTTAAAAAACAACCCTAAAGTTTTACGGCGGTACTGCCGATAAAAACTTTACAGGAGCATGGATGCAGGTAAAAGGACGGAAGGAACCGTCCTCTTCCTGCATTGTTTTTGTGTTAGGGAAGGTCTTGTTTTGCGAAAGTGGAAAGTCAATTTTTCAAAGTAAAGGTGCTCTGGAGGAGAGCACGTGTGCCCCATAAAATTCTTTTTAATTAAAATTTTGTGAAACCCCTATGAAAATAGCAAGATTTAGGTTATAATAATTAAGAATGTCTTACTACCATGAAAGGGGTATGTTTTATGCAATATACAGATATAGGAATTGACTTAGGTACAGCGAGTATACTGGTTTACATCAGAGGCAAGGGTGTAGTTTTAAAAGAGCCCTCTGTTGTAGCTTTTGATAGAGACACCAATAAGATTAAAGCAATTGGAGAGGATGCAAGACTGATGCTGGGTAGAACGCCCGGCAACATTGTGGCAGTCAGACCTTTGCGTCAGGGTGTTATTTCCGATTACACCGTTACCGAAAAGATGATGAAATATTTCATCCAGAAGGCGTTGGGCAGAAGAAGCTTTAGAAAGCCTCGTATTGCAGTGTGTGTACCCAGTGGCGTAACGGAAGTAGAAAAGAAAGCGGTAGAGGATGCTACTTATCAGGCAGGTGCCAGAGAAGTATCTATTATTGAAGAGCCTATTGCAGCAGCTATCGGTGCAGGTATCGATATTTCCAAACCCTGCGGCAATATGATCGTAGATATCGGCGGTGGTACTTCCGACATTGCGGTTATTTCCTTGGGTGGTACGGTAGTCAGCGCTTCCATTAAGATTGCAGGGGATGATTTCGATGAAGCGATTGTGCGTTATATGCGTAAGAAACACAATTTGTTAATTGGTGAAAGAACTGCGGAAGATTTGAAGATTAAAATCGGTTCTGCTTACAAGCGGGCAGAAGTGGATTATATGGATGTCAGAGGACGTAATCTGGTAACAGGTTTGCCCAAGACAGTTACGGTTTCTTCCGAAGAAACCGAAGAAGCGCTGAGAGAGACTACGGCACAGATTGTAGAAACCATTCACAGTGTATTGGAAAAGACTCCGCCTGAGTTGGCGGCAGATATTGCAGACAGAGGTATTGTACTGACCGGAGGCGGCAGCTTGTTGCGTGGTCTGGAGGATTTGATTTCCGCCAAGACAGGTATCAATACCATGACGGCTGAGGATCCCATGACAGCGGTAGCTATCGGTACCGGTAAGTATGTAGAGTTCCTTGCCGGATATAAAGAAGACTAAAGAAGCGGCGGTATTCGCCGGGGAGGAAATTTATGTTAAAGGGTTTGTATACGGCGCATACCGGTTTGCGAAATGAACAGAACCGTATGGACATTATGACCAACAATCTGGCAAATGCATCTACGGTAGGTTTCAAAAAAGAGGGTTCTACCAGCCAATCCTTTGACACGGTTTTGGCATACAAATTAAAAGATGCTTCCGTGGGATTGGGAAGAGCAGAAGGTATCGGGGTAAACAATCCCGGTGTTAAGATTGGTGAAAACTATACCGATTATTCACAGGGCTCGTTCAGAATTACCAACAATACCTTTGATTTGGCATTGACGGATGAAGGATTTTTTGCAGTAGAGTTTACCAATAAGGCGGGTGAAACCATGACCATGTATACCCGTGCCGGTAACTTTACCTTAAACAGTGACGGCTATCTGGTAACCAGTGACGGTGATTATGTGCTGGATGAAAACAACAATCGTATTCAGTTGGACCCTTTGCATGGAGCAGACATTATGTCTGACGGCACCATCAATCAGGACGGTAGAACGATTGCAAAGATTCAGGTGACTGATTTTGCTGATTATGATTATCTGGAACGATATGGTGAGACTTATTTTCAGCCTCTTGAGGGAGCAGAACTGATACAGTCTTCTGCGGAAGTAAAATCGGGTGTTTTGGAAATGGCAAATGTACAGGTGGTTTCTGAAATGGTAAATATGATTACCATTACCAGACAGTACGAGAGCAACCAGAAGGTAATGCAGACATACGACAGTTCACTGGAAATAGCAGTAAACCAGTTAGGTAAGTTATAGGAGGTAAGCCATGGTACGTAGTTTATGGACAGCAGCAACAGGTATGATTTCACAGCAGACAAATGTGGATACCATCGCGAACAATCTTTCCAATGTAAATACAACAGGTTATAAGACGCAGGTTAATGAATTTAAATCCCTGCTTTATCAGAACATACAGACCAGAACCACTTCTGCTAACGGAGAAACCAAACCCTCCAGTGCACAGGTAGGTCTGGGTGTCAGAAATGCAGCTATCAATACCATCTTTACAAACGGCAGTATGCTGGCAAATGACAGCAGTACCGCATTTGCAATCAGCGGTAAAGGTTTCTTTGCAGTTCGTGGCGAAGACGGTAATACATATTATACCCGTAACGGTAACTTCCGTTGGACAATTGCCAACGGTGGCGGCACCATGTTGGCTGACAGTGAAGGTTTACCTGTTATGGATTCCACCGGTAAACCGATTATTCTGGACTCCACTTATGATACCAGCCAGATTACGGTAACCGCAGACGGTACAGTCTGCTATCCCGATGAAAACAACAACCCTAAGTCACTGGGTATTACAATAGGTCTTTACCAGTTCCAGAACCCCGGTGGTCTGGAAAGACTGGACAGCAGCCTTTATTCCCAGTCAGCAGCAAGCGGTGCGCCCATCAATGAAGCAACCAGTACTACTGTAGAAAAGAGTTCCGTATTGCAGAATTACTTGGAAGGTTCCAATGTGCAGGTAGTAGATGAAATGGTAAATATGATTGTGGCACAGAGAGCTTATGAGATGAACTCTAAGGCAATTACTGCTTCTGATGAAATGTTACAGCAGGCTAACAATCTGCGCCGTTAGTAGCGGGGTGACCGGATGAAAACGGCATGTTGAAGTGCCATGAATGGGGCGTAAGCCTTCAAAAGGAGCAATTATATGGATATCAACGGATTATCAGCATATACAGATTTATACCAGACACAGGTTTCCCAAAGTACTTCCAAGCTGGAAAACGAATTAAAGTCGGATTATGCACAGGCGACCAATGATGAACTGATGGATGCCTGCAAAGAGTTTGAAGCATATTTTGTGGAGCAGATGTTTAAGGAAATGATGAAAACCATTCCGGAATCTGAGACCACATCCTCCTACACCTCCAATTTGATGGATTATTATAAAGACAGTATGGTGCAGGAAATTGCCAGCGACTCTACCGAGCAGAACAGTCTTGGTCTGGCACAGATGCTTTACGAGCAGATGAAGAGAAACTACGGTCTGTAATTTGATAAAATACAATTTGCAGAAATATTATGCAAGAGTTTGTTTAGAAACCCCATACATTACAATAGCAAAAAAGACTGCTGAATGGCAGTCTTTTTGTACTATGACCGCATGCGTATGACTGAAGGACCGGTATTACCGGAAAATCCAATATTATGACCGGTATAGTGCAAATCATTGCCTTTTGGCAGTCTGAGGAAAATCAATGGAAACAATAAAAGGATTTGTAGATCATATTATATTTCAAAATGCAGATAACGGTTATACAGTGCTTTCACTTTCCGGTGAGGACGGAGAAAGCATTTTGGTGGGCATGATGAAAGGTATCAGCCAGGGGGACAGTATTCAGGCAGAAGGTGATTTTGTTGAGCACCCCGTATATGGGGAACAATTTAAGGTGGTAACTTTTAAAACTGTCATGCCGGAGGATGCAGCGAGCATGGAGCGTTATCTGGCATCCGGTGCCATTAAAGGTATCGGTGCGGCACTGGCAGCCCGTATTGTGAAAAAATTCGGAGAGGATACCTTTCGTATTATGGAGGAAGAGCCGGAGCGTCTGGTAGAAATTAAGGGCATTAGTGAGCGGATTGCCAGAGAAATATCGGTACAGATGGAAGAAAAGAAAGATATGAGGGAAGCTTTTCTTTTCTTGCAGCAATTTGGAATTACAAATGCATTAGCGGTAAAAATATATAATACCTATGGAAATCGTCTGTATACGGTTTTACAGGAAAATCCTTATAAGATGGCAGAGGATATTGACGGAGTGGGTTTTCGGATTGCGGATGAAATTGCCGGACGTATCGGTATTCATACCGATTCTGATTACCGTATCCGCAGCGGTATTCTCTATGTGCTGTTGCAGGGCGTGCAGGAAGGGCATATATATTTGCCGGGACAGATGCTTCTTGCCAGAGCCTCGGAACTTTTGGGTGTAGAAGAAGCATATATAGAACCACAAATCAGCAATCTGGCAATGGATAGAAAAATCGTAGTAAAAAAACCTTCTAAGGAGGAAGATATACAGGTTTTTGCGGCAAACTATTATTATGCGGAATTAAATTGTGCCCGTATGCTTATGGAATTGAACATTCCCATGGAAGGCGATGGAAATCTTTTGCCGGCACAGGAAAATCTGATAAGAAAGCGGATAGAAACCATTACCGCAGCAGAAGAACTGGAATTGGACGAACTGCAGGAAAAAGCAGTTTTGGAATGTGTAAAAAACGGTGTATTTATTTTGTCAGGCGGGCCCGGTACGGGAAAGACTACCACAATCAACACAATTATCCGTTATTTTGAGGCGGAGCGGCTGGATATTTTTCTGGCAGCACCTACGGGACGCGCGGCAAAGCGAATGACGGAAACCACCGGTTACGAAGCAAGGACCATTCATCGCATGCTGGAACTGACCGGTGCGTTAGGAGAAGACGGCGGTAAAAATATACGCTTTGAAAAAAACGAAGAAAATCCATTGGAAGCAGATGTTATCATTATCGATGAAATGTCCATGGTGGATATTAATCTATTGCAGGCACTGCTAAAAGCCATAGTGCCGGGAACACGGCTGATATTGGTAGGAGATGTGGACCAGCTGCCCAGCGTAGGACCGGGACAGGTGTTAAGGGACATTATGGCGGGCGGAGCGTTCCCTATGGTTATTTTGAAAAAGATTTTCAGGCAGGCACAGGAGAGCGGCATTGTAGTCAATGCCCACCGCATTAACGGCGGAGAGGAACCCAATTTAGACAATAAGAGCCGGGACTTTTTCTTTTTGGAAAGAGACAATGTAAACGTGATTTACAAGCATATGGTACAGCTGATTACCGAAAAACTGCCACGCTATGTAGGTGCGGATGCTTTTGAAATACAGGTGTTGACGCCTATGCGGAAAGGTAATCTGGGGGTAGAAACTTTGAACCGGATTTTGCAGCAATATGTGAATCCGCCTTCTCCTGAGAAAAAAGAACATACCGTAGGAGAAACTGTTTTCCGTGAAGGTGACAAGGTTATGCAGACCAAGAATAACTACGAATTGGAGTGGGAGATTGTCAGCAAGTACGGTATTCCTATAGATAAAGGACTGGGCATCTTTAATGGTGATATGGGAAGGATTTTGCAGATTAATGAGTATGCTGGTAACATGGTGGTGGAATACGATGAACATCGCAGGGTAACCTATCCTTTTATACAGGTGGAAGAACTGGAACTGGCATATGCCATTACCATTCATAAGGCACAGGGAAGTGAGTATGCGGCAGTGGTAATGCCTCTTTTGAGCGGCCCAAGAATGTTGTTTAACCGCAATCTTCTTTATACAGGAGTAACCCGTGCTAAGTCCTGCGTGACTATATTGGGAAGCAGCCTGACCATAGGGGAAATGGTCAGAAACGCAGAGGTAAACCGCAGATATACGGCATTGGCAGAGCGGATTAAGGAATTGGCAGAAGAGTAGAAGGTTGTGTATGCGGAAAGAAGGCATACATGAAAAGAAAAAGTGAGAATGGTCTAAAGAGAAGGAACACTGTCCGAAGGTCAATCGGAAAAATAATTCTGACACTGTTGTTTCCTAACAGATGTCCTGTTTGCGACAATGCTGTCAGATTGAGGGACGGATTGATTTGTCGGGAATGCAAGGAAAAGTGGAAAGTAATACAGGAGCCGTTTTGTTTTCGGTGCGGAAGACCGCTGGTGGCAAGGGAGCAGGAATGTTGCAGAGACTGTATGCGGAAACATCATGCCTATATACGGGGACGTGCACTTTACCGGTATGCAGAAGTAAGGGCAGCAGTTTATCGGTTTAAATATGGCGGCAGATGTGAGTATGCAGACTTTTTCGGAAAAAAGATGGCAGAGGAACTGAGAACTTTTATAGAGAGTGTTAAGCCGGACTGCCTGATGCCTGTGCCTGTCAGCAGAAAGCGTTTGAACAGGCGGGGATACAATCAGGCAGAACTGCTTGCAGAAGTAATGGGGCGCAATCTGGGAGTGCCTGTTTATACAGATTTGGCGGTTCGGAACAGGGATACGGTTCCTCAAAAAGAATTAAATGCATATCAAAGGCAAAATAATTTGAAAAAGGCTTTTAAAATTAAGGAAAATGATGTAAAATTAAGTACGATTATAATTATTGATGACATCTACACGACCGGCAGTACCATAGATGCACTTGCAGAGGCGTTGCAGGGGGTAGGTGTGGAAAAAGTTTATTTTGCAGTATTGGCCATTGGTGCCTGAAACTGAGGAGGTTACTTATGAACGTTCGGAATTGTAGAAAATGTGGTAAGATGTTTAACTATGTAATGGGCCCTTTTATCTGTCCGGTATGTCGTGACAAGGGAGAAGCGGAATTCCAGAAAGTAAAAGAATATGTACGTGAACATCCCGGTGCTACGGTAAATGAAGTATCAGATGTATGTGAGGTGCCGGTGTCACAGATTCACCAGTGGCTGCGTGAGGAACGTCTGGAACTGGCAGAAGGTTCTGCAATTATCTTACAGTGTGAAACCTGTGGAGCACCTATCAGCTGCGGACGCTATTGCGAAAAGTGCAAGAGGAATCTGGCCATGGGATTTAAAGAAGTGACCCGTGCTGCGGCACCGAAGATTGAGGAGCCCGTGATAAATAAAAACCGTGACAGGGACAGAATGCGCTTCCTGAACAAATAGGTGAAAGGCATAATTATGTTAAACGAAGAAAGAATCATACTGATGACCAAGCTTGCTTCTTACGAAACAGGCGAAGGCAAAAAGAATGCGGCTATCGGTAAATATTTCAGAAGTGATTATATCGGTGCACAGGTGATTAAATCCATAATCAGTGCAACAATTGCATTTTTTGTTGTGTTTGCATTATATATCCTTTATGATTTTGAAACCTTTATGCTGGACATTTACAAAATGGATTTGTTTGTATTTGCCAAAAATATATTGAAGGCATACGCAGTGGTAGTCATCGGATTTGCGGTGCTGACTTATATTGTATATACTTATCGTTACAGTAAAGCCAAAAAGAGTCTGAAAAATTATTATGGCAATTTGAAGAAACTGGCATCGCTGTACGAAAAAAACAAACATTAATGAAAGGTCTGGTTATGAGAAATTTACTGGAAATAAAAGAAATCATAAAAAGAATTTACGGTAAATATGATGTATTTATTATGCCGGTTCTCAAACTGATATTGGCACTTGTAACATTTTTCAGTATCAATAAGCAGTTGGGGTATATGGCACGGATTAACAGTGGGGCAATTGTTATGATGGTGGCATTGCTCTGTTCATTTCTACCGACCGGTTTTATTATTTTCTTTGCGGCGGTATTTGTGTTGTTGCACTGTTACGCATTGGCAATAGAAGTGGCTTTGGTAGTGTTCTGCCTCTTTTTGGTCATAGCACTTTTGTTTTTCAGATTTTCACCCAAGGATTCGCTGGTAATAGTAGTGACTCCGTTGTTGTTCGGGCTTAAGATACCTTATCTGGCACCTTTGGCGATGGGACTGATAGGTACGCCCGCCTCTGCGGTATCCATTGGATGCGGAGTGGTGGTTTATTATTTGATTCGCTTTATATCCATAAATGCACCCTCCATCAGTGCGATAGATGCCGCAGAAGCGGTAGCCCGTCTGAGGATGGTAATTGACGGTATTCTGGATAATAAAGAAATGCTTGTAATGATAGCAGCATTTGCATTTGCGGTTGTAGTGGTATACATTATCCGCAGATTATCCATTGACCATGCGTGGACGATTGCCATGATTGCAGGTGCGTTTGTGAATGTAGTCATTTTATTACTTGGTGATTTGGTGTATGACATCAACGTATCTGTACTGGGTGTGTTGTTTGGCTCTCTGGTCTCGTTGGGCATTTGTGTTGTGTTGCAGTTTTTTGTGTTCAGCGTGGATTATACCAGAACCGAAAAGGTACAGTTTGAAGATGATGAATATTACTATTATGTGAAAGCGGTACCTAAGATGACGGTAGCCGCACCGGAAAAAACGGTTAAGAGAATTAATGCACAGGTGGGACGTTCTACTCATGCCGGCAGTGTACATCAGCCGGCGAGAAGTGCATCGGGTAACAGGACACCCGGCAGACAGGCACCGTCCAGAACCATTTCAACGCGTGATTCCGGTTATACAGACAGAGATATTGAGTTGGAAGAGGATACCGACGATTACGAAGAAATTTAAGGTAGGATGCAGGTATGCAGCAGGAGTTTCAAAGATTAACAGACAATGTGATACGGCGCATGCCGGATATGGATTTGGCGAATGCGGTTGAAATATTTATTATTGCTTTCCTCATTTATCACATCCTGATCTGGATAAAAAATACCAGGGCCTGGAGTTTGCTCAAGGGCCTGGTTATCATTTTGATCTTTTGGGCGTTTGCAGCGTATTTCCGCATGAATACCATTTTGTGGTTGGGAGAAAATATTTTAGGATTTGCGGTTACCGCGATTATTATTATCTTACAGCCTGAATTAAGAAAAGCATTGGAAGAACTGGGAAATAAAGAAATTGTATCCAGTGTACTACCCTTTTCTACCAATAAGCGGGAAGAGGGCGGTTTTTCCCAGAAGACCATCAATGAAATTGTAAAAGCCTGTGTGGAGATGGGCAAGGTGCGTACCGGAGCACTGATTGTGATTGAATGTAAGCAGCCGTTGGGAGAATTTGAGCGTACCGGTATTGATGTGGATGCTTTGGTAACCAGTCAGTTGCTGATAAATATATTTGAACATAATACACCGTTGCATGACGGTGCTGTTATTGTACGTGGAAACCGTATTACTTCCGCAACCTGTTATCTACCCCTTTCTGACAATTTGAATCTGGATAAAAATCTGGGGACCAGACATCGTGCAGGTCTGGGTATTTCAGAAGTGACGGATGCGGTGACCATTATTGTTTCAGAAGAAACAGGTAAAATCAGCCTTGCATATAAGGGTACACTGGAAAGGCATCTGGATGGAGAAAAATTGAAAGAAAAGTTACAGATGGCATTGCCCGGTGGTGTGGAAGAAAAGAAGAATTACAGAATGTTCAGAGGAAGGAGCAAAGCAGGTAAAGTTGAAAATGTTGAAGAAAATAGGCAAGAAACTGCTGAATAACTGGTGGCTCAAGCTCTTTTCACTGGTGGCCGCATTTCTTTTGTGGCTGGTGGTAATGAATATTGATGACCCTGAGGAACAATGGACGGTTTATAATATACCGGTGAAGCTGGTAAATACGGATGTACTGGCAGACGAGGATATGGTGTATGAAATTCTGGATAAGACAGATGTGGTCAGAAGCGTTACCATTATAGCACCAAAATCCGTAAAGGACGAATTGAGCAGCAGTGACATTATTGCGGAAGCGGATTTTAGCAATTTGACAGTAACAAATACCGTAGAAATCAGATTTTATTCTTTGCGTTATAATGATAAAATTACCAGTATTACAGGCAGCACAGAGATTTTAAAACTGAACATAGAAGAAAAGAAGACCAAGAGATTGGTACTGGAAGTGCAGACTACGGGTGAAGTGGCGGATGGACATATTATCAATAGTGTAACGCCTAATCAGAACCGTATTGAGGTAAGCGGACCGGCTTCTGTGATTTCACAGATAGCAGAGGCCATTGTGCATGTGGATGTAACGGATTCTACCAGTGATATTTCTACTAATGCAGACGTAAAATTATATGATGCTGATGGTAAGGAAATTGCAACAGACAGACTGAATATGAACATTACGACCGCACTGGTAAAGGTGGAAATTCTGGATACCAAGACCGTGCCTGTAGTTTATACAGCGGTGGGAACACCTGCGGAAGGATATTTGTTTACCGGAGAAATTACCGGTGTGCCGGAACGGATTGTAATAGCAGGTACTACTGAAAACCTTGCCAATGTCAATAGAATAGTTGTACCGGAAGACTTGTTAAATATTACGGGACAGACCGGTAATCTCCTGCAGAGTGTCAATATAGCGGAATATTTGCCGGAAGGTACCATATTGGCGGATGATTCTTTTAATGGTAAGATATTGGTAACTGTGCATATAGAGGAAGAATATGAGAAGACGTTGAACATTGCGGCAAGCCATATTCAGATTGAGGGTGTGCCGGAGGGATATACGGTACAACTCAGTGAAGAGGCTATCGTATATACAATCAGAGTAAAGGGCTTACGTGCGGATGTAGATGCAATTGATGCGGCTAACCTCTACGGAACCATAGATGTAGCAGACTTTACAGAAGACAAAGGTTGGAGTGAGCCGGTGCCCGGTATCTATGAAACCGATGTGGAGATTGTTTTGCCTGCAGATATTACAATAGAGGGAAGATTAGAAGCTTATATTGAAATAATAAAATTGGAGGAAGTAGAATAAATGGGACGTTTATTTGGAACAGATGGTGTACGTGGTATTGCGAATGAGGAACTGACGCCGTTGTTGGCTATGCAGCTGGGTCAGGCAGGCGCATATGTGTTGACAAAGGAAAAAGCACATAAGCCTACATTGATGGTTGGCTGTGATACCCGTATATCAGGTGATATGTTGGCAAATGCATTGATGGCAGGTGCCTGTTCGGTAGGTGCAAACTGTGTGTTTGTAGGAGTGCTTCCTACACCTGCAATTGCATATCTGACTAAAAAATACAAGGTAGATGCAGGCGTTGTGATTTCTGCTTCTCACAATCCGGTGGAATTTAACGGAATCAAATTTTTTGATGGAGACGGTTACAAGCTGCCGGACGAACTGGAAGATGAAATTGATGCATTGATTAAAAACAATATGCAGGGCGTAAAGTTCCCTACCGGCTCCGGTGTTGGTAAGGTAAAATACCGTACCGATGCAAAAGAAGAATATATCAACCATGCAGTGCAGGCAGTGCCGGTAGCTTTAAACGGTATGAAGATTGTAGTGGACTGTGCAGAAGGTGCTTCTTATTATACTTCCGTAGAGGCATTGAAGGAGTTGGGGGCAGAAGTGGTAGCTATCCACAACAATCCTGACGGTACGAATATCAATGCTAACTGTGGTTCTACCCATATGGAAGAATTACAGGCCAGAGTTGTTTATGAGAAGGCTAATGTAGGTCTGGCATTTGACGGAGATGCAGATCGTCTGTTGGCAGTGGATGAAAACGGTACGATGGTAGACGGTGACCAGATTATGTCCATCGTAGGTACTTATATGAAACAGAAGGGTACTTTGAAACAGAATGCCATTGTGGCAACCGTTATGAGTAATTTGGGATTTTTCCTGATGGCAGAAAAAAATGGTATTACGGCAGAACAGACCAAGGTAGGAGACCGTTACGTGCTGGAACGTATGCGTGAAATTGGAGCAAGTCTGGGCGGTGAACAGTCAGGTCATGTTATTTTCCTGGATGAAAATACCACAGGTGACGGTTTACTGAGTGCATTGCATCTGTTACAGGTAATAGTAGATACCGGCAAGCCTTTATCCGAGCTTTCAAAAGTGATGGAGGTATTACCCCAGGCACTGGTAAATGCAAAGGTGGCAAACCACAAAAAAGACCGCTATCTGGAATATCCGGAAATTGCAAAGGCGATTGAAGAACTGACAGAGAAGTTCGCAGGAGAAGGCCGTGTGCTGATTCGTCCTTCCGGAACTGAGCCTCTGGTACGTGTCATGATAGAGGGAAAAGACAAGGCTCTGATACAGGCTGAGGCAGAAAAACTGGCAAGTTTGATACAGGACATTATGTTTTAGAAAAGGCTTGTAGAGCTTGTCAAAAAATGTTATAGTAAAAAATGTGAGATGGGAAATGGAGGGATTGCATCATGGTGAGTCAAAAGGTTACGATTAAGAACCCGACCGGATTGCATTTAAGACCTGCGGGCATCCTATGTAAGGAAGCGATGAAATATAAATCTTTAATTACATTTAGATTTCGCGACAATACAGCCAATGCCAAGAGTGTATTGAGTGTATTGGGAGCCTGTGTAAAATGCGGAGATGAGATTGAATTTGTTTGCGAAGGTGACGATGAGGAAGTAGCATTACAATCGTTAGTGGAAGCAATCGAAAGCGGTCTTGGGGAATAAGGCTTGTACATGTGATTGACAGCCCATCTGCGGATGGGCTGATTTTAGTTTGGTGGAAATGTTGCAGGCTGATAGGGAGGAAAATGGGAACATATAGTTTCTGACAGAAATGCTTGTGACAGAAAGGAAGAGAAGCATGTTGAATTATAAGAGATATCAGAAAAATCCTGTTGTGGATTACAAAGAGAGGCAGTGGCCCAACAAGGAAATTGAAAAAGCACCTATCTGGTGTAGTGTGGATTTGCGTGACGGTAATCAGGCATTGATTGACCCCATGCAGGTAAATGAAAAGATTGAAATGTTTCAATTTCTGGTGAAGCTGGGCTTTAAGGAAATCGAGATTGGTTTCCCGGCAGCAAGCCAGATTGAATTTGATTTTTTACGTCAGCTTGTGGACAGAAAGCTGATTCCTGATGATGTGCGGGTACAGGTACTGACCCAGTGCAGAGAAGAACTGATTGACAGAACCTTTGAGGCGATTGAGGGCTGTAAGCAGGCAGTGGTACATATTTACAATTCTACGTCTACTTTGCAGAGAGATGTGGTATTCCACATGAATCGTCAGGAAATTATTGATATTGCTGTTAAAGGCACACAAATGGTAAAAGAGCGTGCGGCAAAATTCCCCGGAAAGATTGTTTTGGAATATTCTCCCGAAAGTTTTACCGGAACGGAATTGGATTTTGCACTGGAAATCTGTACTGCAGTACAGGATGCATGGGGACCTACCAAGGAAGACCCCATGATTATCAATCTGCCTTCCACGGTTGAGATGAATACCCCCAACGTATTTGCAGACCAGATTGAATGGATGATTACGCACTTCAAGAACAGAGAGAGTTTAATTATCAGCGTACATCCGCACAACGACAGGGGCACAGGTGTGGCAAGTGCTGAGCTTGCAATGTTAGCAGGTGCAGATCGTGTGGAAGGTACTCTGTTCGGTAACGGTGAGCGTACCGGTAATGTGGATATTTTGAATATTGCATACAATATGTTTTCCCAGGGGATTGATCCTGAACTGGCAATTGAAAGAGTAAACGATATTATTGAAATATATGAAAGATGTTGCAAGATGCCTGTGCATCCCAGACATCCTTATGCCGGTAAACTGGTATTTACCGCATTTTCCGGTTCTCATCAGGATGCAATTAACAAGGGCGTTCAGGCGTTGAAAGAACGTGGCAGTGAACATTGGCAGGTGCCTTATCTGCCCATTGATCCGGCGGATATCGGAAGGGAATACGAGCCTATCGTGCGTATCAATTCCCAGTCCGGTAAGGGCGGTGTTGCGTTCATTATGGATACTTACTTCGGCTTCAAACTGCCTAAGGCTATGCATAAAGAGTTTGCAAATGTTATCCAGAATGTATCTGAAAAGCAGGGTGAGGTTTCTCCTGAGCAGATTATGGATTGCTTCAAAGCAGAATATCTGGAGAAGAAAGAACCTATTCATTTCCGTAAGCTGCGCGTAGATGATTTGAGCGGCGAGGTGGAGAGTGCATTCGATACCAGAGTTACGGTGGAATACACCAACAGAGGCGTGGCGAAGAGTTTTGTTGGTGTGGGTAACGGTCCTATCGATGCAGTGCAGAGAGGTCTTTGCGAAGAACTGGATATCCGTATCAAAGTATTGGATTACGAAGAACATGCATTGCAGAGTGGTGCTAACTCTCAGGCAGCTGCGTACATTCATCTGTTGGATTCCCAGACCGGTCACGTTACCTATGGTGTAGGTGTAAGCTCCAATATTACCAGAGCTTCCGTGCGTGCAATTTTCTCTGCAATCAACAGATTAGAATTAGGCTGATTTGACAGAGCGGATGTGTATTTAAAATGTTAGTATCGCATCAAGGAGACATTAAATGTTTTCTATATTATTAGTTATTATTTATATTGCATTTATTTCACTGGGCCTTCCGGACTCCATATTGGGGTCCGCATGGCCCAGTATGTACGAGGGATTACAGGTACCGGTTTCCTATGTAAGTATTCTCTCCATGATTATTTCTGCGGGTACGATTGTGTCCAGTATGTTTTCCGGTAAGTTGATATCGGCACTGGGAACCGGTAAAGTGACTGCAGTCAGTGTAGGAATGACAGCACTGGCGTTATTTGGATTTTCCTTCTCCTCGTCCTTTTGGATGTTATGTCTGTGGGGACTGCCTTACGGCTTGGGAGCAGGAAGTGTGGATGCGGCACTGAATAATTATGTGGCACTGCATTATAAGTCGCGTCATATGAACTGGCTTCATTGTTTTTGGGGAGTAGGAGCGACGGTGGGACCTTATATTATGGGATTGTGTCTTACAAACAATTTGCACTGGAACAGAGGATACCAGATAATCGGTGTATTGCAGACGGTGTTAGTGATTGTATTGATTTTCTCCCTGCCGCTTTGGAAGCAGCCTGAAAAAGCAGAGAATGGGGAAGAGAAAAAAGCAACCTCCATGAAGTTTTCCCAAATTCTTAAAATGAAGGGTGCCAAGAAAATATTGTTTGCATTCTTTTGCTATTGTGCAGTAGAAACAACCGCAGGTTTGTGGGCAAGCAGCTTTTTGGTATTTGAAAAGGGAATAGATGCCCAAACGGCAGCAAAATGGGCTTCCCTGTTTTATCTGGGCATTACCGGTGGCAGATTTTTAAGTGGTTTTGTGGCAGATAAAATCGGAGATAAAAACATGGTGCGGGCAGGACAGATTTTGTGTCTTGTAAGCGTAGGACTTTTGTTTGTGCCGTTAGGTGTTGGGGTTTCCCTGGTGGCATTGGTACTGCTGGGTATAGGCTGTGCGCCTATTTACCCCAGTCTGATACATGAAACACCGGAGAACTTCGGACCGGAAAAATCCCAGGCAATTATGGGAGTGCAGATGGGATGTGCCTATATCGGAACCACCTGCATGCCGGTGGTGTTTGGTGCCATAACCAATTTGACCGGGCTTGGTTTATATCCGATATTTTTATTAGTAGTGCTGGTGCTGATGATAGTAGTAATTGAAAGTCTCAATATGGACATGAAAAAGCAGAATTAGAAATGTTACAGACGCATTAGGAATGCACTACTTGGAAATGATTATGAAACTAAAAAAGAGAACCGTTTGTAAGCGGTTCTCTTTTTGCATTCACATTAGTTGTAAACGGGTTCGCAACCTTCCTGTGCTACACCAATATAGGTATGACCTGCATTGATTTCAATTTCGTTACCATCCATATCATAGTATCTGGTAGGAGAGAAATCATCTTCTTTTGTCCAGGTAATCTGAATACCACGACCCTGGGTGAAGTACCAGCCCATACGTCCGGAATCGTTGGTCTGGAATTTCAGGTACTTGTTGTCCTCTCTGTATTCCCAAGCGGTATCCTGAATAATGACGTTAGTAAATGCAAGCTGCTCGCCGGTAGCGGCATCAATCTGCGGTGAACCATACATATATTTCAAGTAAGTACCGGTTGCCTCGTCATACTCGAAAGAAGACTTGGTAACAGGGAAAATACCGGTCAAATCAATCTCGGTAGCAGTGAAAGCACCTTCAGCATCTTCAAGGGTGTTGATTTCACCCATGGGAACGAAGTCAAAGTGATTCGATTCGTATAATGCAGAGGTATGTTCTACATCATACTCCAAAGAGTTGATGGCGCTTAACAATTTCGCACCACTGGTATAGCCGTTGTGAGGTGCGGAGTTGTCACCCCAACGGAAGAATGCACCTGCACCTGCTGCGGGAGTTTCAATTGCACTACCTGCACCAACTGCAACAGCGGATAAATAATCAAAATCGTCACGTCCGGTTACTTCGCAAAGGTAGTAAGGACCACCCCAGTGAACAAAGATGGCATCCCATTCCATACACCAGTATCCGTAATAGTCACGGCCACTGCGGATATTACCGATGGTTTCCATATCATGCCAGTCTTGGATAATACCCATCTGGCGGGACATACTGCCTTCTTCCAGACATTCATATAAAACACCTGCTTCGCCGATACCGTACTGGGGCTGTGCCGCTCTGTCAATAGGGAACATAACAGCAATTGGTCTCTGGGCTGCCAGTTCTTCGTCAATCCACTCGTTGGTCAGAGGGCTGTGTACCAGACCCTCCTCGGGGGGGATATCTTCGGGTTCTTCTTCGGTAACAGGAGTAGTAGCTTCCGGAGTAGGGGTAGCATCCTGAGTTGCAACAGTAGTGTCATTGGGCTGAGCCAAATCACTGGGACGTACAGGAGCATCTGCGTCTTCTGAACCACCACAGCCGCCAAGTGCAAGCATGGCAGACAGAGATAATAACAGAAGTAATGAATGTTTCTTCATGAAAAAACCTCTCTTTCGTTTAAAAAATCCTAAAAGTGATTATAACACATTACATATGATAATTGCAATGGTAATACCTAGAAGACCGCCGATTATGACTTGAAGGGGAGTGTGACCGACAAATTCTTTCAGCTTGTCCTGCGGAGACATGTCACTGTCCATGGCAGCAAAAACTTCTATCAATTCGTTCAGGACGCGGGCCTGTTTGCCGGTTTCGCGGCGTACACCCATAGCATCATGCATAACGATAATGGCAAAGATAAAAGAAATGGCAAACTCAAAACTTCCTATACCGTAAGTCATAAAAGTGGCTGTGGCCAGTGCACAGACAGTTGCGGAATGGGAACTGGGCATGCCGCCACTGCCTACCAGTCGTTCGGCTACAAATTTTTTTGTAAAAAACAAGTGTATCAGAGTTTTTAGTACTTGTGCCACACACCAACCGATAGCAGCACAGATAAGAATTTTATTTTGTAATAACTCATTAAAAAAGTCCATAAAGCACCTCGCTTGTTTTAGTATATCACCACTTGCGTCTATACTCAAGAGGAGTTAGCCCCTCATATTTCTTAAAAACTTTGATAAAGTAAGAAGCGGTCTGAAATCCGCAGGTGAGAGCGATACTTTCTATACTTTCACCGGAAAAACGTAACAGGCTCTTTGCATGGGATAAACGTTTGATAGAGATGGCATTGGTAATGGTAGTGCCGAATAATTTCTGATATTCCCGATGCAAATGATATTTACTGATAAAAAACTGCTCAGCTAAAAGGTCCAGAGTCAGCTTGTCGGTGTAATTTGTTTCAATATATTCCCTGATATCCAGAAATTTCTGGGGAATGGCGGTAGCAGTATCTTTGTGAAAGGCATCTGCAAAAATCAATGTAATTAAATCGGTTAAATGCTTGTGAGAAAGCAAATCGGTCAATGCTTCCGGTGTCTGGTGCAGGCGGTAGATAGTCTGTAATAGTTCCGTATAAGCAGTCAGACTTAGAGGGGTATAGACCGGCAGACCTCCCTTTTCGATATATAATTGATAAAAGGAAGGAAGCTGGAACCCGTTAAAGTGTACCCATTTCAAGGTCCAGGGGTCATGCAGGTTACTTTTATGGGAATAAGGTGTCAGGCAGTTCAGCCAGACACAGTCCCCTGCCTTGACGGGAAAGGCCTCTCCCTGAATGGTGACGGTACCGCTGCCCTCTGTTACAATAAAGAATAAATAGGAGTCCAACTGTTCGCGTTGACTTAAGTGAGGATGTGAACTTGTCAGAGTGCCGATTTCCTGTGCGTAGAGATAATGCTTTTTGGTATAGGCAGACGGCGTAACCAAGATACGTTCTGAAGTTGAATTAGGCATAAGATTCCTTTCTGTATATGATAAATTTAATATTACAATGTCAATAAAAACATGTTGGTATAGCAAATTAAAGCAATAGCAATATTTTGCAATTTTTTAGCAACATAATAGATTGATAAGGCTATTATACAATAGTATACTGCATTTGTGAATTGGAAAAATAATATAATTTTTATATTGAGTAGGTTGCTTGGAAAGCGTATCGTTGCTATATATTCCACGCAAGGACCGTTAGGGAACGCCGGTCCTTAGTATGCGTATAAAGCGAAGCTTTGCATACTTAGTACCGTTGCGTTTCCTGTCGAGCGAAAGCGAGTCCGGCGGGGAATATATAGCAACGATAGTGAAACAACAACCTAAGAAAGGGTAAAGATGAGTAAAACAGCACTTATTACAGGTATTACAGGGCAGGATGGTTCTTATCTTGCGGAATTTTTATTAGAAAAAGGATATGAAGTACACGGTATTATCCGTCGTCACAGTACAGAAAATCTGGACAGACTGGATGGAGTTTTAAAGTCTGAATATAACAATACAAAATTCTTTTTACATTACGGAGATTTAACGGACTCCAGTAATTTGATTCGATTGGTGGCAGAGATTAAACCTTCCGAGGTGTACAATCTGGCAGCACAGTCCCATGTGGGTATTTCTTTTGAAGTGCCGGAGTATACAGCGGAGGCAACCGGTGTGGGTACGCTGAAACTTTTGGAGGCAATCAGACTTTGGGGCGGAGAATGCCGTTTTTATCAGGCGTCTACTTCTGAACTGTTTGGCGGTTTACCTGAAACTGCACCCCAGAGCGAGAAAACCCCGTTTTATCCTAAGAGCCCTTATGGTGTAGCAAAATTGTATTCTTATTGGATTACTGTAAATTATAGAGAATCTTACAATATGTTTGCCTGCAACGGTATTTTGTTTAACCATGAGTCCCCCAGAAGAGGTGAAAATTTTGTAACCCGTAAAATTACATTAGCAATTGCTAATATCATGGCGGGTAAGCAGGAAAAATTGTCTCTGGGTAATATGGATGCTAAGCGTGACTGGGGCTTTGCGGGAGATTATGTGAAAGGTATGTGGATGATGTTGCAGCAGGATAAGCCCGGTGATTATGTACTGGCTACCGGACAGACCCATACGGTTCGTGAATTTGTGGAAGAAAGCTTTAAGAACCTGGGGATAACTATTCGCTGGGAAGGCACCGGCGTGGAGGAAAAAGGCTATGATGTCAAAACGGGAAAACTGCTTGTAGATGTGAACCCTGTATTTTACAGACCTGCAGAAGTAGAGTTTTTGTGGGGCGATGCTACCAAGGCAGAAACAGAACTGGGATGGCAGCGAGAGATTGGTTTTAAAGAATTGGCAGCCATGATGATGGATGCGGATATGAAGGCGGTTGCCGGTATGAGTTGTGAGGAGTTTAGGAATATTGAGAAATAAGTAGGTGTTGCAGTCACCTTGAAAAATTTCCTCACAGACGCGCTTTCGCTCCGTGCCAAACGTAGCGGACACTAAGCTCGCAGGCGAAATTCTTTCGCCTGATACCTCGCTAAGTGCCGACGTTTGCCAAGGGTCTTTAGAGGAAAGCTTTTCAAGGCAGTAGCAAGCATACTTAGTTTTCAATATGGAGGATGGATAATAAGATGAAGAAGACGGATAAAATATACGTAGCGGGGCATAGAGGTTTGGTTGGTAGTGCGATTGTCAGGAATTTAGAGAGCAAGGGGTATGAGAATATTATAGGGCGTACCCATAAAGAATTAGATTTGACAGACCAAAAAGCAGTTAGGGATTTCTTCGAAGAAGAAAGACCGGATGTGGTGGTGTTGGCGGCAGCTAAGGTTGGCGGCATTAATGCCAATAATACCGCACCTGCAGATTTTGCTTATGAAAATATGCAAATTCAGTGTAATGTAATTAAGGCGGCGCATGATTATAAAGTGAAGAAACTGTTATTCTTGGGAAGTACCTGTATTTATCCTAAAATGGCACCCCAGCCCATTCCGGAAAGTGCCTTGCTTACAGGGCCGCTGGAAGTGACCAATGAGGCATATGCAATAGCAAAAATTGCGGGACTGGAGATGTGTAAATTCTTTAAACGCCAGTACGGGGATAATTTTATCAGTTGTATGCCAACCAATCTGTATGGTCCCAGAGATAACTATGATTTGGAAAATTCCCATGTAATGCCTGCGATGATTCGTAAGTTCCATGAAGCAAAGAAAAACAATGCGGCAAGTGTGGAGCTTTGGGGTACGGGCACACCTTTAAGAGAATTTTTATATGTGGATGATATGGCGGATGCCTGTGTATTCCTGTTGGAGAACTATGACGGGGAAGAGCATGTAAATATCGGTACAGGCAAAGAGGTGAGTATTAAGGAACTGGCAGAAACAGTAAGAGAAGCAGTAGGTTATACCGGAGAGATTGTTTGGAATACAGATATGCCGGACGGCACTCCCAGAAAACTGACAGATGTGTCAAAATTGCATGAGCTGGGTTGGAAGCACCGGGTAGAGTTAAAAGAAGGCGTAAAACTGGCGTATCAATGGTTTTGTGAAAATATCGAAGAGGCAAGATTATAATGAAAGCATACGGAGTTATCATGGCAGGAGGCGGGGGAACCCGCTTTTGGCCGTTAAGCCGCAGGGAACTTCCCAAGCAGTTTTTAAACTTGACGGGGAAGGATATTCTGGTAAATGAGACCTTTGATAGATTAAAACATTCGGTAGCGGGAGAAGATATTTTTGTGGTTACCAATGTCATACATGCTGAAAAGACCTTTACCATGATGAACGGCAGAATAAAAACAAATCATATTCTGGCAGAACCGGCTGCCCGCAATACCGCAGCATGTATCGGTTATGCGGCGATGGAAATATTGAAAAAGTACGGAGACGGTATTATGTGTGTAGTACCGTCTGATCATTATATAAAGAATGAAGCGGGTTATACACAAGTGATTAACCGGGCTATTGAATTGGCCCAGACCCAGAATTGTCTGGTTACTATCGGAATCAAGCCCACGTTTCCTTCCACCGGTTACGGGTACATTAGAAAAAAAGAGGCAGAAGGTGCAGATTTCAGCCTGGTAGAAGAGTTTGTGGAAAAGCCGGAAGAAGAAATTGCAAGACGGTATATGGCAGACGGGCATTATGTGTGGAATAGCGGGATGTTTGTGTGGAAAACCTCTCTGATTTTACAGTATTTTAAAAGACTGCTTCCGGATATTTATGAATGTCTGGAAGAAATCGGTAATGCCATGGGGACGGATAAAGAACAGGAAACTCTTGACAGGGTGTATCCGTATATCCCCAAGATTTCCATCGATTATGGTATTATGGAAAGAGCGGACAAGGTTATTGTATTGGATGGAGACTTTGGCTGGAGTGATGTAGGGAATCTGGACGCATTGGAGACTCTGCACGCAGGGGATGCGAAGGGCAACGTGGATGTAGGGAATTGTGTTTTGGTGGACACCGAGGAAACAATCTGTTATGCTAAAGATAAGTTGTTGGTGACTGCCTACGTAAAGGACTTGATTGTGGTGGAATCGACGGATGCTATTCTGGTCTGTCCCAAGAGTAAGGCGCAGGAGGTCAGAAAAATCGTAGAAGAACTGGAGAAACGTGGCAGGACGGATTATTTGTAGGCTGCGGAAGAGAGGGAAAATGAAACTTTTAAGTGTAATTGTGCCTTGTTATAACGAAGAAGAAAATGTTCCTTATTTCTATGAGGAATTTATTAAAAATGAGTCTTTTTTCAAGGAAAAAGAGATTGATTGGGAACTTTTATATGTGGATGACGGCTCCAAGGATAAGACAGCTTCGGAAGTAAAAAAACTACATGAGAAGGATGAAAGGGTACATTTGTTTTCTTTCTCCCGTAATTTTGGTAAAGAAGCTGCCATGTATGCCGGAATGGAAAAGTCCAAGGGCGATTATGTGGTGATTATGGATGTGGATTTGCAGGATCCGCCAGCTCTTTTGCCGGAGATGTTTTCCTATATAGAACAGGGGTATGATTCTGTGGCAACCAGACGTGTGACCCGCAAAGGAGAACCGCCTATCCGCTCCTTTTTTGCCCGAATGTTTTATCGTATGATGAAGCGGATTTCCAAGACAGAGATGATGGACGGTGCCAGAGATTATCGTCTGATGACCCGCCAGATGGTGGATGCCATTCTGGAGATGAAAGAATACAACCGTTTTACCAAAGGTATTTTTGGCTGGGTCGGTTTTAATACCAAGTGGATTGAGTTTGAAAATGTGGAGAGAGTAAAAGGAGAAACCAAATGGAACTTTTGGAAGTTACTTTTATACTCTATTGAAGGAATTACGGCATTTTCCACAGCACCTCTTTCCTTTGCGGCGGTAATGGGCGTGTTGTTCTGTATATTTGCCTTTATATTGATTGGATTTATTATAGTGCGTACGCTGGTGTTCGGTGACCCGGTTTCCGGTTGGCCGTCCTTGGTATGTATTATATCTCTGATAAGCGGTGTACAGCTGTTTTGTCTGGGGATTGTGGGACAATATCTGGCAAAAACTTACATGGAAGTAAAACGCCGTCCTATTTATCTGCTGAAAGAAGAAATATAATTGCAGGAATTGTTGATATTCCGCGATGAAAAATAAATTCCGCCTCTTCCATAATGGGTTTGGGTATGTTAGGATACTTTTGCAATCACGTTGACTGGCACTGCTTGACACAAGGAAGGGGATTGGAATGGACATATCTACAATTGATGACACAGAGCTGGAAAGTTACATAACGGAAATTATGTTGGAAATAGGAGTTCCGGCTCATCTGAAAGGATATTACTATCTGCGGAATGCCATTATGATGACAGGAAGGGATATAGAGGTGGTAACCAGTGTTACCAAGCTGATGTATCCTGTGATAGCAAGACGTTTCAAAACCACTGACCAGAAGGTGGAACGGGCAATCCGCAATGCGATAGAAGTATCGTGGGAGAGAGGCAACACGCAGACCTTTGAAAAACTCTTCGGATATTCCGTGCAGAACGGAAAAACAAGGCCTACAAACAGTGAATATATTGCCAGAATAGCTGACAAAGTACGGTTGGATATTAAGGCAATGTAATGCACTAAGGATTTAGCAGACAATACCGACAAAGTAATAAAAGCATACATAATGTCATGTTACGATGATTGCAATAAACAGCAGGAAGAAGAGGACTTCCTGCTGTTTTACATTGTACTTATCTGTAAATTATGGTAAAATTGGGTAGGATTTATACTGGAGGTTATTATGCAAAAAAGCATTGCGGATAAAATAATAATAAGCATCATATTGGTATTGGGCCTGGCTGAAGTGGCACACCTTGCAGCACTGTTTCTGCATCTGTCTTTTTCCATGTGTGCGGTTGTTTTTACAGTACTGCTTCTGGGACTGGCGTTATTTGGAATTGTGAAGTTTGTTTTAGAACATCGAAAAGTAAAGAATGTTAAGGGAAGTATTGCAGAAAAAACAGGAACACCTGCTAAGACATTGCTGTATTTGTATCCGTTTTGGATTTTGCTGACCGGCGGATTAATTGTGTTTCAGATTATTTGGAATTATTGGATGCACATACCGTATATCAGCAATGATATTACGGCAGAAACGGTACAGACAATGTTGTGCTCGGATAGCATTTATAATATCAATCCGCTGACGGGACAGGCATTTACGGCAGGTATGCCTATGAGATTAAAAATATTGGTACTGCCTACTTTGTGTGCTGTATTCTGCAAGTGGACCGGATTGTCAGTGATAACGGTATGTTACAGTATTATACCCATGATAATACTGCTGCTTAGTTATCTGGTTTACAGCAGATGGGCAGTGTATTTGTTTCCCAATGAAGGCCGCAAGCAGGTGTTGTTTATGTTTTTCGTGGCAGTAATTTATCAATTTGGCTGTTATAGTTCGGTGATGGACAGCTTTTTATTGTTTTTCAGAGGCGGTCATGGCGAAACTTTAAGAACCTGTGTATTGTTGCCCTATGCACTCTTATGTTGTTTGCAAAAGGACTGGAAGAAAGCAGTGCTATGTGTACTGGCGGAAGCCTGTGTTGTCTGGACCTTTTACGGACTGGGATGGACGGCGTTGACAATCGGTGTGGTCTGTGGAATCAGCCTTATAAAAACAATGATTGACAGGAGGAAAAAGGTATGATGAAACTTTTGGAATCCTGGGGAGCAGGAACAGGCAGTTTTGCTGAAAACGGACAATATCTGGCATTGTTTCTGGTGGTATTGTTATTTTTATGGCTGACAGGAAAAGAGGTAAAAAAAGAATTTGTTATTTTTTCGGGTGTTGTTGCGTTGCTGATATTGTGTCCGTTTACGGCAAAAGTTTTACTGATATATCAGACGACTTTTTTTGCTCACGAAACAGTGTGGGAATTGCTGCCTATGACTGCTTTTCTGGCATATGGGGCGGTAATGGCTTTTGCAAAAATGACAGCGGCTTTGACAAAAGAGGACAGAGAATGGAAGGCAACGATTTCCGGCAAAAAAGGCAAGGCATATGAGGCGTTGGCGGTGTTGGCATTGGCAGCTTTATTGTTTTTGAGCGGTACGGTTTCTTTTACGGAGAATATTACTGAAAAAGCAGAGAGGGCGGACAGGATACCCGTAGAAATAGGTGAAGTACTGGATTTACTGGAAATTCCACAGGGTGAAACGGTATTGTTGGCAGCCCCCGACGAGGTTGTTGAATGGGCACGTTTGTATAGCGGAAACATTATAATGCCTTACGGTAGGGACATGGATGAGCAGGGACTCACGGCGTATCTGTATGACAAATATACATCCGATATAGTGGGTCTGCATGATTGGATACAGGGAGCACTGCCGGCTCCGGAGTTTGTGGAAGATGCTTATTTGCAGGAAGAGGCGTATGCACAGCAATGTGCCTCGGCAGGATATGATTATCTGATATTTACTGTGGAGAGAGCCAATAACGATTTGCTGGCATATGCACTTGAAAGCTATGGCGGTTACCGGATTTTTGCACGGACGGATAATTATGTGATTTACAATCGGTAATTTTTATCATGGAAGGATAAGGGGCATGACGGAAAATAAGGTTAGTATTATTGTACCGGTATACAATGCGGAAAAGTATATAGAGGAAACGGTTGCAAGTGTAAAAGCACAAACCTATAAAAATTGGGAGCTTTTGCTTGTAGAGGACGGCTCCACGGACAATACGGCACAGGTGATGGCAGATATGCTGAAAAAAGAACCGGATGAGCGGATTCAGATATTGCCCAAGGAAAACGGCGGTGCCGCAAGAGCCAGGAATTACGGCCTTTCACATGCAACGGGGCAGTATATTGCCTATATAGATGCAGATGACTTGTGGAGTAATGACAAGTTGGAAAAGCAGCTTGCCTTTATGGGAGAGAAATCCGCAGCATTTTGCTTTACGGGCTATGAATTTGCTGATGAAAACGGCAAGGGCACAGGTAAAGTGGTAAAAGTGCCGGAAACGATTAACTACAAACAGGCATTGCAAAACACCACTATATTTACTTCTACGGTTATTTTTGACACCCGGAAGATACCAAAAGAAAACCTGGAAATGCCTATTATAAAAAGTGAGGATACGGCACTTTGGTTTAAAGTACTGCGTACCGGCATTATTGCCTGCGGATTGAATGAAAATCTGGTACGTTACCGCCGGGTGGGCGGCTCTTTGTCTTCCAACAAATTGGAAGCATTGCGGCGTATCTGGAACTTGTACAGAAAATCCGAAAAGTTGTCCATACCATATAGTGCTTACAATTTTTTCTTCTGGGCAATCCGGGCAGTACGTCGCCGCTTGTAGTTGCACCACGGGTGGGGACATGATATACTTAAATGATAAATATTTATAAAAAGATACAAGAGATGAGGGCTGAAAGAAAACTTTCAACCTTGATTTGAGGGTAAATGGGCATGTGAATATGCACTTGCCCCATGGAGGCAAAATTGAAAAAGATAGAATCCTTTAAAAGACTGGTTTTGTTGCTTTTGTCCGGCATATGTCTGGCAGGACAGATAGGCATTTATGCGTATTACTGGTACAACATGTATTTCATAAAGATTAAACCATACCTGCCCCTGTGGGAAAAAGGACACTGGCTGATTATTGCCATTTATGGTGTGCTTTTGTTCTTCTTTTCCAATATGTATGGCGGTATGCGTATCGGGTATCTGAAAAATCTGGAGGTTATTTTTTCCCAGCTTTTAGCGACATTGTTGGTCAATGTAATTACCTATGGGCAGATCTCCCTAATGATGTTGAAATTATATGATGTACGGGTATATCTGGGAATGATGCTGATTCAGTTTGTTTGGATTGTTATCTGGATTAATATTTCCAGCCTGATTTATAAAAATGTATTTCCGCCCAGGCAACTGTTGTTAGTGCATGGTGACCGTCCTATTGATGATATTCTTGCAAAGTTTGCAAAGCGCAAGGACAAATTTGAAGTCAGCAAATGTATGCATATCAATACAGGCGTTGAAAAGATTGAAGAAGAAGTAATGGAACGCTATGATGCGGTGGTGCTCTGGGATATTTCCGAAGCGGACAGAAACAGACTTTTGAAGTATTGTTACGGAAAATCTATCCGTACGTACATCATGCCCAAGATTCCCGATGTGATTGTAAAGGGAGCGGAAGAATTACATCTGTTTGACACGCCGTTACTTTTGACAAGAGAATATGTTTTAACCATAGAGCAGCGTTTCGCAAAGCGTTTTATTGATTTGTTCTGTGCATTGATACTGTTTATTATCGCATCACCTTTTATGCTTTTGACCGCAATAGCGGTTAAACTTTACGACAGGGGTCCCGTGCTTTACAAACAAGTGCGTTGTACTACGGATGGTAAAGAATTTAATATTTTAAAGTTCCGTAGTATGCGTGTGGATGCAGAAAAAGACGGTGTGGCGAGACTGGCCTCTAAAAATGATTCACGCATTACGCCTATTGGTAAATTTATCCGTAAGGTACGTTTGGACGAGCTTCCCCAGCTGATTAACATTATCAGAGGGGATATGTCCTTTATCGGACCCAGACCGGAACGCCCTGAAATTATCGCCCAGTATATGGAGATTATGCCGGAGTTTGCATATCGTATGAAGGTAAAGGCAGGTCTGGCAGGTTATGCACAGGTGTATGGTAAATATAACACTACGCCTTATGATAAGCTGAAACTGGATTTGGCGTATATAGAGAATTATTCTGTATGGCTGGATTTGAAACTGATGCTTTTGACGGTAAAGGTGCTTTTGTGGCCTGATAGTACAGAGGGTGTGGAAACCAATCAGATTACCGCGTTGAAAGCGGAAAAGCAGTTGGCGGAAGAAAATGCGAAGTCTGATACAGAGTAAATGTGCAGATGAAATCTGAAAAGTCTCGGGAAAAAGGAAGGATAGTACCTATGTGGAAGTGTAATTTCGCTGAGGAACCGGTGGATTTAAAATTGTTGTGCCTCAAAATGATAAGGAAAACAGGTATTATTTTGGTTGCCACAGCTTTGGGAGCCTTGGTTTTGGGTGGAATTTATTTTCTGAAAGAGACAATATTTTCTCCTGATACGGCATATCAGGTAGTGGGAGAAACCTTTATTGATTATATACCGGAAGAAGGATACGGTATTTCCAGAATATATATTACCGACGAAGCATGGGACTCTTTAGCAAAATCCGATGCCTTTGTGGAATCCATTATAAGCGAAGTTTCTGCACAGGGATATGCCGTTTCCGAAAAATTGATTCGTGAAAGTATAGATGCATCGGTGGTTTCAGACAGTTTTGTGGTAACAACTACGGTGTATGCAAAAGAAGAGGGGCTGGCGGTAGCGATAAATGCCGCCTTGCAGAATGCAATCGTGGATTTTTGCTTACCCCGACAGGAAGTGGCAGAGAGTTTTATTATGACCTGTCCTACAGATGCTGAAAAAAGGGATGTAACCAAAGAAGTGCTGGTAGCGGCGCTTATTGGTGCACTTCTGGGCTTTGGCGGTGCTTTGGTTGCGTGTATGGTTTCTTTTTTGATGGATGATTCTGTGTATCTGCCGGTATCTTTTGAAAAGCGGTACGGACTTCCCATGCTTGGTACAATGGAGTCTGAGGAATTGCCTGCAAATGCAGAGAAGCTGTGTAAAGGGTTTCAAAAACTTGCGGTAGCAGGTGTTTGTGAGGCAGTTTCTACCGAAGAAGTGACGGAAAGATTACAGGATAAAGCAACCGGCGTATATTCTGCCGGTAGTGTTTCCATGACGAAAGAGTGGCTTTCAAATCTTGCCGGCGCAGACGGTATCATACTGGCGGTGGCAGCAGGTCGACGGGATGGAAAACAAATAGAGAGGATAATCGGTTTTCTGGAAAAACAGGAAATTACGGTTGTTGCCGCAGTACTTTGTAACGCAGATGAAACTTTATTGGCACGGTATTACAGACCGGGCATATTTGCTAAATATAAAAAGAGTTCCGCTAAAAAGCAGGCAGGGGATAAAGCATGATTTTGTATTTGGGATTGACTGTTATGACAGTAGCCCTTGCCTACTTTGTAGACAATAAGGCTACCAATATACAATCGAATAGGATTTCCAGACAGTGCATGTTGAACCGGGTGATGCTGGGGACCATGTTTTTTTTGCTTTTTTGCGTTTTGGCATTCCGTGTGGATGTAGGCAATGATTATGGAGAATATCTGGACATTTTTAATGATTTACATTTAGGAAATCATGTATCTACGGAATTTGGATTTAATATAGTAGTACGCATTGTACAATTTTTCTTTGGCACAGGGGTGGTTTCTGCACGCATTATTTTTGCTCTTTTTGCGGCACCTACGGTCTCTTTTATGTTAAGGGGGATGCATGACCAAAGTGACTGGTTTGTGTTTTCCGTGTTTTTGTTTATGGCCAACGGCTATTATTTTTCCGCAATGACTTCCGTACGCTATTATTTTGTTCTGGCAATTGCTGTGTATGCCATGAAATATGTTTTGCAGGGAAAATGGTTGCCGTTTATTGCATGGATTGTATTTGCTGCCTGTTTCCATAAGTCCGTATTGTTAGTGATTCCGGTTTATTTCATTGCATCCCGTAACTGGAAAAAGTGGCATATGCTTTTACTTGTGGCACTTTGCGTATCATTTCTGCTTTTTGAAGATTTTTACCGCAGGATTATTTTTACCTTTTATCCCTTTTATGAAAATTCGGTATTTGATAACGGTGAAACTTCCCTTATCAATATTTTAAAGAGTTTTGCTATTTTGGTGTTCTGCCTGTTGTATTATAAATCTGTGGTTGAGAAGGATAGAAAGATACAGTTTTGGTTTTATTTGAATCTGGGAAGTCTGGTGTTATATACCTGTTGCTCTTTTATACCGGAAATATCCAGAGTGGCATATTACTTAAATGTATCTAATATCTTTTTGGTTCCGGCAGTGCTTTTTAAGATACCGGACAAGAAACAGAAGATTTTTTTCGGCGTCGTAATTGGGGCAGCATTCTTAGCGTATTTTGTAATGTTTTTATATAAGGCCTACAATGTAGAGGTAGGGCTGTTGCCATACAAGACGTGGTTGTTTGAGTAGGAGGTATGTAAATGAAAATATTATGGCTTTGCAATATTATGCTTCCTGCGATAGCGGAAGCGTTAGGAAAGAAAGCCAGCAATAAAGAAGGCTGGCTTACCGGATTATCCACGCAGTTATTACAGCGTGGCGGTGAAAATGATATTACGTTGGGTGTATGTTTTCCGGTAGGAAAAGAGGAAGAGCCGATAAAAGGTACTGTGAATGGCATGGATTACTTTGGATTTCCTGAAGATACGGCAGCACCGGACAAGTATGACGACAATATGGAGATGTATCTGACGGATATTTTGGAAGATTTTAAGCCGGATGTGGTACATGTATTTGGCACGGAATATCCGCATACTCTTGCTATGACCAGATGCATCAAGGACAAAAACAGGCTCTTAATAGGAATTCAGGGATTATGTGCTTTGTATGCGGAAGGGTATATGGCAGACTTGCCGGAGAAAGTGCAGAATCGTTTTTTGTTCAGAGATTTTTTGAAACAGGATAATATCAGACAGCAACAGGAAAAATTCAGAAAGCGCGGTGCGATGGAAGTGGAGGCATTAAAAAATGCAAGCCATGTGACCGGCAGAACGGACTGGGACAGAGAAGGGGTTTTGGAGATGAACCCTAATCTGAAGTATCATTTTATGAATGAAACCTTGCGGGCCAATTTTTATAATGTAAGGTGGCAGATGGAGGAGTGTGAACCTTACAGTGTTTTCCTGAGCCAGGGGAATTATCCTATAAAGGGGTTGCACTATGTGCTAGGGGCAATGCCGGATATTTTAAAGAGATTTCCTGAAACAAAAGTATATGTAGCAGGGGATGTAATTACTGCTTATGAAACCTTAAAACAAAAAATTAAGATTAGTTCTTACGGTAAGTATTGTCTGGACTTAATTCGAGAGCATAAATTGCAGGAACATGTGGTTTTTCTGGGCCGACTGGACAGTAAAGCCATGTGCGAGAGATATTTGAAGAGTCATGTGTTTTTATCTCCTTCTGTATTGGAAAATTCCTCTAATTCGGTGGGAGAGGCGATGCTTTTAGGTATGCCGGTTATCAGTTCTGAGGTAGGTGGTATTCCTTCCATTTTGACAGATAAAAAAGAGGGGCTTATGTATCCCTGTAATGATAAGTCGGCGTTGATAGAGGCTGTCTGTACTATGTTTGCAAACGAAGAGATGGCAATACAGTATGGACTCCGGGCACGGGAACGGGCATTGGTTACGCATGACCCTGAGAGAAATTATGAGAGATTATTAGAAATTTATAGAGGGATGAACAGTTAATGAAAGTAACTTTTGTGTCTAATTACATCAATCACCATCAGATTCCGCTTTGTGAGGCTATGTACCGACAACTTGGGGAAGAATATCGTTTTGTGCAGACAGAGCCTATGGAAGAAGAGCGGCTCCGCATGGGCTGGGGTGCTGAATTGGAAAAGTTGCCATGGCTACGTCTTTACTATGAGCAGACAGAAGAATGTAAAAAGCTGATTGCAGAAAGTGATGTAGTACTATTTGGTGGTGTGGAGGATGAGTCTTATATCGAAAAACGTCTGGAAGAAAGAAAGCTGGTAGTGCGTTTAAGTGAACGTATTTATAAGGAAGGACAGTGGAAAGCCATTTCTCCCAGAGGACTTAGGAAAAAATATCATGACCATACCAGACATCGTAAGAATGAGGTCTATCTGCTTTGTTATGGCGGTTATGTGGCAAGTGATTTTCATATTGTAAGAGCCTATCCTGGTAAAATGTTTCAGTGGGGATATTTCCCTGAAAAGAAAACGTATGATATCGAGACACTGCTTAAGGAAAAAGCAAACAGGAGGAAGGAAACAGGAAAAGTTTCGCTGTTGTGGGCAGGACGGTTTATTGATTGGAAGCATCCCGAATATGCAGTGCGGGCTGCCACAAAACTGAAACAGGAAGGGTATGATTTTACGCTTACCATGGTAGGCGGTGGAGCCATGGAAGAAGAGCTGCGCCACATGGTACGGGCAGAAGAATTGGAAGATGTGGTAACTTTTGCAGGATTTCAAAAGCCTGAAAAGGTGCGGAAATATATGGAAGAAGCCGACATTTTCCTGTTTACCAGTGATTACAAGGAAGGCTGGGGTGCGGTTTTAAACGAAGCCATGAACAGTGGTTGTGCGGTGGTAGCAAATGTGGCACTGGGTGCGGTTCCTTTTTTGATAAAACCGGAGGAAAACGGACTGATTTATCCTAATAAAAAATTTGCCAAATTTTATGAAAATGTTACAAAGTTGATACAGAATCCGAATATGATAGATGCGTTAGGTAAAAAGGCGTATCGGACCATTACGGAAGAATGGAATGCAGAGATAGGTGCAAAAAGGTTGGTTCCTTTCTTGGAAAAACTGATGAAGGGGGAGGTTGTTCCGCAAAAGGAAGGTATCTTAAGCCCTGCATTTATCGTAAGTCCGAGAAGAATGTACAAATATCTGACCGGTAAGAGGAAATAACATGAAAGAACGTATCTACGTGTGTCATACCTATTATCATGTATATGTGACGTTGTTAAAAGAATTTGCCCTCCCCAAAGAAAAACAGGGTAAGGCAACTATGGTGCTCAGTAAGATGTCCACAGATTTTGAAAATCTGAAAAGACGTCTGGAAAAAATAAATGTATTTGAAGAAGTTATCGAGTTTGACGAAAAGAGGCATACCTTTTTCCCTGAACTGGAAGAGCTTCGAAAAGATAAGGGCAATATTATCAAAAATATGCTTGCCCGCATGAAGTACACCAAGCTTTATGCGAAACTGGAAGAACCTTATGTGCCGGTGGATTTTAAGCAGTATAAAGATATTTATGTGTTCTGTGATTCAGACCCCATCGGTTACTATTTGAATTACAAGCATATTAAGTATCATGCCATGGAGGACGGCTATAACTGCTTAAAGATTTTTGACGCGGCAAGATATGATAACAGAGGTTGCTTTAAACTGAAAGCCTTTTTGGCATCTTTAAACCTGATATTTATTCAGAACGGTTATTCCAAGTATTGTATCGATATGGAGGTCAATGACCGCAGTTGTTTGAAATATGATTACCACAAATATGTAGAAGTCCCTAGAGCCGGTCTGGAAGAAAGACTGACCGCAGAAGAAAAGGAACTGATTGTCAGGGCCTTTATGGAGAATGCGGAACAGCTGATAAAAGAACTGGCAGACAAAGGAGAAAAGAACGCCATTGTGCTGACGGAAGAACTTTGTGACGAGAGTGTCAGAAAGCAGATGTTTGCAGATTTGATTGCGGAATACTGTCAGGGGTACAAAGTATTTATAAAGCCTCATCCCAAGGATTTGCTGGATTATGAAAAGGCATTTCCTGAGCACATTGTATTGAAAGGCAGATATCCGTTAGAGGTTATGAAATATATTCCCGGGGTACATTTCCACAGAGCAGTGGCGATTTTTACCCAGGCAATGGAAAATATGGATTTCGTAGAAGAAAAACTGTATCTGGGAGCAGATTTTATGGAGCGGTATCAGGAAGCAGGCAAGTACCGTTACAATGAAAAAATATAAGAATGAGCCGCAATACCGTGCAAAGAGATGTACGGTAAAAGTAAAAAACCGAAAAATATTTCGGAAAAGAGGATTACATGGATATTATTAAAAAACTGTGGATTTTATTGGATAAAAAACAGAAAATTAAAATGATTGGGTTGGTATTCCTGATGCTAATCGGAGCAGTTTTAGAAACCTGCAGTATCGGTTTTCTGATTCCGGTGTTGACGGCAATTATGGATATTGACAGTCTGATGAAATTTGAAATTGTGCAGAAGGTGTATGATGCCCTTGGTATGGAAAGTCCTCAACAGTTTATTATCACATTGTTGGTGGTACTGATTGTTTTGTTTGTGCTGAAAAATGTGTTTTTACAGGTACAGAGTGTGATACAGTACCGTTTTGTGTTCGGAAACCAGTTCCGTACCGCAAACCAGATGATGATTAGCTACTTAAAGCGTCCTTATGAATTTTATCTGAATGCGGATACGCCCAAGGTGCAGAGAAACATTACTTCTGATGTGATTAACATGTATGCATTAACCTTGTGTCTGTTACAGATGATGTCAGAAATTATTGTCTTTATTTTCCTGGTAACGGCTACCTTGATTTTACAACCCACACTGACGTTGTTTATGATGGCAGTGATGTTGGTGTCCTTAATTTTAATTAAGACCCTGTTAAAGCCCATTATGAATAAGTCCGGTAAGGATAACAGAGAAAATTATGCAGGCTTGTTAAAGTGGATTCAGCAGGTGGTTACCGGTATCAAGGAAATCAAAATTGCCAACAGAGAAGAATTTTTTGCCGGAGAATATATGGATTGCAACGGTCGCTACATCAATGCCCTGCGCAGATACAGTATTTATAAAAATGTACCCAGATTGTTTATAGAAAGTGTCTGCATCGCAAGTGTATTGATTTATATGATTGTGATGATTGCAGGCGGTAACGATATGCAGAATATGGTGCCTCTTTTGGGTGCCCTGTCCATGGCAGTGGTAAGACTGTTACCCAGTGCCAACCGTATCAGCAATTATCTGACGGAAATCGCTTATTATAAGCCCTTTTTAATGGGTATCAGTGACAATCTGAGAGAAGAAATTGCAGATGCCGACAAGGTGCTGGAGTCTTTAAAGAGGGCTCCTAAGAAGTTGGACATCAAAGAAAAGGTGGAGTTAAAGGGTATTACCTATGCCTATCCCAATACAGATGTATTGATTTTTGATAAAGCGGATTTGGAAATTCCTATTGGTGCGGCAGTAGGTATCGTAGGAAGCTCCGGTTCCGGTAAGTCCACAGTGGTAGATATTTTGCTGGGACTTTTGCAATTAAAAGACGGACAGATTCTGGCAGACGGTGTAGATGTGTTGAGCAAAGAACACTACGGACAGTGGTTAAACAATGTAGGCTATATTCCCCAACAGATTTTTATGTTGGATGACAGCATCCGTAAAAATGTAGCATTCGGCATTCCGGAAGATGAAATAGACGAAGAACGCCTCTGGGCAGTGTTAAAGGAAGCCCAGTTAGACGAGTTTGTAAAGGGACTTCCCGAAGGATTGGAAACCGGTATCGGAGAGCGTGGTGTCAGACTTTCCGGCGGACAGAGACAACGTATCGGCATTGCCAGAGCCTTGTATGATGATCCGGAGATTCTGATTTTGGACGAGGCTACTTCGGCATTGGATAACGATACCGAAGCAGCGATTATGGAATCTATCAATCGCCTGCACGGCAAGAAGACACTGGTGATTATTGCGCATAGACTTAACACGATTGAAAACTGTGAAGTGATTTACCGCGTGGAAAACGGAAAGGCAACCAGAGAAAGATAGTGATTGCCTGTGCCGGGTGGACAAGGCATAAACGAACGACAGGTGCCTGTATGTGTCACATACAGGCAGCAAAACAGGTAACGAGGAATAACGATGAAACTAAGCATCATTGTGCCGGTCTATAATATGGCGGCAGAGGGAAAATTAGAATATTGTATCAAATCCCTGTTCGCCCAGACATTTCGGGATTTGGAAATCATTGCGGTGGATGATGCTTCTACGGATAACTCCCTGGAAGTGTTACATGAACTGGCGAAACAGAATAACCGCTTGAAAGTAATTGCATCCCCGGTCAATCACCATCAGGGCGGTGCCAGAAATCTAGGTATCAGGGCGGCACAGGGCGAGTTTATCGGTATGATGGACAGTGATGACTGGGCAGCACCTGATATGTTTGAAAAACTGCTTGCAAAAGCGGAAGAAACCGGCGCCGATGTGGTGGGTTGTGATTACAATATGGTATACACCCATACCATGGAATGTGGCAAAGTATTTACCATGAATACCGCAGAACAGACCGGTATACTCACCGAAGAAAAGAAGAAACTTCTGGTGCTGAAGCCGGGCAGTATGGTGGTGAAAATCTACCGCAGGGAAATTATTACTGACAATGAACTATGGTTTCCTGAGGATATTTTTTACGAAGACAACTGTATGTCCCCTTTGTGGCTATTGCACTGTACGCACTTTGAAAGAGTGAACGAGCCGCTTTATTATTATTATCAGCACGAGGCGTCCACGGTGCATCGCATATCCCTGCAAAGAAGTCATGACCGCATGACCGCAATGGATTTGCTGATAGAGAAGAGTAAAGCATACGGTTTGTTTGAAACTTACAAAAAAGAATTGGAATTCAAATATGCAGAGCTTTATCTGGTGAATACCCTGTTTGGGCATCTGGCAGGCAAGGGTGAAAAGAAGTTTCAACTGGCAAAAGAGTTGGTGCGGGGTATGAAAAAGCAGTTTCCTGCTTTTATGGAAAATCAGTATTATCAGGAAAAAATCAATCCGGAAGAACAGAAACTGATTCGATTGTTGATGAAGAGCCGGTTGGGATTTTTTGCGTATTATTATGCATTGCAGTATTATAGAGGTTTGCGAAAGAAACTGAAGAAATAAGGAATTGGTGAGTAAATTCTAATTTCTCTCACCAACAAATTAGAATATATCGTTTCGACAAACTGGAATTGAGTGGGGGCTTTTGCAAGCGATGACAATTGAACATAGTTTGATTATATGGACTAAAATTAAATAGAGTTGGAACGTTAGTATAAAGTGGTTTTAAAATATAAGATAGATTTCCATTTTCTAAGATTTCTATATAAGAATTATTGGGGATAAAAATGCATTTTGATGGCTAGATTTCTAATTTTAGTAAAATATATACACTTAATAAGCAAATAGAATTGTATTTTTTAATTACATTTGCAGATAATGTGCATTTTTTATAGGATAGAACGACACACATTTTGAAATCTATACTATATCAACACTATTTGGAACGGATTTTTAGTGGATAGATTTTAGAATTTAACCATTTCTATATAATTAAGGGCAACGTGTAGGCGGTTTTGGTGGAGCATACGGTTCCGGATTGTTTGTATATTGCATAGAGAATATTGTTATATACGAATTCCAATATGCAGAAATGTTTGTATGTTAGGAATACATTTTGCAGAGGGAGAAAATTTGGTGAAGTCATTATACATTAGAAACATTTTCTAAAAGGGAGAGAACAGATGAAAGCACTGGCAGTGATTACCGCACGGGGCGGCAGTAAAAGAATTCCCCGGAAAAATATAAAAGAATTTTGCGGACAACCTATCATTACCTATTCTATCAAAGCGGCACTGGAATCCGGTGTGTTTGAAGAAGTGATGGTGTCTACCGATGATGCAGAAATTGCAGAGATTGCGAAAGGGGCAGGTGCACAGGTGCCCTTTATGCGAAGCAGTGATACTGCAAATGATTTTGCCACCACTGCAGATGTCATTGCAGAGGTTTTGGAAAGTTATAAGCAGTGTGGCAAAGAGTTTGATGCGGTTTGTTGCATTTATCCTACCGCACCTTTTGTGTCCGCTACGAAACTGAAAAATGCAATGAACCTGCTTGAGGAAAAAGAGGCGGACAGCGTGTTGCCTGTGGTGAAGTTTAGTTTTCCACCTCAGCGAAGCGTGATTATGGAAGACGGCTTTATGAAGTTTAAGTGGCCGGAGCACGCCCTGACAAGGTCTCAGGATTTAGAGCCTTTTTATCATGATGCAGGCCAGTTTTATTGTATCAAGGTAAACCGTTTTGCAGAGCAGAAAAAAATGGTCATGGAAAAGACCGTTCCCATAGAGATGCCGGAATTGGAAGTGCAGGATATTGATACCGAAGAAGACTGGCAGATTGCGGAAGTGAAGTATAAAGTGATGCAGGAAAAAGGCAGAAGCTAAGGCGAAGTTCCGGAATGAGAATGTTGCCTGAGGCAACAGATTGAGAGGTAGTATGAAAACCATTAAAATAAAAGACCGCCTGATTGGAGAAGGGCAACCGGCATATATTATTGCAGAAATGTCTGCCAATCATGCGGGCAGTATCGAGCGCGCCAAAGAAATTATCCGCATGGCCAAAGATTGCGGTGCGGACTGTGTGAAGATTCAGACCTATACCGCAGATACCATTACCATCGATTGTGACAACGAGTATTTCTTTATTGATAACGGTACATGGGAAGGGGAAAACCTGTATCAGCTTTACGGAAAGGCATATACCCCCTGGGAGTGGCAGAAAGAATTGAAGGAAGAAGCTGACAAAGTAGGCATTGATTTCTTTTCCACGCCCTTTGATAGAACCGCAGTGGATTTTCTGGAAGAAATCGGGATAGAGTTTTATAAGATTGCTTCTTTTGAGTTGACGGATATTCCTTTAATCCGCTATGTGGCAGAGAAGGGAAAGCCCATGATTCTGTCTACGGGTATGGCTTCTTATGAGGAAATTGCGGAAGCGGTGGAAACCATCCGTGCAACCGGTAACGAGCAGTTTGCACTGTTGCGTTGTGCCAGTGCCTATCCGGCTATTTCCGACGAGATGAATCTTGCTACCATGGTAGATATGCGTGAAGCATTTGATGCGCCTACCGGACTTTCCGACCATTCTATGGGCGGGCTTGCGGCAGCAGCAGCGGTAGCCATGGGCGGCAGTATCATTGAAAAACATATTTGTATGAGCCGTGAGATTGAAAATCCCGATTCCTCTTTTTCCATGGAACCGGAAGAGTTTGCGGCAATGGTACGTGATATCCGTCAGGTGGAAAAAGCCAAAGGTTTAGTACGTTATGGTGCAACCAAGCAGGAAAAGAAAAGTTTGCAGTTCCGCCAGTCTGTGTTTGTGGTAAAAGACATTTCGGCAGGTGAAACGTTTACGGAAGAAAATATCCGGGTTATCAGACCGAGTTACGGGCTGCACCCCAGAGATTATGACCATGTACTGGGAAAGGTATGTACTGCGGATGTTAAATTCGGAACTCCACTTAAGGCAAATATGGTGGCAGATTACCTGGAGTTGAAAGAAGCAACCCCTGAGCAGACTAAGCTTACTTTTGAATGGGCCAATGATGAAGAAACCAGAAAGCAGTCCTTTACTACAGAACCTATTCCTTGGGAAACCCATGAAAAATGGTACAAGGACAGTCTGGCAGGGAATAAACGTAAATTGTTTGTAGCCTATTACGGAGAAGTACCGGTGGGGCTGTTCCGTATAGATTTTGTGGGAGAAGAAGAGGCAGAAATCAGTTACAGTGTGGCCCGTGCTTATAGACGCAGGGGGTATGGTGCAGAAATAATCCGTGCAGGAGAAAAACTGGTAAAGGATCGTTTCGCCGGGATAAAGACGTTGGTAGCTAAGGTGAAGCCGGAAAATGCAGCCTCCCGCAGGATTTTTACGGGTTTGGGATATGAGGAAAGTGCCTTGGAACAAGAAATACCGATGATGTTATATAAAAAGTTGACAATGTAGGCGGAGAGACTATGATTTGGATTCGGGCAGATGCCAATAAAGAAATCGGAAGCGGACATATGATGCGTTGCCTGTCAGTTGCGGCAGCGTTGGAAAAACGTGGCGAGCAGGTGCTTTTTGTAGTTGCAGATGAGGAAGCAACACAATTGTTAGCGCAACGAGAACAGGTATATCACGTGCTACATTCCGATTATCGGGATATGGAAGCAGAACTGCCAAAGCTACGGGAACTGTTTATGCAGGAAAAGCCGGATGTGATTCTGGTGGACAGTTATTTTGCTACAAACAGGTATCTAGAACAGTTAAGTGCCTGGACGAAAACGGCTTACATGGATGATTTGTTCCGGGTTCCTTATCCGGTAGATATGGTGATAAATTATAATATTTACGGGGATTTGTTGCCTTATCAGGAACAGGCACATTCCCGGAATCAAGCGTTTCTTTTGGGATGTTCTTATGTACCCTTGCGGGAAGAGTTCCAAAATATTGCTTTACGGAAAGAAGCGGAGCAAGTGCCCCATCATGTAAGGGAACAGGTACAAAATGTCCTGATTACCACCGGGGGTAGCGATAAATATAATCTGGCAGGGCAGATACTTGGTGCGGTTCTGGCAGAAGAAAAGACGAAGGCATTACAGTATCATGTGGTGAGTGGTGCTTTTAACAGTCACTTACCGGAATTACAAAAGTTGGCAGCAGAGCACGAAAACGTGCACATCCACATAAATGTGACAAATATGTCAGAATTGATACAAAGCTGTGATGTAGCAATTTCTGCGGCAGGATCTACCATGTACGAATTGTGTGCAGTGGGGGTCCCTACATTATGCTTCTCCTTTGTGGATAACCAGGAGAAAATGGTACAGACCTTTGTGGATAAAGGCGTGGTACATTTCGGTGGGGATTATGTAAGGGACGGCGAGGAGATGTTCGCAGGCTTGGTAACGAAACTATGTGAACTGATTTCTTCGAAGGAGTTGCGACAAACTTACAGTACAAAGGCAAGAAGTCTGGTGGACGGTAAGGGTGCTGAGAGGATTGCGGAAACTATACAAAAGATGGCAGAAGGCAATTAGATATTAGATAGATGATAGAGACTGTGATATACTAAAAACAGTTTGCAAGGAGAGGATAGTATGCAAAAACTGGCAATTAACGGCGGTACCCCCGTCAGGGACACAAAATTATTTTACGGTCATCAATACATTGATGATGCGGATATCGCAGCAGTAGTAGATGTGTTAAAAAGCGACTACTTAACCTGCGGTCCTAAAATTACAGAATTGGAAAAACGACTGTGCGAAATTACCGGTGCAAAATACGCCGTTGCGGTAAGTAACGGGACAGCTGCACTGCATATCGCCTGCCAGGCAGCAGGAGTAAAAGAAGGGGACGAAGTGATTACCACTCCCATTACCTTTGCGGCATCTGCAAACTGTGCACTGTACTGCGGTGCAAAGCCGGTTTTTGCAGATATTAACGAGCGTACTTATAATATTGACCCTGCTTCTATTGCAGAAAAAATGACAGAAAAGACCAAAGCGGTTGTGGCAGTGGATTTTACCGGACAGGCAGTGGAACTGGAACGTATTCAGCAGATTTGTAAAGAAAAAGGTGCAGTGCTGATTGAAGACGGTGCCCATTCCATTGGTACAAAATATAATGACAGAGGTGTCGGTTCTATTGCGGACATGACTACCTTTAGCTTCCATCCGGTAAAAACCGTTACCGGCGGGGAAGGCGGCGCGGTCTTAACCAATAATGAAGAATACTACAAAAAACTGGTGCTTTACAGAGCCCATGGCATTACCAGAGATACTTCCCTTATGGAAAAAGAATGTGAGGGCGGCTGGTATTACGAGCAGGTTGCACTGGGTATGAATTACCGCATGACGGATATTCAGGCAGCGCTGGTAATAAGCCAGTTAGATAAACTGGAAATGTTCAGTAACCGCAGAAAAGAAATTGTAGCAAAATATAATGAGGCATTTGCAGAGATACCTGAGATTACCGTGCAGGAAGAAATTGCAGAGTCTGATACTACCAGACATTTATATATTCTGCGCATCAAACCGGAGCTTTTAAATGTGGACAGAAAAGGCTTCTATGATGCTATGGCGGCGGAAAATATCTGTTGCAATGTGCATTATATTCCGGTGTATTATCACCCCTATTATGAACATCTGGGATATAAAAAGGGACTTTGCCCCAAGGCTGAAAAGCTGTATGATGAAATGATGAGTCTGCCGTTGTATTACGGTATGACGGATAAAGATGCGGAAGACGTAATTGCAGCAGTGAAAAAGATTGTAGAGGCGTACAGAAAATAATGAAACTTGCAGAGAAACTGAGACAAAAGGAAAACTGCATATGGTCATTGGGCATCAGCGTGTTGTTGTGCACTGTTATCAGCATGTTCTTTGATTACTATTATGATTTGAATGATGATGTGTTGATGAAGGATATTCTGGCAGGGGTTTACACCGGTACGCCGGAAGGCAATAATATACAGATGCTTTTTCCGATAAGTTTTCTTATCAGCTTGTTTTATCGTGTTGCAAGAGTTGTTCCGTGGTATGGAGTGTTTTTTAGTATATGCCATTTTGGCAGTATTTATCTGATTACCAACAGACTGCTTACGTTTTTTGAGAGCAGACTGACAAAACTTGTGGCGGTATTTTTAGAGAGCGGTATTGTTGTAACCCTGCTTTTAAAAGATTTGGTTTTTGTACAGTATACCATTACCTGTACATTACTTGCATCATCAGCAGTATTTTTGTTTTATACTGCAGACAGTCACGTGCCAACAAAGCAATTTTTTAAAAAGAATATTCCAAGCATTCTGTTGGTGACATTGGCATATTGTATACGTTCGGAAATGTTGTTGTTGGTATTGCCGCTTATCTGTGTGACGGGACTTTGCAAGTGGGCAGGTGAAAAACCTTTCTTTACCAAAGCGAATGCAGCAAAGTACTTTTCGGTGTTTGGCGGCATTATGGCAGGAATTGTTTTAAGCCAGGGCATTCATATGGTGGCAAACAGCGGAGAAGATTGGAAGCAGTTTACCACATTCTTTGATAACCGTACGGAACTGTATGACTTTCAGACCATACCGCCCTATGAAGGAAATGAAGCCTTTTATGAGAGTATCGGTATGACGGAAAGTGAGCAGGCACTGCTGATAAATTATAATTTTGGCTTGCAGGAAGAAATTGACGCAGAATGCATGGGCAGAATTGCAGACTATGCGGCAGGTTTGAAAAAGGACAGAGTTTCATTTACGGAAAATTTAAAGATAGCCCTTAGTGAGTACAAGTATCGTACATTCTATGACACGGACTATCCGTGGAATCTGTTTGTGATAACTATGTACGGTTTGGTATTGGTGGCAGCAGTTATGAATAAACGTTTCCGTTTTATCTGGGAACTGGCTTGTCTGGGGATTGTGCGTAGCGGATTGTGGCTTTTTATTTTGTACAGGGGCCGTGCACCGGAGCGTATTACACACTCGTTGTACTGGATGGAGTTAGTCATTCTGCTGGCGTTACTTGTGAAAGAGTGTAAAACCAAGACCGGGATTTTTTCTCTATTGAAGGTGATGGTTGCCGGTGTAATGTTGTTGGTGTGTATTTGGAGACTGGATAACAGTATTACCGCTACGAATACAGAGTATGCCCGTAGGGAAGAGGTCAATAAAGAACTGCAGGCGTTGCAGGCGTATGCAAGAGAACATGATGATAATTTTTATTTCTTTGATGTATATTCTTCGGTGAAATATTCCGAGAAACTGTTTGCGAATGTAGACAATTCCTTGTCCAATTATGATATAATGGGTGGGTGGGCGTCTAAGAGCCCTTTGATGGAAAAGAAATATGCACAGTTTGGAATAGAAACCATGGAGCAGGCACTTTTAGAACAGGACAATGTGTTTGTAATTGTGCGAATCGAAGAACCGGATACCTTGCCTTATGTAAAAGACTGGTTACCACAGTACTATGCAGACCAAGGTGTAATGGTACAGTTACAAAAGGTGGATAGTATTGCAATTAACGAAAAAGAAATTTTTGCAATATATGCGGTGAACGAAGTGCAGTAAAAATAAAGTAAGGCTATTTTTTACCGGTGAAAATCAGAAACACCGATGGAAGACAGGAGAGAAGTGAAGATGAGTCGATTAGTAAGTTTTGTGATTCCGTGTTATCGTTCAGCTTTGACACTTGAGAAAGTAATAGAAGAAGTAGATACGACTATGGCTGCAATGGATGAATATGACTATGAGATGGTGTTGGTAAATGACTGTTCACCGGACGATACATTTTCAGTTATCAGAAAGCTGTGTGCGGAGAATAACAAAATAAAGGGCATCAATTTGGCAAGAAATTTTGGACAACATGCGGCACTGATGGCGGGTTTTGCCCATGCAGCCGGCGAGGTGGTGGTATGCCTGGATGATGACGGACAAACTCCTGCTGACGAAGTTGGGAAGTTGCTTGCTGCTATTGAAGAAGGTGCTGATGTGGTTTATGCAAAATATGAGAATAAAAAGCACTCCCTGTTTAGGAATTTCGGTAGCCGGCTCAATGACCTGATGACCAGAGTGATGTTAGGGAAACCCAAGGAATTGTATGTATCCAGTTACTTTGCTATGAAGCGTTTTGTGGCAGATGAAATTTGCCGATACGACAATGCATATCCTTATGTAATCGGATTGGTGCTTCGTACCACTAAAAATATTGTGAACGTATCCGTAACACATAGGGAAAGGGAAGTAGGAACTTCAGGCTACACCCTGCGTAAGCTGATTAATTTATGGGTGAATGGATTTACTTCTTTTTCCGTAAAGCCTCTTCGGATGGCAACCTTTATGGGGTCAATGTGTGCATTTGCAGGGTTTGCCTATGCGATTTATACCATTATTAAAAAGTTTATAAATCCGGCAGTACCGTTAGGATTTAGTTCCCTGATGTCGGCAATTTTATTTATTGGCGGTATGCTGATGCTGATGTTAGGTATGATAGGGGAATATCTTGGCAGGATTTATGTCTGCATGAACCATTCGCCCCAGTATGTAATAAAAGAAACTATAAATGGACACTTGATAAATAAGAATTAATGATAAAATGGAACAGTCCATCCGGGCTTTTGAGGGGGATGATGTATGAATAAAGTAGCAAGATATAATAATATTGATTTGATGAAATTTTTGGGAATGCTATTTGTTGTTATATATCATTCAACGACTGTAAAGTGTAATATATTGGACAATTCGTCCATATATACATATATAAACTACCTTGTTCGACCTATTTTATCAACTTGTGTGCCGATTTTCTTTTTTTGTAATGGATTTCTTTTGATTCAAAAGAAATTTGACTTGAAACAACACATAATAAAGATGATTAGGCTAACGTTGCTTACGGGAATATGGGGCGTGATAGCATTATTGTTTTTGATGCCAATTAAAGGAGAATGGTTTTCTTTAAAGGAATTTATAGTATCACTGTTGACGTGGAAGCAAGGGTGGATAAATTATTTGTGGTTTATGGGAGCACTTGTATGTGTCTATATAGTGTTTCCGCTAATTAAGAGTACATTTGATTATAACAAGAATATTTTTAATTATTGTTTAGTAATTTGTATGATATTTGTATTTGGAAATGTTCTTTTATGCATGATTGCCACGGCGGTAAAATGGTATAGAAACGGTGGGGGAGAATATGTATCGTACAACTTTTTTAATATGTTCAATCCATTTAGAGGGATTTATGGATTTGCGTTTGCGTATTTTGGAATAGGATGCTTTTTTGGTGGAAATCAGAAGATAATACAAGAGCGTATAAATAAGTGTAAACTGCTAAATGGCTGTTCAATAACATTTTGCTTGTTAGTGTCGGCTTTACTGTTAGGTGGATGGGGAGTGTTGAGTACAAAATGCACAGGTGAATTTTGGGATGTTGTGTGGAACGGGTATGATACTATATTTACGCTTATTAATGTCTTGGCTATTTATGTATTATGTGTGCAATATAATTATGTGGGAGGCAAATTAAATAGGTTTATACGAATTGTTTCTCAAAATACGTTGGGGATATATTTTGTACACTATATATTAATACATGTTTTCAACAAATATGGAATTAAAGAGTTGGCTTTTGCACAGAACTATCTGTTTAATGTGTTATATGCAGTGATAGTGATGGTATTAAGTTTATGTATTGTTCTATTGCTTAAGCACATACCGATTTTTAAGAAATTGGTGATGTAGATGCAGGAGTAAGCATTAAAACTACGAATTGGTTTCGATTGAAAGAGATACTTGTTTGTGATATGATGAAATTGATATTTTGTGGTTGCTACGATGTTATATAAGATTGTGTTGCATAAGAAACAGAGAGGTTTAAAATTTTTATGTAGCATAAAATAGAGGATGAAACAAAATGCGGGAACTGGAATATCCTTTTGACAGTGAATATATCTTAAAAAAGGCAAAGAGCATAAAGAAAGCCCTTCTGGCAGACGGTAGTAACCGTATGCCTAAGAAGATTGCGGTTTTGGGAGGCAGTACTACACATGATATCATCAAGGTGCTGGAGCTCTTTTTGCTGCATTACGGTATAGAGCCGTCTTTTTATGAATCTGAATATGCACAGTACTGGCAGGATGCCATGTTTGATAATGAAGAACTTTTGGCATTTGCACCGGATATTATTTATATTCATACCAGTAACCGTAACATTGTAGAGTATCCTGTGGCGGCGGATTCTGCGGCAGATGTGGAAGATTTACTGGATAAAAGCTATGAGCATTTCAGGGTTATGTGGGACAAGTTAAGGGAAACCTATCACTGCCCCGTTATCCAAAACAATTTTGAATACCCTTATTACAGACTTTTGGGCAACAAAGAGGCCTCCGATATTCACGGACGGATTTCTTTCTTAAACCGCTTAAATGAAAAGTTTTACGGTTATGCCAGAGAGAATGCAAATTTTTATATCAATGATATTCAATATTTGTCAGCCTGCTACGGCTTGGATAGGTGGGGAGACCCTTTTTACTGGCATATGTATAAGTATGCCTTATGTCTGCCGGCTATTCCGGATTTAAGTTTTAATGTAGCAAACATTATCAAGTCCATTTATGGCAAGAATAAAAAGGCGTTGGTACTGGATTTAGATAATACCCTTTGGGGCGGTATCGTAGGGGATGACGGTGTGGAAAATCTGGAAATTGGACAGGAAACCTCCATGGGACAGGTGTTCTCGGAATTCCAGACTTATATCAAACAGCAAAAAGATATTGGAATTATGTTAAATGTCAGTTCCAAAAACGAAGAAGAAAATGCACTGGCTGGCTTACAGCACCCGGACGGCACATTAAAGCCGGAGGATTTTGTTATCATCAAAGCCAACTGGGAGCCTAAGAGCAAGAATGTGGCAGATATTGCCACTGAGTTAAATATTATGCAGGATGCGTTGGTATTTGTAGATGACAATCCTGCGGAGCGGGAAATTATCCGTACCGGGTTAAACGGTGTGGCAGTGCCGGAAATCGGTAGCCCTGAACAATATATCCGCGTGCTGGATCGTTCGGGATATTTTGAAGTAACCAATCTGTCAGAGGATGACAAAAATCGAAGCGATATGTACAAAGCAAACTTGGAACGTAAAAAGCAGCAGGAAAGCTTTGGGGACTATAAAGAGTATCTGAAATCACTGGAAATGCAAGGGACAATCAAGCCCTTTGAACCTATGTATATGGCACGCATTGCCCAGCTTACCAACAAGAGCAATCAGTTTAATCTGACTACTAAACGTTATACGCAGGCAGAGATTGAACAGGCGGCGGCAGATGATTCCGTGATTACCCTCTACGGCAAGCTGGAGGACAAGTTTGGTGATAACGGTGTGGTATCCGTAGTTATCGGGCACAAGGAAGAAAATGCGTTGCACATGGACTTATGGTTAATGAGTTGCAGAGTTTTAAAACGAGACATGGAATTTGCTATGATGGATACTTTGGTAGCTGCTTGTAAAGCGGCCGGTATCACAGAGATAAAGGGATATTATTATCCTACCGCCAAAAACAAAATGGTGGAGAAATTCTATGAATTACAGGGCTTTGCGTTAGAGTCGGCAGACGAGCAGGGAAATACGGTATGGAGATATCCGATACCGGAAAATTATGAAAATAAGAATCAGGTTATTATGGTGAATGCATAGTTGGATGGTTAAAAAATAAAATTGATAGCCGCATGGCGGCAGGAGGAAAATAAAAATGACAAGAGAAGCACTTTATGAACGTTTAAATGCAGTATTTCAGGATGTTTTTGACGATGAAGATATTACGGTAAATGATGCAACCACCTCTGCAGATATTGAAGATTGGGATTCTTTGGAACACATCAATCTGGTATCTGCGGTAGAAAAAGAATTCGGTGTAAAATTTACCATGGGTCAGGTTGTGACCATGAAAAACGTGGGAGAAATGGTAGATATTATTTTAGCTGCCATTGGTTAAGGGCAGTGTGAAAAATACTTTTTCATACACAAATTTGCACTTGCACAAAGTTTGCAGGTGCCGGAAAGGCATATTTCTAGATGAGTATTACTTCGTTTGCATTCCTATGCTGTTACGCAGTGTTGCTCCTGCTATATTATGTAGTACCTAAAAAAATGCAGTGGGGTCTTTTACTTATAGCAAGCATAGGATATTTTCTGACGGCGGGGGAATTGTGGCTGATATTATACCCGATAGCCGCCATTATAATAGTATATTGCGGAGCCTTGTATATTGACAGAGTGAAAGAGCAGAAAAAGAGAAAAACTGCCCTTTCACTTATTGTTGTTTTTTGCCTTCTTGTGTTAGCAGTGCTCAAATACTGTAATTTTGGTGTATATACATACAATGCACTGGCAAGCAAACTGCACTTCACAAGTAATTATCTAAAAGAGTTTTCTTTTCTGGTTCCGTTGGGCATCTCTTTTTATACACTTGCCCTGCTGGGATATGTGTATGATGTTTACTATGAGATTAGTAAGCCTCAGAGGAATTTTTTAAAATTTGCATTATTTGGATTATATTTTCCGGTAATTATATCGGGACCGATAGTACGTTACCGCGATGTAGAGAACCAGTTGTATGAAAAACATACATTTGATTACAAACAGGTTACTTTTGGATTGCAGCGAATCCTATGGGGCTTTTTTAAAAAACTTGTTATAGCTGAGAGAATGGCAGTGGTTGTAAATACGGTCTATGGAGAGTATGCAGTTTATCCCGGTGTGTATATAGTGTTGGCAACCATTTGTTTTGCATTTCAGCTTTATGCAGATTTTTCCGGAGGCATAGATATAGTTATTGGTATTTCAGAGACCTTTGGTATAAAAGTCACTGAGAATTTTAATACACCGTTTTTTTCCCGCTCCATGCAGGAGTTTTGGAGAAGATGGCATATTACATTGGGCGGATGGCTGAAGGATTATTTGTTTTACCCGTTGCTTCGTACCCGTATGATTGCAGCATTACAGGAAATGGCTAAAAATAAGTTTGGTAAAAAGGCGGGAAAGCGGATTGCTACCTATACGGCAATGTTTGTGTTGTGGTTTGCGGTGGGTATGTGGCATGGTGGCTCTTGGAAATTTATTGTAGGCTCAGGACTTTTGCATTGGTGCTATATTGTTCTGGGAGAACTTCTGGAACCCGTATGGGACAAGTTAAGAACGTCCTTGAAGGTGAAGAAAGAAAATAAATTGTTTTGTTTCTTCCAGCAGACCAGAACCTTTTTGTTAGTTTGTAGTGGCTTTTTATTCTTTCGTTCCAATAGTCTGACTTCTGCATGTGAAATGTATAAGAGTGTATTTACAACATGGAATCCAGAAGTGTTGTGGAATGGCAGTGTACTGGCTTTGGGGTTGGATGCGGTCGAATTGACCATTGCAATAGTTTCGTTATTAATATTGCTGGTAGTATCTGTGTTACAACAAAAAAAATCTGTGCGCGAAAGACTGGCAAATAAAAATATTGTGGTTAGATGGATTGCTTTGTACGCGTTATTATTCTATGTGATTTTATTTGGATATTATGGACCCGGATATAGCGCTACGGAGTTTATTTATCAAGGATTTTAGGAGGCAGTCATGAAGGTAAAGCAGGTCATAAAAGCAATTCTGTTTGTGATTATCTTTTTGTTTTTGCTACAATCAGTGACTTATATGCTGCGGACAAACGGTAATATTAAAGAGATTTTTGTGGGCTTTTACGCAGAACCGGAAGATACTGTTGATGTGATTTTGATTGGTTCCAGTCCGGTTTACCCTTATTATATTGCTCCGCAAATATGGGGAGAATACGGAATTGCCTGTTATCCTCTTTCCAGTAACCAGCAACGTCCGCGTGCAGCAACGTATCTGGTAGAAGAAGCGTTAAAAACACAAACTCCGGAATTGTTTGTGTTTGAAATGCGCCAATATATATATCCGGAAAGTACTATGATGGAAAACATGGCATTTACGCGAGGTGCTACAGATAATCTCAAATATTCATGGAACCGTTTTGCGATGATTAATGATATGGTTCCGGAGGTGTCGGAACGATATACCTATTATTTTGATATTTTTAAATATCATTCCAACTGGAAAACCATCATATTGCCTGACCAGTATACGGCTTTTTCATATGAGAGGTTACATCCTTTAAAAGGGTATACTGTTAATACCACAGTAGTGCCTTCCGAAGGAAAAGACCGGTCTGAGATAACGGAGGTAATGGAAATACCTGAAGAACAAGAAGAACAGTTGTACAGGTTGTTGGATTATGTGAAAGAAAATGAATTGAATGCGTTATTTATAGTTTCACCGATGAAGTTAGCATCCGAAGAGCAGATGAAGTTCAATTATATAAAATCCATAGTGGAGTCATATGGTTATGATTTTGTGAATTTTAATGACTATTATGAAGAAATCGGTATCGATTTTGCTACGGACTTTTACGATGACGGGACACATACTAACACATTAGGAGCAGAGAAGTGCACGGCATTTTTTGGAGCATATCTGGATCAGAACTATGAGTTTGAGGATAAGCGGGACGATGAACGGTACGAAACATGGAATGCAGCGTATAAATACTGGCAGACATGCAGGGAAGAGGCGTTGCAGGCTATAAATGACAAGATTGTGCGTGAGGAATATGGAGAAATTGAGGTGGCAGAATGAATTATTATGGTTTTGATGAAATAGTAGAGGGAATGGAAGAATCCTTTACAGTTAAGGTAACACATGAAATGATGGAAGCTTTTCTGGGGATTACGGGCGATGTAAATCCTTTGCATACAGATGTTTCGTTTGCGAAAGAAAAAGGATATGACAGTTGTGTTGTATATGGTATGCTTACCGCTTCTTTCCTTTCTACTCTGGCAGGCGTTTATCTGCCGGGAAAAAACAGTCTCATCCATAGTGTGGAAACAAAATTTGTCAAACCGGTTTTTGAAGGGGATGTGCTGACAGTGAGCGGTAAGGTGACCGAGAAAAGAGAACTGTTTTCAGCCTTTGTGGTGAAAGTTGAAATCAGAAACCAAAATAATGAAAAGGTGTTGCGCGGTAATATGCAGATTGGAGTTATGAAAGATGGAGAATAAGGTTTATCTGGTTTTGGGAGCTTCTTCAGATGTGGGCGTGGCTTTTATAAAGGGGCTGGAAGAAAAGTTAAAAAAAGCAGGAGAGCAGGCAACCGTAATTGCACATTATGCTTCCAGTGCAGTGGGGCTGGAAGCTTTGCGGGAAGAAGTGCAGGCACTGCAATTAGTGGTATTAGGGGCAGACTTTGGCAAAAGTGAAGAAATTGACAGTTTTGTGGAAAAGGTAAAAGCAGAGTGTGATTGTCCGGATTATATTGTGCATCTTCCGGCATCTAAGTTTGAATATAACCGTATTAAGCAGTTTGACTGGCAGCAGGTTTTGCGGGAACTGGAAATACAAGTACATTCCCTGGGAGAGATTGCCAAAGCATTTATGCCGAAAATGGCAAAGAGAAAGAGCGGTAAAGTGGCAGTTATGCTCACGGCGTATACGATTGGAATGCCGCCGAAATTCATGTCCCAGTATGTGATTGCAAAATATGCACTGTTGGGACTTATGAAGAGTATGGCAATTGAATATGCGGACAAGGGAATCAATGTTAATGGTATTTCTCCAAATATGATGGAAACCAAGTTCTTGGAAAAGGTTGATGAAAAAATTGTGGGAATGACCAGAGAAAACAGTACCATGAAAAGAAATGTTAATCTGTCAGAAGTGGTGCAGGGGATTTTGTTCCTTTTGTCAGAAGGTTCCGATTATATGAATGGTGTTAATTTAAACATGACAGGCGGAGACCGGTAGTTATTTCTATGACAGATAACCGGATGTAACGGTTTAGAATTGGGCATCGAATACTATCGAAAAGTTGTAAAGAAAAGGCAGATATGGTATACTAATAAGATTGAAAGGAAGCATGAAACCGATATGGATAAATCAATTCAGACGACAATCAGTTTAAAACGGGCTATGCAATCGGCAGTTCTGCTTTTAACCCTGCTTTTTCTGCTGGCAATGTGGCCTTTTTCGTGGATAAAGCATACCCAGATATTTGGCAATCTGGATACGGGCACCATGGAAATTGTGTACAATGAAGGTCAGCTCATGCAGAAATTTATTCCGCGAACTACGGGGCTTTCCTATCTGACGATATATTTGGGTAATGAGGAAGTTGAAGCGGATGACTATTTTATGTTCCGGCTGTATGACGAGAGCATGAAATTATTGGATGAAAAAGAGATTTTTCTGGGAAAATTATCATTACCGGGAGAATGCAGGATTACCATTGGTGAAGAGTTGATGCCGGGCAGTGTATATTATTATACCATTGACAATGCAGATGGTCTGGAACTACAGGTGGGTGTGCGGGATTCCGGTGAGATACCGGAGGAAGCAAAAGAAGCCTATTTTTACGGTGTGCCGGACCCGTGGGTAATATTGGATACAGAGTATGAGTATCAAAATCTGTTAAGTATTAAACGCCTGCTTTTTTATAGTGCGTGCACACTGGTAACAGGTGTGGCACTGGTTTTCCTGATAGAGAAGACCATGCGTAAGGATGCTATGCCTGTGCGCATAGATGCCGGAGTCAGAATGGCAGGAGCGATATTGGTACTGGGGGCAGCATTGTGGGCAGCATGGCAGGTATTTCCTGCAAGACGTTTTTCTATGGCTGCAATCGATATTGTTTTTTATGAAACCGGTATTTTATTGTTCGCAGTCTTTGCTTTGTATGGACTGCTGCATAAAAGGGAAGTTGTAAAGACCAGTATACAGATACGGGAAATCACAGCTAAAATTCCGGGCTTGTTACAAACTCTGGCATTTGCGGTTGTATTACAGGGAACCACCAGATATGCCAATGCACTTGTCAATCATGATCAGGCAATGGGCAGAGGAATTCTGCTGATAGGCTTTGCACTGGTACTTATCTGCAGTTTTGAAAAGAAAGAAGTCCTTAACTGGTACAATGCGGTGTATCTGCTGCCGGCAGGCTTTTTTGCATGGCGGTATGCAACACAGGTGTTTGAAACGGTGGAACAGGCAGAGGAAGCACCTATATATGCATGGGCATACTTTTTATGGGGCTTTGTGGTACTGAATACAATAAGAATTCTGTTTACAAAAGGTAAGCAAAAAATATCCATCGTGTACGGAGTGGTGATGGTTTTACTGTTTGCAGAATTTATCCGCAGCAGAAATACCAGAACATGGCCCATAGAAATGGCAATTTTCTGGGGCTTGTTTGCCATCAGGGTTATTTGTAAAGGCAATGTATCGGCATACCTGTATCGTTTTTCAAACGGTGCCTTTATCCAATATATATGGATTAGTATTTATGCTATGCTTTACAGACCATTCCATTATTATGTATATATCCGTTATCCGGGAGTTTTTCATACGGTTACAATGGCATCAATATATTTTATGTTAGTTTTAGGACTGGCACTGGTGCGTTTCTTAAAGAGGTACAAAACAACCGGAAGTTTGAAGAAATGTTGGAAGGAAATCGGTGTTTTGGGTATGATTACGGCACAGGAACTGCTGACATTGTCACGTACAGGATTACTGGCAATGATAGTCGTAATTCCTTTTATGCTGGTACTGACTACCGTCATGGAATACAAGGACGGTATAAAAGGTCTTATTAAGAGAATGCTTATTTATGTAGGGATGGGCATTGGTTCTTTTGTAATCATGTTTACTGCATATCGTATTGTACCGGCAGTGGTAAGTGAGCCTTTTTCCTATGATATAGAACACTTCAGGGGTTCGGTAAAGGCCGGTGAGGAATGGGACTCCTTATGGTTTGCCACGGTGCCCAGATTTTTCGGTATGACGGAAAGAATTTCTTATATAGGCGGCACTGCTGACGGGAATGCGACACAGACAGATACAGAAGCTGTCAGTGCACTTTCTCAATATAGTAACGGAAGAATGGACATTTTTAAAGCATACATTGCGGAGTTGGACTGGAAAGGTCATGAAAGTCTAAGCCTTCAGATAGAAGGCGGGGAACTGATAAGCCATGCGCACAATTCGTTTTTACAGACGGCTTATGATTATGGCTTGGGAGCAGGTATTTTCTTTTTGGTATTTTGCATTTTTGCAGGAATACGGAGCGTTGTTTATTATAAGCAACGTAAAGAAGAAGAATCAAGTCTGATACCCATGGTAATACTGTTGAGTTTTGGTATCTGTGGTATGGTGGAAAGGGTATTTTTCCCTTATTATGCTATCGGTTTTGCTTTTTTGTTTATATTGGCATTGCTTTTGCCAAAGTGTGTACAAGAACCTGTAAAGTAGGAAGGTTAAGATGAAAAAGATAAATACAGCATTGTTGTACAGAAGAATATTTTTAATCGTGTATGATGTTCTGGCGGTAGTGGCATCTTCGGTGCTGGCACTGCTTCTTCGCTATGAACTTGTTTACAGGGATATAGACGAAAAGTTTCTGGAGTCCATATATTCATTTATGCCGGTTACGATTATATTGATGTTGGTGGTGTTTACCCTGCTCAGGCTCTATAACAGTCTGTGGGCATTTGCCGGTGTCAATGAAATGCAGAACATTGTAGCTGCCTGCGGTATTATCACGGTGTTGAACACGCTGGGACTCATGGTTTTTGATAAACCTGTCCCCAGAAGCTATGGTTTCATGTTTGTATTTCTTTTGATATTTTTCACTTTAGCCAGCCGATTCAGTTATCGGTTTCTGCGTGGGCTTAAGCAGAAAAATGTAAAGAAGGAAAAAGGAACCAACATTATGATTATTGGAGCCGGTGAGGCTGCCAATATGATTATTAAAGAAATTTTGAGCAGCAGATACACCAGTATGTGTATCCGCTGTGTAATAGATGATAATGCAAATAAGCATGGCAGATATATTCAGGGAATTAAGATTGTCGGGGGCAGAGACAAGATTAAAGAAGCGGTGGATACCTTTGATATTGATGAAATCTTTATTGCCATGCCCTCTGTATCCAAATCGGTAATCAGTGGTATTATAGATATTTGCAAGGATACCAACTGTAAACTGCGGACACTCCCCGGCATGTATCAGCTGGTAAACGGGGAAGTAAATGTCAGTCAGTTAAAAGATGTAGAAGTAGAAGATTTACTGGGCAGAGATCCCATTGTAGTAGATTTGGAATCCATTTTGGGTTATGTGCAGGATAGCTGTGTATTGGTAACCGGCGGCGGTGGTTCTATCGGAAGCGAACTTTGCAGACAGATAGCGTCCCACAAACCCTCCAAACTGATTATTGTAGATATTTATGAAAACAATGCTTACGATATTCAGCAGGAGTTAAAGCAGAACTATCCTAATTTAACATTAGTGGTGCTGATTGCTTCGGTTAGAAATACCAACCGTATGAACAGTATTTTTGAAGAACACAAGCCGGATATCGTATACCATGCGGCAGCTCATAAGCATGTACCGCTTATGGAGGACAGTCCTAACGAGGCAATTAAGAATAATGTATTCGGAACTTTTAAAACTGCGCAGGCAGCAGCGATGCACGGTGCAAAGAAGTTTGTGCTGATATCCACGGATAAGGCGGTGAACCCTACCAACATCATGGGTGCATCCAAACGTATCTGTGAAATGATTATTCAGACGTTTAACAGACATTATGACACAGAGTTTGTTGCAGTCCGTTTCGGTAATGTGTTGGGTAGTAACGGCAGTGTAATTCCCCTGTTTAAACGTCAGATTGAAATGGGCGGGCCCGTTACGGTAACCCATCCTGATATTATTCGATATTTTATGACTATACCGGAAGCTGTATCTTTGGTGTTACAGGCAGGTGCTTACGCAAAAGGTGGAGAAATCTTTGTACTGGATATGGGAGCACCGGTAAAAATTCTGGATTTAGCAAAGAATTTAATCCGTTTGTCCGGTTACAAGGTAGATGAAGATATTAAGATTGAGTTTACGGGTCTTCGCCCCGGAGAAAAACTTTACGAGGAACTTTTGATGGACGAAGAAGGTTTGCAGGATACGGAAAATAAGCTGATTCACATCGGCAAGCCTATTGAATTTGATGAAAGACAGTTCTTCAAGCAGTTGGACGAACTGAATAAAGCAACCAAGTCAGAATGTGGAGACATCAAGGGTATGATTAAAGAAATTGTACCCACATATGTACCGAAAGAGGAGTGACATATGGTATATCAGAGCATAAAAAGAGGAATAGATTTTTTTGTGTCATTATTGGCACTCGTCGTATTGTTTCCTGTGTTTTTGGTTCTCGTAATTGCGATTAAAACAGAATCCAAAGGTCCCGTATTTTTCAAGCAGAAGAGGGTAGGAATTCATAAAAAACATTTTATGATATACAAATTCCGTACCATGCGGACGGACACACCTAAGGATGTGCCGACCCATTTGTTGGAAAATCCGGACCAGTATATTACCAAGACCGGAAAATTTTTAAGAAAGACAAGTCTGGACGAGCTGCCGCAGCTTATCAATATTGTCAAAGGTGATATGGCTATTGTGGGACCCAGACCTGCACTCTGGAACCAGTATGATTTGATAGCAGAAAGAGATAAATATAAGGCGAATGACATATTGCCCGGACTTACCGGCTGGGCACAGATTAACGGCAGGGACGAATTGGAAATCCCCGTAAAAGCTAAATTGGACGGTGAATATGTACGGAAAATGAGTTTCTTTTTTGACTTAAAATGTTTATTCGGAACAGTTTTCAGTGTGTTAAAAAGTGACGGTGTGGTAGAAGGTGGAACCGGGACTCTCAAAAAGGAAAAAACAAAGGGAAAATAAGCAGGCGAATGAAACGGATATTGATTACGGGTGCAGACAGTTATATTGGCTGCAGTGTAGAGAAGTGGCTTAAAAGTAGTACAGGTGCATATCAGATAGATACTGTGGATATGAGGGGAGAGGCATGGAAAGAAAAGTCTTTTTCGGGGTATGATGTTGTTTTTCATGTGGCAGGAATTGCCCATGTTTCCGCAGACCCGAAGCTACAGGATTTATATTTTTCGGTGAACAGAAACCTTACCATTGCTACTGCAAAGAAGGCAAAGGCAGACGGTGTAAAGCAGTTTATCTTTATGAGCAGTATTATTGTGTACGGTAATAGTGCAAAAGTAGGGAAAGAAAAGTGGATTTCTGAGGAAACCAAGGCTGTACCTGCGGATTTTTACGGGCAGAGCAAATTAGAGGCAGAGCAGGGAATTAAGCCTTTGGAAAGCGATACCTTTAAGGTGGCAATTATCAGACCACCTATGATATATGGAAAAGGTTCTAAAGGAAACTATGTACGCCTTTCCAAGCTGGCAAAAAGGATACCCTTTTTCCCTGATGTAAAAAATACCCGAAGTATGTTGCATATAGATAATCTTTGTGAGTTTGTCCGGCTGTTGATTGAACATGAAGAGGGCGGTACTTTTTATCCCCAGAACAGAGAATATGTGACTACGGGAGAAATGGTCAAAGCAATTGCAAAATACCACAATAAGAAAATGCATCTTACAAAGGTGTTTAATCCGTTTTTGTATCTGGGAAGTAAACTTGTGGGGATGATAAATAAAGTGTTTGGCAGCATGGCATATGAAAAGGATTTATCCAATCATTGGAATTATGCCTATTGTGTAGTTGATTTTGAGGAGTCCATTAAGCGTACAGAAGGATAAGTACAATGGAAAAGAAAAAAGTAGTTCTGATAGGAAATCATCATATTGTAATTTATAATTTCCGCAGAGAGTTTGTGCAGAGACTGGTAAAAGAAGGACATGAAGTCATTGTGTTTCTTCCGGTAACCGAGGAAGCTGAGAAAATCAGAGAATTGGGTTGTGAACTGGTGGATATACCGGTCGACAGGCGAGGTATCAACCCGATTAAGGATGCAAGATTATTTTTGCAGTATAAGAAAAAATTGAAGGAAATTCGTCCTGACATGGTATTTACGTATACCATAAAACCCAATATATATGCGGGATATGCCTGCAGATTGTTGAAAATTCCCTATGCCTGCACCATAACCGGATTAGGAAAAGGGATTGAAAACGGCGGAATTATCAGAGGCATTATTATGCGGCTGTATAAAACTGCATTGAAAAAAGTAAAGAGAATCTTCTTTCAAAATGAAGATAACAAGAAGTTGTTTGTGGAGCGGAATATAGGGCAGGGGCGTTACGGAATGGTAAACGGTTCCGGTGTAAATCTGAATGTTTTTGTGCCAAAAGCATTTCCGGCAGAAACAGAACCGATTCGGTTTGCGTTTGTGGCAAGAATTGCGAAGATAAAGGGAATAGAAACTTTTCTTCCTATGGTGGAACATATTAAACAAAAGTATCCTGCTGTGGAGTTCCATATGTTGGGTTTCTGGGAAGAGGACTACAAGGAGATTATCACGCAGTTTGTGGAACGAGGGTTTATTCAATACCACGGAATGCAGGCAGATGTAGTTCCTTATTTAGAGAAATGTCAATGTCTGGTGCATCCGTCCCAGTCAGAAGGAATGTCCAATGCCTGTTTGGAAATGGCAGCTATAGGCAGGGCGGTTATTGCCTCTGATATTCCGGGATGTCGGGAATGTGTAGAAGAAGGCGTAACCGGTTATTTGCATGAAATGGATAACACACAGGATTTGATAGAAAAAATTGAAAAATTTATCTTATTACCGTATAATGAGAGAAAACGCATGGGTGAACTGGGAAGAAAAAAGATGGAAAAAGAGTTTTCCCGTGAACTGGTAGTAGATGCTTATATGAAAGAGCTATATGAGACGGGTTCTAACTAACTATACAAATAAACAGAGAGGGATGGAATACAATGAGCTTGTATGAAAAACTTGTAAGTGGAGAAGAAAAATTATCACTGGTAGGTTTAGGTTATGTAGGTATGCCAATTGCCGTAGCCTTTGCGAAGAAGATTAAGGTAGTAGGTTTTGATTTAAATGAGAAGAAAATCGAACTTTACAAAAACGGTATCGACCCTACTAACGAAGTTGGTAATGAAGTTATCAAAAATACCACAGTAGAATTTACGGCAGATGCATCTAAACTGAAGGAGGCAAAATTCCATATTGTAGCAGTGCCTACTCCCGTAAATGATGACCATACACCAGACTTGACACCGGTAGAAGGTGCCAGCAGACTTTTGGGACAGAACCTGACTAAGGGTTCTATTGTTGTATTTGAATCCACGGTATATCCCGGTGTGACCGAAGATATCTGTGTGCCGATTCTGGAAAAAGAATCCGGCTTAAAATGTGGCGTGGATTTCAAAATCGGTTACTCTCCGGAAAGAATTAACCCCGGTGACAAAGTTCACCGTTTAGAAACCATTACCAAGATTGTATCAGGTATGGACGAAGAATCTTTGGATGAAATTGCAAAGGTTTACGAACTGGTAGTAGATGCCGGTGTTTATCGTGCAGAATCCATCAAAGTAGCAGAAGCTGCAAAGGTAATCGAGAACAGCCAGCGTGATATTAATATCGCATTTATGAACGAATTATCTATTATCTTTAACAGAATGGGTATTGATACCCAGGCGGTATTAAAGGCGGCAGGCACTAAGTGGAACTTCCTTAAGTTCTATCCCGGTCTGGTAGGCGGACACTGTATCGGTGTTGACCCTTATTATTTGACCTACAAGGCAGAGCAGTTGGGTTATCACTCCCAGATTATCTTATCCGGTCGTCGTATTAATGACGATATGGGTAAATATGTGGCAGAGAGCCTTGTAAAGAACCTGATTAAAGCAGATTTATCTGTTAAGAATGCCAAGGTGGCTATCTTAGGCTTTACCTTCAAGGAGAATTGTCCTGATACCAGAAATACCAAGATTATTGATATTTATAATGAATTAGTAGAATATGGAATTACTCCGTTGGTAGTAGACCCTGCGGCTGATGCAGAAGAGGCATTGCGCTTGTATGGTATTACTTTTGGTAAGATGGAAGATATTAAGGATATGGATGCGGTTGTAATTGCAGTAGCACATGAAGAATTCTTAAAGCTTACCAAAGAAGAGATTGCAGCATTTTATAACCCTGCCCACAATCAGAAAGTATTGCTGGATATAAAGGGATTGTTGGATAGGAAAGAATATCAGGAGGGATATTCATATTGGAGATTATAAAAAAGGATAAAAAGTCCTTATGGATATTGGTAGTTCTGGTAATAGCTTTTGTTGGCTGCTTTTTGATATTGGGTCCCGATATAAGTAGTGATTCTCATCAATATGTGGACATGCATATTCATAGAGAGCCGATGTATCCGTTATTTCTGGCACTGCTCAGGTTGGTGTTTGGGGAGTACTGGCTGACTGCGATGGGAATATTGCAGAATCTTTTTCTGACATTCAGCATCTGGTATTTTGCAGAATATATAGCACAAAAGTTTGAACTGCGTTTTTGGGAAAAACTCATAGTGTTAGCTTTAGAATTAATGCCTCATATTGTAACACCACTGGTTGCTGAAACAAATGTAGTTTTGGCGAATGCGGTCATGAGTGAGGGTATCAGCATGCCGCTGTTTACACTGTTTGTTGTGGCATGTCTGGAAATGCTTACGCAGACAGAACCCCAAAAGGCAAAGAAGGCGGCACTTATTGCACTGGGACTGGCGTTTGTATTAGCTTTGACGCGCGGACAAATGATGAGCAATATTTTAGTATGGATGGTTGCATTGTGCGTCAAACTGATTTTACAGAAGAATTCCTTAAAAAAGAAATTGGTGCAGTTGGGAATAGTGTTTTTAATGGTTGCAGCAACATTTGCTGTACGGTCGGTATGTGTAAAAACCTATATGTATGCGGTGCACGGTCACTATATCGGTAATACCAACGGTACGGTGCACATGCTGGCAAATATTTTGTATGCTTCTGATCGCGAAGATGGCGAAAATATTGAAGATGATGCGGCACGGGAAATGTTTTATTATGTATACGATATGGCGGAAGAGTACGGAGCCAATTATAAGTATGCGGGTGAAACTTTAACAGAGAAAGTAGCACATCTTGAGAAATGGCACAACACTATTAATTTTGAAATGTTGGAAGCACCCATGCGTCAGTATTTCAAGGAAAATGTCAGTGATGATTATATTATACAGGATATCTATTCTGATGAAATGGCAGGACAAATCATTGCAGGCATTTTGCCGAAGTGTCTGGGACAGTGGTTTGTCAACTATTTATTGCTTGCATGCTACGGACTGGTTCGCAGTATTGCAGTAGTACATCCACTGATCAATTGGATTGCCGGTGGATTTTATGCGTTTGCAGTGATATTGACCGGATATGCGGTACGACAGAGCTGGAAAAAGGCAAAGAAGATTGACAGTATCGGCTGGTTTATGGGACTGACATTACTTTGTATTCTGGCAAATGCCTTTTCGGTATCTTTGATTATCATGCCGATTTCGAGATATATGATATATAATTTTCCTATGTTTTATACAGCATTGGGAGTTTTGCTACTCATGCTGTTTAGAAAGAAAAAGCATAATAAGAGATAGAAACAAGGTTTTATTCTAAGAACAGACTGCTGTTCGGCAGTAGAAAGAGGAAAATCATGGGATATAAGAATTTGAAATTTAATGATAACAGTGTATTTTTAGTAACCGGTGGTGCCGGATTTATTGGTTCTAATCTGTGTGAAGCCATTATTGAGATGGGATATACCGTAAGATGTCTGGACAACCTTTCCACCGGTAACTATGACAATATTGCACATCTGGAAGGGAATGACAGATTTACCTTTATCAAGGGCGATATCAGGGATTTGGATACCTGTATGGATGCCTGCAAGGGTGTGGACTATGTGTTAAACCAGGCTGCATGGGGCAGTGTACCCAGAAGTATTGAAATGCCTCTTCTTTACGAGGAAATCAATATTCGCGGTACTTTAAACATGATGGAAGCTGCAAGACAGAACGGTGTAAAGAAATTTGTATATGCTTCCAGTTCCTCTGTATACGGTGACCATCCCGTGCTTCCCAAAAAAGAAGGTCAGGAAGGAAATCTCCTTTCTCCTTATGCACTGACCAAGAGAGTAGATGAAGAATACGGTAAACTCTACAAGAAGCTGTATGGATTGGATACCTATGGCCTGAGATATTTTAATGTATTCGGCAGAAGACAGAATCCTGAAGGTATGTATGCAGCAGTTATTCCCAAATTTATCAAGTTATTATTAAACGAAGAAGTGCCTACTATTAATGGTGATGGTAGACAGTCCCGCGATTTTACTTATATTGACAATGTAATTGAAGCAAACTTAAAGGCTTGTCTGGCATCAAGCGAGGCAGGCGGAGAAGCTTTCAATATTGGTGCAGGCGGCAGAGAATTTTTAATTGATATTTACAATGCCCTGTGTAAAGCGCTGGATAAAGATATTGAACCCATTTATGGTCCTGCACGTGCAGGTGACATTAGGGATTCCAATGCAGATATTACCAAGGCAAGAGAGTTGTTGGGTTATGATCCGGAGTATGATTTCGCAAAGGGGATTGCACTGGCGATTGACTGGTACAAGGAAAATCTGTAATGAGCGGAAGATAAGGGACTGACTTTATATGTCGGGTTAATTTGGCGTGGAGGAACTTTATGCGATATAAGGTTGTAGTATTTGGGGTCAAAGATACCTCAGAAAATATAGTATCTTTCATACAGGAAAATATCTGTCCGGTGGATTTAGTGATTACCATCAGTTCTGAGGTAACCAAGAAAAATCAGATATCCGGATATAAAGGATTATCTGTTTTAACCGAAAAATATGGCATTCCCGTGCACGAAGCAGACAGTTATTTCCTGACAGATGAAAAAACGCAGAAGTTCCTGGCGGAAAATGAATTTGAAATCGGTATTTCCATGGGATGGCAGAGACTGATTCCTACTTCCGTACTGGATAAGTTTAAATACGGTATTTATGGATTTCACGGTAATTGTGGCTACTTACCTTTCGGCAGAGGCCGTTCTCCACTGAACTGGTCCATTATTTTGGGCGATACCCGATTTAATTTAAATATGTTCCGTTATGATGAAAAAGCGGACAGCCCTAATGTATTTGCAACGGAGATGTTTTCTATTACACCCCATGACGATATTCGGACTGCACAGTACAAAAACATGATTTGCTCCAAAAATCTGATTCGAAAGCTACTGAAAGCATATGAAACCGGCAGTATTGAAATAAGAACCGAATCCAAGGATTTTGATTCATGGTATGAGAAACGTACGGCGGCGGATGGAAAAGTAGATTTCCATGCAAGAACCAGAGAAATTTACAATCTGATTCGCGGTGTGGCTGCACCTTTTCCGGGAGCATTTGCTTTTGCAGGTGATAGAAAAGTGGTTATTTGGGAAGCAGTTCCTTTCGATGAAATGATAGACTTTTCAAAGTATGCACCGGGGGAAGTCATAGATGTATTTGACGGACATCCTATTGTGCGTACAGTGGACGGTTCCCTGCTTATCCGCAAATACGAGGCAGAAGAGGTTTTGCAGACGGGAGATATTTTGAAATAAGTGCATGATTGCGGGTACAAGAATTTAGAGCGTACAAACGCTGGCGGGTTTGGATGAAGAGGAAATATAGTTATGAAAATTGCAGTTCGTATGGATGATATTACGCCGGATATGGATTGGGAAAGATTTCTGGCTTTTAAAGAAATTCTGGATGCCCACGGTATCAAACCCTTGATTGGAGTGGTGCCGGACAACCGGGATGAAAATCTGCACAGAGCAAAAGAAGCCGGCGATTTCTGGGAATACATAAAGGAATTGCAGGAAAACGGCTGGAGCATTGCACTCCATGGCTGGCAGCATATTTATACGACTAAAAAAGGTGGCTTGTTTCCTTTAAACCGCTTTTCCGAGTTTGCAGGGGTATCTTATGAAAAACAAAAGGAAATGCTGCAAAACGGAACAGAAATTTTAAAACAGCATGGTATCCATACGGATATGTTTATGGCACCGGCACATTCCTATGACAAAAACACTCTGAGGGCATTGATAGAGTTGGGATATACCTGTATGACGGACGGATTCGGCAAAACGCCTTATGTCAGGGAGGGACTGACTTTTTATCCCATATCCTTTATGATGGGACAAAGCCTGAAAAAGAGAAAGGGTTATACCACGATGGTAGTACATGCCAATGAAATCAGTGTTGAGGGCATGGCACGTTATCAAAAGATGTTTGAGGAACATAAGGATAAGTTTATTTCCTACCAAGAATATCTGCAACAGAAAAGTGTCAAAAGAGGTGCATTGGGACGTTGCAGGGAATATATACTGGCAAATGCAAAGAGATTGCTGGTAAAGTTAAAGGACACGATGTGACAATGGTGTCATGTTGTGTAATGCATTGCATGCGACTGATAAGAAAGGGAGCAACAATATGAGTGAACCTATCAGAGTCCTCCATGTATTAGGGGGCCTAAGTTTGGGCGGTGCGGAAAGCCGCATTATGGACTTGTACCGCAATATTAACAGGGAAGAATTGCAGTTTGATTTTTTGGTGCATTCCGCCAAAGAAGAACATTTTGATAAAGAAATTTTAGCTTTGGGAGGGAATGTGTATCGCATTCCCCGTTTTAAAATCTACAACTGGTTTCATTACAAAAAAGCTCTAAAGCATTTTTTTGCAGAACACAAAGAGTTCAGGGCAGTGCACGGACATATGACCAGTACGGCCTCTATTTATTTGCCGATAGCCAAAAAAGCAGGGGTGCCCATTACCCTTGCACATGCCAGAAGCGCAGGCGTACCCGGCGGGTTAAAGGGAATTTTGACAAAGTGGCTCAGAAGTTCCTTAAAGAAAAAAACAGATTATTGTCTGGCGTGCTCCAAAGAAGCCGGAGAGGCCGTGTTTGGAAAAAAATGGTCTGATAAAGGCAGGGTAGAAGTAATACCCAATGCGATTGCTGCAAAGAAATATGTTTATGACGAGAGTATCAGAAATGCAATGCGGGCGGAGCTGGGCGTAGAAGACAAATTGGTTATCGGTCATGTGGGTAGCTTTAGAGAGCCTAAGAATCATGTGTTCCTGATACAGATATTTGCAGAAATTTATAAAAAAAGACCGGATGCGGTACTTCTTCTTTTGGGAGAAGGGGCACTGATGGAACAGATAAAGAAGCAGGTGGAAGATGTCGGACTGAAGGACGTTGTAAAATTCTTGGGTAATCAGGGAAATGTAAGTCCGTATTATCAGGCGATGGATTATCTGGTATTTCCATCCCTGTTTGAAGGCCTGCCGGGGACGGTTGTGGAGGCACAAACAGCAGGGCTTCGTTGTCTGATTTCAGATACCATTACCAAAGAAGTGCAGATAACAGAACTGGTAGAAAGTTATAGCCTGGACAGGTCTGCCACGGAGTGGGCAGAACAGGTTCTGTCCCATTGTGGATATGAACGGGAAAGCCGGCTTAGTGATGTGGAAAAAGCCGGGTTTGATATTGGTGCACAGATAGAGAGATACAAGGAAATCTATCGTAAAAATGTATTGCTGATGGTGCCGCTTCTGCATCAGGGCGGATTTGAGCGTATCTGTGCCATGACAGCACATCTGATTAAAGATATGTGCAATGTGAGGATTGCAGTCTTTAGTTCGAAGAATATGTTTTATGATGTAACCGGGCTGGAGGTCATAGACTTAAATCTGGGAAGTACGCCGGGAATAGTGGGGAAGGTGCTCAATGTTTTTAAAAGAAGAGTACGTGTCCGTAAATTGAAGAGAGAGAAGAACATTCATATCACATACAGTTTCGGTATGACTGCCAACTTGGTGAATTCTATTTCAAAAGTAAATGATGAAATATGGATTGGTATCCGTAGTTATGGTGATTTGGAAAATAAAAAGCAGATGAAGCTTTTTTGCAAGAATGCAGACAGGGTGATTTGTTGTACTAAGGTAATGAAAGACGAACTGGCAGAGATGTATCATCCAAAACAGGTGGATATCCTGTACAATCCCTGTGATACCCAGAAGATAAAGTTACTGGCAGCAGAAGCTGTTTGTAAAGAACATGAAGACTTTTTCGCTGATGGCGGACAGGTGATTGCTTCTATGAGCCGTGAGGATGATGTAAAGGGGTTCTGGCATTTGATTAAGGCATTTTCACTGGTAAAGAAAGAACTGCCTGCCGCGAAACTGATGATAGTAGGAGACGGTACTTTTATAGAGTATAAGAAATTGGCAGAGGACCTTGGTATACAGGAGAGTGTTTTATTTACTGGAGTGCAGAAAAATCCGTTTTCTTATTTACACAAAGTATCTTTATACATTATGACTTCTGTACTGGAAGGGTTCCCTAATGCATTGGTAGAAGCAATGGCGGTGGGAGTACCGGTTATGTCGGTAAACTGTAAAACCGGACCTGCGGAAATTTTCGTGGAAGAGTATAAAAAAGCTGATGACCAGCACGCGGTATATGAAGGGGAGTACGGAGTATTATTGCCGGTTATCAATCCGGTGAAAAATCTGAATGCCGGGGAGATTGAGGAAGAAGAAAAAATAATGGCAGAACAAGCTTTGCGGATATTGCAGGATAAAGATAAAATTGATGCAATGAAGGAGGCTGCGGCAAAGAGAAGTGAAGTATATTCTGTAGCCAGCTATTTGAAGCAGGTGACAGACTGGATAAACCAAGCGTAGAAAAGAAAGACTGTTATGGAGAAAAGATGTGCCCATAGCGGTCTTTTTTGATTGGGAAAAGGTCTGCCGGACAAGTATAGGTTTCCAGTTCTTTGTTTGACTGGAATTGACTATTGTGATATAGTATTCTAGAAGAAAAATGGGTGGATTTTGCTCAAAACAGGGTGGCTGTAAAATGATGCGAAAAATAGTATTTCATCTAAATTGTCTGGAACAGGGCGGTGCAGAACGTGTGGTAACAACATTGGCCAACCGCTTTGTAAAAGAAGGGTATCAGGTATATATTGCAACAGAGTGGACTGCGGAAAATGAGTTTGCCATAGATGAGCGGATAAAAAGAGTACATGTGGGGCTTACTGAGAATCAGGAAAAGAAATCCAGAAAAATTCAGTTTTTCATCAGAATTAAAAACCTGCGTAAATTTCTGAAACAGGAAAAGCCGGATATGGTAATTGCTTTTGCGCAGAAGGCTAATTACCGGGCATTGATGGCAACGCGGTTTACAAGGATTCCCGTAATTGTATCAGTCAGAACCGACCCTTATCTGCATTACGTGAACAGGTCGGATAAACTGTTAATTCCTCTGTTATATCCTAAGGCGGCAGGGAATGTATTCCAGACAGTGGGGGCAAAGGAGTTTTTTGCAGAGAAGATACAGAAAAAATCAAGGATTATTTTAAACCCCATCAATGATAAATATATAGGAGTATCAAAACCGGCAAGCCGCAGAAAAGCAGTGGTGCAGTCCGGCAGACTGGTAGACTTCAAAAACCAGTTAATGTTAATTGAAGCATTTATGCTGGTATATGAAAAACATCCGGATTATGTATTGGAAATCTACGGTGGAGATTCTTATGACGGTACAAAGGAACTGCTGGAAGAAAGTATTGCAAGAAATAAAGCAGAAGATTTTATAAGACTTATGGGTGCCAGCGACAGTCTGGAGAAGGATTTGGCGGATGCGGCAGTATTTGCTTTTTCATCAGACTGGGAAGGATTGCCCAATGCGTTGATGGAGGCTATGGCACTGGGGCTGCCTATTGTAGCAACGGATTGTCCCTGTGGTGGTCCCGCGACGTTGATAGAGGATGGTGAGAACGGTCTGTTAGTACCGATTAAGGATCCCGAGGCGTTGGCAGTCGGCATTAATCGTCTGATAGAAGAACCGCAACTGGCAGAAAAGTTGGGAGACAATGCCCGTAAAATAGCGGAGATTGCAAACACAGATGCGATTTGCGGACAGTGGAGAGACTATATAGAGGAACTTTGCAGAAAATAAGTGAGGAAAGAATATGTTTTCATTTGAGGATTACAAAGAGATAATCAGGATTATTAAATCTACCGGCAGATATGCAAACTATAAAGAGGCACTTAACAGGGATAAATTTATTCTGATGCGTCATGATGTAGAGTACAGTGTGGAGCGTGCCTATAATCTGTCCAAGGTGGAAGCGAGTATGGATTTTACTTCTACTTATTTTTTTCAGTGGACCAACAACTCCTACAATATCCTGTCCCGCAAGAATATGGATATGGTAAAGGATATGCATGAGAGGGGCCATGAAATTGGTCTGCACTATGCATTAAACGGCATGACGGATATGGAGCAGGCTCGTAAGCAGATTGTAAAGGAAATCAATATTATAAGTGAAATGTTTGGGTTTAAAGTAGATACTTTTTCGGTACACAGACCTTCTAAAGATATTCTGCGGGAAAATATCAAACTGCCCGGCATTATCAACGCCTATCAGGATGAATTCTTTACTTTTGCGGAGAATGTGACGGCAGATACACAGATAGCAGTAAAATATATGTCTGATTCCAACCACACATGGCGTTACGGCTATCCTGACGAAAAGAATATACTGGGACATGGTAAGGTACAGATTCTGACACATCCCTTTGCATGGACCAAAGAAGGTTACGATAATTTTGACAATTATAAAACATTGGTAACAGAAAAAACAGAAGAGGTTATCCATAGTATCAATAACGAATGTAAAGACTTTGTGGAATATAAAGACTGGTTTATGGAACATGCGGTTTTACATGAATAGACTGGAGGACGGTTATGTGCGGCATCTGCGGATTTGTCAGTAAGGATACAATTACCATAGAACAATTAAAAGAAATGAATGATACTATGTATCACAGAGGACCGGATGACAGTGGCGAGGAAATTTATCCGGCGGCGGAGGGTTATACGGTAGGTTTCGCCCAGCGCAGATTATCCATTCTGGATTTGTCTCCTTTGGGGCATCAGCCCATGCATTCCAAGGATAAAAGAATTTCTGTGGTATATAACGGAGAAATTTATAATTTTCAGGAATTAAAAGAAGAACTGCGGGATTATGCATTCACATCTACCTGTGATACGGAGGTAATTATCGCAGCTTATTTAAAGTGGGGCATTGACTGCATCAATAAGTTTAACGGTATGTTTGCTATTGCACTGTTTGACCGAGAGACACAGGATGTATATCTGGTACGTGACAGAATTGGTAAAAAGCCTCTTTATTATTGGTCGGAGGCGGGCAATCTGGTATTTGCTTCTGAAATGAAGCCCATTATGGCTTGTCCCGGATTTGAGAAAAAAATTCGTACTGAGGTTATTTCCAGATACCTTTATCATCAATATATCAATGCACCGGATACCATCTTTGAAAATGTATATAAACTGGAGCCGGGAAGTGTACTTAAGTTTCATGCAGGAGAGATTAAGTGCTGGAAATACTGGGATGTAAAAGAGGTTTACCATGCACAGAAGGCAAATCCTGTCAAGGATTACAATCAGGCAAAGGAAGAGTTAAAGGCTTTGTTAAACCGTTCTGTAGCATTAAGAATGATTGCAGATGTACCTTTAGGAACATTCTTAAGCGGTGGTTACGATTCTTCACTGATGACAGCTATTGCACAGAGTCAGTCAGACCAGCCGGTGAAAACCTATTCTATTGGTTTTAATGAAGAAAAATATAATGAGGCAAAATTTGCTAAGGAAGTAGCCAATTATCTGGGAACCAATCATACGGAAGTGTATATCGGTGAAAAGGAAATGTTTGACTTAGTGGACAGTATCCCTGCCTACTATGATGAGCCTTTTGCGGACAGTTCACAGATTCCTTCCATGCTGGTGGCAGAGCTGGCACGAAAGGATGTAACGGTTGTGCTTTCCGGTGATGGCGGTGATGAGTTTTTCTGCGGTTACAATGCATATGACAAAGTGGGACAGGCACAGAAACTGGATTTCCTGGGGGGCCTGACTTATGGGGCATGCAATCTGCCGGGAATCAAACAAGCAAAGATTTTAGATAAGATGCCCTTCAAGGTGCGCATTATTGCTGGTAACCGGAATAAGGAGACTAAGACCCAGTTTGGTGCCAGCAGTTATCATGAAACGGCACTGGGTATGGTAAAAGGAGAAGCTATACCTATTCTTTATGAGATAGAAAGCGGTTATGCAGAGAAAAACTGGCAGGAGCGCAGGATGCTTCTGGATATGGATACCTATTTGCCGGGAGATATTTTGTGTAAGGTAGACAGAGCTACCATGAAATATTCACTGGAAGCCCGGTGTCCCATTCTGGATAAGGACGTAATGGAGTATTCTTACAGACTGCCACATTCCTTTAAGTACGGAAGCAATATCAAGAAGCGTATATTGAAAGATATTGCTTATGATTATATCCCCAGAGAGTTGCTGGACAGACCCAAGGTAGGATTTGGCGTGCCTCTTGATAAGTGGTTAAGAGGTCCGTTAAAAGAAAAACTGTTGGCAATGGCAGACAGGGATTTCCTGATAAAACAGGATATTTTTGATGCGGACTTTGTATGTAAAATGATGCAGACTTATATGGAGCATGGGGATGGCGGACCTGCAACGGGTGCCAACTATTCCAAACTGATGTGGTCCTATTTTGTGTTCCAGCAGTGGTATAGTGTGTACATGAAATAAGCGGTGGTATTGTATGGACAAAAAAGAAAAGCATATTGTGCTGTTTATAAGCAGTCTGGCAAGGGGCGGAGCTGAAAGAGTAGTCATAAATCTTGCCCAGTATATGCTGGCTAAGGGGATGAAAGTTACCATAGTCACACAGTACAAGAATAAAGACGAATATGAACTGCCCAAAGGTGCACAACGCATTTTTAGTGAAATCACGGAAGCGGAACAAAAAGGCGGACGAATTGGAAATTTTATTGCACGGTATAAAAAGCTGCGAAGGATATGGAAAGAGCAGAATCCGGATTGTATTTTGTCCTTTATCGGCAAAAACAATTTTATGGCAGTTCTGGCTGCCGCATTTACAAAGATTCCGGTTGTGGTATCGATTTGCGGAGAGCCGTTGCAGGAGTATGATTCCAAAATGAGCCGGTTGTTGGTAAAGGTACTGTTTGCGTGGGCTGAAGGTGCCATCGTGATAACCAGACCGGCACTGGATTTTCTTCCGTCCTATGTAAAGAAAAAAGCAGTTTTATTAAAAAATCCGTTGGATCCGACTTTTATCCGGCCGGTTTATGAAGGACAGCGTGATGGCAGGATTGTTTCGGTAGGCCGGATGGATACGAATAAAAACCATGAGATGATTGTCCGTGCCTTTGCAGAGATTGCGGAAGAGTATCCTAAGGTATCGCTGGCCATTTACGGAGAGGGAGAGTGCAGACCTAAATTGCAACAGATGGCAGAACAGTTGGGAATTGCAGAACGGGTAGAACTGCCGGGAGCGGTATCGGATGTTGCAGAACGGATATGTCAGAGCAGTATCTTTGTATTGTCTTCTTTTTTTGAAGGTGGCGGTCCCAATGTATTGACGGAAGCTATGTGTCTGGGCATTCCCTGTATCTCTACAGATTGTCCCAGCGGCGGTCCCGGAGAGCAGATACAAGACGGCGAAAACGGCTTGCTTATTCCGGTTGGTGATGAGGCGGCGTTGGTTAAAAAACTGCGCTTTTTGCTGGATAACGAAGAGATTGCAAACAAAATCGGAGAAAATGCCGCAAAGGTACAGGAGAAGTATAAGGATGGAACCGTAATTGGAGAATGGGTTGATTTTTTGCTTCTAAAAGGACGTAAGTAGGAGGAAGGAATTTGATATCTGTAATTGTTGCAGTTTATAATATCCGGGAATATATATCGCGTTGTATAGAGTCCATTCTTGCACAGAGTTATAAGGATTTGGAAATTTTGCTGATTGACGACGGGTCTACAGATGATTCCGGCAAAATATGTGATGCGTATGCTGGGAAAGATGCAAGAATAAAGGTCGTTCATCAGAAAAATCAGGGTCTTGGAGCTGCAAGGAATACCGGCATGAGCATTGCGGCGGGCGAATTTATTGCTTTTGTGGATGGCGATGACTGGATTGAGCCGGATATGTATGCGGAAATGGTAAAAAATGCCGAACTGCATGGCGCAGATTTGGTAGTGTGCAGAAATAAGCGTATTTATCCTGACCGGGTAGTAGATGGTTCTACAGACAGGGTTGTTGTGTATAGAAAACCCTTGGAGATGTTAATTCAGTGTCTGAAAGATGAAGAAGAAATTTTAATTCAACAGGCGGCGTGGAATAAATTGTATGCAAAAGAACTTTTGGAGGATGAGAGCTTTCCGGTAGGAAAATGGTATGAGGATGTTGCTTTCTCTGCCCGGATATTAAGCAAAACAAAAGTCGGGGTATATGTGGATAAAGCATTATATGACTATGTGTGTGTGCGGGAAGGCAGTATTATGAATCAGGGAATAACCATGAGGACTTTTACTGACTGGATTCCTGCCTATATGGAAAAAGAGGCATATCTGGAGACTCTGCCTGATAAAAGACCGCTTAATGTGCACAGATATCATTTCTGTAAGAGGCTTTTGGAACTATACCGGGAGGTATGTGACAGCCCGGATAAGGAAGTCAGAAAACAAAAGAAAACAATAGTTAATATTTTAAAAACACAACGGACCAACTTTAAGGAAACATATAGCGTAGATATAGCAAGAAAGACAGAACGGGTTAAAATGCGAATGTTTTCTGTTTCGCCTACGCTCTATAGATGGTTCATGAATTTTAACGATAGATTTATACTGCCTTACAGGTTGAGGAGGCTGGAGAAAAAATGATAATGCTGCAGATGTCCGGCGGATTGGGCAATCAGATGTTTTTCTATGCTTTGTATAAGGAACTGCAAAAAGAAGGGAAAGATGTCTGTATAGAGGACTTTACCCACTATGAGGACATTGGCCGGAAGGATAAATGTCTGGAAGAAATTTTTGAACTGACATATGAAAAGGCTGACAGAAAGGTTTATGAGCGGATTACGGATTCTTCCATGCAGCCTTGGAAAAGACTGCGTAGAAAGCTGCTTGGAAGAAAAGGTAAGGTTTATAAAGAAAAAGATGCTATTACCTTTGAACCTGAAATTTTTGTACAGACCGATTGCTATGCGGAAGGCTACTGGCAGAGCCAGCGATATTTTGAAAAAGTACAAGACGAGTTAAGAAAAGATTTTGACTTTGACTGGGAGAAGTTTCCCGCAAAGGCAAAAGAATACAGAAAGCAGATGGAGCAGACAACGTCCGTCAGTCTGCATATCAGGCGGGGGGATTATCTGAATGATAAATTCGCTCCCATATATGGCGGTATCTGTACCGATGCTTACTATGAAGGTGCCAAGGCATATTTGCAGAAAAAGTATCCGGACTGTGTTTTCTACCTGTTTACCAATGACCCTGAATGGGGACGTAGTCAGGAGGGCGACAATGTAGTATTTGTGGACTGCACCGGTCCCGATAATGCTTACGTGGATATGGCACTGATGAGTTGCTGTAAGCATCATATTATTGCAAATAGCAGTTTCAGCTGGTGGGGTGCATGGCTGAATATAAGTAAGGATAAAACTGTAATTGCGCCTGCAAAGTGGTTAAACACTTCTGAAGGTCAGGATATTTATTCCGGACTTTGTAACGTGAAGGTGGATGCGACAGGTGTGGTGACAGAAGAGAATATTCGGTAAGAGGTCTGATTAATGTGTGTAAAACATGAATGACAAGTTGCCGTATACGATGAGAGGTGGAGCATGAAAGCAGCCATTTTGTATATATGCACAGGGAAATATACTGTGTTCTGGAAAGAGTTCTATGAGAGCTTTGAAAAAAACTTTTTACCTCAAACAGAGAAAACCTATTTTGTATATACCGACGATAAGAAGTTACCTTATGCGGAAAGAGAGAATGTTTGTATAATCCCTCAGAAAAATCTAGGGTGGCCGGATAATACTCTGCAAAGGTTTTCTTTATTTGTCAGAGAAGAAGACCGTTTCAAGGATTATGACTATACATTTTTTATAAATGCAAATTTTTTATGCGTAAAAACAGTAAGCGAAGAAGAGTTTCTGCCGGTTGCAGAAGACCTGCTGGTGGCAGAGCATGCCAGTGCACATGGCAAAAATCCGGATGATATGACCTATGACAGAAATCCCAAGAGTCTTGCTTATGTACCCTTTGGAGAAGGACAGTATTATGTAATGGGTGGCTTAAACGGTGGAAAAACCCAAGCGTATCTGGATATGGTGCACAAGTTGAAAGCAAACGTGGATACCGATACTGCAAACGGTGTTGTGGCGACGTGGCATGATGAGTCTCATTTAAATCGTTTTATTATAGGCAGAACAGATATTAAAGTATTACCGCCCTGTTTCGGTTTCCCGGAAGGTTGGGATTTGCCTTACGAAGCTACTATGTTTATCCGGGATAAGAGCCGGTATTTTGATGTGGAAGCAGTAAAAGTAGGGAACTTTCCCGGCAGAATAAAACTGTATCTGGGAAGGCTTAAGAGTAAAATTGCTATTCGGGTAAGAATCCGTAAACTGATAAATTTCTTTAAAAAAGGAGCGTAAAAGTGCCATATATCAGCGTAGTTGTACCAGTGTACAATGCAGAAAATTCCATAGAGAGATGTGTGTCCAGTATTATCGGTCAGGGATATTTGAATATGGAAATTTTGCTGATTGATGATGGCTCCCAAGATGAAAGCGGTGTTCTTTGCGAAAAACTGGCAGAAGATGACAAACGTGTCAGGGTAATACACAAAGAGAACGCAGGAGTATCTGCGGCCAGAAATACAGGTATGGATCAGGCGACAGGCAAATACATTCTGTTTGTAGACAGTGATGATTACCTGCCTGAGAATTATGTGAATGAACTGCTACGGGCACAGAAAGTATTTGGAGAAAAGGTTTTCTACTGGACAACCATGCAAGTAGTCAGTGACAATAACAGTGTAAAAGAAGAAAAGAATTTTTATAGTGAAGAACAATATTCAAAAGTTGGCAGGAAGGATGTACTAAAGCTTTCCGCAAAGTATCTGTTGAATGCCCCATGGAACAAAATGTATTTAAGAGAGGTGCTTCAAAAGAACGGACTTCGTATGAAACAGGATATCAGTATTGCAGAAGATTTGTTATTCAACCTACAATATCTGGATGCGATAGGAGAAAATCCCATAGTGATACTCAATCATACGGCGTATTGTTATGTGCGCAATGGGCAGACGTCCTTAGATAATGGTTATCGTAAAAACTATTATAAAATTCACAAGGATGTTCTGAGACAGTTGTGGCAGTATACAAAAAAATGGCAGGTGCCAAAAGAGGATATGCCCTTATTTTATAAGCGTTACTGGGAATATATGCAGAATGCTTTTTCTAATTTGGAGTATAAAAACTGTTCTTTAAGCGGATTTCAGAAATTTGTGGAAAAGAGCAGGATAACTGCCGATGGATACTTTCAAAAAAGTCTTGTGCAAAGGAAAGATACCATGGGTCGGGGCAGTTATCTGATGTGGAGAAGCCGAATATATTTATTGGTTTGGCTGTATGAAAAAATCATGAAACGAGGCTAAGGAATGGTCAGCATTATTGTACCGATTTACAAGGTTGAGGCATATCTGGAAAAGTGCATACAGTCTATACAGAACCAGACATATAAAGAGGTGGAAATTATATTGGTGGATGACGGTTCACCGGATGGATGCGGAAAAATTTGCGATGCATATGCAGAAGAAGATGCTCGTATTAAAGTAATACACAAGGAAAACGGCGGGTTGTCGGATGCTCGCAATAAGGGGCTTGATATTGCCGTCGGAGATTATATTCTTTTTGTGGACAGTGACGATTATATTCACCCGCAGATGGTTGAAATATTACTTACGAACCTGCAGTATACAGATGCCGATATGGTGGTATGTGGTTTTAAACAGGTTTGGGAAAAGGATGAAGTGGTCTTTCCGGAGTTTACAAGCAATGCAGTGGTAGAGGGTATAGAAGGAGAGGCCGGGAAAACAGTCGAAGTTTTTAGGGGACAGGATGTAATGAATAACCTGCAATATAAAAATCTTTTGACTGTAGTTGCGTGGAATAAGTTGTATAAAGCAGAATTGTTTCAGGAGATACGCTATCCTAAAGGACGTATCCATGAGGATGAATTCCTGACGCATCACATTTTGCATTTATGTAAAAAGACGGCATATATAAAAGAGGAATTATATTATTATTTGCAACGGTCCGATAGCATTATGGGAGAAGTGAAATATATCGGTGTCAGAGATGGCTGGATAGCCTATGAGGAACGTTTGGCATTTTTGCGGGAACATGGATATGAGCAGATGGTGCTTTTTACCAAATTGCATATGCTACATTATATCTGCAAATTTTATTGCCGGCTGGAAAACAGACCGGAGGCAGAAGCATTTCTTAACGGATGGCGTGAAAAATTTGCGGAACTGTATGAACAAAAGGCTGTGCAGGAAATTCTTACAAAAGAGCAGTTACAGCAGTATAAATACTTTGTAATCAGGCCGCAATTGTATTATAATAAAAAGATAAGGTCAGAAAAAAGAGAAGCGCGTGTGCAAAAGATAAAGCAGACGCTTAAAAATTGTGTAAGACGTTAAAGGAAACGGATACGATATGGAAGAAAAATGGACAACCGTGTTAAAGCCCAGAAACAAGTGGCTGGATATTAATTTGAAAGAATTGTTTTCTTATAAAGATTTAGTATTTTTGTTTGTAAAACGTAATTATGTTACAAAATATAAGCAGACGATATTGGGACCTTTATGGATGATTATCAGTCCGCTTTTAACAACATTGATGCATGCACTGGTATTTGGTGGCATTGCGGGAATTTCTACGGACGGAGCACCGCAGCTTGCATTCTACATGGCAGGTAATGTGATATGGACTTATTTTGCAGCCTGTGTTAATCAGACTTCCAATACCTTTGTAACCAATGCAAATGTTTTCGGAAAAGTATATTTTCCCCGTATGGTAGTACCTGTTTCTACGGTCTTGACCGGTTTGCTGGACTTTTTGATACAGTTTGTATTGTTCTTGATTATACTGCTTATATACGGAATAAGCGGGGCAGAGATTGTTATCAGTCCGTGGGTATTGGCTACGCCGTTGTTAGTATTGCAGTTGGCACTTTTGGGAATGGGTGTAGGTATTATTGTGTCGTCCCTGACTACCAAATACAGGGATCTTACGATTCTGGTGACCTTTGGAGTACAGCTCTGGATGTATGCGAGCCCGGTAGTATATTCTATTAACCAGATTCCGGAGCGTTATCAGTTCCTTTATCTGTTGAATCCGGTATCTCCCATCATAACCATATTCCGATATGCGTTTTTGGGTTCGGGATATGTGCCGATGGTTTCATGGGGCATCAGCTGGATTGTGACATTGGTAATAGTGGCAGTCGGCGTTATATTATTCAGCAGAATTGAAAAGACCTTTATGGATACTGTTTAGTCGGGAGAATAGGCATGCAGGATACAGTAATTAAAATAGACAATCTGAAAAAGAAATACAGACTGGGGTTGATTGGCGGCGGCACACTGACTGCGGATTTGCAGAGCTGGTGGGCGAAAGTACGCAAAAAGGAAGACCCCAATCTGAAAATAGGGGAAGAGGCAGTAGAGAAAAAAGAATTCTGGGCGTTGAACGGTATTAATCTGGAAGTTAAAAAAGGAGAAACGTTAGGTATTATCGGTGCCAATGGTGCCGGAAAGTCCACACTCTTAAAAGTCCTTTCCAGAGTTACCGCTCCTACGGATGGTGAAGTGAAAATCAAAGGCCGTATTTCCAGTATGCTGGAAGTGGGTACAGGCTTTCACGGAGAATTGACGGGACGTGAAAATATTTATTTAAACGGTGCTATCTTGGGAATGAGCCGTAAGGAAGTAGATGCCAAGATGGAAGATATTATAGAGTTCTCTGAGTGCCGTAAATTTATTGACACTCCGGTTAAGAGATATTCTTCCGGTATGTATGTAAAACTGGCATTTGCGGTGGCAGCACACTTAGATTCCGAGATTCTGGTTATGGATGAAGTGCTGGCTGTAGGCGATATGAAGTTTCAGGAAAAATGTCTTGGAAAGATGGGGGATGTGGCAGACAAAGAAGGACGTACTGTTCTGTATGTAAGCCACAATATGAATACAATCCAGCAGCTTTGCAGCCGATGCATAGTATTGGATAAAGGCAGAATTATTTATGACGGAGATGTAGAAGAGGCTATCCGCATTTATATGGGAACGGTTAAGGAATCTCCTACGGTTGTGGACTTGCGGGAACTGCCGCGTGCGGAGGAGCATGCAAGCGGTATCGTGAAGATGAGAACACTGGAAGTACTGGATACGCAGAACAGCGTATTTGAAATGGATAGTAAGCTGCGGTTTAAACTGACATATTTTACCGAATTTGATGATTTGGAACTGCATATCAGGATATCGTTCCAATATGCAGACGGCAGTCCGGTTACAATGATTATGACGGAAAAACCGTTCCGCAGCCACAAGGATAGAGAAGAGTCGGTTATTTTTGAAGTGGATACTAAAAAAATAGTTCCCGGAAAATATACGATGAACATTATTTTATACGAGATTAACCAGTTTGGCACCTATAGAAACTGTGACGGGGTCAAGGATGCGTATTGCTTTGAAATCGCAAAGAACCCTCAGCGTATGAAAAACATTGAGTGGAGCCACAGATACTGGGGACATGTTATGATGGATGCGGTGGAAATTATTTCCGAGCCGTAGAAAGAAATCGATTGGGAAGAATATTATAATTCCCGCAAGCATGGCAGACACAAAAAAGAGGAAGAGATATATGGACAGGATTCATCCTGGAAAAGTAAAACTTTTTTTTGAACAATTAAATAATGCGCCGATTCGCTATTTGTTGGTTAAAAATATAGATGATTATCTGCCGGACAATTTGTATGCAGGACAGGATATCGATATTATGGTACATCCCGAAGACAGGGAATGCCTGCAGGCATTGTTAGCTGACGAGGGATTTGAACGCAACATTCATCTGGAAAAAAGCAGGACAACCGGATATACCCTGGAGGGAGAGATGGATGAAACACACTGCTTTCAAAAAGAAGGCATGATTATAGACGTGTGTTATCAGCTATATGTCAATGGGTTACAACGGGGAAGTGTTTTTTCCTTGCATCAGGATATACAGAAGGATATCTGGGAGAAACGTCAGTGGAATGCAGAAAAAGGCTGGTATCAGCTGGATGAGGAAAATCTGCTTGCCTATTGCATTGCAAGATGTGTATTTGATAAAAAGAGTTTCCCACTCGGGTATCTGACGGAAATAGAGAAAAGAAGCGGACTGTTGGAAAAAGAAAGTGTACAAAAAAAACTATATACGGTTTTCTCTGATTTTACGCCTAATTTGTTTGGATTGCTTGAAACAAAGCAATACGAAAATATTAGGGAAGCATATGTAAATAACTGGTATTCCGGTTTACAGAAGGGAAAGAATGGTAATCCCGGAGCGGGTGGACTGGAAAAATTGTTTGCCAAAGCCCCCTTTTTTACGGCAGAAGAGTTGCTGCAACTGCCGGCGGAATTTCTGGGGAAAATCAATGTCATGTTACCGGACTTAAGAAGTGCACAGCGAGAAGAGGTAGAACTGGGGAGCCTGTTAATCAGGGAAAAAAACGTTCTGCGAATTCCTCATTATGTACAGATTAGAAAATCCCGGGCACTCTTAAAGAACAGGGAAAGTGATTTGCCCAAAGATAGTACGGATATGATGATAGTATTTAACAATCAGACAATTATCCGGGAAGGCGTACAAAGTGCAGTCAGAAAATACCGGGAGTGCGGAGAATGTAAAGTATCCGTAGTGCATTTTTATTTTAAAGACAATAAATATAATATGTCAAAGCAGCCGAGATGGTTTTTTGGTTAAAAAGGCACGCCCATTAATAGATTAGGAAAGGGAAGCGGAGTCATGGATAAGCAGGATGTAAGCTGGCAGGATAAATTCCCCTATTGTTTGTTGACAAAATACTTTATTCAGGAAAACGGCATTACAGAAGATACACCTTATGAAGTAAAAGAAATGTCTGCCCGTGAGCTGCTTGTACCTGAACGTATTGATTTAATGGCAAAGTGGTTATATATCGCGGCTGTCGAAAACAATATGGATATGCAGGGATTGAAACAACTCTACAAAAGGCATATTGAAGCTTTTTCGATGGGAACATTTACCGAACCGGGAACAGATACAAAAAATACGATTGAAAAATATTTTGAAGAATTTGAAGAGATTATTTCCGGTATTAAAACAGAAGGGTTTAATGCGGATGTGTCCATGGTTCCCATGGGGAGGGATAATGTGATACTGGACGGCGCACACAGGTGTGCCAGTGCAGCGTATTTTGACAAAAAGGTTACGGTTATTTATTTTAAAGATTTATATAGAGATTATGGAACGGATTTTTTTAGAAAGAGACTTCTGGATGAAGAATATCTGGATCAGATGGTGTTACAGTATTGCGGTCTGAAAGAAAATTTGTTTTTTGCGTGCCTTTGGCCGGCGGGAAACAGGGAATTGAAGGAACGGGCAATCGATGTGATTTCCGATAAATGCGGTAAGATTGTGTATCAACGGGAAATTAGGCTTACCTATCCGGCAATGCGAAACTTTATGATTCAGATATACGGACATCAGGCGTGGGTAGGAACGGTAGAAAACCGGCACGCAGGAGTGGATGAAAAGGTAAGAAATTGTTATGGGGACAATCCGATGACGATTGTGTTGTTCCATTGTGACAGTTTGGATAAGGTTTTGGAAACCAAGCAGAAAATCAGGGATATTTACCGGATAGAAAATCATTCCGTGCATATTACGGACAATGATGAAGAAACAAGGATGCTGGCAAATATTCTGCTCAATAAAAATTCATTGCATTTGATTAAATCAGGGGATCTGGATTATTCGGGTGAAGTGAATGCATTGGTCAAACGTGTCAATGCGGAGAATGCAGGGATAGTGGATGATGTTATTGTGGAACCGGAAGGCACAAAAGCAATTTACGGACTTGCACCGGTGGGTGGTGATATAAAGGTACTGACACTGGCTGAACTGGCAGAAAGAGCGGATATACAGAAACTGGGAAAATCTGCCTATGACTTATTGTACAATCCGCAGAATTACCTGGTGTTTAACGGAGTTAAGTTTTTTAGTCTGGAAAATGCAAAGAAATGGGAAAAGGTGACAAAGTCGTGGAACGAGAGAATAAGTTTCCAAAGAATTGGATACCGGATTAAGTTTTCTTTGTTAAATATAAATGTAGTGCAAAAGATAAAAGGTAGTTTGGGCAGACGACGGAAACGCCGCTATACAGAAAAGAAAAAATTTACTGTATGGGCAAAAGAAAAAATAATCCGTATTCTGGAAAAATTACATCTGCTCAATCCGGCTCTTAAAGTGTTGCACTTTATAAAAAGACAATAAGAGAGGCTGGAGGTAAAGGCGTGCTGAAGAAAAAGAATTTTTTTGTTGCGATGTTAATAACATTTTTAATTACTTTTATGTGGTTGGTTTTTGGACCTGCAGAAATCTTTTTTGCAAATGTGACAGAGTTTGATTTTATATACGGTGAATTTTTCTGGCACATGGCAGTGATTACTATTGTCGTAACGCTTGTAGTATCTTTACTGGTGCTGATTTTACCCGAAAAAGTTTCGAGAGCTTTGTTGTCGGTCATGTTTGCACTTGCCGTAATGAGTTATATTCAGGTGATGTTTTTTAACCAAAAGCTGGACCTTTTGGGAGAAAGTGCGGAAGGATATGAATTGCAGACCGGTAAAGCGGTTTTCAATCTGATTATATGGATTGTGATTTGTCTGGCGGTTATTGTATTGGCGTATCTTAAAAAAGATATCTGGAAAAAACTTGTGCTGGGAGCATCCGGATTTTTGCTTGCGATTCAGGCCGTGGCATATGTTTCCCTTCTCTTGACCGCAGATGAGGAAGCGTACAAGCGTCCGGACGGATTTTGGATGCTGTCGGGAGAAGAACAATATGTGGTTTCAGGGGAAGAAAATATTATTATTTTTGTCTTAGACTGCTTTAATAACCAATATGTAGATATCATGAATGAAGCATATCCGGGATCAACGGACTTCCTGCATGATTTTACCTATTATAACAATGCGGATTGTACCTATTATGGAACATTTCCATCCCTGCCGCATATGTTGACCGGCTGTGAAGTGAGGGAGGATATGACGGTAAATGATTGGTGCAGTTGGATATGGGACAATGAAAAAACGAACAGTTTTTACGAGGGTTTACAGACCAATAACTATATCACGAATATTTATACTGCAGATGCACAGGTTTTGGTGGGGACGAACCCCAAAGGGATTCTTAGCGGTAAGATTAACAATGCAGTGAATTCCTCCGCAGAGATGGAAGTGGACTATGAATTGTTAATTCAGACTTTGATGAAAATGTCCGGATATCGGTTAGTGCCCGACCTGTTCAAAGGATATCTGTATACGGATATTGATGAATATGAAAGTATTGTGCGTTTAAAAGAAAATCCTATCAATTACAATAACTATGATTATTATGAGAGATTGGTAGAGCAAAAATTATCTATAAATGAAGAACATAATTATTTTATTGTGGAGCATTTAGTGGGAACGCACAGTTATTCCACAGACGAGTTTGGACATTATAGCGAAGATGCGGTGCTGGCGGATACTGCAAAGGGCTGTATGGTAATTGTGGAGGAATATCTGAACCAGTTAAAGGAACTGGGAGTTTATGACAATTCAACCATCATAATTACCTCAGATCATGGTGTGGAGGATGAATCTCAGGTGATCTTCTTTGTGAAGCAACCGGGAGAGAGCCATGAGGAATCACCGATAACCAGTGCACCTATTGCACATACAGAACTTCTGCCTACGATAGCACAGGCAGCAGGTATGAATCCCGGTGAATATGGTCAGACCATCTATGATTTTGGGGACGGAGAAGAAAGAGAGCGAACCGTTTGGGTAAGAACTTTTGATGATGCTTATCCGTCCGTACCCTGTTATACGGGGGATAAAGAGGGAAGTTCCAATGTATATTACGGATATAGTTATGTTGGTAACCTGCAGGATTTACTGGAACAAATCGGTTCCGGTCCCGCCCAGATTATGGAAATGAAAGATTCTCATTATTAAATACGACAGAGGATTAAAATCAAGTAACTTTTGGAGATATTATATAAAAATACAATTTTTATTAAAGGAGATAAATTGCTATGAGAAAAATTATTGGTTGGACATTTTCGTTTTTGTATTTCTTTTCCTGTTTCTTTATGTTGTTTTCTGTTCCGGTGCATGCGTATATTGACCCTTCAGCAGTAACATACATTATTCAGGGTGTTGCAGGTGTGTTGATTGCCTTGGGAGCAGCTTTTGCAATCTTCCGTCACAAAATAGCAGCTCTGTTTAAAAAGAAGAAGACCGAAGAGGAAGAAGAAAATAAGATTGAATTTAAGGATGTAGAAGAAGAGTAAGAGGAAAATATGAGTGCGATTATGAATGCCATAGTTGATGGGCTGGTCTGGCTGATTAACGGTTGTTATGCAGTGTGCCATAATTACTGGATAGCGATTTTGATTTTTACATTTTTGACAAAAGTGATTTTACTGCCACTGTCTGTATGGGTACAGAAGAATTCTATCAAAACTGTACGGATGCAGCCTGAAATCAATCGGATTAAGGCGAAGTACTGGGGGAATAATGATAAAATTTCAGAGGAGCAGTACAAATTATTTAAAAGAGAAAAATACAGTCCTTTTGTGGATTTGATTCCGTTATTTGTACAACTTGCTCTTTTGATGGGTGTTGTAGAGGCTGTAAAAAAGGGCACCGATTTGACAGCAGTTCCTATTGAGGTTTTGGGAATTACGCTTCTGGTGCCGGTTATTGCGGCTTTATCAGCTTTTTTTATGTGTTATGTGCAGAATAAGATAAATGTATTGCAGGCAGAGCAGGGGGCATTTAACAAGTACGGTACTCTGATATTTTCTGTGGCATTATCTTTGTATCTGGGCTTTTTTGTATCAATAGGAGTTGGTGTATATTGGATATACAGCAATGTCCTTTCAGTAGTACAGCTTGTCCTTTTGAATATTTGGATTAATCCCAAAAAGTATATTGATTATGAGGCATTAGAGGCAAGTAAAGAAGAACTAAAAAAAGCCAAACAGTTTATGACTCCTAAGAAAAAGGAAGAGCGCAGTAAAGAGTGCCGCAAGAAGGAGAAAGAAGATTACAAGAAATTTCTTTCAGGACCGAAGAAACGGTTGGTATTTTACTCCGAGAGAAATGGTTTTTATAAATACTACAAAAACATTATCGAGGAAATTATCCGTCGGACCAATATTGTAGTGCATTATATTACCAGTGACCCGGAAGATGCGGTTTTTGCTTTGGAAAGTGAACAGTTTAAGCCCTATTATATCGGCGACAACAAGATGATTGTTCTTATGATGAAAATGGAAACGGATATCATGGTCATGACGACCCCCGACCTGGAGAATTTTCAGCTTAAGCGTTCCTATGTTAAAAAAGATATAGAATATATATATGTGCCGCATGATGTAAACAGTTCGAATCTGACTTTCCACAAAAATGCGCTGGATCATTTTGATACGATATTTGCTTCCGGCTACAAGAATAAAGAGGAAATTCAGGAGAGAGAAAAGCAGTATAATCTTCCTGCCAAAAATATTGTGGAATGGGGATCCTGTGTAATTGATGATATGACAGAAGCTTATGCTAAAATGCAGGAGGAAGAACAGCAGGTACAGGATAAAAAGACTATATTGATAGCACCTTCATGGCAGAAGGACAATATTATGGACTCCTGTATTGAAAATTTGCTGGATTCTTTAAAAGGACTGAATTATCGGATTGTTGTACGTCCACATCCACAGTATGTCCGCCATTTTGAGGCAAGAATAGACTCCTTGATACAAAAATACGGACCGGGCGTGGAGATACAGAAAGATTTTTCTTCCAACCGTACGGTATACATGGCAGATTTACTGGTGACGGACTGGTCCAGTATTGCTTTTGAGTATGCATTTTCTACCTTGAAGCCGGTATTGTTTATCAATACCCCTATGAAGGTTGTCAATGAAGATTACAAGGAATTGAAAACAGTCCCCATTGATATTGAACTCAGGGATAAAGTGGGTATTTCAATAGAAGAAGATGAAACAGCGAAATTACCTGAAGCGGTGGAAGAACTTTTGTATGCAGAGAAGTTTTCCAAAGAGGCTATGAAGCAGCTGCGGGATTCTTATATTTATAATGTGGGTAACAGTGGAAAAATCGGTGCGAAGTATATTATACAGAGACTGGTTGAAAAAACACATAAAAAATAAAAAGGTGATTGGAAAATGGTGAAAAGAAACATTTTATTAAATCCGGGGCCGGCAACGACTACTGATACGGTAAAGATGGCCCAGATTGTACCGGATATTTGTCCCAGAGAGAAAGAATTTGTGGGTATTATGCGTGAACTGGAAAGTGATCTGGTGAAGATTGTGCATGGTGACCCCGAAGTTTATACGGCAGTACTTTTCTGTGGTTCAGGAACGATCAATATGGATATCTGCTTAAATTCTTTATTGCCGGAAAATAAAAAAATTCTTGTCATCAATAATGGGGCTTATAGTAGCAGAGCCGTGGAAATCTGCGAATATTATCAGTTGCCTCACATCAATTTGCGCCTTCCGGTAGACAGACAGCCTGATCTGAAAGTGGTGGAAGAGGTATTGGAAAGTAATCCGGATATTGCCTTGGTATACACAACACACCATGAGACAGGAACAGGTCTTTTGAATCCGGTTAGGGAAATCGGTGCACTGGTACATAAATACCAGGCAGTATTTGTGGTGGATACCACTTCTACCTATGCAATGCGTCCTATTCATATCGCAGAAGATAATATTGATTTTTGCATGGCTTCTGCGCAGAAGGGTATTATGGGAATGACAGGACTTTCTTATATTGTCGGAAGAAAAGCTGTGATTGAAGCATCAGCAGCATATCCGAAGCGTTCCTACTATTGTAACTTATATTTACAGTATGATTACTTTAAACAGCATGGAGAAATGCATTTTACGCCGCCTGTACAGGTTATTTATGCGGCAAAACAGGCGTTAAAGGAATATTTTGCAGAGGGCGAACAGGCAAAGTGGGAAAGACATACCCGTGTCTTTTCAGCCATTCGTACCGGGTTGGAAAAACTGGGATTTCGGATTTTTATTTCCGAAGATATACAGGCGGGTCTGGTAGCGGCTGCACTTTATCCCAATGATCCTAACTGGGAATTTGAAAAAATCCATGATTATTGCTATGAAAGAGGCTTTACGATTTATCCGGGAAAAGTAGAAAAGATGGGAATGTTCCGCCTGTGTGCTTTAGGAGCGATTGATGAGAAAGACATTCAGGACTTTTTCGTAGTGTTTGAGGAGGCATTAAGAACGTATGGCGTGAAGGTGCCGGTAGAGTACTAAATATTGACTGCAAAGGGGATATACGGATGAAAAAAGTATATACATGCTTTTGTACAGATGTAATTCACGAAGGACATTTGAATATATTACGGGAAGCCGCAAAATACGGAGAAGTTATTGTAGGAGTATTGGCAGATGCTGCCATGGTTCGTTTTAACCGTTTTCCTACTATTTCACTGGAGCAAAGAATAGAAATTGTAAAAGCTACAGGACTGGCAGCCGAAGTGCTGGTGCAGAAAGATGTTATGTACGATGATATTCTTGGTGAGATAAAGCCAGACTATGTCATTCATGGGGATAACTGGAAAGAAGGTCCCGAAAAGGCAATCCGTGAGAATGTGATTAAAAATCTGGCGGAGTATGGCGGAACATTGTTGGAGATACCGTATACTTACAATGAAGAAGTAAAAAAGATAGATGATCGCATGAAAGAGAAACTGGCAATGCCGGAGTTTCGTCGTAAACGTTTGCGCCAGTTACTTACCATGCGCCCCATTGTTAAGACATTGGAGGTGCATTCTGGTTTAACCGGACTGATTGCAGAGAAGACTATTGTAGAGAGCAATGGAGAACTTGACCAGTTTGACGCTATGTGGATATCCAGTCTTTGTGATTCCACGGCAAAAGGAAAACCGGATATAGAACTGGTGGACATGTCTTCACGTATTCGTACAATTGATGATGTTATGGATGTGACGACCAAGCCCATTATTCTGGATGGGGATACGGGCGGACTGATAGAGCATTTTGTATACAATGTACGCACCTTGGAGAGAATGGGCGTTTCGGCTGTTATTATAGAGGACAAGACGGGACTGAAGAAAAACTCTCTGTTTGGAACGGAAGTAGAGCAGACTCAGGACAGCATAGAGAATTTTTCTGCAAAAATCCGTGCAGGAAAGCAGGCGTTGCGTACAGAAGAATTTATGATAATAGCCAGAATTGAAAGTCTGATTCTGGAAAGAGGCATGGAAGATGCATTGCAGCGTGCTTTTGCCTATGTAGAAGCCGGTGCGGACGGCATTATGATTCATTCCCGAAAAAAAGAACCGGATGAAATTATAAAGTTTTGTGAAGAGTTCAGAAAGAAAGATAAGAACACTCCGATAGTAGTGGTTCCGACATCCTTCAACAGTATCACAGAAGAAGAACTGGCAGCCGCCGGAGTCAATATTGTTATTTATGCAAATCAGTTGACGAGAAGTGCATTTCCGGCTATGCAGGAGACAGCAGTAGAGATTTTAAAGAATCATCGTGCATTGGAAGCAGATTCCAGATTGATGCCATTTAAGGATATTATACGTTTGATTGATGAACTGTAATAAAGGTGATAAGATGAAAGAAATAGCAATACTGATGGCAGCGGGTATGGGAACCAGAATGAGACCATTAACAGAAAGTAAGCCCAAACCCCTCATTGCAGTGCATGGGAAGCCAATGATAGAAACAGTTATAGAAGGACTTTTGACAAGGCCGGTAGAAGAAATCTATGTTGTTACGGGATATTTGGCAGAACAGTTTGGATATCTGCCGGAGAAGTACCCGCAGGTAAAACTGATTTGTAATCAGGCATACAGCAGCAAAAACAATATTTCTTCTGTGTATGCGGCAAGAGAGTGCTTGGAACTAGGAAATTGCTTTATTTGTGAATCGGATTTGTATATTGCAGATCAGACAATTTTCCAGAAAAACTTACCTCATTCCTGTTATTATGGAAGGATGCAGGCAGGGCATTCTGAGGACTGGACATTTTTTGTGCAAGATGAGAGAATAGTCCGGGTAGGTAAGGGGGGCGATGATACCTACAATATGGTGGGCGTTGCTTATTTTAGACAGAAGGAAGCACTTACCTTAAAGGCAGAGATTGAAAAAGCATATGAAAACGAAGAAAACAGTCAATTGTTCTGGGACGAAGTAGTAAATAACAATCTGGACAAACTGCCTTTGGCGATTGAGCCGGTGGAGGATGGTCAGTTGGTAGAAATTGATACGGTGGAGGAGCTTAGAAGAGTGAATGAAAGCAATTGAGTTACTGACACGGATAGAGAATATGGGGATTGAGGTAGTTGCAGGTGTACCGGATTCTACCCTCAAACAGTTCTGTGATGGCTTGCAGTTGTATGAAGGAAAGTTCAGGCATTATGTGACCGCCAACGAAGGCGCGGCAGTAGGTGTGGCGGTAGGAACCTATTTGGCAAGCGGTAAGCCTGCATGCGTGTATATGCAGAATTCCGGTATCGGAAACATTGTAAATCCGTTGGTATCTTTGGCGAATAAGGATGTATACGGTATCCCTATGTTGTTTATTGTAGGCTGGAGAGGTGAGCCGGGTATCAAGGATGAGCCCCAGCATGTTTTTCAGGGAAAAATCACCTGTAAACTCTTTGATACGCTGGAGGTGCCTTATGCGGTGATAGATAAAGAAACAACCGTAGAGGAATTGGATACTATATTGAGAAGAGCAGAGGAAGCATTTTTACAAAATTGCCAGTTTGCCATTATTGTAAAAAAAGACACTTTTGCGGCGGATAAAAAATTTATCTGGGAAAACGGAAATGCACTGGTGCGTGAAGAAGTGCTGGGAGAATTGTTACAGGTACTTCCTTCCGATGCATGCATTGTTTCAACTACAGGCAAAATTTCCAGAGAATTATATGAGCAGAGTAACAAGCTCTGGGGCAATCATGACTTGATGTTTATGACAGTTGGCGGCATGGGGCATGCCTCCATGATAGCGTTTGGTATTGCAGCACAGAAACCGGATAAAACGGTGGTTTGTATTGATGGGGATGGAGCGGCTCTGATGCATATGGGAGCATTGCCGTTTTTGGCATCCCATGCGCCTGAGAATTTTGTGCATATCATAATCAATAATCAGGCACATGAGTCCGTGGGCGCGATGCCTACTGACTGTCAGCAGACAAATTTTGCGGCAATGGCAAAGACTGCGGGATATACTTCGGCAGAGAGAATTACAGATATGAACGGGGTAAAAGAACTGCGGAATAAGTTGAACTGTGTAGAAGGACCTGTGTTATTTGAAATTATGGTATCGCTGGATTCAAGACCGGATTTGTCAAGACCTGCGGAAACCGCAAGAGAAAACAGAGAAGTTTTTATGAAAAAATTATCTCCCAAAGGTGAGTAAATGGAAGAGATGAATGGTCGTAAAAGGGATGTCCCTTTTCTGAGTGTTGTAGTACCTGCGTATAATGTAGAAAATTACATAAAACAGTGCGTGGACAGTATTCTGGAGCAGAGTTTTACGGATTTTGAACTTCTTCTGGTGGATGACGGTTCCAAGGATAATACCGGAAGCATCTGTGACAGTTATGCGGCTAAGGATGACCGTGTAAGGGTGTTGCACAAGGAAAATGGTGGTCTGGTAAGCGCCAGAAAAGCCGGTATTACTGCTGCCAAAGGGGATTATATTGCATATGTAGACGGAGACGACTGGATAGCACCGGAAATGTTTGAAACACTGTGCTCTGTGGCGAAAAAAGAAAGTGCGGATATTGTGATTTCAGATTTTGTGATTGCACAGGGGGAAAACAGAAGCTTTCTTTCCCAGAATATGGATAGTGGTTGTTATGACAGAGCAATGTTATGTGAGCAGGTTTATCCGTACATGCTATGTAAAAACGAATATTTTGACTTTGGTTTTCAGCCTTCTCTCTGCAGTAAGATTTTCCGGAAAAGTATTCTGTTGGAGAATCAACTGGCAGTTAAGGAAAAAATTAAACTGGGTGAGGATGCAGCCTGTTTTTATCCCACCATTCTGGAAGCGGAAAGAATCGTTTATTTAAAAGAAAAATATTTTTATTATTACCGCATGCGGGAAACATCTATTTCCCATGCGATTATACGGTCTTTTTATACGGATGAGATATTGACACTGATAGAGCATCTGCAGGAGCGGTTTGGCAGACATAAAGAACTATGGCCGGCTTTGAAAGGGCAGCTTTGGTTGTATGCATGCTATATGTTTGATAATATGATTACCCCCTGTCTGGGAATTAAGTCGCTGTTTTTGACTAAGAATTTAAGAAAAGAGTTTTCTGTTATCAGAAACACCCGGGTAGGAAAAGAAGTACTGGCTTATTGCAAAAATGTGAGAACCTCTTCCAGAGCCAAACGGATTCTGGGAGTGATTGAAAAAGAGAGTTTTGTCGGAAAAGTTAATTTGTATTTATTTTTCAGATATGAGAAAATGAAAAGATAATACCTGAAGCATAAAGAGGTGAAGTATGGTCTGGATATTAAAAGTATTGGACAATATTGAAAGCAAAATTCAAAGTAAGTTTCATTTCAAAAAATGGAGCAGTATGCAGCTTTTACAGGCGGGAGTTATCGGAATCGGCATTGTACTGCTGATACCGTTGCTACTGGTCGGATGCTATAATCATATGTCCGGTGATGACTGGTACAATGCCAGATTTGTATACCATCAGATAATGGAAGGTTCATTTTCTATATGGAAAATGCTTCAGGATATTTGGGCGGATTTGGTTGATTTGTATACAAGATGGTCATTTACCTATACCGGCTATTTTCTGTGCTATGTTATGCCGGCAGGTTTTGGAGAGCAGTTTACCTGGTTGCATACTGTCATATTATTGCTGGGTACAGTTGCGGGGATGTATTGTGCTTTTGTAAAGATGTTTATGCGTTGCCTGTCTATGGAAAAAGTACATGCAAGAATCAGTACGATTTTGATGATGATTCTTATGATACAATATATGCCGTCACCTTTTGACGGGTTTTACTGGTGGTCGGGCAGCGTCAATAATACCTTTGGATTCTTTATCTCTATCCTGGGACTGGCGTTTTTCTGCAAACTATATCTTGATGGAACGGTAGTTAAGACCGGAAGCTGGGTTTTGCTGGGCATAGGCTTATTCTTAATAGCAGGAACCAGTTACGCTTCTGTGTTGGTATTACTGTGCAGTATGTTTCTGGTTGTGATTGATGCATGGCTTTACAAAAAGCAAAATAAGAAGCAACGGATTATCTTAAGTGGGCTTCTGGTATGGTTTGTACTCTGTATCATATTTGCAATGACGGCACCCGGAAACGGTGTGAGATCAGATGCGCTTACGGAACTGGGAGCGATTGGCTATTCCCCTGTCAAAGCCATTATTATGGCATACTTGCGGGGCTTTGAACTGATTTATGAAAGCATTAACGGAGCCACTTTGGTTCTGATAGCGGCAGTGTGTGCTGTTGCTGCACCCTATGTCATTCGGTATCGGCAGAAATGTAAACATCCGCTTATGGTACTGGCTGTGACATACAGTATTTATATCACTTCCTTTATTCCTACGCTGTATGCACAGGGAATTGCAGGTGAACCCAGAGTCAGAAACATCCAGTACTGGTATAGTATTATTTGTATTGTCATAAATGTATTATATTGTCTGGGCTGGTATCTGAATAAGAAAAACATTGATAAAGAAGCCCGGTCCTTGGTGGTATACAAGACGGAAATCATAGTAGTGCTGCTTGCATGCAGTATGGTCTTTATGTTGCAGAGCGAGCAGGAACCGGCTTCCAAGTCTGCCTTAAAGGGCTGGCTGATAGGTGAAGTGCAGCAGTTTGATGAAGAACTGGATGCAAGAGAAGAACTGTATCGGGGAAGCAGAGACGAGGAAGTTGTTGCAGAACAGTTGAGTGTGATTCCTGCAATTTTTGACGGTTATACGGATTTGCGGGAAGCAACATTTTGGATTAATGATCATGTAAAGGATTATTATAAGTTAAAACGAGTATATTCCAGTATAGATGGACAAGTAGTAGAATAAAGGATAAAGAAAAATATGAAGGTAGTTATCTTAGCAGGAGGGTACGGTACCCGTATCAGTGAAGAAAGTTATTTAAAACCCAAACCTATGATAGAGATTGGCGGCAAACCTATATTGTGGCATATTATGAAAGAATATTCCCACTATGGTTTCAATGAGTTTATTATTTGCTGTGGCTATAAGCAGCATGTGATAAAGGAATGGTTTGCGGACTATTATCTGCACAACAGCGATGTGACCTTTGATTTTACTGCGGATAATAAGATGACGGTACACAACAATGTAACGGAACCATGGAAGGTGACATTGGTGGACACCGGACTGGACACCATGACCGGTGGCAGAGTGAAGCGTATTGAGAAGTATGTAGGTGATGAGACCTTTATGCTGACTTACGGTGACGGCGTATCCGATGTGGATATTGCGGATTTGCTGGCATACCACAGAGAGCATGGCAAAATTGCTACGCTTACAGCTGTCAGACTGGAGCAGAGATTTGGTGTGTTGGATATTAACGATGATAGCAGGATTACATCTTTCAGAGAAAAGAGCGTAATAGACGGTAGCCGTATCAATGCCGGATATATGGTATTGGAGCCGGAGATATTTAAACATATAGATGGTGATTCTACGGTGTTTGAAAAAGAGCCTCTTGAAAGAGTGGCAGAGCAGGGTGGTCTTATGGCTTACAAGCACGACGGTTTCTGGCAGTGTATGGATACCAAACGTGAAAAAGAAAAGCTGGAAGCATTGTGGGATAGCGGAAAAGCACCCTGGAAGGTGTGGGCGTAAGACCCGGAAGTTTGAAGGGATAGCAGGATGAAAGTTTCGGACTATATTGTAGACTTCCTGATTAAAAAAGGAGTCAGTGATGTATTTGGATATCCCGGTGGAATGGTTACACATTTGATGGATTCCTTTGAAAAAAGAAAAACGGAAATAGCGGCCCATGTAAACTATCATGAACAGGGGGCTGCTTTTGCAGCCTGCGGATATGCGCAGGCTAGCGGAAAGACCGGCGTAGCTTATGCCACCAGTGGTCCGGGGGCTACAAATCTGATTACCGGTATTTGTCATGCGTGGTTTGACTCTGTGCCGGCGTTGTTTATTACCGGGCAGGTGAATACCTTTGAAGCCAAAGGGAAATATGCGGTACGCCAGAGGGGATTTCAGGAAACGGATATTGTGGGCATGGTACAAGGAGTAACGAAGTATTGTACCTATATTGACAGTGTGGAAAAAATTACAGAGGAGCTGGAAAAGGCGTGGAGAATTGCACAGGAAGACCGTAAAGGACCTGTGCTTTTAGACGTTCCTATGAATATTTTCAGAAGTGAACTGGAAGTTACACAGGAACCGGACAATCCAGAACCGGAGAGAGTACAAAACGAGGCGGAATTTCCGGAAATACTGGATGCCCTTAAACTGGCGAAACGCCCTTGTATTGTGGCAGGAGCAGGAGTTAGAACACCGGAGTGCAGAAAAAAAATTGCGGAAGCGGTAGCGAAACTGAATATTCCTGTAGTTACCAGTATGATTGCAGTAGACCTGTTGCCTGATGCGGGTGCAGACGGATATGGATTTATTGGTGCCTACGGCAGTCGGACGGCAAATTTTATTGTAGCCAAGAGCGATTTGGTATTGACTTTGGGGGCAAGACTGGATGTGCGGCAGGTCGGCGGGAAAAGAGAAAATTTTGCACCGGATGCTAAAATTATCCGTGTAGATATAGATCCGGGAGAACTGACATATAAGGTCAGGGAAGGCGAGATGGATATACAGGCAGATGCTGGGGGCGTATTGCAATATCTTGCGGCACAATGGGAGAAACCAGCAGATTATTTTGCAGAGTGGCTGGCTGTATGTGACAATATTAAGAACTCTCTTGAAGGTATGGATGACAGAAACGCGAACCACCTGGTAAGGGCACTCAGTGATAAGATACCTGCAGAGTGTGTGGTGACTGCGGATGTAGGACAGAATCAGGTATGGGTGGCTCAGTCTTTCGAGGCAAGGCGGGGACAGCAGATTTTGTTTTCTGGTGGTCATGGTGCCATGGGATATTCCCTGCCGGCAGCGATTGGTGCGCATTACGGAGCAGGTAAAACGGTTGTCAGCTTTAACGGCGACGGCGGTTTTCAGATGAATATACAGGAGTTACAGTTTATTGCAAGAGAAAAACTGCCTGTAAAGGTAATTGTTTTTAACAACTATGCATTGGGAATGATCAGACATTTTCAGGAGATGTATTTTGAGAGTCATTTTTCCCAAACGGTATTGGGAAACGGTTATGATGTACCGGACTTGCAAAAAATAGCAGAGGCATATGGACTGGATTACTATCGGTATGCGACTGAACAGGAAATAGACGGAAAATTTATGCAAGACAGTGGGCCGGCTTTGGTGGAGGTTGTGCTGGATGAACCGACCTATGTATTTCCAAAGTTGGAATTCGGAAAGCCCAATCAGGATCAGGAACCGTTAATTGACAGAAAAGAGTTTGACAGATTGATGGATTTGTAAAATACTATATATAGTCGGGGAAACAGGAAAGCAAATGGGACAGCATATTATCGAAGCAGATTTAGAGGATATTTTTGATAGAAAAATTCCGTGGGAGCGTTTGGAAAATAAAACGATTCTGATTACGGGTGCATATGGAATGCTGGCGTCTTATATGGTGTTTATGCTTATGTATCTGAATGAGAAGAAAGGAATGCACATCCGTATTATAGCGCAGGTACGTTCCTTGGAAAAGTTTGAAAAAAGATTTGGTTCTGTAACCAAATATCCTTATCTGCGAGTTTGTACAGACTCTCTGGATGAGCCATTACAGATAGAGGAAGATGTGCATTATATTATTCATGCAGCCAGTCTGGCTAGTCCCCAGCACTATAGTGTGTGCCCTGTTGAGGTGTTGAAACCCAATGTAATCGGGCAGTATCATTTGCTGGAACTTGCAGCCCAAAAGCAGGTGGAAGGTTATCTGCTTTTCAGCACCAGTGATATTTATGGTGTGGTAAAGGGCGTGGAGACCATAGGCGAAAACGATTATGGCAGTATGGATACACTGGATATCCACAATTGTTACAGCGAAAGTAAGCGGATGGCTGAGGCTATGTGTAAGGCATGGTATCACCAGAAGCAGGTGCCGGTAAAAATAGTGCGGATTTGGCACACCTATGCACCGACGATGGACATCGAAAATGACCCTAGGGTATTTGCTTCTTTTGTAAAGAATATTGTGCACAATCAGGATATTGTGATGAAGAGCGATGGCAGTGCCAAGAGAAGCTTCTGTTATATTGCAGATGCCATTGCCGGATATTTCACAGTACTGTTGTGCGGGGAAAGCGGGCAGGCTTATAACGTCTGCAACACAGAAGCATTTTTAAGTATCGGGGAATTGGCAGAAAAACTGACAGAATTATATCCTGAAAAGGGACTGCGGGTAGTGCGGCAGGAGAGAAAAAAGGATGATACCTATGTAGAAAATACGGTGGCAAACTATATACCGCCCGATAACAGTAAGCTAAAAGGACTGGGATGGTATGCGGCATATGATGTTTCTACAGGGTTTAAAAGAGTCATAGAAAGTATTTGTAACCACCAAAATACTTAGGAGAAGCAAAATGAAGAAAATAAGTATATTGATTCCAACTTACAATGAAATTGAAAATGTAGAACCACTGAGCGTTGCCATTATTGAAGAAATGCAGAAAATGCCTCAGTATAATTATGAGATTGTTTTCATCGATAACAATTCTCAGGATGGTACAAGGGAAAAATTAAAGCAGCTTTGTGCGGGAAATAAAAAAATCAAGGCTATTCTGAATGCTAAAAACTTCGGGCAAAACAATTCCCCTTATTACGGATTGTTGCAGACTACCGGTGACTGCGCCATTTTGATGTGTGCAGATTTTCAGGACCCCATCGATATGATTCCAAAGCTGGTTGCAGAGTGGGAGAATGGTTACAAGATTGTCAGTGCCATTAAAACCACCAGTAAAGAGAATAAGTTTATGCGTTTCCTGCGTACCTGCTACTATAAGTTAATTAAGAAGTTTTCCGATGTGGAACAGATAGAACATTTTACCGGTTTCGGATTGTATGATAAGGCATTTTTAGAAGTACTTAGGGATTTGAAGGATCCGACACCTTTTCTGCGCGGTATTGTAGCGGAGTTGGGCTTTAAGAGAAAAGAAATTCCCTATGAGCAGCAGCGAAGAAGAGCAGGAAAGACCAAGAATAATTTTTATTCCCTTTACGATATTGCGATGTTAAGCTTTACTTCATACACAAAGATTGGTCTGCGTCTTGCTACCTTTATCGGATTTATTATTGCGGCAGTCAGCGTAATAATAGCGCTTGTATATCTGGTGCTGAAACTGATATACTGGAATACATTTTTTATGGGAACGGCACCGATTTTGATAGGCATGTTCTTTTTGGGAGCGGTACAGCTTATTTTCTTAGGATTGATAGGGGAATATATTTTGAGTATTAATCAGCGTGTCATGAACCGTCCTTTGGTTATTGAAGAAGAACGTATTAACTTTGAAGAGGAGTAAAATATGTTGGATTTTTATAAAGGCAAGAAAGTACTGGTAACCGGACATACCGGTTTTAAAGGCAGTTGGATGTGTCAGGTGTTGCTGGAAGCAGGTGCGTGTATTACAGGTTATGCACTGGAACCGCCTACGCAACCGGGCTTGTTTGATTTGGCAGGTCTGGGAGAACAGATGAATTCTGTAACCGGTGATATCAGGGATTTGGATAAGCTTGCAAAAGTGTTTGCAGAAGCAAAGCCCGAAATTGTTGTTCATATGGCGGCACAACCCATTGTAAGAGAATCTTACAAAAACCCCGTTTATACCTATGATGTGAATGTAATGGGTACTGTGAATGTGATGGAATGTATTCGGCAGACAGAGTCTGTGCGTTCCGTTGTCAATGTAACTACTGACAAGGTGTACTTAAACAAAGAATGGCCATGGGGGTATCGGGAAAATGAAGAATTAAACGGATTTGACCCTTATTCCAACAGTAAGTCCTGTTCGGAGTTAGTGACTGCAAGTTATAAGAATTCTTTCTTGAATGAAAAGAACATTGCAGTGACTACTGCACGTGCCGGAAATGTAATCGGCGGCGGAGATTTTGCACCGGACCGTATTATACCGGATTGTATCCGTGCAGCAGAAGAAAATAGGGATATTATTGTGAGAAACCCTCATTCTATCAGACCTTACCAGCATGTGTTGGAACCGGTTATGGCGTACCTCTTAATGGCAGAAAAGCAATATCTGGATATACAATGTGCAGGCAGTTACAATATAGGACCGGAAGATACCGATTGTTTGACAACGGGTGAACTGGCAGATACATTTTGCAACACATGGAAAAAGGTTACCGGCCAGGAAATCAAGTGGATAAATCAGTATGACGGTGGTCCTCACGAAGCAGGGATACTGCGTTTAGATTGTTCCAAGATAAAGCGGACTTTGGGTTGGAAACCTGTGTGGAATGTGCAGCAGGCCATCGAAAAAATAGTAGAGTGGCAGTATGCGTACCGAAACGGTGAGAATGCAGGCGACTGCATGGTGAGACAGATTAAAGAATATCAGGAATTTTAGAGCCGTAAAAAATTGTTTATAACAAAAAATGGTTTGCAACAAAAAAATTGTTTGTAAAGAAATGGCAGAATGAGAGGAACAATATGTTTGAAGGATTATCAGAAGCACAGGCAAAAGAACAGATATTAGAACTGGTAGGTGAGTACTGTGAGAAGTATCATGGACCGAAAAAAGAATTTGAAGCGGGAGATAGAATTCCTTATGCTTCCCGCGTTTATGATAAGGCGGAGATGACCAATCTGGTGGACAGCTCTCTGGAATTCTGGTTGACTTCCGGCAGATATACGGATGAATTTGAAAAGAAATTTGCGGAATATCTGGGTGTGAGATTTTGTTCACTGGTAAACTCAGGTTCTTCTGCAAATTTAATTGGTTTTATGACACTGACGTCACCTTTGCTTGGGGAACGTGCAGTGAAACGAGGGGATGAGGTCATTACTGTGGCAGCAGGATTCCCTACAACGGTAGCACCGGTGATTCAGTATGGAGCAGTGCCGGTTTTTGTGGATGTGACCATTCCTCAGTATAATATTGATGTAACGAAATTGGAAGAAGCATATTCACCCAAAACCAAGGCAGTTATGATTGCTCATACGTTAGGCAATCCTTTTGATTTAAAAGCGGTAAAAGAATTCTGTGATAAGCACAATTTATGGTTGGTAGAAGATAACTGTGATGCCCTTGGCTCTCAGTATGTAATTGACGGAGAGGAAAAACTTACAGGCACTGTCGGTGATATCGGTACATCCAGTTTTTATCCGCCCCATCATATGACCATGGGTGAAGGTGGTGCAGTTTATACCAACAATGCACTGTTAAATAAAATTATCCGTTCTTTCAGGGACTGGGGAAGGGACTGTGTATGTCCTTCCGGATGTGACAATTTGTGTGGACATCGTTTTGACAGACAGTACGGAGAACTACCTTTGGGATATGACCACAAGTATGTATATTCTCACTTTGGTTACAATCTGAAGGCGACAGATATGCAGGCGGCGATAGGTTGTGCCCAGCTAGAGAAATTTCCTTCCTTTGTGGAGAAAAGAAGACACAACTTTGCACGTTTAAGAGCAGCACTGGAATGCGTTTCCGATAAGCTGATTTTACCGGAAGCATGTGAAAATGCAAATCCCAGCTGGTTTGGCTTTTTGATTACCTGCCGGGAGGGAGTAGACAGGAATGCAGTGGTGCAGTATGTAGAAGATAAGGGCGTTCAGACCCGAATGCTTTTTGCTGGCAATCTGATTAAACATCCCTGCTTTGATGAAATGCGTAAAGCCGGTACGGGGTATCGCATAGTTGGAAAACTGGAAAATACAGACCGTATTATGAAGGATACCTTCTGGGTAGGCGTTTATCCGGGTATGACGGATGAGATGACTGATTATATGGCGGCAATGATTATAGAGGCACTTAAGGGAGCGTAAAAATGGCAATATCTAAAAGAAGAACAGTATTAAGACTTTTGGAAATTATACTGATGTGGTATGCGGTGCATATGCAGTTTTTGGTTACTGTTGAACATGGAAGGGCAATAGTGGAAACCGGTGTGGTGATATTGCTTTTGCTGGTATCCGCATATGTAGAACAAAAGGGCTGGACGGAAAATTACAAAGGCCGTTTTCTGCCGGCTTTTTTTGCCATTTGTCTGATGCTTGGTGACAGTTATATCCGTACACAAAGCGGCGGCAACTGGATGGGAACGGGAAATCCCTTTAAAATGTGTTGTATCTTTTTGGGACTGACATTGCTTATAAGAAAAGGGATTGTCCTTTTTACCACGGGTTATGAAAAAGTAACACAGTTTAATTATGAAAATACAATTATCAAAAAGTTAAAACAACATTGCTTCCGAAATGTATTTATTCTGTTGCTGGTTGTGTGGTTACCGATTATTATTTTAAGTTATCCGGGCAATCTTTGGGCAGATGCCAACTGGCAGTTGCGTCAGGGACTGGGAATTGATACTTTGTACGGACATCATCCTCTGGCAAGTACGTTGATGATGAGCGGTATTGTAAAGATATTCTATTTTTTGACCGGAACTTATGATGTAGGTTTGTTTGTATATGTGTGTGTACAGGCGGTGCTGTTGGCAGCGGCACTGGCGGGAACCATTGCGTGGCTGAATAAAAATGGCAGCAGTAACGGAATGCTGTTGACTGTTTTGCTGATATATATTTTGTCACCTATGTATTCCAATGCAGTATCCACTGCGATGAAAGATGTTCCTTATATAGCATTTGTGATTATGTATATTATTATGCTGGCAGAGTTAAGTCATAATAAAGGAAAGCTTTCCAGTTGGAAATTCGGAATAGCGATGGTTTTGATAGAGTTGTTACTGTCCCTTTTTAGGCATAATGGTATTTGCATAGTGGTGCTGGCTGGTATGGCGGCACTGGTTGTCTGGTGGAAGAGTATTACCGGAAAGCAGAAGATACAGTTGATTATTTATCTGATACTGGCACCGGCAATTCTGTTGAAACTGACAAACGGAGCTATGGCAAGTGCATTTTCTGCCCAGACCATGGGTAGTAAAGGTGAGATTTTATCTTTGCCTTTCCAGCAGACTGCACGCTACCTTACATTGTATGAAGAGGAATTAACAGAAGAAGAAAGAGCAGTTTACGATACTGTTTTAAAAGATGTAGATTTAGTTGTTGAAAGTTACAATCCCGACACGGCAGACCCGGTAAAGCTTCTGTACCAGGATGTTTTGTGGAAAGATTTGTTTGCTTATGCAGAATGTTATGTAAAAGGATTTTTCCGCCACCCCGGAGTTTACTTTGATGCATTCTTTGCACATATTTACGGTTGGTTTGACCCGGGAGCGAGCAATGCAATCAGGTATACCGGAGAATTAGAAGTTTTTGAAACAACAGAATTATTTGAGGGGTCAGATGAACTTCTGGTAAAAGCGTATGAAAAGGCAGATGAGTTCTTTCTGTTTTCCATCTTGCAAAATGTGGGCATATATACATGGGCATTGTTTGTTCTGGCAGGAAGAGTATTACGTCTGAATTTTAAGAAGATAGTGGTGTTAATTCCCCTGGGAGTATGTTTGCTGATTTGTATGGTTTCACCATGCTTTTATAATCATCCCAGATATGCATGGCCTATTATGTTTACAATTCCGTTCCTTTATGGTGTAATGGCATTAAGCAAAAAGAGTGAAAACAAATAAGGGATATGTTTTGAGGAATGAGGCTAACCATGAAATATGATAAGATTATAATTGGGGCAGGACTGTATGGTCTTTATGCTGCGTTGTATTGCGGGAAACGAGGAGAACACGTATTGGTGCTGGAGTGTGATTCGGCACCTTTTCGTCGTGCAACCTATATTAACCAGGCGAGGGTGCATCAGGGATATCATTATCCACGGTCCTTGTCTACTGCCATGAAATCGGCAGGGTATTTTGAAAGGTTTAACAGGGACTATAGCTTTTGCATTAACAGAGAATTTGAAAAGATATATGCAACTTCCTCGGAATATTCATGGTCCAATGGAGAGCAGTTTAAAAAATTCTGTGAAGCGGCTAATATTCCCTGTGAAGAACTGCATCCTAGCAGATATTTTAAAAGCGGAATGTGTGATGGTGCATTCTTGACCAGAGAATATACCTATGATGCCATGATACTGAGAGATTACTTTACAGAAGAACTCAGTAAGTTAAAAAACGTTGAAATTTGGTACAACATAAATATCCGGAATATTGCCAAGCTGTCAGATGTGTATGAATTGGTGTTGGAAGACGGCAGGATTTGTCAGACTGGCTTTCTGTTGAATGCTACCTATGCTTCCACCAATCAGATATTGGACATGCTGGGATTTGAAAAGTTTAAGATTAAATATGAGCTTTGCGAGATTATTTTGTGTGATGTAAATGATAATCTGAGGGATTATGGGTTTACGGTTATGGACGGTCCGTTCTTTTCCATTATGCCTTTCGGTAAGACGGGGCTGCATTCCTTGACATCTGTGACCTTTACACCACATACTACAAGTTATGACCCAACACCTGTGTTTGCATGTCAGAGTAAGAGTCAGAACTTGTGCAATGCGGCACATTTAGGGAATTGTAATGATTGTGCGGGAAAACCTGAGACAGCGTTTCCGTATATGGCAAATCTGGCAAGAAAATATTTAAGGAAAGAGTATGAATTTGAATATAAGGATTCGCTCTTTTCAATGAAACCCATATTGATGAGTTCGGAAATAGATGATTCAAGACCGACTGTAGTAAGGGTATACTCTAAAAACCCGACCTGTGTCGGTGTATTATCCGGTAAGATAAATACGGTGTATGATTTGGATGAGGTGTTATGCGATGGGCAATAAGGAACAGAACTTTATCTCTGCGGTTGTTTATGTGCACAATGCAGCAGACAGAATAGAGCAGTTTTTACAAACAATTATAAATGTATTGGAAGAGAACTTTTCCCACTCTGAAATCATTTGTGTCAATGACTTTTCCAATGATGAGAGTCTGGAAGTGATAAAGAAAGTAAGCAAATTCGCAAAGCAGACAACGGTTTCGGTGTTGAACATGAGTTATTTTCACGGTATGGAAACTGCCATGAATGCAGGTGTGGATATTGCTATCGGGGATTTTGTATTTGAATTTGATACAACCATACAGGATTTTGAAAGCGAAGAAATCCTGAAGGTATACCGTAAATCGCTGGAAGGATATGATATTGTAAGTGCTTCGCCGGATAAAAAGCAGAAATTGACTTCTTCCTTGTTTTATTATGTATTTGATAAGTTTACGGTTTCTTCCTATCAGTTTTCTACGGAAAGTTTCAGAATATTGAGCCGGAGGGTTATTAACCGTATTAGCAGTATGAATAAAACTGTTCCGTACAGAAAAGCCATTTATGCTAATTGCGGACTTAAAACAGCCAATATCCGATATACGGTCAAATCGGCAGAAAAGAAGTACAAGTCTGATAAAACAGAGAATAAATACAGGAAAACACTGGCTACGGATACGTTGATTTTGTTTACGGAAGTAGGCTTTCGCTTTTCCATGGTAATGACTGCACTGATGATGCTGGTTGCTGCATTTATGGCAGTATATGCGGTAGTAATATATTTGTTAAGTAAGCCGGTAGCCGGTTGGACAACCACCATTTTGTTCCTGGCATTGGCATTTTTCGGCTTGTTCGGCATTTTAACAATTGTAATCAAGTATTTGCAGATTTTGGTCAATCTGGTATTTAAGAGAAAGAGATACAGTTTTGAAAGTATTGAAAAATTAACAAAGTAAGGAGCATGTATGATTGCATTAGTAGGTTATACAGGATTCGTAGGAAGTAATATTTATGCAGCAGGAAAAGTGGATAAGGTGTTCAATTCCCAAAATATTGAAGAAGCATACGGTTTGTGTCCGGAACTGCTGATATATGCAGGCTTACGTGCAGAAAAATTTCTGGCAAATACTATGCCCCAAAAGGATATGGAGTTAATTGTTCAGGCACAGGAAAACATTAGAAAGATAGCACCCAAAAAACTGGTCTTGATATCTACGATAGATGTATTTAAAAATCCCTTACAGGTAGATGAAAAATCTGAGATAGATTGTGAAGACTTACATGCGTACGGTTATAATAGATACAGACTTGAGTGCTGGGTAAGAGAAAATTACCCCGATGCATTGATTATCAGGTTGCCCGGACTATTTGGGATTAATTTGAAGAAAAATTTTATTTATGATTTTATTCATGTGATTCCGTCTCTGTTAAAGAAAGATAAATTTGAAGAACTGGCAGAAAAAGACAGGGATATTACAGATTTTTATGAGTTGCAGGACAATGGTTTTTACAAGTGCCGTGTACTGGATAAAACAGAGGAGGCGGAATTAAAAGGTAAATTTAAAAAGCTGGAATTTACGGCCCTTAATTTTACCGATAGCCGTAATGTGTATCAGTTTTATCCGTTGGACAGACTGTGGGATGATATCCAAAGGGCATTACGGGCAGGGCTTCTTTTATGGCACCCTGCGACAGAACCGGTTTTGGTGTCTGAGTTGTACAGGGCATTGACTGGAACCGATTTTGTGAATGAGTTGCCCGGAAAGCCGGTGTATTATGATTATCGAACCATATATGCGGAGATTTTTGGCGGAAAAGACGGTTATATCAGTACCGGAGGGCAGATAACAGATAAAATCGTAGAGTTTGTGAGAGGACAGGAATGAAACTGGCAATATCAAACATAGCTTGGACAGAAGAAAAAGATATAGATGTGTACGACCTGATGAAAAAATACGGATTTACAGGATTGGAAATTGCCCCTACCCGAATTTTTCCACAGGCACCCTATGATGATTTGGAGAGTGCATACAGATGGAAGGAAGATTTGCTTCATAATACAGGCTTTGTGGTGCCGTCCATGCAGTCAATCTGGTTTGGCAGACAGGAAAAACTGTTTGGAACAGAAACAGAGAAAAACATACTGTTAGAATATACCAAAAAAGCCATTGCATTTGCCGAAAGCATCGGGTGTACCAATCTGGTATTCGGCTGCCCTAAAAACAGATGTGTTCCAGAAGGCAGAAGTGCAGATGAGGCAGTGGATTTTTTTAGAGAACTGGGTGAGCATGCAGCAGCGAAGAATACTGTTATAGGTATGGAAGCGAATCCCCCCATATATAATACTAATTATATGAACACTACCATGGAAGCATTTGCACTGATTGAACAGGTACAGTCCGCAGGATTTAAGTTAAATCTGGATTTGGGAACCATGCTGGAAAATAAGGAGAAGGCAGAATGGTTGGAAGGTAAGGTGGGGCTGATTAATCATGTGCACGTCAGTGAACCGGGACTAAAGATTATAGAAAAGAGACATTTACATGAGGAAATAGCGGCAATTTTAAAAGGAGGCAGCTATGCGGGGTACATTTCCATTGAGATGGGAAAACAAGACGATTTAAAGAACATTGAAGAATGCATGCATTATGTAAAGGAGACTTTTGGATGATATATGAAAAGCAGCAGGGAGTACCGGCGTTTGAAAGCGCAGAGTATGCACCTAAGTGTCAGGAATATGTTGTTTTAATTCCCATCATTAATGAGGGGAAAAGAATACATAGGGAACTGGAAAGAGCATGTCGGCACAATATTGATAAGTGTGCGGATATTGTGATTTGTGATGGTGGCTCCACAGATGGCTGTACAGAAGAAAAGAAATTGAAGACACTTGGTGTAAACACTTTGCTTGTAAAGAAAGATACCGGAAAGCAGGGTGCACAGTTGCGCATGGGCATCTGGTGGGCCTTACAGCGGGGCTATAAAGGAATTATTACTGTTGATGGAAATAATAAAGACAGTATAGAGGATGTTCCGCGTTTTATTGAAAAATTGGAAGAAGGGTATGATTTTGTGCAAGGTTCCCGGTTTGTGAAAGGCGGAAAGGCAATCAACACCCCTCTGTTGAGACTGGTTTCGGTCAGACTTTTACATGCACCGGTCATTTCTCTGACGGCGGGACAGTGGTTTACGGATACCACAAATGCGTACAGAGGATATTCGGTGAGATACCTTAAGGATAAAAGAGTGCAGCCGCTCAGAGATATTTTTATGACATATGAGTTGCTGGCATATTTGTCGGTAAGGGCAACGCAGCTTGGATACAAGGCATGTGAGATACCTGTGACCAGACGGTATCCAAAGAAAGGAAAGGTGCCTACAAAAATCAGTTTCTTAAAGGGAAACGGAGAATTGTTAAAGATTCTTTTCGCAAATTTATTCAGAAGATATAATCCATAAACAACGGAGAGTGTGTTAGGGAAAGCGGAGATGTAAAACAGAGAAATATATTGTCAGGGGACTTTATATGAGGTGGAATGAGTGTCGGAAAATATAGGACACAGTTTGTAGAAATAGAGGGATGTAGAATGAATAGAAGTAAGAGAGCTCAGACAACAGCGTGGTTGGTATTGATATTTTTAATTGTGGTGGTCATTGCTGCCATTCTTTTTCTTTCAAAAGGATATAGAGAATATTTGAAGGATTATGATGAATTTCAGGCATATAAAGAGTATATGCAGGCATTGGAAGAGGGAAGAGAAAACAATGATGATTTTTTAGATAATGATTTTGTACAGAATGACAACTCTTCGGATGTGATTGAAAACCAGCCTGCGGTATCAGAAAATCAGGGTGACGTATCAGAAAATCAAGTGCAGGAACCGGATAATACAGGTGAGGTAACGCCGCAACCTGTTGGAGAAGTGTTATCGGGGTCAAAGGAAATTACCGATGTCAGCGGCAATGTGCTTTGGCAGGCAAATATGGTAACGGAAGAAGAGGCTGCGTTGATACGAAGTTATGTGGAAGAACGTAACGAAGTTTATACATGGGCTAATTCTTATGAAAAGACTATGAAGATTAATGAGCTGGATAATTTGATTTTAGATACAGCAGCCTGTACGTTCCCGAATGTACAAATTAATTTTGTGGGTGATAGCATTACAGAAGGTGTTGGCGGCGCTGTGGATGCAAGCGGTAATACGATTAGTTATGTCAATTATGTGCAGGAAGAATTGCAATTCGGATATGCCATTAACAATGGACTGGCAGGGCGTATGATAGCGGCATACACTACTAATACGGAGCTTTCCATGGAAAAAAATCATGATGGATTATTTGGCAGTGATTCAGAAATTGTAGTTTTTTATATGGGACTTAATGATTATCTGACTCCGGAAGAAGTGAAAAATTATGGCGTAATAGATTATACAACAGGCGGATATAGAGGTCAGTTACATCAGTGGGTTAAAAAGTTTTCAGCAGATTATCCTAATACGGAATTTTTCTTTGTAACGACATATCAGGTTGAACTGCCGAATCCCACACAGAAGTATATCAACTTTAATGGTGTTCCCACGTTGGATGATTATATGGAACCGCAACGCGGGCTGGCAGCACAATATGGCTATCCCGTGATAGAGCTTTACAGTACGGGATTTATGGACATGCATGATGCACAGACAGCAGAAAGTTTTCTGGCAGACAGTACACATCCTAATGATGCAGGGTATCGTATTTTGGGAGAACATATTGCAGCTGAAATAGTATTGTACTATTTGGGCATTTCCTAAGAGTGATATTCCTTAAAGACAGTAAACCATAGAAAAGCAATCTGCCGGAAGAACAAGAAACTGATTCCAAGTGACAGAAATATTTTCGGCGGGGAAATGTCTGAATGGAGCAGATAGTTTAACATTGTAACTTGGTTGTAACAGTTTACGACTCTGACAACATAAATAATATGAAGTCATAGTAAACATATTTACTAAAATGATAATAAATATGTTTACCATGATAGACTTTAGAAAAGCTTATTTATGTGGTAAGGGTATGGATTATAGAATTCGAATGAGAAATCTGCGTGAAGACCATGATAAAACGCAGAAAGAAATTGCAGAATTGTTGGGAACTTCACAAACCATGTATTCCCGCTATGAGCGTGGTGCAAATGAAATGCCCATCAGGGCATTGGTTACATTGTGCCATTATTATGATGTGTCGGCGGATTATTTATTAGGGTTATCAAACAGGAAAAGATAAAGTATTATCAGAAACTAGGGTGTATAATAACAACACGGGTGGAATGAGCGTGATGCGCGGGAAGCCGGTGTTGTTTTTTTGGTCAATTATGACTTGTTTAAAAATGGGCAATTAGGAATGGAGGAAAAAAGAATGTTGTATTCAGTGATGCGTGAGGGGAAGGATTATTATGTCAGTCTGCATGGAGAATGGATATTGAGACACCCACAGGCAGATAAGAAGGAGTGGAATTTTTTGACCGGAAGGGCGGAAACAGATGTGTTTCGGGAAATGGAGCAGGAAAACTTGTGTGGGGAGAGGCTTTTTCTGGATTTTTCCTATATAGAAGAACTGGCGGAAGGGAGTGGCGATGCACTGGTATATTTGTTAAAACAATTGCTTGATAGAGAAAGCGAAGTGTATCTGCTGAATGTGAAAATGGTATGTGCCGATGATATCAAAACGTTGCTTTTAAACGAAGAAATTGCGTATGAGGAAGAGACAACAGGCGAAGGGAACTATTGCTTTGGGGTGATAAGAAAGGCAGAACCGGTACGGGTGTTGACGACTTTGGAACGCATGGAATGTATAGAACGGATTCATAAGGAAAATTTATTGATTTTAATGGAAGAAGGATCGCAGGGAAAGTTCTTTGATTTGGAAAGACTATTGGCAGATGAAGAGTTTTGCCTGCAATATTTCTTTTATAAGCTGGCGGTAAAGCTGGTGGTGCAAGGTGTGGTTTCTATGTATCCAAAAGAAAATAGGAATATAGGAGTAATGCCGGTTCATAAGAATGCAGATGTATTGGCGGAGAAACTGGCAGATTTGTTGGGTATAACGGTGCTTACAGGAGATAATACTAAAAAGCAAAAAGAGATACAGACGGTTATTTTGACAAGGGATGTGATACATATGTCTTATGAAATCAGTCGTCCGACAATGAAACTGGCAGAAAATAATGTGGTGGTAAAGGGTGTTGTATGTCTGGTGGATATTCATACGGGGTTGGGTCAAAGGAAAGAGTATATCAGTCTTTATACCATTGATTTCAGTAAAGGAATTGGATATCGCCTGCATAAAAAGAAATTATCATAAAAGGTTCTAAAAAATTGTGGTAAAAAGATGACTTTTCAGGGGATTGATGGTATAATAAACAAAATGTGTGCATTAGCAGAGCCGTTAAAGCGGCGGAATGAGAGGAATTATGTTAAATAATAAAGCAATATTGGTTACCGGAGGAACCGGTTCTTTTGGAAAAGCTTTTACCAGATACGTATTAAACCATTATGATCCTAAGAAGATTATTATTTATTCCAGAGATGAATTTAAACAGTTTTTGATGCAGAATGAATTTAGGGCAGAGTTTCCTGAAAAGATGAGCAAGCTTCGTTTTTTTATCGGAGATGTACGTGACAAAGAAAGACTGACCAGAGCACTGGATGGTGTGGACTATGTGATTCATGCGGCTGCATTGAAGCAGGTGCCTGCCTGCGAATACAATCCCGCAGAAGCTATCAAGACCAATATTAACGGTGCACAGAATGTGATTGATGCCTGTCTGGATACCAATGTCAAAAAGGTTGTGGCACTTTCTACCGACAAGGCAGTAAACCCTGTGAACCTTTACGGAGGTACCAAGCTGGTTTCGGACAAGCTGTTTATTGCAGCAAATGCATATGCGGGCGATAAGGATATTAATTTTTCTATCGTACGTTATGGCAATGTGGCAGGAAGCCGTGGTTCCGTTATTCCCTTTTTTAAGAATATTTTGGAAAACGGCGGAAAGGAACTGCCTATTACCGATTATCGTATGACACGTTTCTGGATTAGCCTGAAGCAGGGTGTGGAGCTGGTAATTAAGGCCTTGGAAGAAGCAAAGGGTGGTGAAACCTTTATTTCCAAAATTCCTTCTTTCAAGATTACGGATTTGGCAGAGGCCATGGCACCCGGCATGCCGACAAAGGAAGTGGGTATCAGAGAGGGCGAAAAACTCCATGAAATTATGGTTACCGTAGAAGATGCTCCTACTACTTATGAATATGATAAGCATTTTATCGTCTATCCCCAGATGGTGTGGAGTGAAAGAAGAAAAGCAGTACCTACCGGTAAGAAAGTACCGGAGGGATTTTCTTATAGTTCTGACAACAACGCGGAGTGGCTTTCTGTAGAAGAAATCAGAGATTTATTGGCAGAGATGAGTGAAGAAGCATAAAAAAATATAAGGGACATTACGTCATTTGCATAAGCACTCAGACCGGGTGCTTATGTTTTTAAGGAGAAGGAGATAGAGTTTCATGGATAAGATTGCAATACTGATACCTTGTTATAATGAAGAAAAAACGATTGCCAAGGTAATAAAGGATGCCAAGGAGGCATTGCCGGAGGCAACTGTTTACGTATACGATAACAATTCTAAAGATAAAACGGTGGAGTTGGCAACAGAGGCAGGTGCTGTTGTGCGACATGAATACAAGCAGGGTAAAGGTAATGTAGTGCGTCGTATGTTTCGTGAAATAGAGGCAGAATGTTATCTGATGATAGACGGAGATGATACGTATCCCTTAAATTGTGCCCGGGAAATGGTAGAAGGTGTGTTGGAACGGCATGCGGATATGGTGGTAGGGGACAGGCTTTCATCTACTTATTTTTCAGAAAACAAGCGCCCTTTCCACAATTTTGGAAACAGTCTGGTACGTTCTACCATTAATCGTTTGTTTAAGTCGGATATCAAGGATATTATGACAGGATATCGTGCGTTCAGCTACGAATTTGTTAAGACATTCCCGGTATTTTCCTCAGGATTCCAGATTGAAACGGAGATGACCATTCATGCAGTTAATTACCGGATGCAGGTGGAAAATGTAATTGTGGATTACAGGGACAGACCAGAAGGCAGTGTATCCAAACTGAATACCTATTCGGATGGCATGAGGGTATTGTTTAAAATTGTACAGTTGTTTAAAACATACAGGCCCATGGGATTTTTTGGAAGCATCAGTTTGTTATTGTTTCTGATTGCATTGATACTTATGTGCCCTGTACTGGCTGAATATTTTGCAACAGGGCTGGTACCTCGTTTCCCTACATTGATTGTAAGCGTCTGCATGGGGCTGGCTGCCCTGCAATGTTTCTTTTCCGGTATTTTCTTATCGGAGATGATGTGGAAAGACAGGAGAGATTTTGAGTACAGAATCAATTGTGTATCTGCGAGAAAGGGAGAACATTTGAAATGATGCAGCATTTGTTTTTGCAACAGAGTTATCAGGATTGCTGGGAAGCATATGAAAAAAGTCTGGGAAGCGACCATTATATCAAGTGGGACTATGTGGTGTTGACGGCTTCTAATGAAGCACAGGCAGAAGGCTATCGTAAGCAGATTGCATATCGTATAAAAGAAAATTATCTTCCGGCCGGTACAAAATATATTGTGTTGGCGGACCCGGAGGGGAAAAGAGTTGGTTCCGGCGGAGCAACCTTGAACGTATTGCGTTTTTTGGCAGAAGATATGGGAGGCGGTACGGAGCTTTTTGCAGGGAAACGAATTTTGGTAATTCATTCCGGTGGAGACAGTAAGCGTGTGCCCCAGTATAGCGCCTGCGGCAAGATTTTTTCTCCTGTACCCAGACAGCTTGCAGACGGCAGAACATCAACCTTGTTTGATGAGTTTATTATTGGCATGGCAGGCGTGGCAGGAAGATTGAAGGAAGGGATGTTAGTGCTTTCCGGAGATGTATTGCTGTTGTTTAATCCTTTGCAGATTGATTTTTCTTTTTCCGGGGCGGCAGCATTATCCATTAAGGAACCGGTTTCTGTCGGAAAAAATCATGGGGTATTTTTAAGTAATGGGGAAAATTATGTGGGCCGCTTCCTACACAAACAGTCAGAGGAACAACTGCGTGCTTGCGGTGCGGTTAACAGCAACGGTTGTGTGGATTTAGATACGGGTGCGGTTGCTTTGGACGTAGGACTGATGCAGGCATTGTATGGGCTGATTAGTACAGGCGGTGTGGTAAATAAAGAGAAGTTTAACCGTTTTGTCAATGAAGATGTCCGTATCAGTTTTTATGGGGACTTTTTGTATCCTTTGGCAGAAGCAGCTACTTTAGAGGACTATTACAAAGAAGCAGGTGAGGGGGAAATCAATGCGAACCTTCTTGCCTGCAGAAAAGAGATTTGGGAAGCTATTTCCGGGTTCCGTATGCGTCTTCTCAGCCTGACACCCGCAGAATTTATCCATTTTGGTACAACTGCCGAGTTGTTAAAGCTGGTAACGGAAGAGGTAACGGATTATAAGTTCTTAGGCTGGGAAAAACAGGTCGGAAGCAATGTGGCACATGTAAATTATGCAGTGCACAACAGCTTAATTTTGGAAGGTGCCATGATAGGTGCAGGAGCCTATGTGGAAAATTCTTTTCTGGATGCAGACAGTCGTGTGGGCAATGGCAGTATTGTCAGTGGAATTGCACTTGCGGGAGAAAAACAGTCAGTGCCGGCAGGTGTAGTAATGCATGGCTTGAAATTAGAAAATGGAAAGTATGTCGTTCGTGTATATGAGGTAAAGGACAATCCCAAGGATACCTGTGGAAAGGTAATGAGCGGTACGATTGTGCAAATGTTGGGTAGCGATACAGCGTTATGGGATGCTCCCGTATATCCGATGTGCGATACTATGCAAGAAGCTGTGCATGCAGCATTTGTTGCATACCGCATGATGAAGGGTTTTGCTTCCGTAGAAGAGAAGACATGGTGGAAGGAATGCGAAAAGTGCAGTCTGTGTGAGAGCTTTAATAGGGCGGATGTGGATGCGGCTGCTGCATGGGAAGCTGATCTTAGGGAAAAGATTGCAATACAGAAAATGGTGGACTGTCTCAAACGCGAGATGAGCTGGCAGTGTGCAATGGAACCCTTTGGGAAAAAGGGTATCGTACAGAGTCAGGCCGCACAGCTGGTGGAATTGGCAAAAAACACAGATTTCAAGACGGCAATCCGTATTTATTATGCATTGAGGAGCGATGCCAAAAAGAGGGGACTTCCCTTTGAAGCTTATGAGGAGGCATGCTTTGGTGCCATTAGTGAGGCTGTGTATGAAAGCGGCAGACAGCATGTACATTATAGGGAACAATTTGCTTTTAAGAAAGATATGTCGCATGTAGAACTGCCTGTCAGAGTAAACTGGGGCGGCGGCTGGACGGATACCCCTCCACATTGTCTGGAAAAAGGCGGTACGGTTGTCAATGCGGCAATTAAGTTAAACGGTATCCTGCCTGTACAGGTAACGGTACGTAAAATAGATGCGTTAAAGATTGAAGTGGCAAGTGAGGACGTAGGTGTATTCGGTGAATTGCATGCGTTGGAAGAGGTTAGGGACTGTCACAATCCCTATGATGCGTTTGCCCTGCATAAAGCAGCACTGTTGGCATGCGGTGTAATTCCCATGGAAGAGAACGGACAGAACGAAACCTTACAGGATATTTTAAAACGCCTGGGAGGCGGACTGTTCCTTTCTACTCAGGTAATTGGTATCCCCAAGGGGTCAGGACTGGGCACCAGCAGTATTTTGGCAGGTGCGTGTGTAAAGGCCATTTTTGATATTATGGGAGAAGAAGTGGCAGAAGATGCCTTGTATGACATTGTGCTCTGCATGGAACAGATTATGAGTACCGGCGGCGGTTGGCAGGATCAGGTTGGTGGCTTGACGCCCGGTATTAAGTACATTACAACAGAACCAGGGATTGCCCAGCATATCAAGGTACAGAAGGTGGATATCAGTGAGGACACAAAAGAAGAGCTGCAGGACAGATTTGCATTGATTTATACCGGACAGAGAAGACTGGCAAGAAATCTGCTCAGAGATGTGGTAGGCAATTATGTGGGCGGCAGAAAAGAGTCTTTAGATGCTTTGTTCCAGATGCAGCGAGTGGCGGCGCTGATGCGCTTTGAACTGGAAAAAGGCAATATTGACGGACTGGCAAGTCTGTTAAATATTCATTGGGAGTTGTCCAAGCAGTTGGATGAAGGTTCTACCAATACCTGTATTGAACAGATATTCAGAGCCTGTGAAGATATGATTGCGGGCAAATTTATAGCAGGAGCCGGCGGAGGCGGATTTTTACAGGTAATATTAAAGCACAATGTGACGAAAGAAAAACTGCGTGCAAGACTGCACGAAGTATTCCAAGACAGTGGCGTAGATGTCTGGGAAAGTGAATTTTTGTGGTAAGTAGAAAGGAATGATATGACAGAGGAAATTTATCTTCGCCCCATGACTAAAGAGGATACGGACAATATTATCCGTTGGCGCAATAGTGATGAGGTACGTAAGCGTTTTATTTACCAGAAGCCTTTTACGAGGGAATCTCACGAGAACTGGATAAAAACCATGATTGATACCGGAGAAGCCGTGCAGATGATTATCTGTCTAAAGGATGGAGATGTGCCTGTGGGCTCTGTGTACATCAGGGATATTGACACTACACATCATAAAGGTGAGTACGGTATTTTTATCGGTGAAGAAAGTGCCAGAGGAAAAGGCGTAGGCACGGCTGCTGCAAAGCAGATGATAGAGTATGCTTTTAAAGAGTTAAAGCTCCACCGCTTGTTTTTGCGGGTTTTTGCAGATAATGAGAGGGCAATTAAGAGTTATGAAAAGGCGGGGTTCTGTAAAGAGGCATACTTAAAAGATGATGTGTGTATTGACGGAAAATATTGTGACATGGTATTGATGGCTGTTGTTGCTGATTAAAACGGTTGTATATTGGTACTTTGGGAAAAATGAAGGGAACTGTACATGGGTAAACAGACAAGCATGGACTTCACACAGGGGATAACACAAAAATTACATAGTCCGGACAAAGAGCGTATGGCAAATCTGGAGCTTTTGCGTATAGTTTCCATGCTGTTTGTTGTGGTACTGCATTTTATTGGAAAGAGTAGTAATCATCCCGCACTTACAGATACAGAGATGGAGGCATGGGAATACGGAGCGTGGGCATTGGAGTCCCTTGCCATTGTGGCAGTAAATGTGTATATGTTGCTTTCCGGTTATCTGCTGTCAGGCACTACCTTTAAGGTAAAGAGGCTGTTACAGCTATGGTTACAGCTTTTGTTTTACAGTGCCGGTGTAGGAATCGTAGCGGCGATGTTTGGATATATTCCTACGGAAGGAATTTCTGTTTATTATCTGGCACAGTTGTTTTTGCCTGTATCCACTAATCATTATTGGTTTATGACGGCTTATGTGCTGATGTATCTGTTTTTACCAATTTTGATGGCAGGTGTGGGCAGGTTAAGTAAAAAGCAGTTTCAAATTGTATTGTGTTTGTTGTTTTTTGTATTCTGTGGTATGAAATCCATATCGCCCATTAAACTGACAACGGACATGCAGGGATATGATTGTATCTGGTATCTGTGTATGGCTTTGCTGGCAGCATATATACGGTTGTATGGTATTCCTTTCTTTAAAAATAAAAAGAGAAGTCTGCTGGTATATCTGGTATCGGCAGCAGCTATTTTCGGTATCAGTCTGTTGTTCAGATATATTTATATACAGACCGGTAAACTGAGTGATATTGTAACGGTGTGTTACAATTACAATCATATACTGGTAGTGTTTGCTAGTGTGGGATTCTTTTATTTGTTTTTACATATGCAGATAAAACCCGGATTGTTAAGCCGTTTGGTTTGCTGGATGGCACCGTACACACTTGGTGTGTATTTGTGGCATGAAAATATTGCCATCCGCTATGAGTGGCCTTTGTGGATACAAAACTTTCTTGGTGGAGCAACGGAAGGTGTGCAGTGGTTTTTTGCACTGAGTATCAGTGTGGCAGCGGTGTTTATTATTGGTATCTGTCTGGATATGGTAAGAGGTGTTTTGTTTAAAGGGGGACACAAACTGTTGTCATTTATAAAACCGTACAGAAAACTGGATATGTGGCTTTCGGGACTGGTGATTGATGTGAAAGAAGGTAAACAGGAAAATGACAAATAAACCAAGGAAAAATTGGTATGCTGTTTTACAAAATTATATATTTCCATTGATATTATTGCTGTATCCCCTGCGTCATGTCTGTATAGGATTGGATTTGCGTGATACGGGCTATAACTATGCCAATCTGCGGTATATGGGACTGGATAATATGGACCCTATGTGGATGTTTTCTACTTATCTGGCGAATGTGGTAGGGCATTTCCTGACAATGCTTCCCGGCGGTCATACCTTGTTGGGGCTGAATATATATACTGCCTTTTCGGTAAGTGGTATGGCACTTTTGGGGTATTATTTTTGTGTGAGGAAGTTGGATATGCCGTCTTCCCTTGCCTTTTTAGGCGAATTTGTAGCTATTAGTCTTTGCTGGGCACCTACGGCAGTGATGTATCATTACTTGACTTATGTGCTTTTTTTAGTAGGTGCGGTATTGATGTATCAGGGACTGGTAAAAGAAAAACCAAAGCTCTTGGTGTTGGCGGGAGTAGCATTGGGAAGCAATATTTTTGTGAGATTTCCCAATTTAACGGAGGCAGCATTAATAGTAGCACTTTGGGGGTATGGTATTTTTAAACGTAAAAAACCGATACAGGTGGCAAAGGAAACCGGTTTTTGCCTGTTGGGATATGTGGGTGCGGTAGCAATATTTTTAGGCTATATTTCTTTAAGGTACGGTTTTTCTTATTATACGGATGCTATTGCAAGTTTGTTTGGCATGACCCAAACAGCTACGGATTATAAAGCAACCTCGATGTTGAGCGGCATTTTTACATGGTATACCAAAAATCTGTATTGGGTTATCAGGATTGCATTTTTTATGGTATTGGGAATTGCGGTAGCTATACCGTTCCCGAAGAAATTTCGTAAAATAAAGGCAGTGGCGGCGGTTATTTGTGCCATAGCGGCAATTGTTTGGCTGTATAGCAGAAAATTCTGCAGTTTGGAATTTGATACTTATGCTTCCATGCTGTTACCGGCCATTTTGTTTTTGATGCTGACATTGTTTATTTGTCTGGTACAGATAGTCAGAAGGGGGGCAACACCGGAAGAAAGACTGCTTGCCATGGTGGTTGCTATTATTGTATTTTTCACCTCCATAGGCAGTAACAACGGTTTGTACCCAAGTATCAATAACCTGTTTCTGGCAGCACCGTATGTATTTTGGATGGTGTGGAGATTTTGCCGGTACAGTGCAGAAAAAACAGCAGTTGTGTTGTTTCCTGCAAAGGCTGTATGTGTGGCGTTTCTTTGTGTGTTTTTATTTCAGAGTATCGGGTTCGGTACGGGGTTTGTGTTTGTAGAATCTAAAGGTGCAAAAAATACCGATACAAAAATTGAAAATAATGATATACTAAAAGGAATCTATATGAGTGCAGAACGTGCCGGGTGGCTGAGTACCATTACAGATTATGTGGAAAAGAACGGTTTGAAGGGTAAAGAGGTTATTTTGTACGGTGATATTCCCGGTATGAGTTTTTATCTGGATATGCCGTCTGCATTTAATCCATGGAGTGATTTGGCTTCATACAGCTTTTCTTCCATGGAAGCGGCAATGGCAGAACTGGAAACAGAAATTGTTGGTGGTGGGGAATATCCGGTAGTGCTTTTGGATAAGGCCGTCTGGGAAAAAGATGTTGAAGACCCTAAAATGGATTTGATAACAGCTTATATGGATGAATATGAATATATACTAACCTTTGAAAATGATAAATTTGCTTTGTATGAAGCAGAAAAGAGGAATTATGATTAATTTTAATGTGCCTCCCTGCACCGGCAAAGAATTGGAATATATTGCGAAGGCTGTAAAAAACCAGAAAATCTGTGGGGACGGAGAATTTACCAAAAAGTGTGATGCATGGATTGAAGAAAAGACAGGTACAAAAAAGAGCCTGCTTACCACTTCCTGCACCCATGCACTGGAATTGGCAGCCCTCCTGGCGGATATTAAGCCCGGCGATGAAGTGATTATGCCTGCCTATACCTTTGTGTCCACTGCAGATGCGTTTGTGTTGCGTGGTGCAGTGCCGGTGTTTGTGGATATCAGGCCGGACACCATGAATATAGATGAAAAGTTGATAGAAGCAGCGGTTACCGAGAAGACTAAATGTATCGCACCGGTACATTATGCAGGTGTTTCCTGTGAAATGGATACTATTATGGATATTGCGAAAAGACATAATCTGGCAGTGATAGAGGATGCTGCACAGGGAATTATGTCTACCTATAAGGGAAAGGCACTGGGAACCTTTGGTGACTTTGGGTGCTTTTCTTTCCATGAGACCAAGAATTACAGTATGGGTGAGGGTGGTGCCCTGTTAATCCGAGATGAAAAGCATATTGAGAATGCAGAAATTATTCGTGAAAAGGGAACAAACCGTTCTAAATATTTCAGAGGACAGATTGATAAGTATACATGGGTAAATTTCGGTTCTTCTTATTTGCCCAGCGATATGAATGCTGCTTACTTGTATGCCCAGTTAGAAATGGCAGAGGAAATTGCAGCAGACAGAATGGCAAGCTGGAACCGTTATTATGAGGCACTGACACCGTTAGCTGAGGCAGGTAAGATAGAACTGCCTTATGTACCTGCGGATTGTGAGCATAATGCACATATGTTTTATATAAAAACGGCTGATTTGGAAGAAAGAACACGTTTGATTACTTTCCTAAAAGAAAATGATATTTTGGCGGTGTTCCACTATATTCCTTTGCATACGGCACCTGCGGGACAAAAGTTTGGACGATTCCACGGTGAGGATAAATATACCACAACGGAGAGCGAAAGACTTTTAAGGCTGCCTATGTATTATGGCTTGAAGGCAGAGGAAGTGGATTATATCTGCAATAAAGTAAAAGAGTTTTATCGATAGATAAAGACTGACGGGAGGGCAATATGCCGGTTTTACAGATTCTGGTGCTGCTATTCTTTATGGTGCTGGTACCCCTGGCTCTGGGAGCAGGGGTGTCTGCTTTTATACGGGAAATGGAAAGAAATATTTGTTTTATGTGGGTGGCGGGGTATCTGATTATGTTTGCCGTTTTTCAGATAATATGTGTCCCCATGATTATGAAATTCTGTCTACTGACGTCGCTGGTATGGGTGTTTGGTATTATATGTGTAATTTTAGCAATGGTTGGCGGCGGTATATGGTTTGTTAAAGTAAGCAGAACGGTTTCCCTGCGGGTAGTCGGGAAGAAGGAAAGAAATAAGGCAGGGCTGGTTTTGTGGGCAGTATTCGGAATTCTGCTTTTGATACAGCTTGTAGCGGCTATCTTCATGGTGTGCGGAGATGGCGATGATGCTTTTTACGTGGCAGCTGCTACCGTGGCAGACGGAAGTGACAAAATGTATTTGTATCTTCCTTATGTGGGTGGAACCACCAAGCTGGATTATCGACATGTATTGGCACCGCTGCCTATGTTTATTGCTTTTCTTAGTAGAGTGACAGGGTTTCACACGGCGGCATTGGCACATACCGGTATGCAGGTGTTTCTGATTCCGGTTACGTATGGTATCTATGGCCTTATTGGTGACAGGTTGTTTAAGGGAAAGAAAAACGCAGTTGCTATATTTATGATTTTTGTGGCAATTGTCATTATGTGGGGAAATGTGTCTGTTTATACCTCAGAAACCTTTTTGTTGACACGAACCAGACAGGGTAAAGCGTCACTTGCCAATTTAGCAATTCCGGCATTGGTTTTGCTGATGTATATGGTAGGCGAGAGACTGGCTGAAAAAAAGAAAGTAGAAAAAGCGTTGTGGGTAATGGTTTTTGCGGCTATAACGGCAGCATGTCTGTGTAGTTCCTTTGGCGGCTTTTTGATGGCTCTTTTATTGGGGGTTATCGGTCTTTGCATGATAGTAACTTATAAGAGGTGGTCATTGATTGTACCGCTTTTTATCAGTGTAATTCCGGCGGCAGTTTACAGTTTAATGTATGTGGTGCTTGGGTAAGTGGGAGCTTATTATATGTGGAATGAAATTGTGGCTTTTTATGAAGGATATGTGGGGACGGGCATGCTGGCAGCTTTGTTTCTGGCGGCAGAGGTTTATTTATTTGTAACGGAGAAAAATAAAACTACAAGAATTATTTTATTGTATGTACCTGTTCTTTTACTAGTATTGTTTTTTTCTCCCCTGTTTGCAAAGATAGTGTTTGCCTTTACGGGGGATGAAATTTACTGGCGCATTTTATGGCTTGTTCCGGTGGTGCCGGTGTTAGCTTATGCGGCTTGTAAAATTATAATTTCAATAAACGGAAAGAAAAAAATAGTTGCAGGCGTTGTCATGGCACTTGTTCTAATGGTGTCAGGACGGCTGGTATATAAAAATCCGGGTTTTATAAAAGCAGAGAATGCATATCATATACCGCAGGCAGTGGTGAATTTGTGTGATGCAATCCGTGGAGAAGAGCATGTAATGGCAGCCTTTCCGGTGGAGCATTTGTATTATGTGCGTCAATATACGGAGAGTATTAATATGGCGTACGGGCGGGAAATGTTGAGGTCTGACTGGGGGGCGAAAAACAGATTGTACGATTTACTCCTGCTTCCGGTATTGGAGGTAGAGGAGATAGTGGGGGAATTAAGAAGCCGGCAGTGTGAATATGTCATATTCTCGGAAGAAAAGGAATTGAACGGAGCATTTGAGAATTACGATTTTGAGTTTTTTTATGAAACTGACGGATATGTGGTATATCGGGATGCATTGTATGGGAGATAGGAAATAAAGGGGCTGTTGAAAAATAGGCTGGTTTCCGAAACGTTTGTAAAAAAGATTTCTTTGCAAATGATTCGGAAACTGCTATTTTACAACAGCCCTTTTATTTAATAGATAATAGTATAGGCTTCCAGAGCATCTTCCATTCTGCCGGCAATTACCTTTCTGCCATCCAGATTTAAATGTCTATGGTCGATTAAATACTGAGGAGCAATATCTTCGTGAATGCTGCCGTACAGGTTATCAACAAAGGTAACGCCTAAACGACTTGCGGTATCAGCCTGGTTGAAAACATAAGTGGAAAGATAATCGGCATATGCCTTTTTATCACTGCTGACCAATTCACCGTTTTCATCAAAACCGTAAGCGTAGGAAGGCGACATTACAATGACTCTTATCCAAGGGTAGGTTTCCTGAATAAGGGAGATACCTGCTGCCATGGAGCCGTTAAAGGTAGTTACATCCGTAAAATTGTCAGGATTGATAACAGGGTGACTGGAAATATAGTCCATGCCGTCATACATAATGAAAATGGCATCTACGGTAGTGAAATCAATGGATTGTAATAAGGCAACGGATTCTTCGATGTCTACCGGAACGGACATGGCGTTGAATGCCTGCTCTACCATTTCATCATTGTCCTGGGTGAAAATGGTGGATAAATAATAAAAACTAAAAGCGTCCATCGGATAAATATCAGGGTTAAAAGGGTAACATTTGGAAGCCATACAGGAGTCCATGATGGAACAATTGTATACAGTGGCACCGGTTGCTTCAGCAAATAAATTGCAAAGGTTTTCAGAAGAATTCCGGTCATCGGAAAAAGGTGCATTTCCGAAGCATACTACAGTAGTTACACCATCATCCGCCGGAAATGTACCATCATCTTCCGACATAAGGGGCAGGAAGTTGTCCAATGGCTGGATTTCTGCATTTTCAGGCGTGGGAATCTTATCAATATCCTCCTGTGTGATGATATTGCCAAATCCCCAGAATTTACGGACAATAATCACGATAATCACAATTGCCACGATGGCAAAAATAATATGCGGATTTATTCTGAATTTTTTCTTTTCCATAGTATCATCCTTTCTTTTGGAAAAAATTGCTTGTACATATAATTGTACTATTATATGAAAAAACTGTCCAGTTTAGTTGAGAAGATTTAATAAAATATAAAGAAATGATACAAAGAGGATACAAAAACACGGAAAATGGTATCATGGAACTTCATAAAAAAATAAGAAATTGGAAAAGATTAGAGCGGGTGTTACCCTTGATGATGCTGTATAGAAATGGTATAATGTTACGGAATTGTTAAACAGTATAAAGGATGTGAGGAAACATGAAAAAATTGTTTAACCGTGCAAAGAATTTCCGAGAGGAAGAAGAATTGCAGTGGGACGACTTAGATGATATGGGTGGCGAAGAATATTATGCCGATGAAGCAGAAGATGACGAAGAGTACTACGCCGACGGCGCGGAGTATGAGGAAGAATACTATGCCGATGAAGAAGGCGAAGAGTATTACGCTGACGAGATAGAAAGTGACGAAGAGTACTATGCCGATGAAGAAGGCGAAGAGTATTACGCTGACGAGATAGAAAGCGACGAAGAATACTATGCCGATGAAGAAGGCGAAGAGTATTACGCTGACGAGGTAGAAGGCGACGAAGAATACTATGCTGATGAAGAAGGCGAAGAGTATTACGCTGACGAGGTAGAAGGCGACGAAGAATACTATGCCGATGAAGAAGACGAAGAGTATTACGCTGACGAGATAGAAGGCGACGAAGAATACTATGCTGATGAAGAAGAGGATGCCTACTACGCCGACGACGAGGAAGAAGACCTTTATTATGAAGAGGATTCCGACGACGGAGATGTTATAGTACCGTGGAGTGCTAAAAAAGAGGACAATATTCTCAGTAGACTGTGGTTAAAATTAGTACATATGGAAACCATGGATAAAGTAATGGTCTCCACGGGGATTCTGGTATTGGTGCTGGCGGTGATTACCTGCAGTGTTTTTGCAGGTGCCAATGTGATAAACAGAGAGGTGGCATCCTTCAATTCGTTGGGAGACCAGATTTTAAGCATCAATCTGATTGGCGAGCATGGTCTGACTGCAGTGGCGGATGCACAACTGGCAAGGCAGGAAGCAGCAGATGCCATTGAGCAGGAAGAAGAAAATACAGAATACAATGAGTCTGAGTACAGCAGGGAAGTTGTGGTAGCTTTGAATATGACTTCCGTAGAAAAGGACCTTAAAATTAAATTCGTAAACCGCAAGACAAATAAGCTGATTGCAAATGTACCGTTTTCTGTTACGGTGGTAACACCGGATGGAGATGAAGAGGTCTGGACCGATGAGGATATGGACGGTATTATTTACAAGGCAGAAATTACACCCGGTGATTACAGGATTACGATGAATGCACTGGAGGATGAGAAGTACGAAGATTATATTATTCTGACAGATACCCAGAAGGTAAATGTAAAGAAAGAAATTGCGTATGAGAAGATAGAGGTTGCCGATGAAATCAGGGATGAGTCGGAAATCGATGCGGAGGAAGAGGATACTAAGGAAAATGAACTGGAAATAGAATCCACATTGCAGGACACCGTAAGCTGGGTAGAATCTACGAAGACGGTTATCAGTTCAGTGTATACGGCAGTGCCGAAAACTTCTGTGGCAGATCCGCTGACTACGGCAAGAGGGATGTCTTTTATGAGAACGTCTTCCGTGTCGGACCCGAATGCAGCTACTCCGGCACCTGAGATAACACCTACGCCTACGCCGGAGGTAACTCCTACACCTACGCCGGAAGTGACGCCCACGCCTACACCGGAGGTAACCCCTACGCCTACACCGGAAGTAACCCCTACTCCTACGCCGGAGGCATCAATAGCACCGGTATTAACGGGTGTGACATTGGATAAGACGGAACTGAGTCTGGAAAAAGATAAAACAGAACAATTGGCAGCAACGGTAACACCGGCGGAAATAGAGTGTGAACTGGTATGGAGTTCTTCTGATGAAACGGTTGTTAAAGTAGATGAAAATGGAAAGGTAACGGCTTTAAAGGCAGGTACGGCGACCATTACGGTTAAGGCAACTGCCGGAGAAACCACCGTAGAGGCAACGTGTAAGGTTACGGTAACAGAGGCGAAGGAGACTCGCACCCTTACATTAAGTGCTGAGAAATTATTGTTGACTACCGGCGGTGGTGCCAAGGATATTACCGTAACTATCGGTAATTCGGTGACCGGTGGAAGTGTGGCAGGAACGATTACGGCAAAAAGTGATAATGAGTCCGTGGCAACGGTTGTAGTAGGAACTACCACAAATGGTACGGCGAAAATTACCATTACGCCCAAGGGACTCGGTACGGCTGTTATTACGGTAGGAATTGACGGAGCAACCGGCTTGGAAAAGACCTGTACCGTAACCGTAGCAGCCAGAAGTATGACGATGGCTACCACGACGGCAACCATTTTATCCGGCACAAATAAAGAAATACAGGCAGAGATTACCGGTACAGGCGGAGCGGTTACCGCAACATCTTCTAACACGGCAGTGGCAACAGCGACAGTGACTACTTCTACCGCAAATGGAAAGACTACCGCAAAGATTGTAATTAACGGTGTGGCTGCTGGTTCTGCCACAATTACCGTAAAATATGTAGAGAATGGTCTGGAACTGGTAAAAACCTGTACAGTTACGGTAAAGAGCAGCAGTAATAAGTTGGTCAGCAAGGACAACAAGCAGTTATATGTATTGGTTTCTGAGGGCAATTACAGAGAAGCAACCTATGCGGATTATTATAATACAGCCATTACTACCTTTTATATAAAAACAGAGGGTGTGGTGAAGTATACCGGTTGGCAGACCTTGGACGGTAAGGTGTATTACTATGATGCCAGCGGTAAATATGTGACCGGTGAACAGGTTATTCAGGGAGCTAAATACAATTTTGCCAGTGATGGTTCTCTGGTGGTGGGAAGCGGTACTTTTGGTATCGATGTATCCAAGTGGAATACGGTTACCGACTGGAATGCGGTAAAGAATTCCGGCGTGAATTATGTTATTATCCGATGTGGTTACAGAGGCTCATCCACCGGTGCGTTGGTTGTAGACCCTAAGTTTGAACAATATATCGAAGGTGCTACGGCAGCAGGATTAAAGGTCGGTGTTTACTTCTTCTCACAGGCGGTGAATAACAGAGAAGCGGTGGAAGAAGCATCCATGGTGCTGGAATTGATAGAAGATTACAGAATTTCCTATCCGGTATATTTGGATGTGGAGTCTTCCGGCGGCCGTGCAGACGGTATCAGTGTGGCTACCAGAACAGAGGTGATTAAGACCTTCTGTGAAACCATTCAGAATGCAGGTTATACAGCAGGTGTGTATGCGAATAAGAACTGGCTGACCAATAAGATTGACGCGTCACAGCTTGGCAGATATAAAATCTGGCTGGCGCAGTATGCGGCAGAGCCCACTTACAGCGGCAGATATGATATGTGGCAGTATTCTGAAAGCGGCAAGGTAACCGGCATTAAGGGAAATGTAGACTTAAATATCAGTTATCTGGGCTACTGATAGCCTACAGAGAGTTGACGAAATAGCAGTTTAATGGGATACTGTTATATAGAAACTGCTATTTTGTTATATAAAAATGTGCAACAGAAATACTTTAGAAAAGAGAGGATCTTTTTATGAGAACTTATTTGGTAACAGGCGGTGCCGGTTTTATCGGTTCCAACTACATTCATTATATGTTTAAAAAGTATGGGGATACCATCAGAATTATCAATGTGGATGCTTTGACCTATGCAGGCAATCCGGAAAATTTAAAAGCAGTAGAGAACAAGAGTAATTATACTTTTGTAAGGGCAAATATCTGTGATAAAGAAGCTATCCGCAAGATTTTTGCAGAAAATGATATTGACCGGGTGGTTCATTTTGCAGCGGAAAGCCATGTGGACAGAAGTATCAAAAATCCTGAGGTTTTCGTGCAGACCAATGTACTGGGAACTGCAGTTATGTTAAACTGTGCCAAAGAAGCTTGGGAGTTACCGGATGGTACTTTTAAAGCAGACAAGAAATTTTTACATGTATCTACCGATGAGGTGTACGGTTCTCTGCCCGATGATGAAAACGCATTCTTTTATGAGACCACACCCTACGACCCTCACAGCCCTTACTCTGCAAGTAAGGCAAGCTCCGATATGTTGGTAAAGGCATATATGGATACCTACAAATTTCCTGCAAATATTACCAACTGTTCCAATAACTACGGTCCTTACCAGTTCCCGGAGAAGCTGATTCCGCTCATTATCAACAATGCTTTACAGGGCAAGAAACTGCCTGTATACGGAGATGGTAAGAACGTAAGAGACTGGTTGTATGTAGAGGACCATGCAAAGGCTATCGACATGGTACAGGAACAGGGTAAGCTGTTTGAAACCTACAATGTGGGCGGACATAATGAAAAGCAGAACATCGAAATTATCAATATTATTCTGGAAACCTTACAGGAAATGCTGCCGGAAGGTGATGAGAGAAAAGCATATATCAATCAGGATTTGATTACTTATGTGGAAGACCGCAAGGGTCACGACAGACGTTATGCGATTGCACCTGATAAGATTAAGGCTGATTTGGGCTGGTATCCGGAAACGATGTTTAAAGAGGGTATTAAGAAAACCATCGCATGGTATTTTGCAAATGAAGACTGGATGAAGAATGTAACAAGTGGTGATTATCAGAAATACTATGATGATATGTACGGAGCAAAATAGTAAAAGCAGATATATTGCAAAAGGCAAGAAGCGGGAACGGTTTTATAACTGTTCCCACTTGGCGTATAAGTAATAATAAAGTGACGGAAGGAATACTTATGCAGGACTACAATTTTAAACCGGAGACTCTCAGGTTTCATTTGACAAAAAATAATACGGTCATTTTGCGTGGTTGGTATCGTGAGAATAATCCTGAAAACCGACATGTCGAAATCTGGTTGGATGGAGAAAACCTGCCTTTTAAAGAAGAAAAAAAGAGCGGCGTGGAAATTCGTCAGAAGTATCTGGCATATATGGCGAATGTAAATGAGGAATTGGTATACGAAATCATATTGCCGGCTGACTGGAGAAGAAAAAAAACTCTGCAAATAAAGTGTAAAGGAATGCAGGAATGCAAGACAGTACAGTCATATCCCATTAAAAAATTGATTAAAATGGCGGAAAGCGTTGAGTATTATATTGAAACGGAAAATGTTTCAGCAGAGCAGATAACTCTCAGTGGTTGGGCCATGAGCAATGAAAAAATAAATTTTGCGGTTTATGATGCTTCCGGAAAAAGAATAGAAAACAGTATAGAGAGATATTATCGTAAGGATGTGGCAGCTGTTTTTGAAGAGTCAGAAAGTAATTATGAAGCAGGATTTAAAATCGTTTTCAGGCGGGGAAAGAGTGCATCTTTCAGGTTGGTGATGACTGATAATAAAAAACAGAGTGTGTATAAAAACACATATTCCGCCATGAAAGCAGGGAAGAAAAAGAAGGGTGCCGGATTTTTTCAGAAAGTAACGGCCTATTATCAGAGAAACGGTTTTAAGGCGACATTGCTTCGGGCGAAGACAAAATTGTTAAAGCAGCCGGAAAATGATTATAACCAGTGGAGAAAGCGGTATCTGATTACAGAGGAGGAACTGGAGGCACAGAGAAAGACTGTTTTTGCAGACGGTCCAAAATTTTCTATCGTGATTCCGCTCTACAAAACACCGGAAAAGTATCTGTGTGAAATGGTGGATTCCATTATTGCCCAGACTTATACAAACTGGGAGCTATGTTTATCCGATGGCGGCGGAAAAGAAAGTACCCTGAAACCACTTTTGGAAAAGTATGGGGCACAGGATAAGAGAATTTGTTTCCGCGTATCGGAGGAAAGTCTTAAGATTGCGGACAATACCAATGCGGCACTGGAAATGATAACCGGTGATTATATTGTATTTGCTGACCATGATGATATTATGCCGCCTGAGGCACTGTATGAATGTGCCAAGGCTATTGCAGCAGACAGAAGCATTGATATGATTTATTCGGATGAAGACAAAGTGGATATGGCGGGAAAAACCTATTTTGAGCCAAACTTCAAGCCGGATATCAATATTGATTTGCTACGCAGTATGAATTATATTTGTCACTTATGCGTGGTAAAAAAGGAACTGCTTTATAAGGCAGGCATGTTACGTGGCGAATTCGATGGTGCACAGGACTATGATTTTATCCTGCGTTGTGTAGAAAAAGCAGAGCATATCCACCATATTCCTAAGGTGCTGTATCACTGGCGTTGCCATTTGGATTCCACGGCTTCTAATCCGGAAAGTAAGCTCTATGCGTTTGAGGCAGGAAAGAGAGCATTGGAAGAGCATTACCGTAGAATGGGTATTCCGGCAAAGGTGGAGCATAGCAATTATTACGGCATGTACCACACTATTTATGAGTGGGAAGAAAAACCGCTGGTTTCGGTACTGATTCCTAACAAGGACCATATTGAGGACTTAAAGAAATGTGTGGATTCGTTAGTGGAAAAATCCACTTACCGGAACTTTGAAATTGTGATTATAGAAAATAACAGTACCGAAGAAAGAACCTTTGCGTATTATGAGGAACTGGCAGGAAAACCTTATACGGCTGATGAGGCGGTAGAGGGTATCATGGGAACTCCGGCTGCGGTACAGGCAGAAGAAGCGGTATCGGCAGCGCAGGCAGAAAGCGGCGTTTTGGTGCGGATAGTGACTTGGAAGGATGCCTTTAACTACTCTGCCATTAACAATTTTGGTGCAAAGTATGCCAAGGGCGACTACTTCCTGTTGTTGAACAACGATACCGAGTTAATCAGTCCCGATGCCCTAAAAGAAATGCTTGGTTACTGTATGCGTGAGGATGTAGGTATTGTAGGTGCCAAGTTAAATTATGAGGACGATACCATTCAGCATGCGGGCGTGGTAATCGGTTTTGGCGGTATTGCGGGACATACCTTCATCGGCTCTTCCCGATATGATTTGGGTTATCAGGGCAGAATTGTATGTGCACAGGATTATTCTGCGGTGACGGCAGCATGTCTTTTGACGGACAGGGCTTCCTTTGAAGCAGTGGGCGGACTGACAGAGGAATTGCAGGTGGCCTTTAACGATATTGATTATTGTATGAAGGTAAGGGCACTGGGGAAGCTGGTGGTATACAATCCTTATGCAGAACTGTATCACTATGAGTCCAAGTCCAGAGGCTTGGAGGATACACCGGAAAAGGTAGCGAGATTTAACAGGGAAATAGCGGCTTTCCAAAAGAGATGGCCGGATATTTTAAAGAGCGGTGACCCGTACTTTAATCCTAATTTAAGTTTGGACAAGGCGGATTTTTCTTTAAAATAAAGAGAGTGGATAACATGAAAATCACATGGTACAAGATTAAAAAAGGACTGAAATATTTAAAACATTACGGTCCTAAAAAATTTATAGTGCGCTTAAAGGAGCGGCTGGAGCCCCAAGAGGTGCCCTACGGTCCTTGGTATGAAAAGCATAAGGCGACAGCGGCAGAACTGGAAAGGCAGAGAACGGATGCAGAGACGTGGGCAAACAAACCGGTAGTGAGTATCTGTGTGCCTTTGTATAAGACCAAGGAAGCGGATTTGGGACAGATGATTGCCTCCGTACAGGCACAAAGCTATCCCTATTGGGAGCTTTGTCTGGCAGACGGTACGCCCGATGACAGTGTGGAAAAGCTGGTAAGACAGTGGAGTGAAAGCGATAAGAGGATTGTATATAAGCATCTGGAAGAAAACTTAGGGATTGCGGACAATACCAATGCGGCATTTGCCATGGCAGGCGGAGAATGGATTGGGCTGCTTGACCATGATGATATTTTGGCACCGGATGCTTTGTATGAGGTGCTTGCGGCAGCAGGTGTAAGTCCCGTGGCAGCATCTAAGGTATGGGAGAGCGGAAGACAGGCAGAATATGCAGAAGTGGTTTATACGGATGAGGATAAAATCAGTGTGGACGCAAAAGAGCATTTCCAGCCTCATTTTAAGCCGGATTACAATTTGGATTTGCTTCGTTCCAACAATTACATTACCCATTTCTTTGTAGTAAAGAGAGCCATTGTGGAAGAAGTGGGCGGCTTTCAAAAGGAGTTTGACGGTGCTCAGGACTACGATTTTATTTTAAAATGTACCTGTGCGGCAAAGCGGACTGCCCATGTGCCCAGAATGCTGTATCACTGGAGAGTGTCGCCTGAGTCCACGGCGGACAATCCTGCAAGCAAATTATATGCTTTTGAAGCAGGAAAACGTGCCATTGAAGCGGATTTGGAAAGAAACGGCGTAAAAGCCGAGGTCAGCCATACGCCGGACTATGGTTTTTATCGGGTAAAATATACGTTGACGGATACCCCTCTTGTGTCGATTATTATTCCCAACAAGGATGAGGCGGTAACACTTAAGAAGTGTATTGCCTCCATACAAAAGAGCAGTTATCAAAATTATGAAGTGATTATTGTAGAAAATAACAGTACGGAAGCGGAGACCTTTGCGTATTATGAAAAGCTGACAGGGCAGCCTTATGACGCAGATAAGGTCTGCGAAGGAGTGCTGACGGGAAGGAAGAATAATCTGTCTGCGGGAAATGCCGTGAAGGTGGTAACGTGGAAGGGGATTTTTAATTATTCTGCCATTAACAATTTTGGCGTGCAGTATGCCAAGGGTGAGTATCTGGTGCTTTTAAATAACGATATTGAGCTGATTACTGCGGACTGGTTGGAGGAAATGCTGGCCAACTGTCTGAGAAAGGAAGTGGGTATCGTAGGTGCCAAATTATTGTATGATGACAATACGGTGCAGCATGCGGGAATTGTAGTGGGTATCGGCGGTATTGCGGCAAATATGTTTACAGGGCTTAAGGCAGAGCGGGACGGCTATATGCATAAGGCGTCCCTGCAGATGAATTATAGTGCGGTCACGGCTGCGTGTCTGATGGTAGAAACGGCAATTTATAAAGCGGTTGGCGGTCTCACCGAGGAACTGACCGTAGCATTTAATGATGTGGATTTCTGCTTAAAGGTCAGAAAAGCCGGTTATCTGGTGGTATACAATCCTGCCGTCAAGGCTTATCACTATGAGTCCAAGTCCAGAGGGGCAGAGGATACCCCGGAAAAGATTGCAAGGTTTGAAAGGGAAATTGCTTATATGAAAGAGCATTGGCCTGACATTTTAAAGGATGGCGATCCCTATTATAATAAGTGTCTGACTTTGAATAAGACCAATTACAGTATCAAACCTTTGTAAGCAGTAGTTTTCTGGGAAAAAGGCTGCTTATAGAAAACGTAGTTTTTTATAGGCATTTTATGGAAAATATGTTACAATGTACGCGAAGCGAAAATCAAGCGACGCTATAAGCGGCATTTGATTTTCGCCGCGATAATGAGCAAATCGTCTGCGTAGCAGACAGTAAGCACGTAGTGCGGATTTGCGAATGTATGACATGAATTAGAAGGAGAACTTTCATGAAGGGAATTATTTTGGCCGGAGGCTCCGGCACCAGACTGTATCCGTTGACTAAGGCAATTTCTAAGCAGATTATGCCGGTTTACGACAAGCCTATGATTTATTATCCGCTGTCTACGCTGATGTTGGCAGGTATCAGGGAAGTGCTGATTATTTCTACTCCCAGAGATTTGCCGGTATTTGAAGAACTTTTAGGAGATGGCAGCCAGCTTGGTATGAAGTTTTCTTATGCAGTACAGGAGCAGCCCAGAGGACTGGCAGATGCGTTTATTATTGGGGAAGAGTTTATCGGTAATGACAGAGTGGCACTGGTGCTGGGAGACAATATTTTCTATGGTCAGAGCTTTTCAAAGCTTTTACGTGAAGTGGCATCCAGAGAAAAGGGAGCGACTATTTTCGGCTATTATGTAAGAGACCCCAGAGAATACGGTGTAGTAGAGTTTGATGAAAACGGAAAGGCTCTTTCCATTGAAGAAAAGCCCGAACATCCCAAGAGCAATTATGCAGTGCCGGGGCTGTATTTCTATGATAATGATGTAGTAGAAATTGCTAAAAATGTAAAGCCTTCCGCAAGAGGGGAAATTGAAATTACCAGTATCAACAATGAATACTTAAACAGAGGCACACTCAGGGTAGAAACCATGGGCAGAGGCTTTGCATGGCTGGATACCGGTAACCATGATGCACTGCTTGATGCAGCAGACTTTGTGGCAGCGTTCCAGAAGAGACAGGGACTTTATGTTTCCTGTATTGAAGAGATTGCGTATAAGAGAGGCTTTATTACAAAGGAACAGCTTTTGGCATTGGCTGAACCGTTGATGAAGACCAATTACGGTAAATATTTGGTAGAGGTTGCGAATGGACTCTAAATTAAAGCGGTTGACAATTCTGGCAGCCTGTTCCGTACTGGTATTGGTGGCGTTGGTAGTGGTGCTGTTAAACGGTGGTATAGACACCGGACGTCCGGGTATGGCGACGATAACACCTTCGCCCACTCCTGCACAGAGTGACGGTATGATATACCAGAATGGGCAGATTGGAAATGATTTGTCAGCTTTTTTGGAAGATAATACTTTTTTTGACCCGGAAAGAAATGAATTTCTGGAAGATTTGCAGGCAGAGCAGAACAGACTGTCTCTGATAGTCACTTCCATAGAGAAGGACTTGCGTATCCAGATTGTGGACAAGGATAACAACCCGGTTATGGGAGAGAGCTTTTTTGTAACGCTTTCCGATATAGGGGAGTACAAAGACCTGGATAAGGACGGTATTATTTATATCGGGGATTTGCCTGCAGGTGAATATACGGTTTCCTTAAAGCCAATAGAAGGGTATAATGTACCTTCCGGCGGCACAAGGGTATTGGTAAAAGAAAAAGTAGAATATGTGGTTATCAATGACATTTCACTGCTGATGAAGACGGAAGCTGATATTGATGCACTGGCAGAGGATACTGCGCAAGTTGTGGAAGACGGTGACCGGACGGAAATTAAAGGGGCACAGACCCTGACCGGCAATGCTGTTATGGGTATTGATGTGTCCAAGTGGCAGGGAGAAATTGACTGGGACAAGGTAAAGAACGACGGCGTGGAATTTGTTATTATCCGTTGCGGATACAGAGGTTCTTCTACCGGTGCATTGGTTGTGGACCCGTATTTTGAGCAGAATATCAGAGGTGCTACAGCAGCAGGACTGGATGTGGGTGTATATTTCTTTACCCAGGCCATCAATCAGGTGGAAGCGGTGGAAGAAGCCAGTATGGTGGTGCAACTGATAGAGGAATATGACCTGACTTATCCGGTGTTTATTGATACGGAGGGAGCAGGCGGAGACGGACGCGCTGACGGACTGGATGTGGAAACCAGAACATTGGTCTGCGAGGCATTCTGTACTACCGTAAAAAATGCAGGCTATGAGGCAGGTGTATATGCCAGCCGTAATTGGTACAATAACAAGGTGGATGCGGATACATTGGACAAATTTGTTATCTGGCTTGCGGAATACCGTAGTGTACCGTTGTATCAGGGATATTACAATATGTGGCAGTATACCTCCAAGGGTAGTATCGACGGTATTGAAGGAAATGTAGATTTGAATATCAGTTATTTAGGTTATTAGGGGTTGTAAGACATGTCGCGAAACGTGACGGCAACGATGAAAAGGAGCATGTGCTTAAGGCACAGAATGTGAGGAAAAATGGGTAAGATTACAGTTGAAACTTGTGAAATTGAAGGATTAAAGGTTATTACACCGCAGGTGTTCGGCGATGCCAGAGGATATTTTGTAGAAACCTACAATTATAATGATTATAAAGAGGCAGGCATCGACCAGATTTTTGTACAGGATAACCAGTCTGCTTCCAAGAGGGGTGTATTGCGTGGGCTGCATTTCCAGAAGGAGTTTCCGCAGGATAAATTGGTAAGAGTGATTAAAGGCGAAGTGTTTGATGTGGCGGTGGATTTACGTCCAGATTCTCCTACTTTTGGAAAGTGGCACGGCGTGCTTTTGACAGAGGAAAACAAAAAGCAGTTTTTTGTACCGAAGAATTTTGCTCATGGTTTTTTGGTGTTGTCTGATTATGCGGAATTCTGCTACAAATGTACGGACTTTTACCATCCCAATGACGAGGGCGGACTGATGTGGAACGACCCGGATATCGGCGTGGAATGGCCCTTACAGGAAGGCGTGGAACTGACTTTTTCCGAAAAGGATACCAAGTGGCCCAGCTTTAAAGAGTATACACAGCAGTAAAGCTTATTTTAACGTATTACAACAGTAGGCAGGAGCAGTCATGAAGAAATTATCCAAAAGAGCCGTCATAGCCCTGTTTTGTATTGTGGCATGTATAGTGGCAGCAATTATTATTATTCATCATAATCCCCTGGCAGACCAACAGGAGGAACTTATTAAAAAAATAATTTCCTGTGTGGTAATTGCCGTTTCCTGTGTGGCATTTGGTGTTTTGTATGACAAGATATCGGTGTTGCCGGTGGAACTTTACCAGAACAGACATCTTATCTGGAAACTGGCTAAAAATGATTTTAGAAAGAGATATGCCGGTTCATGGATGGGAGCAGTATGGGCAATGGTGCAGCCGGTGGTAACGGTGGTAATGTACTGGCTGGTGTTTGATGTGATTATGCATGGTGCGGGAACGGCTATGCGAGGCGGTGGAGAAATCCCGTTTGTACTGTTTCTGACTGCAGGTCTGGTGCCGTGGTTTTATTTTACGGAAGCACTCAGTAATGGCACAATGGCACTGGTGGAATACAATTACTTAGTAAAAAAAGTAGTATTTAAAATCAGTATTTTACCTATTATTAAGGTAATTGGTGCTACTTTTATTCATATTTTCTTTGCAGGCATTTTGCTGGTGGTGGCAATGCTTTACGGCTATATGCCTACGCCCTATGCTTTACAGATTATTTATTACAGCTTTTGTACTTTTGTATTGGTGCTGGCGTTGAGCTATACGACATGTGCTTTACAGGTTTTTATGAAGGATATTGCACAGATTATCAATATTGTTTTACAAATTGGCATGTGGGCAACTCCTATTATGTGGGATTTTGGGGCCATCAGTCCTATGTGGGCAAAGATTTTAAAATTAAATCCTATGGTATATGTTGTAAACGGATACCGCAGTGCGATTTATAATCATACATGGTTCTTTGAAGATTTTTATTCTACCATGTATTTCTGGATTTTTACAGTGGTGCTGTTTGGCATCGGAGCTTTGATATTTAAACGGTTAAAGGTGCATTTTGCGGATGTAATGTAACAGACCTGCAGCATAAAAAATATTGGAGGCAGCAGGAGTGATGTGTAAGCTAATCCGTAGAGGAAAGCGATACATTGTAACAGATTGTGAGGAAAGATGGAAACAAAGGAAAGAAAACCTGCGATACAGGTAAAAAATCTGAAAAAGGTATATAAACTGTATAATAAGCCCTCAGACAGGTTTAAAGAGGCCTTTGGTCTGGCAAAGGGAAAGTTTAAGGAACACTATGCTTTAAATGGAATCAATCTGGAAATTTTTCAGGGAGAGACTGTGGGAATTATCGGGACCAACGGCTCCGGTAAATCTACCATTTTGAAAATAATAACAGGCGTTCTTAATCCTACGGAGGGCGAGGTCGAGGTAAGCGGACGCATCTCGGCATTGCTTGAACTGGGTGCCGGCTTCAATATGGAATACAATGGTATTGAAAATGTATATTTAAACGGTACCATGATGGGCTTTTCTGAAAAGGAAATTGAAAAGAAACTGCCGGATATTTTGCAGTTTGCGGATATAGGAGATTATGTGTATCAGCCTGTAAAAACCTATTCCAGCGGTATGTTTGTACGTCTGGCTTTTGCAGTGGCTATCAATATTGAACCTGAGATTTTAATTGTAGATGAAGCGTTATCGGTAGGAGATGTATTCTTTCAGGCGAAGTGCTATCGCAAGTTTGAGGAATTTAAGAAACTGGGTAAAACCATTGTTTTCGTAAGCCACGATTTGAGCAGTATCAGTAAATATTGTGACAGGGTATATCTGTTAAATCAGGGTAATCTTTTGGGCGAAGGCAGTGCCAAGGAAATGATAGATGCTTACAAGCAGGTACTGGTAGGACAATATGAAGTACCGGAAGGAGAAGAAACTGTACATGTACCGCAGGCGGCACTGAACCCGGAGCTTTTGGAGTATGGTGATAAGCAGGCAGAAATCGAAGAGTTTTATATTACGGATGAAAAAGGTATTAAGACTACTGCGGTTATTAAGGGAACGATGTTCAATATACATGTTAAAGTACGATTTAATAATAGAATAGTAGCGCCTATATTTGCTTTTTCTATTAAAAATATCAGAGGTACGGAAATTACAGGTACAAATACCATGGTGGAAAAGGCTTTCTTGGAACCGGTGGAAAAAGACAGCGTAAAAGAAGTAACTTTTACCCAGAAAATGAGTTTGCAGGGTGGAGAATACCTGCTGTCGTTGGGGGTAACAGGTTATGCAGGAGAAGAATTTCAGGTTTACCACAGACTGTATGATGTAGTGAATATTACAGTGGTATCTGATAAAGATACCGTAGGCTATTATGATATGGATTCGACTATTGAGATTAAGGATGTGAAGGCCCAAAATGGTCGCGTCATTCCTTACAGACAGGAAGCATAGGAGATTTTCATGACAGAACAGATAGGAAAAATCAAACTGGATTTGACCCACTATCCCGGCGAGGATTTTTATTGTGACGGTCAGATAGAGGACGAACTTTTAGAAATTACCAAAAATTATGCGGAAATAGAGTATCAGCGGATTATAGAGGAAAAGGCAAGCTGGCCCATACTCTATCATTTGTCTCCTTTGAGAGAGAATATTGTGGACTGGATACCTATGGAAAAGACGGCAAAGGTGTTGGAAGTGGGAAGCGGTTGCGGTGCCATTACCGGTGCTTTATCCAGAAAAGCAGGAGAGGTAGTCTGCGTGGACTTGTCTAAGAAACGCAGTCTGATCAATGCGTACCGCCACAGTGAATGTGAAAATGTCACGATTCATGTAGGTAATTTTAAGGACATTGAGCCGGATTTGTCTGCTGATTTTGATTATATCTGTTTGATTGGTGTGTTTGAGTACGGTCAGAGTTATATGGGCACGGACAAGCCCTTTGAAGAGTTTTTAAACATTATTATGAAGCATCTGGCACCGGGCGGACGGGTTGTCATTGCCATAGAAAATAAGTATGGACTGAAGTATTTTGCCGGCTGTAAGGAAGACCATTTAGGAACCTATTTTTCAGGCATTGAAAATTATGCCGATGGCGGCGGGGTGCGGACTTTTTCCAGAAAAGGTCTTGAAAATATTTTTTCTGCCTGCGGTGTAAAGAATTATACCTTTTATTATCCCTATCCGGATTACAAGTTTATGACGACGGTATACTCGGATGCATATCAGCCGGGCAAAGGAGAACTTTCCAATAACCTGCGCAATTTTGACAGGGAGCGAATGCTTTTATTTGATGAGAAGCATGCCTTTGACGGTATTGTAGAGGACAATCTGTTTTCTGTTTTTGCCAATTCTTACGAGGTGATTATTGGAGATGGCTTTGATGTAAAATATGCCAAGTATTCTAATGACAGAGCACCGGAGTACCGTATCCGTACAGAAATTTCAAGAGATGACGAGGGCGTCACTGTGGTTAAAAAACACCCGTTATGCGAGGTGGCAAAGGAACATGTCCGGGGAATGGAAGTGGCATATCACAATTTGCAGGAGCGTTATAAGGGCGGAAATATTGCTATTAACAAATGCGAACTCCATGAAGAAGAAAATGATATGTGGGCTTCGTTTGAATTTCTGGAAGGCAGACTTCTGTCGGAAATGCTGGATGAATGTCTGGAAAAAGATGATATCAATAAATTCCATGCGTTATTTAAAGAGTATGTGGAGAGAACCGGCTACAATGCAGAATATCCGGTGGCGGATTTTGACCTTATTTTTGCTAATATTATGGTTTCCGGAGATAAGTGGAGTATTATTGATTATGAGTGGACCTTTGGTAAGGCAGTGGACGTAAAAGAATTGGCTTTCCGTGCAGTGTATTGCTATCTTCTGGAAGATGAGAAACGAAATAAATTAAATGTAGATTTAATTCTACAAGAATTGGGTATTACAGAAGAGGAAGCGGCTTATTTTAGAGAACAGGAAATGGATTTCCAGAAGTTTGTAACAGGTAAGCACCATTCTATGTCGGAAATGCGCAATCGCATTGGTTGTCAGATAATACAACCGGTTAAATGGTTTGAACGTTACAAAGATATTCAGAGGGTTAATCGTGTGCAAATTTATGAAGACAGGGGCGACGGGCTTTCAGAAGAAAAGTCTTATTTTGTGCCGGAAGCTTATGTGAGTGAACAGGAAGTGGAATTTACCTTGAATGTGGATGGAGATGTGCAGATGTTGCGTATAGACCCTTCCCAAGATTGCTGCGTGGTACGGATTGAGGAACTGGTGTTTAATGGAAAAGCAGTACCTGTTACCGATAAGAAAATTTTTTATACAAACGGTAAAGTTTTAAAGCCCGGTGCAGGTGCGGTGTTTGCAACACAAGATCCTAATATATACATTAAGGTATCCGAGCTTGACAGGCAGGCAGCCAATATCCTTTATGCCCGCATGACAGTGGTAAGACTTCCGGTGGCGGTGGCACAGGATATGGCCGCTAACGTTAAAAAGATATTTTAAACTGAAAAATATTTATGAAATATGTAGTATAAATAGCGGATTTTTCTTTAAAAGTAAGAGGTAATCTGTTATACTAATAATAAATAATGAATCAGGAGGATAACGATGGATTATCAGAGCAAATACCAGTTTTGGCTGGAAAATGATTATTTTGACGAGGATACCAAAAAAGAACTTGCGGCTATCCGTGATGATGAGAAAGAAATAGAAGACCGTTTTTACAGAGATTTGGAATTTGGTACCGGTGGTCTGCGTGGCGTTATCGGCGCAGGTACTAACCGCATGAATGTTTATACTGTACGTAAGGCAAGCCAGGGTCTTGCAAATTATATTATCAAACAGGGCGGCAGTGAAAAGGGTGTTGCAATTGCTTACGACTCCAGAAGAATGTCTCCCGAATTTGCAGATACAGCAGCTTGTTGTATGGCAGCAAACGGCATCAAGGCGTATGTATTTGACAGCCTTCGTCCTACACCTGAGCTTTCTTTTGCACTGCGTAAGTTAGGTTGTATTTCCGGTATTGTAATTACCGCAAGCCACAACCCGCCTGAGTACAATGGTTACAAGGTATACTGGGAGGATGGCGCACAGATTACCGCTCCTAAGGACAAAGAAATCATTGCAGAAGTAAATGCAATTGAAGATTACAATACAGTTAAGACCATGGATAAAGCTGCTGCTATGGAAGCAGGCTTGTATGAAGTCATCGGTAAAGAAATTGATGATGCATACATGGAAGAATTAAAGAAGCAGATTATTCATCCTGAAATCATTTCAGAAGTGGCGGATGATATTAAGATTGTATACACTCCTCTTTGTGGTACAGGTAATCTTCCTGTCAGAAGAGTGCTTTCCGAACTGGGCTTCAAGCATGTATATGTAGTACCGGAACAGGAAAATCCGGATCCGAACTTTACCACACTGGAATATCCTAACCCGGAAGATCCTAAGGCATTTACATATGCCCTCCGTCTGGCAAAAGAAAAGGATGCAGACATCGTTCTGGCAACCGACCCCGATGCAGACCGTCTGGGTGTATATGCAAAAGATACAAAGACCGGAGAATATGTACCGTTCACTGGCAATATGTCCGGTATGCTGATTGCAGAATATATTTTAAGAGAAAAGACCAAGAATAATACCATGCCGGAAAATCCTGCACTGGTAACTACCATTGTAACCACCAATATGGCTGAAGTTATTACCAAGGCTTACGGTGTGAAGATGATTGAAGTTCTGACCGGATTTAAGTTTATCGGTGAACAGATTAAGTTCTTCGAAGAGACCGGTTCCAACAATTATGTATTCGGTCTGGAAGAAAGCTACGGTTGTCTGGCAGGTACACACTCCAGAGATAAGGATGCCTGCGTAGCAGTTATGTGCCTCTGTGAAGTGGCTGCATACTGCAAGAAGGAAGGTAAAACTCTGTGGGATATGATGGTAGAAATGTACGAGAAGTACGGCTACTTCAAAGAAACCCAGTACACCATTACCTTAAAGGGTCTGGACGGCGCAAAACAGATTGCAGCAATTATGGATAAGCTTCGTCAGAATCCGCCCAAAGCAATCGGTGACTTAAAGGTTCTTCGTTTCAGAGACTATCAGGAAGACAGAATCGTGGATATGGAAACCGGTGCAGTAACACCTACCGGCCTGCCTAAGTCCAATGTACTGTACTTCGAACTGCCTGACAACTTCTGGTGTTGTGCACGTCCTTCCGGTACAGAGCCTAAGATTAAGTTCTACATGGGTGTAACCGGCAAGAGCATTCAGGATACCGAAGAGAAGGTAGAGAAGCTGACTGAAGATTTAAAGGCTTTGATTTAAAAATAAGATACAGATTTTGCATATTTAAAAACCGATTAAAAATAAGTATATGTGAAATACTAAAACTGCCGTGGCTTGCTACGGCAGTTTTTTAACGGAGCGACCCGTCGCAAGCGGACTCCTTTCAAAATTTGGTAAAAAATTAACAACATAGATGAACAAATGATACAAAAATGATACAAAATATGACTATTCTGTATTTGCAAGTGACGTGTTACACATACTAAAATGCTGATATACGTCGCAATACAGGCCGGAAATCCGACCGGAAGAGAAGGCAAGGAGAAGGGAAAAATGGCAAACAACGGAAATCAGTCTACTGCAAAGAATACATCGAAAAGGACAAAACGTAAGAAAAGAAACAGAATGATTATTTTTGCAGTAGAAATTGTAGTAATTGCATTATTATTGGGAGCATTGTGGATGCTTAAAGACTTTGGTACCGCTAACACACCGCCGAGCGGTGAGGGTCAAGAGGCAGGAACGAAAGGACCTACCATCCTGGATGTAGACTTTGATGAGGATAATCTGGCAATTAATGATCAGATTTTAGAGAAACCTGAAATTATGGAGGGCTACTGGAATATTGCATTGTTTGGTGTAGATTCCAGAACTGGAGAGTTGGTAAAGGGAACTTTGAGTGACGCTATTATGATTGCTTCTGTTAACTTATCAACAGGTGATATTAAGCTGGTAAGTATTTATCGTGACACATACCTGAATTTGGGTAATGACAAATACGGTAAATGTAATTCTGCATATAGTTATGGTGGTGCGGAACAGGCAATTAAGATGTTAAACATGAATCTGGATATGAACATTACAGAGTTCGTAACAGTAGGTTTTGACGGTTTGGCTGCAACCATTGATGCACTGGGTGGTGTATGGTTGGATGTAGATGAGGAAGAACTGGAACATATTAATAACTACCAGAAGACTATGGCAGAGGATATGCAGGTGTCTTATGTTCCTGTAGAAGAAACCGGTTATCAGTTGTTAAACGGTTTACAGGCAACGGCATATTGCCGTATCCGTTACAGAACAGGTAACGATTTTGCAAGAGCAGCAGCACAACGTGAAGTGTTACAGGCAATTGCCGATGAAGCAAAGAAAGCAGATTTGGCAACTCTGACAAGAGTTATTAATGATGTGTCACCTTATGTATATACATCTTTCAGTATGGATGAAATTCTGGAGTTGGCAAAGGACGCTGCAAAATATAATTTGGTAGATACCACCGGTTTCCCTCAGTCTGATATGAGAGGAACAGCAACTCTGGGTGCAAAGGGTAGTTGTGTATATGCAGTGGATTTGGAAGACAATGTAAAGTGGTTACATGAGTATCTGTTCGGTGAAGTGGATTATGAGCCTTCTGATGCAGTAAAAGAATACTCAGACATTATCCATGATTTTGTTGGACAGTATGTAGAATTTTAATATTTGAAGAAAAAACGGGGCTGTTGCAAAATGGCAGTTTCCGAATTGTTTGTAAAAAGTTTCTTTGCAGACACGCTCTCGCTCGTGCCGAACGTAACGGTACTACGCATTCTCCTTCGCAAAATTGCTCGTAGAATGCAAGTGCCGACGTCCGCCAAAGGTCTGCGCCGGAAAGCTTTTTACAAACGATTCGGAAACCAGCCTATTTTGCA
>JAFUNK010000025.1 GCA_017482205.1 Lachnospiraceae bacterium
TCGGGATAAAGTAGTGTCAAAAAGCCGACTGAAAAGTAGAAAAGCCTAATCTAGTCGGGGGAAAGTAGTGTCAAAAAGCCGACTGGAGAACGGAAAAGCCTTATTTAGTCGGAATAAAGTAGTGGTAAAAGGCCGACTGAAAGACGAAAAAGCCTTATCAGGTGGGGCGAATAAGTGGTTTTAAAATATAGGATAGATTTCTGTTTTGTAAGACTTCTATATAACAATTATTGGCGATAAAAACGTATTTTGATGGATAGATTTAAGAATTTAACCATTTCTATATAATTAAGGGCGATGTGCAGGCAGTTTTTGTGGTACATACGGTTCCCGATTGTTTGCATATTACTTAATGGATATTGTTATATTACAAATCCCAATTTAGCGAACACAAGAAACTTTCTGGTTGTCAGAGCAATAAATCCAATTTAGCTAAAAAGCACCCGCTCACTTTTAGAATAAGTGAGCGGGTGTTTTAACGCAAAAACAGTTTTCTTTTCCTCAGTAATTATTCTTGTCCCACTATTTCATAAACACAAACGACTTCAATTCAAACAATGGTCTGTTCTTAAAATATTCACCGGTCCAGCCACTGTAAGTGGTGGATACCTTGAAATACAATGCATGTCTTCCGGTTACACATTTTACTCTGGTATGTAAAAGGGTGTCATCATGGCCTATGGCACACGCACCGATTTCTTCACCGTTTTCATCATCTATCAGAATATGTAAAGTGCAATCGCATCCGAATCCATTAATCTTTGCTGCAAATTCCATGGTTTTGCCGGAAAAATCTTTTCCGAAATCATAGTATTTGTAACCGATAACGGCACCGTCAGTAATATTGGTAATCACACGTTCCAATACATTTTTCTCGGTAATAAATGCCCCGCCTTTTAATACGCAGGCAATATCGGCAGGCGTTTCCCTGTAAGGGGAAAGAGACGCTTCAAAACCTAAAGAAGTCATTTCCACAGGAGGGATGGTGCCGTCCGGCAGAATTTCGATTTTTTCCACACATGCCCTTCTGGACATGATGGTGTTATTGGTCATACGGTGATAGAAGATATACCACTGACCATTAATGCATGCGATGGAGCCGTGGTTGTTGCCGCCGGGATAGTCCACACCATTGTCTACAATATAGCCTCGGTAGGTAAACGGTCCGGTAGGCTTGTCGGAAGTGGCATAAGCCAGCCGGCTTCCCTGTTTGGGAGAATAAATCATATAATAGGTATCGCCTACTTTGCGGGGAGAAGCAGCTTCAAAAAAGACCGCCTCTTTTTCGGTAAAGCCATTTTCGCCTGTCACTTCACAGGGAATAAAATGTTCAATACAGGTATTGTCCAAAACTTCATACATATTGTCAGGATTGATTTGTGCCATAAAGGAACGCTCAAATCCGCAGTAAATATAAACCTGACCGTCATCATCCACCAATACACCGGGATCAATAAACCAGCCGTTACAGCAGATTTCATCTGAGATAGTATATTTATATTGGGATAACAACTTAAAAGGACCTTCCGGCTTGTCACTGACGGCAACACAACCTATGGAATTGATAATGTAAGCATATAAATAATACTTACCGTCTTTTTCCACCACATCTGGGGCATAGAGATAGTGTGCATTATCGGTCCAGGGGGTATCCGAAGGATGGTCTGTATCAGGTAATGTGTGGAAAATATCACCGTGGCAGGTCCAATCGTTTAGGTTATCTAAAGGTGCACTCCAGCATTTTAATACATGGTCGCAAAAACTGTCAGAGCCGGCTCTGTCATGGGAGCCGTATACATAAACACGGTCACCGAAAACTCTCGGCTCACCGTCGGGAATGTATTCCCACAGGGGGAGATAGGGATTAGGCATAGGGGACTCCTCTCATATGGTATGGTGCTTCGCAATGCACATCCGTATCGCTTGCACAGTGTACTGTTTGTTGATATTATAACATGATTTCATCAGGACAAAAATGTTTTTTGCAAAAGGAGGTTTTCGGTTTGCATTTCAGATGACTCTTCTGAAAGCACACTTTAAAATAAATTGTCAAAGAGCAAGATAATACGTGAATTTGTGCAAGAAAAGCGGTTGAAAGTTTTTTGACCGGGTTATATAGTATATCTGCAAAGGGTAGAAGCATAATACGATGTAAGGGCGATATAGGAAGAGTAACATATCAGAGTTTTTAATAGGAGTGAATGAAGATGACGAAGGACATGACACAGGGTAAGCCCATGGGGCTGATTTTGAGTTTTGCAATTCCTCTGTTACTGGGATATTTATTCCAGCAGTTTTACAATCTTGTAGATACCTTGATTGTAGGAAGATATCTGGGAGTTGACCCATTGGCAGCGGTGGGTTCCACCGGGTCTGTAAACTTTTTGGTAATTGGTTTCTGTTTGGGTATCTGCGTAGGATTTTCCATACCGGTAGCACATAAATTTGGTGCAGGGGATTATGTGGGTATGCGTAAATTTGTGGCAAACTGTGTCTGGCTGGGAGTGGCATTCTCGGCAGTGATGACTACGTTTACGGTGATTTTCTGCCAGGATATTTTGAGACTTATGAATACGCCGGATAATATCATTGATGATGCTTATGCTTATATTGTGGTGATTTTTATTGGTATTCCTACAGTGTTTTTGTACAATATTTTATCCGGTATTATCAGGGCGTTGGGGGATAGTCGGACGCCGGTTATCTTTTTGGTGATTTCCTCTATTGTTAATATCGGATTGGATCTGTTGTTTATTATCCAATTTGAAATGGGTGTGGCAGGTGCAGCTTGGGCAACCGTTATCTCACAGGGATTGTCAGGCGTACTGTGCCTGATATTTATGATAAAGAAGTTTGAAATTCTGCATATTAAAAAAGAAGAGTGGAAACCGGATGGGCATATGATGGCAAATCTTTGCGGTATGGGAATTCCCATGGGATTACAGTATTCCATTACGGCAATTGGCAGTGTAGTGTTACAGACTGCAGTAAACGGATTGGGCTCTGTTGCGGTGGCATCTGTAACGGCTGCAAACAAAATCGGTGGTTTCTTAGCCTGCCCCTTTGATGCAATGGGGTCTACCATGGCAACTTATGGCGGGCAGAATGTAGGAGCAAAGAAGTTACAACGAGTAAAAAAAGGTCTGTATGACTGTATAAAACTGGGTGCCATCTATTCGCTGATTGCTTTTTTGATAGCCTTTTTCTTTGGAGAGCAGTTGGGAAAACTTTTTATTGAGGCAAAGGAAATTGCATTGATAGAAGAGATTGCGGGAAATGTCAGATTGTATTTAAGTATTACCGCTGCGTTTTATTTCCCGCTGGCATTGGTAAATATTATCCGTTTTATGATACAGGGAATCGGTTTCCCTACTTTTGCAATTTTTGCAGGAGTGTTGGAAATGGTTGCCCGTGCACTGGCAGGCTTTGCGTTAGTCCCCATATTGGGATTTACGGGAGCTGCATTAGGAAGTCCTCTGGCGTGGATATTCGCAGATGCTTTCCTAATCCCGGCATTCTTCCATGTATACAAAAAGCTACGGCTCCAGATAGGGGAAGAAGAATAAAAAACTGTTACAACCAGTCAAATTTAAAGAGGCGGCTATAAAAAGTTTCCACACAGACCCGCTTTTATTCTTCTTCCCCTTCATAGAACAGTACGCCTAAAGTGCCGGGACCGCAGTGGCTGGAAATAACGCCGCCCGCACGGGTGATGTAGATGTTCTCGAAACGGTTCAAGCTCTTTAAATAATCATAAATGGTTGTAATGATTTCTTCATCGCAACCGGAGTGGGTAATAAATACGCAATGTTTGTCTGCTTTTAAAAGCTGGAGCTCCAAGTCTTTGGCATATTTTAAAAGTACGGATTTCATATTGCCACGGTATTTTTTTGATACACCCATGGCACCGTCTGCGACTACGATTTCGGGCTTTAACTTAAGGGTGTTGGCAAGCAGGGCGGTTACGGCATTGCAACGTCCGCCTCTGGCAAGATAAGTGAGGGTTTCCACCACGAAGCTGGCACGTACGTCTTTTCGGCGGTCATTGATAAGGGTAACAATTTCCTCTGCGGACTTGCCTACTTCTATCAATCTGGCAGCATAAAGTATCTGAATACCGATACCGGTGGAAAGATTCATGGAGTCAATGATGTGCAATTTGTCATAACCGGCATCTTCCCCAATCATGCGGATAACATTGCAGGTAGTGCTCATTTGGGTGGAAATACCGAAAAAGATAATGTCCTTGCCTGCCTCCATGTATGGTTCTAAAATTTCTGTTGCTTTATCAAAGGTGGCGGCAGCGGTTTTTGGGGTGGTTTTATTGGCGTCTGCCCACTTGTAAATATCGTCCGGTGTGGTTTCTACACCGTCATAAAAACTTTCATCTCCCATCACAATGCATAAAGGAATGATGCTGATATCATATTTTTCAATAAGGTCCTGTGATAAATCACAGGTAGAATCTGCTACGAGTTTAATATTTCCCATATGTTTTTCACGTTCCCTTCTTAGTTTGCCTGAATAAAAAAATAATCTGATTACGATAGAAAACATTATAAAACTTTTAATCTTTAAATACAAGAGGTATAAAAGTGTAAAAAAGCAGGTATACGAAAGGAGTTCGTTCAGCTATAATACAAGTATATGGATAAAACTGTGAAAGGCATTAGGTCAGTTACAGTGGATATGGAGGATAAGATATGGTAAGACAGGAAGGAAACCGACTGGTAATACAGGAGGGTGTATCACAGGTATGGATAGAATGCTGGGGAGAGGATTCCCTGCGTGTGCGTATGACTGCCGAACCTGAAATGGATAAAAATGATTGGGCACTCTGTGAGCCGGTAAAAGAAGTAACACCGGTTATTACTTTTGAAGAGGTGGATACCACTGACCCTTGGTACAAAGGAGAAGAGTGGGCAAAATATCATCAGAAAGGTGTAATTGCCACTCTCACAAACGGTAAGATTACCGCAAAGGTAAGTCCCGAGGGCTGGATTAGTTTCTTAAATCAAAAGGGAGAAATCCTTACAGAAGAATACTGGCGTAACCGCAACCGTATTAACCGCTACTGTGTACCGTTACGCATTGATGCCAGAGAATTAAAATGCATTAAGGGCAGCACAGATTATGAACTGACGGCCAGATTTGAAGCTTATGATGATGAAAAAATTTTTGGTATGGGACAGTATCAGGAAAAACACCTGAACAAAAAGGGAGCATTACTGGAACTTGCTCACAGAAATTCACAGGCAAGTGTTCCTTTCTTTGTATCCAGCAGAGGGTATGGCTTCTTCTGGAATAACCCTGCCATCGGTACTGCCAACTTCGGTATGAACAAGACGGAATGGTATGCAAAGAGTACCAAGAAACTGGATTATTTTATTACCGCCGGAGATACACCTGCCGATATTGAACGTAACTATTCTGCGGCAGTGGGACGTACACCCATGATGCCGGAATTTGGTCTGGGTTACTGGCAGTGTAAACTGCGTTACCGCAATCAGGATGAAATTCTTGCAGTGGCAAGGGAACATAAAAAGCGTGGACTTCCTATGGATGCGATTGTAGTAGATTTCTTCCACTGGACCATGCAGGGTGAGTTTAAGTTTGAGCCCAGAGACTGGACGGACCCTGATGCCATGGTAAAAGAGTTAAAGGAATTAGGCATTGAAACGGTTGTATCCGTATGGCCCACCATTGATGAAAGAAGCGAAAACTTTGGTGAGATGAACGGTAAGGGCTATCTGGTACGTGCTGACCGTGGTAATGCTAACCACATGACTTGGATGGGTAATACCGTATTTTATGATGCTACACATCCCGGTGCACAGCAGTTTGTCTGGGACAAGTGTAAAGAAAATTATTATAAGAAGGGTATCCGTATTTTCTGGCTGGATGAAGCAGAGCCGGAATATGGTCCCTATGACTTTGATAATTACCGCTATTATGCCGGTCCAGCATTGCAGTGTACCAATATCTATCCTCTGATGTACGCTAAGGGATTTTATGATGGGCTGAAAGCAGAAGGTGAAAAGGAGATTATGTCCTTGGTGCGTTGTGCGTGGGCAGGCAGCCAGAAATTCGGTGTACTGACATGGTCCGGTGATATCCATTCCTCTTTCAGAGCCATGAGAGAGCAGCTGCAGGCAGGTCTGAATATGGGTATGGCAGGCATTCCCTGGTGGACTTCGGATATCGGTGGCTTTGTGGGCGGCGATATTTCAGACCCGTATTTTAAGGAATTGCTGGTACGTTGGTTTGCATGGGGAGCATTCTGTCCCGTATTCCGTATGCATGGAGAGCGTTCACCCTGGTATGAAAGAGAGCAGGAATTTATCAACAATGTACGTCAGTTGACTTCCGGACAGGACAACGAGGTATGGAGTTTCGGTGAAGACAATTATGAAATTTTAAAGAAATATCTGTTTATCCGTGAAACCCTGCGTCCTTATATCCGTGAGTGCATGAAACAGGCAAGCGAGACCGGTGCACCTGTTATGCGTCCCATGTTCTTTGATTTCCCGGAGGATAAAACCTGTTGGGAAACAGAAGACCAGTATATGTTTGGACCGGATTTGCTGGTAGCACCTGTTATGGAGATGGGGGCAAGAGAGAGAAGTGTATATCTCCCCGCAGGACTTTCCTGGAAAGAAAATGCTACCGGCAAGATTTACGAAGGTGGACAGCGTGTAACGGTAGATGCTCCTTTGGATGTAATACCGGTATTTGTGAGAGAGGGAAAAGATATTGAATTTTAAGGAATTATCCAAAAAAATAATAGGGAAAGAAACGGCTGCGATATTTTTCGCAGCCGTATGCTTTAGAATAGTTGTGTATGTATTTTCTGTGCTGATTCTGGCAATGCAAAGTATAGACATGTGGTCTTTTGAATTAGAGAATTTTATTGCAGGCTGGACCAGATGGGATGCACTGCACTATGTAAAAATTGCAGAATTAGGTTATGAAGGAGCCATAGAGAATGGGCAGCATTTGTTTCTGGTATTTTTCCCGTTGTTTCCCTATTTGATGCGTGCAGCAGGTGTAGTCATCGGCAACACAGAACTGGCAGGAATGCTGGTATCCACATTGACCTATGCAGGCGGCTGTGTGTATTTGTATCGTATCGGTGAAAAACATGCAGGAAAAGAAGCCGGAAGAAATCTGGCACTGTTGGTTGCGGCATACCCTTTTTCGTTTTTCTTTGGCGGCATTATGACCGAAAGCTTATTTTTACTTGTGTCTGCGGCAACGTTGTATTACTTGGATGAGCATAAATGGTGGTGGGCAGTGCTGTTTGGTGCACTGGCAACCATGACCCGTATACAAGGGGTACTTTTGGGCATACCTGCTTTGGTAGAAGCTTTTATGGTATACCGCCCGGATAAGGCTTTGAAGGAAAGAGACTATAAACAGGTAAGAGGATTTGTGGGAAGATGTGCCTCTTTTTTGTTTATGTTATTGGGACTCGTTTATTATTTGTGGATAAATTACCGGGTTGAAGGTGACCCGTTCCGTTTTCTGTATTATCAGGAAACACACTGGGGACAGGGCGAAGGAAATATTTTCTCCACGATAGCCTATATTTTTAAGTATAGCTTTGACGGAACTTTTAATATATCTGCGAAAGCAGCATTATGGGTTCCACAGATGGTGTTGGTTATTTTATCAGTTGTGTTTCTGGTATTTTCCGTAAAGAAAATCCGCCCCATGTATTACTTTTATGGGGCGGCATACATATTTTTGACTTTTTCTGTTCCGTGGCTGATAAGCGGGGGCAGATATTTTGCCTGCAACATACCGTTGTTCCTTGCGGTAGCCATAACCGGTGTGAAAAGAAAACGCTTTTTTGCGGCGGCTGCCATTCTTTCGGTCATGTTACAAATGATATATCTTACAGGCTTTTTACAGGGTAAGCTGATTATGTAGATTAACCGTACACCAATACCCATGTGTCCATCCAGCGTAACAAAGCATTTACGTAGGAGATACTGACGGTCTGACCGGATAAAACCGGATAGAAGATAATGAACAGACCGACTGCAGCAGCAGCGTATAAAATAATCCACATGCGGAAAGTGTTTTCGTTGGTGCGTTTCTTTATTTGCTGTGCGGCATATACAATCATCAGCACCACAAAGGGTACACTGGGGAAATAATGATAAATAAAGGTAAGTCTGGATACCAGACACCAGGGCAGATACTGCGCCAGATAACTGATACACAGGATGGCAGCGGTTCTGTCCTTTTCTTTTATTATCAAATATATCATGTACAGGAAAGCAGGAATGCCTACCCACCATACCAACGGGTTACCAAAAGCACTGATACCCTGACGGGCGGTACTGCTGATAATGCCCGAATAGTAGAATATGGGACGAATCATGGTAGGCCACTGATGCCAGGAGGAAGAGTACGGATGCGTAGCTTCCAGACCGGAATGGTAACCAAGCATAAGCTCCTGATTGTGCCACATTTTTTCAAGAAGACCTTCATGACTGCCTACAAACGGTATGTAGGATAATACATAAATCACTGCCGGAATCAATACAAAAAATACCAGACAGAATAAAATGGTCTTAATTGCGTGTGGTTTAAAGTTGTTGATAATGGTTTTGTGCTTTATGCCGTTGCTGGAATCAGCAGGGGTTTTCAGTGCATAACGGTATTCTGCGTAACGCCTGTATAAGGTGGCAAAGAATAATACCGCAAGGCCCGCACCTGCATAAACACCGGTCCATTTGCTGGCGATACCAAAGCCCATGGCAATGCCGCAGGCACCAAGCGGAAGGAATGTCTTTTTTAGGGAGGTATCGTAAAAACTCATCTGGCAGTATTTGTACATAAAATAGTACATCAATATAATAAAGAACGTTACAAATACGTCTATGGTAGCAATACGTGTCTGTGTAAAATGCATAAAGTCTACTGCAAACAACAGACAGGAAAGTCCGGCAAAGAACCGTTCCCTGGTAATGTTACGTCCTAACAGATACAATAAAGGTAACATCAAAATACCGAAAACAGTACCGGCAATACGCCATCCGAAAGGTGTCATGCCAAAAATTGCAACACCTAAGGAAATCAGTATTTTTCCGAAAGGCGGATGGGTAGTTTCGTAAGTGGTTCTGCCGGTTAAAAATTCGTAAGCTGTTCTGGCATGATAAATTTCATCGAAGTAAGTACCGTTGCGGAAACTGATAGCGTCCGGTAACAAATCACCTTCATCAAACAGTGCATGGTAATCCGGCGCATTGACCGGCATAAAGGCATTGTCTTTCTGGTCAATTAAGACCAGTTCCATGATAGAGGCCTGTTCTGAAAGGCAGGTAAGTCTGATATTTTTACAGTCATCCGGCAGGTAAACATTACTCCAACAGAAGACGCTCTTCATAGTGATTTTTTCAAATCCCTCTACCACGTGCCATTCCGGATTGTCGTTTTCCGTAACCTCCAAAGCAAATTGGCAGTTGTGGTAGCTTCCCAAATACCAGTAAAGTGCCTTGGGAGAGTCGTTTTCATGTACTGTAAGAGTAATGGTTTCGCCTTCCTGCAATAAATATTCTGACTGAGGTGCATCCAAATCGCCCAAATCAAAAAGAGCAAAACAGCTATAAATTAAAGTAATCAAAACAATAATTAAAAAGTCAATCCTTAGGAAAGGTAGCGGTTTTGCGGAAGGTCTGGGCATATGCCGGGCAGTTTTTTCTTCTTCCGTTTTCGTTTTCGGCTTGGGCAGTGTAATAGGGGCAAAAGTAATGCCCTTGCCTTTGACGGTGGATTTTACAACATCGTACCGATACAACGTATAATAATAGAAAAGACTGCATAAGACCATCAAAAGTGAAATGATAATAAACAGCGGTGCTTTGCGGTTGTAATTGGCCGGGTCGTAAAAGAATAAGATATAAGCCGTATTGTAAAAATGTAATATGGTAAAACCTGTATAACATAGGAAAACTTCTTGTACGGGACGCAGGATATAGGCAAAAAGCAGGAGCACCAAGGCCGGGAACAGGTAACGTTCATGCATACGTACAGAGAACACAAACATGGAAATAATCAAAAATGCCGCGGTGGTAAAATAGCGGGATGAATTCCGTCTGTTCTTAAAGAAAAAGTATGCAGATAAAAGGGTAATGGCAATAATGATAACAGTGCCCCATTGTTCATATGTAAAGAATAAAAGTTTCGTATCCTGGGAAACCCAGTTCAAGCCGAAAAATCCCCAGAGGTTAAATGCATTGACGGCAATATAAGGATAAGAACTGAGAGTGGAAGTGTATTGTGCAAATACCTGTCCCAGTTCAAAAGGTGAACATAGCAGCAACATGGTGAATATGACGCATAATCCGGCACAGAGATTGTGGAAAAATTTACGCCAACTGAAACTTTTCAGGATAACATGATCCAGAATGCCGTATATGAGAACTGGAGCAAAGACCACGGTCTGGGGTTTGATTAATATACCTATGCCGAAAGCAACATAAGCAGGAATGGTTTTTCCTTCCGATAAAAAAAGACACATAACCAATACACAAAGGGTAAATACGGCATCCACCTGTCCCCAAAGGGAAGAATTTAAAAAGACGGAAGGATTACACAGATATATTGCAGCAAAAAAAGCCGCACGTCCTTCGTCCATGGTTTTCTTGGCAACCTTATATACGAGAAAACCGGCAGCCATATCACAGAGAATGGCGGGCAGTTTTAACAAGAGCAGACAGGGACCGGAAAGATACGGTATTTTAAAGATAGAGAAAATGGCTCCGATAACCCAGAGCACATAAATAAATCCCGGCGGGTAATCTGCAAAGACCCCGGAGGAATAAAATTCACTCAGTCCGTTTTCAAAAGCAAGATTTGCCCAGCCGGCAAAACAACCTGTGTCACTGGTAAATCCTCTGAAAAAGTATGCACAGCAACAACGGACTAAAAATGCAACTGCGAATATGACGAAAATCCGGTTGCCTTTTAAAAAAGAAGAAATAGTCTCAATATGCTTGATGCCTAAAAGGAATAAAATAATGGTCAGCAACGCAAAAAAATGAATGGTTAACATAGAATTCTCCCCTTTACCGGTAAAAATCAGCTGTCGAAAAAAGGCTGTTTTGTAGAATGAAAAATAATTAGGCACAAAATATTGTGTTAAAAAAATCATAGCATATTTTTTTACGAAAATCCACAAAAAACCATTGCCCCAAAAGAGAAAAAAAGCTATAATTAAAATAGCGTAAAAGGGGGAGTGGCATGAAAGGAAAGCCGTTTAGAAAAATTATACATATTATGATTACGGTTTCTCTTGCAGTGTTGGTTCTGTTTTGCGGTTATCGTATGATTGTTTCGAGGATGGAATCCGAAGCTGCGGAGAGTGCATACACCGGGCTGGCAAAGATGGTGGGCGCACAAGTGGACAGTGAAGAGATGGAAGCAGCTGTTGCACAGGCAGTGGCGCAAAAGGAATATCCTCCGTTGGATATAGATATTGTAGCATTAAAAGAGATGAACGAGGATTTCAGGGGCTGGTTATATTTTCCGGCGGTGGAAATCAGTTATCCGGTTGTGCAGGCAGAGGACAATGACTATTATCTCCACCGTTCATTCGAAGGAGAAGAGTTAAGTGCCGGATGTATTTTTATGGACTGTGGTGCTTCATCGGACTGGTCTGACAGAAATACTTTCGTGTTCGGGCACAATATGCGTGATGACAGTATGTTCGGCAATTTGAAAATGCTGATAAAGGATCCTACGCTCTGTCAGGTAAACAAGTATTTTTACATATATACGGAAGAGTATGTATATACATATGAAGTGTTTGCCTGTTATCAGACACAGTCTACCAGTGACAGATATATGACCTTTACTTCGGATGAGAATTATGATTTGTATGTAGATTGGGCAGTAGAGAATTCTGCTTTCAGAACAGAGGCGGATTTAAAAGACAGAGGTAATATTGTATCGTTGTCCACCTGCCACGGTTCGGCAGGAACCAGCCGTAGGCTGCTTGTCCATGGTGTATTGGTTAGGACAGAAGAATTTGAAAAAAAATAAAAAATTTTTAAAAAATGTGAACCATTTTGGAAAAAGGGAGAGTCTTAACTGTTAGAAAGATAAAATAGCAGTTTTTGTGTAGAGGTTAGAGGAGATAAGTGATGAAAGGAAAAGCAAAAACACAAATCAAAAGAATTTTTGTAAGTGTACTGACTGCGGTTTTGGTAGCAAGCGGAAGTTTGGGCATGACCACCATGCAGGCAAGTGCATCAGTTGCAGATGTAAGTCTGACTGATCCGTTGAAGTTTTCAGTTTACACCAATTCTTACACAAACAGTAACCACGTAGAGGGAAATGTAGCAGTTGGTACACTGTCAGCAAAGATGGATATCTGGGAAGGTAAATCTTTCATTGGTGATTTAGCAAACAGCAATGCGGTATTTACCTGTAATGTCAGAGATTGTATCGTATCCATTCCCAGTGCAAACAGCGATGGCAGTTTAAATGTCATGGCAGAGCAGCCGGGACAGGGCTACAAACTGACTGTTATGTCCGGTGAGGATATTACCAGAGAATTTGTAACAGATAACAAGCTGATTGGTTATGAATATAGAGATGATGTTAAGTCTACCATTGCAACCGTAATTGAAGCATGCAAGACTACTTCCGCAGAGTTTTATGCACTTCCTTCCACAGAAAGTGATACTCTTCTGGTATTAAATATTTCCGCAGCAGATTTTAACGGTAATGGTCAGTATTATGATACACTGATTACAGAAAGTGCGGCAGCCGGCAAAACCGTAGTAGTAAATATTTCCGATTCCGGTTCCGTATCTTTAGGATACAGCATGAATGCAACCACACTGGGTGGCGGACTGGGATATCAGAGCTGGGCGGCAAATATTGTTTGGAATTTTGGTAATGCAAGTTCTGTTAGCGTAGGAGGTATGTTTGGTACTATTCTGGCACCTTCTGCAACCGTAACAAACTATTCTAATATTGTAGGTGCAGTTATTGCAAATACCTTTGCACAGGGCGGTGAAGTACATCAGGTAAATTATACCAGGGGTATTCCTACCATACCTACACCGACTCCTGAAGTAACCCCCACTCCCGAGGTAACACCTACCCCTGAAGTGACACCTACTCCCGAGGTAACACCTACCCCTGAAGTAACACCCACTCCCGAGGTAACGCCTACCCCTGAAGTGACACCTACTCCCGAGGTAACGCCTACCCCTGAAGTGACACCTACTCCCGAGGTAACGCCTACCCCTGAAGTGACACCCACTCCTGAGGTAACACCTACCCCTGAAGTGACCCCCACTCCTGAGGTAACACCTACCCCCGAAGTGACACCCACTCCGATGCCTCGAATAACACCGGAGCCTACACCCACTCCCGAGGTAACACCTACCCCGGAAGTGACACCCACTCCCGAGGTAACACCTACCCCGGAAGTGACACCCACTCCTGAGGTAACACCTACCCCTGAAGTGACACCCACTCCTGAGGTAACACCTACCCCTGAAGTGACACCTACTCCCGAGGTAACGCCTACCCCGGAAGTGACACCCACTCCCGAGGTAACGCCTACCCCGGAAGTGACACCTACTCCTGAGGTAACACCTACTCCGGAAGTGACACCCACTCCTGTGGTAACACCTACTCCGGTGCCTCAAGTAACACCGGCACCTACTCCGACGCCTGAGGTAACGCCTACCCCGACGCCTGAAACAACACCCACACCCACTCCTGTAGTGACAGCACCTCCGACAGAACCGGAAGATGAACCTGAAGTACAGGGTGCAAGACGTTTTGTGACGATTGAAGATGAGGATACTCCTCTTGCTGATGCAGCAGTACTTGGTGCAGGCAGACGTCCCAGAACCGGTGATGAGAGTGATATCTGGACAATCGCATTTTTAGCTTCCGCTTCAGGCTTCTTAGCTTGGATATTACAAGGGAAGAGAAAATAATAAAGGTAAGGAGAACTAAGATGAAAAAGAAAGTAACAGCACTTTTGTTGGCAATGGTTTGTAGCCTGTCTCTTGTGGCCTGTGGTAGTGATGCAGAAATGTCTGCAGCAGTACGTGGACCGGAAACTGACAACGGTATGGTTTATATTGATGATGCCGCTGTTGCACTGGCAGGATCTATGCAGACCGCTGACATGACCGAGGAAGAAAAAGCCAGAGCAGAAGAACTTCGTGCAATGGCAGTAGCAGCTTTCGATTTGGTAAATGCAGAAAGAGTAGCAGCAGGACTTCCCGCTTTAGTATGGGATGAAGATTTGGAAGCATGTGCGCAGGTTCGTGCAACTGAAATTGTAACTACCTTCTCTCATACCAGACCTAACGGAACCGACTGGTGGACCGTAAACAGCGATTTGATGTGGGGTGAAAACCTTGCAAAGGGTTACAAGACTGCTGAAAGTTTGGTAGACGCATGGATGAATTCCCCTACTCATGCAGCAAACATTTTGGAAGGTTCTTATGTAACTTGCAGTATTGCAGTATATGAAACCGATGGCAAATTATATTTTGCACAGGAATTCGGTTACTAAAAAGATGTAAAGACCGGCACCTTATGGGTGCCGGTTTTAGATTGGAGACAAAATAGCTCTAACACACACGTGCTAGAGCTGTTTTGTGTATTTTTATTTTTCATTAAGTAGTTTTGATTGAAATAAATCGATATCAGCTTTTAGAATAAGAGCACGTTCACTTCCTCTTTCAATAGCTTTCTGACACCAATATACGGCTTTGTCTATATTTTCACGTGAATATTTACATAGTTCAATTATGTTTTCCATTGCTTTTAGATTATCGTTTTCAGCAGCTTGTTCAGAATATTTAAGTGCCAAGGCTCTGTTTTGGATACTACTATACATATACATTTCTCCTAGTTCTGCCTGACATTGCACGCTTCCTAATTCTGCGCCTTTTGTATACCATTTTATACTTTCTTCATCGTTGGGAGGATAAATATCATCATGTTCATCTGTTAAGCTGTATAAACGGGCAGTTCGTAATATTGCATTGGTATCATTTTGCTTTGCCGCCAGAAAGTCAAGGCGTTGTGCTTCTTTAGGATCGGGTTCGCAACCGTTACCTAAAAAGTAGTCTGTGGCCAAATCAAACAATAAGTCCGTATGTCCTTCTTCTACTAATTCGGTTTTAGCAATATGCATTGTTTGGGCTAAAAAAGCTTCGTTTTCTGCTGTTTGCATAGTGTTCCATTTATCTGTGGCAGAAGTATCTTTTAATAGCACTTGTTTTGCTAAAGTTATATTGTCATAGGTGTTTTCCATAGATTTTTTGCCAGTCCTCTTGTATATAAGAAATAGGAGGACCGCAATAACAATTATAATAATTACTACCATAGTATTAGTTTCCTTTCTGGGATAGGTATAAGAAATAGATAATTTTTACCTTTCTTTATAGTGTTTGCATTCTTTTACTTCATCCGGATCTTCATATGTTCCATAATATTCACAGTACCATTTATATCCACTCCTTTCTGTTGGGTCAACATACGTACATTTTTTGCACTTACAATAATAATCTTCCATTTTAGGACCTCCTTAGTGTTTATTGTCGTACTAATTATACGACAATTCGAATTAAAAAGCAACGACATATTATAGTACAATTAACGCATATAAATAGTAATGGTGATGAATATGATAAATATATTAGAGCACATAACAAAAATGCGAGAAGAGAGACATTGGACAGAATATCAGTTGGCAGAATATTCGGGGTTGACTCAATCCACGATTTCTTCTTGGTATAGAAAAGGTATGTTACCATCAATACCGTCATTGGTTAAAATATGTGATGCTTTTGGAATTTCATTGGCACAATTTTTTTTAGAAGACAGTGATAAGGCAATGGTATTGAATGACAAACAGATTCTTCTACTTACAGAAGCTGCAAAACTGAATTCATATCAATATGAGGCACTTATAAATCTGATAAAAACCTTGTAGAAAAATTTGATAGTGTTGAAATATGATACAATAAAAAGAGTCCTTTCTGGACTCTTTTTGTTTGCTTTAGTCAAATACACTTTTTTAGTCTACACAGCTTGTGCAATTATGCTTCCTTCCCTAACAGCTGCTTCATTTCAGCAACCATATCATTGATGATGCTTGCCTGATTTGCTACTTCGGTGGTATCGTTTGCATTGCTTTCAGCCATATCTTTAATGGAATGGAACTGGTTATTTTCCTCTTTAATTCTTTGTGCAATATCTTCATTGATGGATACTGTATTTTTGATAACCTCTGCCTGTTTACTATGAGCGTCACCTAAGGTATCAATTGCGTTTACGGATATGTTTAGTAATTCTGTTATGTGCTGCATGCTCTGGAATACATTGGCAAAGTGTTCATTTTGAGTATTCAATTTTGAAGAGTTTTCATTAATCTGCCCGGTGATTTCCTGAACATTATGTTGCACACGCTGAATTACCGTTTCTACTTCCTTTAAAGAGGATTGCGTACTGTTGGCAAGGTTACCAACCTCCGTTGCAACTACTGCAAAACCTCTTCCTGCTTCACCGGCTCTTGCAGCTTCAATGGAAGCATTCAGGGCAAGCAAATTGGTGGAGGAAGAAATATCACTGATTAGGTTTAGTGTAACACCGATTTCTTCTACGGCATCGGATAATTTTTGAGCAATTTCAGTTGTGGTTTTCATGGATTCAGATACTTCTGCATTAATGCTATGTAATGAATTTAGCAGTTTTTCATTTTCTATGGATTTATCAAGCAGGTTTTTTGAAGTTGTCTCCACCTTTTCCACATTATCGGTAACGACGTCTTCCCATTCCTTCAATTCCCTGAGATTAGCCATACTTTCATCAGTTCTTGTAGTTAAGATATTACTACTTTCCACCAGTTGTATACTGGTCGCAGCCAGTTCCTCGGCAGAGGCACTTTCATTTTCGGACACATGGGAGAGGGAAGAACCTGCAGCATGCAATTTCAGTGATAAGGACTGTACTGAGTCTAAGATATTCATAACATGCTCATTGTTTTTTTCCAACTCGTCCTTTTTTGCATTTACCAAAAAATGAGCCACAAAGAATACAAAAATGAGTAAGCCTGCTAGCGATAGCACAAGGGCAATAATACATATGATAATATCTGTAATAAATAAGTTATCTTTTACAGGCATGAGAGTTGTACCGCGTATTCCCCAGCCGATAAATAGGGACAGCATGCATCCCAGACCGCAAAGAAGCAGTAACTTAATGTCTAAAAAGAACGCTATCAGGATCAGAAAGAAAAATAAAAAGCCCCAAAAGGTTCTTGTGGGAAGCATATACAAAAGGTAATTCCATTGTACAATTAATATAATGGCGGAAAAGAGTTTTCCCAGTTTTAATTTTCCCTCTTTTAGATATCCGTCCGGTCCGAAGGAAGTTTTAATAATAAGTATTGCGGTGGCGAAGAAGATACTGTCCATGACACCCAGCATGATTGTGGCAATCCAGGGAACATCAGGATAAAAACCTAATATTTTTTCGGTATTAAAGGTAAGAGTTGCACACATGCAGGCACTTACTAATATAATAAGGCCCCATTTAAATACCATGGATAAATATACTTCAACGGCTGTTCTTTTCTTTTGCATAAATTCCACACTCCTTTTCAAAATTCTTTGTCTATATTATATAATGAAAAAGATGTTTAACGTGGGTAAAAACAATAAGTGGTCGAAATATCCCAGTAATCGGTCATTGCATTTTAATGATAAAAAGGTAGAATAAAAAAGAGTATATAGTAATAAAAGTGTAGGAGAAAAAATGAATATTATCAAGAAATATTGGGAGTCGGCATACATATATGTTTTACTGTTAATCCCCGGAATGTGTATGTGTGCCGGAACCTATTGGACTGTTTGTAAATATATGGGATTGTATCCGGAGTTGAAATGGATACAGATACTGGTATTTGATTGTACACAGTTAATTTATTTATCTGTTGCCTTATTTTTAATATATAAAAACAAAAAAGACACGTCCTATATCTCGGGGCATTTGAATTGGGTAAAAGGTTTTATTACTATTTCGCTGTTTGTACAATATAATTTTATTTTATATCTGTTTCCTTCGCAGTATGTCTGGGAATGTACCTTTATCTTTTTGGTCTGCATGGCACTTTTCTTTGACAGTAAATTGATGCTTTTAAATGTCATACTATATTTTCTTTCTTTGTTGGCAGCACATCTCTTTAGACCTGCGGCATTTCTGGCATTAGAAGATGGAAGAGTAATAGAAAGTATTTTCTGGAGAATTGTATTACTGGTGCTGACCACAATATGCATAATGATTGTTGTTTATGTAGTAGAATGCTTTCTGATACAGGCAAGGGAAAGAGAGGAAGAAAACGTACATTTATTGGAGAAACAACTTAAGTATTACAGGGAAATGGAACTTATGGATACAGAGGTCCGTAAATTCCGCCATGATATAAAAAATCATTTTATTGGTATGGAGGCACTTTTAAATGCCGGTAATACAGAGGAATTAAAAGCGTATTTTGAAGATTTGCAAGCCTCTTTTTCCTATCCGGAAAAAATGTTCTTTACGGGCAATGAGGTTATTTCTGCAATTTTACATTATGATTTACATTATTACTGTAAGGATGAAGTAGAGGTAAATGTATATGGAGATTTACCCGAGATTGTAACTGTTTCCGCAATGGATTTGTGTACGGTGTTTTCAAACCTTCTTTCCAATGCCATAACATCTGCCAATAGATGTACAGATAGTCTTAAGCCTAAAATTATGATTTGGTTTTCGGCAGGAAATACATTTTTTTCTATTACAATAGCTAATAGTATTTTGCAGGAGGCAGAAGAAGGGCAGAAGAAAAGTAAAGACAGAAATCACGGATATGGAATAAAAAGAATAAATGAAGTGTTGGAAAAATATGGGGGAAGATGGGAAAAGAGTGTGGAACAGAAAACCATGACGATAAAGATTTATCTTCCGATATAGACATACTTATACAAAGGAGGAGTACATGAAAATAATATTGTGCGATGACGAAAAGATTATTTTTGAACAAATGAACATATTACTTGAAAAATTCAGTATAGAAAATCATATAAAAAATGATTTCTTATACTTTGCTAAACCTTCCGAATTGTTTGATTATATGCAGACAAATGAGGCGGATATTATTTTTATGGATTTAGAATTTGGTGATGGAGCGGAGGATGGAATCAGGTGGATTAAAAATATAAAAAAACATTTTCCGCGTACAGTTGTCATTATTCTGACTGCTTATGAAAAACGTTATAAAGAAGGCTATGAGGCAAGAGCATTCCGTTTTATGACAAAGCCCATAAGGGAAGACGAATTATTTGCGTATTTACATGTCAGCATGGAGGAGCTTCAGTTTACTAAAAGTATTTCCCTGATGAGACGCGGTATTCCGCATGATATATTGATTAGAGATATCTGTTATCTGTCAGCCCAGTCGGGTGGGAGTGAATTGTGGACAAGAACGGATGTATATTATTGTGAAGAAAGCCTGTTGCAATGGGAGCATCGATTACCGATGGATAGTTTTTTTCGATGTCATAGCAAATACCTTGTTAATATGGCTCATATTATAAAATGTGAGAGACAGATATTAACCCTTGTAAATGGTGAAAAAATTCCTGTTTCCCGAAGAAGGTGGAAGGCTTTTCAGTTGGCATATATGAAATTTGATACAAAAAATTATGGGTTATGAGAACCAGAGAGTATTTCAAAACTATAACTTTGTTTAAACATAGTTTTGGGATACTCTCTTTTACTTGTGCAAAAAACAGGAAACACGTATAATAAAAGGCAGTGATAGGCTCTGCCAAGGAAGGGTGCAGTGTGCGGACCGCAGAAGAAGGGACGCCGGTGGAATAAAGAAAGGTGAGGATGGATATGTTTGCATATAAGAAAGTTATGGATGCCATTGTGGCAGAGGGGATTGAAAAAGGTAATATTGCAGGAGCCAATGTGCTTTTTATAAAGGACAATAAAGAAATGCACTTTACCGCTCAAGGGTATGCGGACAAAGAAGCGGGAAAGCCTATGACAAGAGATACCATATTCAGGCTTTTTTCCATGACGAAGCCGATTACTGCCGTAGCAGTGCTGATGCTTGCTGAGCGTGGTAAATTGGATTTGTGGGACAATGTATCCAAATATATCCCTGAATTTGCAAATGTAGGGGTAGCAGATACAACAGGAAATATTGTAAAAGCGGAAAGAGAAATTAACATATGGCAGTTATTGACCATGACTTCCGGCATTCCCTATCCTGACATGGATTGTGAGTCCGGCAGAAGAATGGATAAATTGTTTAAAGAAATAGAAGCAGAGCTTGTGGCAGGCAACCCCACTGATACCATGGAGTATTGTCGCAGGATAGCACAGATTCCGCTTTGTTTCCAGCCGGGTGAAAGATGGAGATATGGATTGTCTGCGGATATTTTAGGCGGTATTGTAGAGGCGGTAAGCGGACAAAAATACGGAGAATTTCTGAAAAAGAATATTTTCGCTCCCTTGAACATGCAGGATACCGGATTTTTTGTGCCTAAAGAAAAGTGGCACCGTTTTGCAGCAAGCTATGAGTGGAGCGAGGAAAGCAAATGCTTGATACCTTTCACCAGAAATCATTTGGGCCTGGAGGGCTATGGTGAAGATGTGGTTTTTGAGTCCGGTGGTGCAGGACTGGTATCCACAGTAGACGATTACAGCCATTTTGCACAGATGTTGTTAAACGGCGGTTCCTATAACGGTGTGAGAATCTTGGGACATAAAACGGTTGAACTGATGAGAAGCAGCCATTTGAATGAAGCACAAAGAAAAGATTTTAACTGGGACAGTTTAAAAGGATATGGTTACGGCTGTCTGATGAGAGTGTTGGAAAATCCCGGTGCAAACGGATGTAATGCGAATGTTGGAGAGTTTGGCTGGGATGGCTGGACCGGCAATAATATTATGATGGATCCCACGGAAAACATGATGTTACTCTATTTTATTCAACGTTGCGGCGCGGGCACTACCGAAGAATTCCGTAAGCTGCGTATGACAGCATATGCTTCTTTGGATTAGGAGATAAAGAATGAACATTTTAACAGTAGAAAATATTACAAAGGCATATGGGGAAAGAAAACTGTTTGACAATGCATCTTTCTTTTTGCAGGAGGGTGAAAAAGCAGGTATTATCGGAATTAATGGTACAGGTAAATCCACTCTTTTAAAAATAATTGCAGGTTTGGAAGAGCCTGATGAAGGCAGAGTGATAAAGGCTAATCATGCAATGGTGGGATTTCTTTCCCAACACCCGCAGTTTAATGCTGAGGATACGGTTTTAGAGGCAGTATTGAGAGATGCAGCAGCTGATTACGGCAACCGTGAAAGTGAAGCCAAATCCATGATGACGAAGCTGGGTATTACTGATTTTTCAGAGAAGTGCGGGCATTTATCCGGCGGTCAAAAGAAAAGACTGGCACTGATAAAGGTGCTTTTGTCTCCGGCGGATATTTTGATTTTGGACGAGCCTACCAACCATTTGGACGGTGAAATGGCACAGTGGTTGGAGGATACTCTGCGAAACCGCAAAGGTGCGGTTATTATGGTTACCCATGACCGTTATTTTTTGGACAGTGTATCCAATCGTATTGTAGAAATAGATAAGGGACATATATATTCATACGAAACCAATTATTCCGGTTATCTGGAGCTGAAATTGCAACGGGAAGAAATGGAACAGGCATCTGAGCGTAAGCGTCAGTCTGTTTTAAGAACCGAACTGGAGTGGGTAAAGCGTGGTGCCAGAGCACGTTCCACCAAGCAAAAAGCACGTTTGGAACGGTATGAAGAACTGAAAAACCGTACTGCACCGGTCACTGACGGACAGGTAGAATTGGGAAGCGTAGCTTCCAGGCTGGGACGTACCACCATAGAGCTCTCGCATTTGGAAAAAGGGTTTGATAATAAAAAACTTATAGAAGATTTTTCCTATATCTTTTTAAAGAATGACAGGGTCGGTTTTGTGGGCAAAAACGGTTGCGGCAAAACCACACTTATGAAAATGATAACCGGCAGCGAAAAACCGGATGCAGGAAATATTGAAATCGGACAGACTGTGAAAATCGGTTATTATGCCCAAGAGTGTAATATGCCAGAAAACAGCAGGGTAATTGATTATATCCGTGATGTGGCAGAAATTATTGATACGCCGGAAGGGAAAATCACCGCCACCAGACTTTTGGAAAAGTTTTTATTTTCGGGAGAGGATCAGTATGGTCCTGTGGGAAAATTATCAGGTGGAGAGAAACGCCGCTTAAACCTGTGCAGAGTATTGATGGGAGCACCCAATGTACTGATTTTGGACGAGCCCACCAACGATTTGGATATTGCCACACTGACCATTTTGGAAAATTATCTGGACACCTTCCAAGGCATTGTGATTGCGGTATCCCATGACCGTTACTTTTTAGACAGAACCATGAGACGCATTTTTGCTTTTGAGGGCAATGGAAAAATTGTGCAGTACGAGGGTGGCTATTCCGATTACCTGTTGCGGAAATCCGTGGAAGAAGAACTGGCAGCAAATAGTTCCGATTCAGACAAAAGGCAGGTGAAAGGATTGGCAGGTGGTGCAGGCATAGGGCAGGCAAGCGTAGCCGGTGCAGGCACCTCGCAGACAGATAGTGCAGCTTCCAAAGGCAACCGCCAGCATGCTCCGAAAAAATTGAAATTTTCCTATAAAGAGCAAAGGGAATATGAAACCATAGAGACTGATATTGCGAAGCTGGAAGAAGGTATTGAAGAGTTAGAAAAACAAATACCCCAGTATGCACGTGACTTTGTAAAATTGCAGGAAGTCACCCAAAAGAAAGAACAGTTGGAAAAAGAACTGGAAGAGAAAATGGACCGCTGGATGTACTTGGAAGACTTGGCGGCAAAGATTGCAGCAGGAATGACGGAGGAAGAGGCTGCTGTAAAATAGCAGTTTTCGAATTGTTTGTAAAAAGTTTCTTTGCAGGCACGCTCTCGCTCGTGCCGAACGTAACGGTACTACGCATTCTCCTTCGCAAAATTGCTCGTAGAATGCAAGTGCCGACGTCCGCCAAAGGTCTGCGCCGGAAAGCTTTTTACAAACGATTCGGAAACCAGCCTATTTTGCA
>JAFUNK010000027.1 GCA_017482205.1 Lachnospiraceae bacterium
ACCAGCTTCGCAAAACTGTCCTTCTGCTGTTCTTCGGCATTCATCTTATCCAGAAAGAATTTAAGTTTTCTTGCCCTGCCCGTTGCCTGCATATCCTTATAGTCCATTTTTACTCCCGTTGCATACCCTGCAACACTTCCTGCCGCAAGACCGATAGCTGTACCGACACCGGGAGAAATGGCTGTGCCTGCTGTTGTTGTGGCTGTGGTAGTCACTACTTTAGCAGTAGCTTTGGCAGTTTCCTTCGCTGCAATTTTTGCTGTCTCTTTGGCAGTTTCTTTTGCAGTCTCCTTTGCCACCTTCTTAGCGGTATATTTCGCAGTTTTCGTGGCACTATCCTTAACAGCCTTTTTACCGATTTTCTTACCTGACTGCACCTTCTTAATCTTCTTTGCCTGTGCTTTAGCTACCTGTGAACGGTATAACCTTCTGCCTGCATCTGCCGCACTCTCTGCCGGAGCTGAAAGTGTTCTTGCTACCTGATAAGATTCATAAACTTCATTTCCACCGTCCATCTGGTCTAGGGCTGTCATCGCACCCGCAGAAGCCACCGCTTTGGCTGTACTATTCTTCTTACCGATAGTCTTTTCTCTATCCTGCTTTGCCCTCTGCACCTGTGCATACACACCCTTTTCCTTTTGCATGGAATTTTTAACAGCTTCCTTTGCAGAAGATTTTTTAATAACCGTCTTATCTTCCTTATCCATTCCTGCAATTTTAGGACTTTTATCAACCACCAAAACATTTCTGCCCTTGATTTTCGCCTCCGGTTCCTGCTTAATATGCAGCTTTGCCTTTTCTTTGGTATGAATGACCATAGGCTTGTCATCCACCTTTTTAATGTTCAACTTCTATCACCTGCCTTAAAAATGGGCAAAAAAATAGCACCTAAACCATTGGCTTAGATGCGTTAATTGTTACCCTTATTCTGTTAATTGTTCCATGGAAAATTCCTTTTCCAAGCGTTTTTGCAGCTTACCTTTTCTTTTCTGGTAATAAGCATATATTTCCCCGTCCGGAATCCAAATCTGTGCTTCTTCAATTTTGACAAACACATCGGACAAAATTTCACTATCGTTCTTTTTTTTAGGTATCTTTCCTGACTCCACATAACACTTACGATATGCCTCATAAATCCATTCAGCAATTTTTATTTTCTGCTTTTCCTTTAGGGCAGAAAACTTTTTATCCGTCTGAAGCAGTCTGCCATTTACCATTTGATGATTTTTTCCTGACATACTACAACTTATCTCTTTCTATCAGATTTTCGATTTCCTCTGTAAAGTGACATTCACTTAACTCAATACTCTTGTCAAGTTTGGCAATCTGTGAATATTTATCATCCGTATAATGCTTAGATATTACAGCAAACACCTTATAAGTAGGCTGTGCTGTCACATCTCTTATATCCTTTTTCAACAGCGTATTTGGCACATTCAATTTTGTATTTTTATCCTGCACAAAACCGATACAACCACATACATTGCCAGCCGCCTTTTCTGCATACAACTTAGGACCTCTGTCTGTAAATTCTCCTATCATTGTTACATTCTTTTTTATCTGCATCATACTTTCCAATATATCCAGCTTCTGCCCCGTAGAACCGTCCTTTGCAAAGGTAAAATCATTTTCTGTCAATCTCTTATCCAAACACTTCTGATAAAAATGAATTGCCGAAGCTGTTCCGCTCTTATTTAGTTTAACTCCAGTTAAATGCAGGAAATTGTATCTGTGAAAAGCCACCTCGTAACCCTGTATGGATGACAAAATTTTTCCTTCTGTCTGCAACTGCTTTTTCACATCCGAAGGCAGACCATAAAGGAATAATACCTTCTGATCCTCAAGATTGTCCCTGTATATCTCAGCCGCTTTTGTCATTATCTGAATTGCACGTCTTTTGTCCATAACCAAACCCTTAATTCCGTAATATTTAGAAAAGGGAATGTTCATGCCGCAGCACCAAACATTCCCTTTTCATGGTTGATTTTTCCGTTGTCTGCCAACCTCCAGCACCTATGTCTGGAAAATAACAGGTTTTTCCGTTGCCTGCCAACCTCCGACACCTGCGTTCGGAAAACGTATCAGATTTTAGGTGTCAACCCACCGCTGATGCACAGCTTTCCTAATTACATTCTACACTAAAACTAGAGAAAATGCAATTACATTTTCATTTTATGCTGATACGCCGGAATATATACACTTTGGTTACTTTTCCTACTCAATTTACTCCGTCTTATCACCTATCATCTTACTCGAAAATCAATCATTGTCAACCGCATTTTTGTTTTTTTCCATAGCAATTTTTTCGTGGATATTGGTGTTATAGAGGTTGTAAAGGTCAGTACCCTTCTCAATGGTATTGTCAAAAGGAATTACCACATTTCCGCACTTCATAAGTCCCATACCACTCTGAGTATTGGTTACGAAGCGTAACTGTGCCTCTGATACTCCAATCACCTCTGCCATTTTGGAGCTGTCCGTGTTTGCCTGCTTTAAGAGAGCCACAAACTCAGAGTTTGCAAGCATGGTGGTTGCGGTGTAGTTCTGCAAAAGATCGACCACATTCTGCGTGATACCTGTGCATAATCCTCCTTGCTTACGCACTTTTTTCCAGAGCTGCTGCAAATACTTTGCAGAATATTCGGAATTGAGAAGTAATCTCGATAGGTCAGACGCTTTCACGTCTTTCGCCCCGAGCCACACCGTGCAAGCAACTTTCATTGCACACGGCGTTCCATGGGAAGAGTCCTTTATTGTTAATGTAGTTATTTCAAAGATTGTTTTAGCGTTATTAGATTGATAGGCTCCCGCCCAACCTTCATTCGCCACTTGTTAAGTTTTGCTAATTTTGTGCTTTCTCTACATCCTGTTTTCTCAATTAGTTTATAGATTGTATTTACATCTGTTTCATAAATTAGCTGTGCAACATCTTTATGAACAATCCTAAGATTTTTATACTCATCTGTTCCACCCTGTTCTTTAGGTATAAATCTGTGACATACAACATCCTCAAATAATAGCTGTTGCTTAGATACTTCACATTTACCTTTTACCGCCACGAAGCGCGCAAGTCTGTTATCACAAAACTCAATACTCTCTTCTGTACTGTTATCTCTGCCGAGTTGCAGTAACACATCAATATATGCGTCTTTCAATAACATCTTGTGTATTTCTTCTCTGCCCTCTGGTGTGTAACGATTTATTGTCGGACTATGGCACATAGGGTTACAGGTTTTACAATAAGCCACAGGCACAACTACCATACCATTTATAAAGCGTAACTGTTTCGAGTTCTGATACTTTTGATAAAAGTATTCATCCATGCCCCCTTTTCGCTTTTCGGGTACTTCATTGGTTAGCGACTGCTTCGTATTAAGCCTTGTTTTCATTGTTTTATCTATCGACGGAAACATTTTATGAACATCTGCACATATCATAGTTGCCATATTGTAATACTCATGCATACCTACAACCATCTGATTGTAAGCAATAATGGCATTGTGCTGTGATTGCTCCAATGAATGTGACCTACAGGCTTCTGCAATGGCTTTTTTCAATTTCTTCTGTTGACTGGTAATGGCTTTATCTGTCATATGAGACTTTATTACCCACTTTCCACTCTTACGAATAAGCTTGAATTTTATTCCTAAAAACTCACTGTATCCTGTTTTAAGATTTGTTATCTTAGATTTCTCCTTGGATGTCTCCAGTTTAAGTCTGTCCATCAGCCATTCTTCAACAGCATATTTTAATCTGACCGCTTCTCCATACGTTTTGCAGAATATCTTAAAATCATCAGCATAACGGATGATATGACATTCTTTTAACTTAGACTGCCTTAGCTTTTTATAGAGATTTCCTTTGTTAAGCGTACCATTTTTATTAGGGTAGGTATCACTTGGTAAAGCATGATGTACTGGCATTTCTTCCCATTGAC
>JAFUNK010000003.1 GCA_017482205.1 Lachnospiraceae bacterium
TATCCACCCAATTGTAGAATGACAGGTCTCTGTGGTGAGAAGTATTGTAGTAGGCGGTGTTGGACCTGTACGGAGCATGATTGCACACAGTACTGTGACAGGTGTGTTACACATACCTGCAAAAAGACGGAGAAAGCACCTCTTGTGTGTGACTCGTGTAGCCTGAAAAACAAGAAAACGTGCAAGTATAACAAATACTACTACATTGCTGAAAAAGCAGATGCAAAGGCAAAAAAGACACGTTCAGAATCACGTGAAGGAGTTCGGTTGACAACGGAAGAATTACGAACTTTAGACGAGATACTGTCACCGCTCATCCGTCAGGGACAGCCCCTATCTCATATATGTAATGCACATGGCGAAGAAATAAAAGTATGTGAAAGAAGCATCTACAATTACATAGAGGCAGGCGAACTTAGTATATGCAACCTGGATTTAAGACGTAAAGTGAAATACAAAAAACGTCGTAAGAAACAAACAGAGATTAAGTGTAATAAGTTCAACTACAGACAGGGCAGAACATATGAGGATTTTCAGAAATATATGGAGGAGCATCCTGATACGCCGGTAGTTGAGATGGATACCGTCAGAGGACTTAGAAGCAAGGAGCAGGTGTTGCTTACACTTATGTTTAACAGGAATTCTGTGATGCTGCTGATATTGATAGAAGATGAATCAATGGAACCGGTGATAGAAGTCTTTGATAAGCTTACGAAAGCATTGGGAATCAGGAGATTCCGTAAACTGTTTCTGGTGATTTTGACGGATAACGGACGTTGTTTTAAAGATGCATTAGCACTTGAATATACGAAGACAGGCGCACCCAGAACAAAAATCTTTTACTGTGATCCGCAGGCATCGTGGCAAAAACCTCACATCGAAAAGAATCATGAATTTATAAGATATGTCATTCCGAAGGGAAAAACATTCAAAGGTTATACCCAGGAAGATATAACACTGATCGCAAATCATATCAACAGTACAACAAGACCGGGACTGGGATATAAAAGTCCATATGAGCTTGTAGAAACTGAAGAAATGAAAAAACTGTTGAAAGTGCTTAACATGTTTCCGGTCTCCGCAGACGAGATATGTTTAAGTCCAAAGTTACTAAGTAAAAAATAGGAATGAAAAGCAGATAGTTAATCATCCATAATTGCTACAAAGTGGGTTGCATTAACTTTTGCAGAAGAAAATGCGAGCCGCTATTTTGGCATGTAAACAATTAAGCCTTATTCAACAGTTTCAATCGAATTATATCACATAAAATACCAGAAAAACAGAAAATACAATAATTAATGTATTGGAAAACCTTTTGACTTTGCAATAAGTTTTTCATTTAAGCTAAAAAATAAAAGGCCGGACAACCTCAAAATGGGTGAGAAAGGAGAAAAAATGGGTATGAGAATGATAAGTAAAGAATCAACAAGTATGGTATATCATAGGGCGGAATGCAGGTATGCACGAAAAATTTATAAAGAAAACCGATTACAGATGAACTGGGAGGATGCTGAGTGGAAAGGATATCGTCCATGCAAATGTTGTGACAGTATCAGTTTCCTTTATAGTATGGAACTGGACAACATTGAATGTTTTGCAGAGCAACACAATTTGGATATCGATTTAAAAAACAATAAAATCTATGTCAGAACAGATGTAGGCTGCTGGAAGATTGTTTATAAGAAAGGTAACCAGAAATTTATACTGTTACATAGGAATTATGTTGATGGGCGTATTGCTCTTGATGAGGTGGATAATGCACCCTATCATCGGCAAGGCGATATGGGTGAAGCAGGAAGTATTATGAAATACCTGAAATATATTCAAAAGCATGATGCATTTAAACAAAATATGCCGACGGACTATCGGCATATGCCGCGGAATACCAAGAGGCAAAAAGCTTATTACCGGTCAGCAAAAAGAAAAGCCCAAAAGTGTAGTGCCAGACGATTGGATAGTTTATTTGTTTTGATTGAAGGGCAGCAAAATATTAAGAGTTTATCATTTTGTTAATCAAGGGAGGAAAAGACTATGGAAAAAATCTATTTTACAATTGCGGGAACCAAACATCATTACGGTCAGGAATACTTCGAGCCGAAGATGGAAGTGAGATTGATAAAAGAACCGGATAATGAGTATGACAAAGAAGCTATCAAGGTGGAAGTGGACGGATTGGGACTTGTGGGTTATGTAGCTAACAGTCCTTACACCGTACAGGGAGAGAGCATGAGTGCAGGGCGACTTTATGACCGCATTGGTAATACTGCAAAGGGCGTTGTGAAGTATGTGTTACCGCAGGGGATTCTTTGTGAGTTGATGCTGGGGATTGTTGTAGGGAAAGAGAGAACAGTTTATAACATTTTTGGGGAATAGGTACAGTGCATTTTTTGTTGTGAAAGTTAAAAAGGTGCCAGTTATGTTAAGGTGTAAAGGCAGGGACGGTGTACAATGGGAAATGGTGAGAGTGTAAAAAATGTAAATAAAGTTTACTTGTTTTGAATGAAAAATAGAATTTTATTTTAGAAAAGGAGTATAGGCTATGGCAATGCATGATTGGAACCATGACGGTAAGAAAGATATGGTAGATAATTTTATTGAGTACCAGATATATAAGGATGTGACAGGACAGAAGAATGAACCATCTTATACACCAAGCAGAGGTAACGGTATGTCTACCTTCGGGGCTATTGTAAGTGTGATTGCTGGTCTGTTCATGCAGGCTGCTTTATATGTAGCACTGGGAATTGATGTTGATGATGTACCTGTATTTGTCATCATTATTTTGTGGGCCGTATTCTCAGCAATTGCAGCTGTTGTAGTGGAGAAAATAGGGTTATAAGACAATGGGAATTGGCGGTTGCTGGTTCCCTATTTCCAGTGTCAGAAATCTCAAGATTTGATTGCTATTATTCCGATAGTGGAATATAATAGAAGACAATAGGGAGGTTTCACATATGGAATATTTAACAACAGTAGAAATGTCTAAAAGATGGAATATTTCTTCAAGAAGAATCGGTGTTTTGTGTACTGAGGGAAGAGTTGAAGGAGCGATAAAGAAGGGTAAGATGTGGCTGATTCCATCCGATGCAGTGAAACCAGTAGATGGCAGATTTAAAGTAAATAAGGTAGAAGCATAATCGGCATCTGCGGTGGACTGCAACTACAACAAGAGATTACGAGTGAAAGAAGGTACGGGAATTGATGGAGCTTATTGATAATGTCAACAAAACCTTAAAGGATGATTTGACGGTTAGCATTCAGAAGGATAGCAAAGTTTCTATAGCGGCTGCATGCTTCTCAATCTATGCATTTCAGGAGCTTAAGAGAGAACTTAAGAATGTGGATGAATTGCGATTTATATTTACATCTCCGACATTCATTAAGGAAAAGGCAAAGAAAGAAAAACGAGAATTTTACATACCAAGGCAGACCAGAGAACGTAGCCTATATGGCTCTGAATTTGAAGTGAAGCTCAGAAATGAAATGACACAGAGAGCCATAGCCAAAGAATGTGCAGAGTGGATTCGTAAGAAAGCCACATTTAAGTCCAATGTTACCAGTGAGAACATGATGGGCTTTATGAACGTGGATTCTAACAGCTATATGCCGATTAATGGATTTACTACCATTGACCTGGGATGTGAGCGAGGAAACAATGCCTATTATCCGATACAGAAGACTGACACACCAATGAGCCAATTCTACCTTGATTTGTTTGAACAGATTTGGAACGATGAAGCACGCTTACAGGAAGTAACGGATGAGGTGATTGACAGTATTACTACGGTATATAATGAGAATTCCCCTGACTATATCTACTTTGTGACACTTTACAATATTTTCAATGAGTTTCTGGAAGATGTATCAGAGGATGTGTTGCCGAATGAAGCTACTGGTTTTAAAGAGAGTAAAATTTGGAATCTGTTGTATAACTTCCAGAAGGATGCAGTGTTAGCCATCATCAATAAGCTGGAGAAGTATAACGGTTGTATCTTGGCAGACTCCGTAGGTCTTGGTAAGACATTTACCTCTCTTGCCGTTATTAAATATTATGAGAACCGTAATAAATCCGTTTTGGTATTGTGCCCTAAGAAACTGGCAAATAACTGGAATACGTATAAGGATAACTATGTAAATAATCCGATTGCGGCTGATAGAATGCGTTATGATGTATTATTCCATACTGACCTTAGCAGGGATGAGGGAACATCTAATGGTTTGGATTTAGACCGTTTAAATTGGGGGAACTATGACTTAGTGGTTATTGATGAGTCCCATAACTTCCGTAACGGTGGACGAGTATCGCAGGATGGAGATAAGGAAAACCGTTATTTGAAACTACTTAATAGAGTAATCAGAAAAGGTGTAAAGACGAAGGTGTTAATGCTTTCCGCTACACCAGTTAATAATAGATTTGTTGATTTAAAGAATCAGATTGCCCTTGCCTATGAAGGTGAGAGTAGCGTGCTGGATGGTAAATTGAACACCAGCAGAAGCATTGAGGATATCTTTAAACAGGCTCAAGGTGCGTTTAATACTTGGAGTAAGTGGGAGCCACAGGACAGAACCACATCAAGACTTCTTAAAATGCTGGATTTTGATTTCTTTGAGGTGCTGGATAGTGTAACCATTGCAAGGTCTAGAAGACATATTGAAAAGTATTATGATACATCAGATATTGGTACATTTCCTAAGAGAAACATCCCGATATCAAAGAGACCTGGGCTGACAGACCTTAACACTGCTATTAACTACAATGAAATCTTTGAACAGCTTAGCATGTTGCAGCTATGTATTTATACACCGACTTTGTTTATCCTGCCATCGAAGCTTGAAAAATACATGAGTAAGTATGACAGCAGACAGGTAAAGGGTGGTCTTACACAGTCAGGACGTGAGCAGGGTATCAGAAGACTTATGGCAACGAACCTGATGAAACGTATGGAAAGCTCAGTGTATGCGTTCCGCCTTACATTAGTAAGAATCAAGGATTACATTGATAAGACCATAGAGACGATTACAGAATTTGAAAATACTTCCTACTCACAGAGCATGGTATTAAGTGATATCACCAATATTCATGAAGCAGAATTTGATGGTGATGATTTAAATGATGATGTTCTGGCAATTGGTAAGAAGGTTAGAATTGACCTTGCGGACATGGACTACAAAACATGGAAACATGAGCTGGAAAAAGACCAAGAAATATTAGACTTACTGGTGTGCATGATTGCAGATATTACCCCTGCTCATGATAGTAAGTTACAGGAATTGTTTGATGTGATTGATGAAAAGCAAGAGCATCCGATTAATGCTGGAAATAAGAAGATTATTATCTTTACGGCATTTGCAGATACCGCAGATTATTTGTTTGAAACAGTGGGGGTATATGCTAAGAAGAAGTTTGGATTAGACACAGCCTTGATAACAGGTTCCGTAGATGGTAAGACAACTATTCCTGGTCTTAAGACGGATTTGAATACGGTACTTACCTGTTTCTCACCGATATCCAAAGGTAAGAATTTGCTCCTGCCAAATAATACGGATGAGATTGATATTTTGATTGCTACTGACTGTATTTCAGAAGGTCAGAACCTTCAGGACTGTGATTACTTAATCAATTATGATATCCATTGGAATCCAGTTAGAATCATTCAGCGATTCGGGCGTATTGACCGTATCGGAAGTAGAAATGAGTGTATTCAGCTTGTAAACTTCTGGCCTGACTTAACACTGGATGAGTACATCAATTTAAAAGCCAGAGTAGAAACCAGAATGAAGATTGTGGACATGACAGCTACTGGCGATGACAACGTATTAAGTCCAGAAGAAAAGGGCGATTTGGAATATCGTAAGCAGCAGCTTAAACGATTACAGGAAGAGGTAGTGGATATTGAAGAAATGTCTTCTGGAATATCCATTATGGACTTAGGTTTAAATGAGTTCCGTTTGGATTTGCTGGATTATATGAAGACGCACCATGATGTTGAAAATGCACCATACGGTATGAATGCGGTAGTAAAGGGTAATGATGAGCTGCCGCCTGGAGTTATCTATGTTCTTCGTAATGTGAAGAATGAAGTAAATATTAACAGCCAGAACCGTTTGCATCCGTTCTACTTGGTATATATGTCAGATGATGGAGAAGTAGTCATTGACCATTTATCACCGAAAGAGATGTTGGATTCCTTCCGATACCTTTGTAAAGGTAAAACAGAACCTGACAAAGCATTGTGTGTTGCCTTTAATGAAGAGACGCAGGATGGCAGAAATATGAGTAAGTATTCTGAACTGCTGGGTGATTCTATTGCGTCCATCATAGAAGTAAAGGACGAGAACGATATGGACAGTTTCCTAAGCGGTAAGCAGATGAGCTTCTTATCGGAAACGATTAACGGACTGGATGATTTTGAATTAATCAGCTTCTTGGTTATCCAATAGCCATAGCTGTAGATTGTGAGGTTACAAATGAGTGTACATGGGTTGCCGAGCAGCACAGAAATAAGAAAGCCTGTACATAAAAAGCTTCTCTATGCAAAGTTTCCAACGGAACTGAGCGGTGAGAGACGAAAACAATTTGATGATGATATTGGTAGAATCATTGTAACGAATGAGATTTCGCCTATATCGGTAAACATCAAAGAGGGAGAACAGGTCAAGTCGATTTTTGTGCTACAAGTAGAACTTAAGAACAAAGCGTACAATGAAAGAAATATTGTGCTTATATCGAAACTGTTCGGACAGCATCTGTTGATTGCATTGAAATATGCGGATGAAGTTCAGCTGGCGACCTATCAGACATGGTTGTTACATTCTGAGTGGATGGGTGCAGATGATGCTGGTGTTATATTATCGGGACTTGATTTAGATGCAGTCTGGGAGAGTTTGGTTACACAGGTATCAGGTATTGTAGTGGCTGCTGAGAATAGCTTGGATGAGCAGATTGTTATTGAGCAGGAGAAAGCTAAGCTGTTGAAACAGATAGAGGACCTGGAGAAAAAGGCACGTAAGGAAACCCAGGCTAAGAAGAAGTTTGAAATGTTCCAGCGATTAAAAGCGTATCAGAAGCGATTGGAGGAGATGAATTGAAGAAAATTAGAGAAATGCTGAAATGGAGAAAAACAGCTGCTGGTAAAATTTCTATTATTCTTTTAATTTCAAGTGTGATTTTGCTTGTGATAGCATGTTCACCATGGGGAAATTTTACGGAAAGAACGGCAAACAATATTAATAATATTTTATTTGGAATTGCTACAAATTTGTTGGGGATTATCGTTACAGTATCGTTTGTTCAATATTTTATAGATAAGCAGGATGAACAAGAAGAACTTATTCAAGAGAAGAATATGATTATAAAATACAACAGGGTTATGAATCTGTTTTTAAAAAAATATAAAAAGTACTATAATTGCGTAACTAATCCAATGGTGGAAAGAAAAAATATTGATGCATTAACTCTTAATCCGAAGTTTCAATTTCAAGATATGCGAGATATGTATCGACAATCTTTGTTTTTATCAGATGGTTTTTACGAACCGTCGATAGTTCTTTTTTATAGAGCCGAAGATAATTTGAGAAGTTATATTATTAAAATGTTGGAAAATATACAATTTAAATATCATGAAGAATTGTATGACCTACTCATAGAATTTGTTGAGTTATCGCAGTCAATAGATGTGAGAGGTTCTATATTAGATGACATATTAGTAAAAAAAATTGATGAAAAATTTTTGAGAGAGATAGAGGGATACATTAAAGAAGCAGAACAGCATAAATGGGTCGAGAGAGCATTAGAAGGTAATTTGGTTTCAAATGTAATGCTACCATATGTGCAGTTGTATTGGCTAATTCAAAAAGAAGCAGAGTTGTTGATTAGATATGAAGAATATATATCGAAAATCGCTAAGTGAATACAAGATGGAGGTACAGAGAAATGAATAGATTAGATATGCAGACAAGGAATATTGCAGATGAAAATTATGCGGCATTGGTGAAATTGTTCCCGAATGCTTTAACAGAAAAGATAATTGGTTATGATGAGGAAGGCAAGGCTGTTATTGAAAGAGCTATTGATGTAGATATACTTAGGCAAGAGATATCCTGTAGTGTGGTTGAAGGTAGGGATGAAAGATATCAGTTTACATGGCCTGACAAAAAAAGAACGATACTTCTTGCAAATGCTCCGATAGCAAAAACACTTAGACCCTGTAGAGCTGAAAGTGTTGATTTTGATAATACAGAAAATTTATATATTGAAGGTGATAATCTTGAAGTTTTAAAACTGTTGCAAGAGACGTATCTTGGAAAAATTAAACTTATATATATAGACCCACCATATAATACAGGCAATGATTTTGTATATGAGGATGATTTTTCACAATCTATAGAAGATTATTTAGCTAATAGTTTTCAATATGACATTGAAGGAAATAGGCTTGTTCATAATCCTGAATCAAATGGTCGCTATCATACGGATTGGTTGAATATGATATATCCTCGTTTAAAATTAGCTAAGAGTTTATTATCTGACGATGGAGTAATTTTTATTTCAATAGATGATAATGAAGTTGATAATCTAAAGAAAATATGTGATGAATTATTTGGAGAAGAAAATCATCAAGCAACTATTAGTTATGTACGAAAGACGTCAGGAAAACAGGATAGTACAAACTTTATGAAGTCAACCGAATTTATTGTGATTTATAGTAAGAGTGATTTATGGGAATGTAGACCATTAATTGCAGAAGACAATGTTACTGATAGATATAACAAAGCTGATGCAGATGGAAGAAGATATAGAGAAACGGATTTGAGAAAAACTGGTAGCGGAGATAGAAGAGAAGATAGACCATTGATGTGGTATCCATTTTATTACAATGCTGATAAGGAACATTTGGTAGTGTGTGAAAAAGAAAATCCTGATTATATACAGAAAGGGTATAAAGAAATATGGCCAATAAAACCAGATGGTTCAGAAGGTAGATGGAGATGGGGGTATTCGACAGCAGTTGCAAATCTAAATTTTTTAGTTGCTAGAATTATGCCAAAATATAAAGCAGAAGATAAGTATACTGTATATGAGAAAGACTATATTGATAAAAATGGTGATGTGCGTACAGTGAAAGAACATACCAGTTGGGATAGAAAAGAGTTTAATTCAGACAATGCAATGCAAGAATTTAAGAATCTTGGGTTTAGTAATCAACTATTTCCATTTCCTAAAAGTTCTGCATTAATTAAGCACATAATATATCTTGCAAATTGTGAAGAGGGTATAATTTTAGATTTCTTTTCAGGGTCAGGTACTACTGCACAGGGAATACTGAGACAGAATGCAGAAGATGGTAGTAAAAGAAAATTTATAATGGTTCAACTTCCAGAAAAAACTGAAGACAAAAGTGAAGCAAAAAAAGCAGGCTATGATACGATTTGTGAGATAGGCAAAGAACGTATTCGTCGTGCAGGTGCTAAGATAAAAGAAGATTACGGTATGGTGGCAAGTGATTTAGATGTAGGTTTTAGAGTATTAAAAGTAGATACATCTAATATGAAAGATGTGTATTATAGTCCATCGCAAGTAGGTCAGCAGTCGTTATTTGACATGACAGACAATATCAAAGAAGACCGTACACCAGAAGATTTATTATTCCAGGTAATGCTTGATTTGGGTGTTTTGCTTTCAAGTAAGATTGAAGAGAAAATTATTGCTGGCAAGAAGGTGTTCAATGTTGCTGACGGTTTCTTAATGGCATGCTTTGATAATGATGTTACGGAAGAGACTGTAAAAGCAGTAGCACAGGAAAAGCCATATTACGCAGTATTCAGAGATAGTAGTATGGCGAATGACAGCGTTGCTACAAACTTTGAACAGATTTTTGCAACTTATAGTCCGGAGACAGTAAGGAAGGTGTTGTAATGGGGAAGACATATGAAGTATCTGAACTGGGTGATATGCTGATTTACCAGAATGAGAAAGGCGATACAAAGGTAGATGTTTACTTTTTTGAAAAAGATATCTGGATGAGTCAAGCTGCGATTGCCCAGATGTATAATACGACACCACAGAATATCACTATGCATATAAAGAACATCTATGAGGACGGTGAATTGGATGAGGATTCAACTTGTAAGGAATTCTTACAAGTTCAAACTGAGGGTACCCGACAGATAAAGAGAAATAAGAAACATTATAATTTTCGTATGATTTTGGCAATCGGATATAGGGTTCGTTCTAATGTTGGTGTACATTTTAGAAATTGGGCGTCAGGAATACTGGAAGAGTATACAAGAAAAGGCTTTGCCATGAACGATGAAAGATTAAAGAATCCGAAGCAGTTTGGTGAAGATTATTTTGATGAACTCTTAGAAAGAATTCGTGATATCCGTGCTTCTGAAAAGAGATTTTACCAGAAGATATGCGAAATCTATAAAACATCCATTGATTATAGCAGCAGGGATGAAGAAGCAAAATTGTTTTTTAAGACGGTGCAGAATAAGATTCACTATGGTGTTCATGGTCATACTGCCGCAGAATTGATTATGCAAAGAGCAGATGCAACTAAGGATAACATGGGATTAACAACATTTGAAGGTGCCAAGGTTCGCAAAAAGGATGTAGATATTGCAAAGAATTATTTGAGTGAAGAAGAGATGTCAGAGCTTAACCGAGTAGTTACCATGTATCTGGATTTTGCAGAAGACCAGGCAAGAAGACGTATTCCGATGTATATGAAAGACTGGGAAGAAAAGTTGAATTCCTTTTTGAATATGACAGGGAGAGAAGTGCTTTCCGGAGCAGGGCATGTATCAGCTGACCAGGCGAAGAAACATGCATTAAAGCAGTATGCAATCTATGATGAGCACAGATTGCAGATGCAGGAAGAACAGGTAGTGGATGAGCTAATGCAAAGTGCAAAAGATATCAAAATGGGAAAGAAGTAGGAGGTGCACGTATTGAAATTCAATTTTAAAATACAGCAGTATCAGACGGATGCTGTTGATAGTGTGGTTGGAGTTTTCAAGGGGCAGCCTTATTCTGACCCTGTAAATTATAGAAGGGATATTGGTAAAGTAAAATCATCTGTTTCCTATTCCCAGATGTCCTTTGTGGATTCTATGTTCGAACAGCAGGAATTGAATCTTACAGATGACTTTGATGATGCTGGATTTAAGAATGAAATCGTTGCATTACCTGATGCAGCGTTGCTTGCCAATATCAGAGAAACACAGCAGAACAACAATGTGAAGTTATCAGACAAGTTAATCAACAACTTGGGTAGATGTTCTTTGGATGTGGAGATGGAGACCGGTACCGGTAAGACCTATGTATATATTAAGACCATGTATGAGCTGAACAAGCATTATGGCTGGTCAAAGTTTATTGTAGTCGTACCATCTATTGCTATTAGGGAAGGTGTAAAGAAGTCATTTGAGATTACGCAGGACCACTTTATGGAGCAGTATGGTAAGAAGGTTCGCTTCTTTGTGTATAACAGTAGTAATCTGAATCAACTAGATGCATTTTCAAGCAATTCAGGTATCAATGTTATGATTATCAATATGCAGGCTTTTAACACGTCCATGAAGGAAGGTGGTAAGAGTAAAGAAGCACGTATTATCTACGATAAGAGAGATGAATTCGGTAGCAGAAGACCGATTGATGTTATCAAGGCCAATAATCCGATTATTATTTTGGATGAACCGCAGAAAATGGGCGGTGATGCAACACAGAAAGCATTACAGAATTTTAATCCATTGTTCTGCTTGAATTATTCCGCTACCCATAAAGAGCATCATAATCTGGTGTATGCGTTGGATGCAGTAGATGCTTACAATCAGAGATTGGTTAAGAGAATTGAAGTAAAAGGCTTCCAGGTAAAGAATTTTCGTGGTACGGACAAGTATCTTTATCTGGAGAGTATCATTGTTTCACCGAAGCATCCGCCGAGAGCACGTATAGAGTTTGAGGTTAAGTACGATAAATCCATAAATCGTGAAATGAGAATCCTTGGTGTGGATGATAACCTGTATGAGTTGTCAAAGAACATGGAGCAGTATAAGGGATATCGTATCTCTGAGATAGACCCGATTACAGGTTCTGTTACCTTTACTAATGGTGAAGTGATTCGCAAGGGTGATGTGGTTGGTGATGTTTCTGAAGAGGATATGAGAAGAATCCAGATTCGTGAGACAATCATTTCCCACATGGAGAAGGAAGAAGAATTATTTAATCGTGGTATTAAGACATTATCTTTGTTCTTCATTGATGAGGTTGCGAAGTACCGTATGTATGATGAAGATGGTGAAGAGCTGCTTGGCGAGTACGGACAGATGTTTGAGGAAGAATACCGTGATGTGGTAAACAATTACATTACGATTTTTGATACGCCATACCAGAGATATTTGAAAGCTATCGAGGTAGAGGCTACTCATAAAGGTTACTTTAGTATTGATAAGAAAGGTTGTGCTGTAAACAGTGATATCAAGAGAGGTTCTGATTTCTCAGATGATATTTCAGCATATGACTTAATCCTAAAGAATAAAGAAAGACTACTTAGTTTCACTGAGCCTACAAGATTTATTTTCTCTCACTCTGCTTTAAGAGAAGGTTGGGATAATCCAAATGTATTCCAAATCTGTACCCTTAAGCACAGTGACAGTACCACGATGAAGAGACAGGAAGTAGGCCGTGGTCTTCGTTTATGTGTAAATCAGGAAGGCTTCCGTATGGATGAACAGAGTCTTGGTAAAGACCTGGTACATAAAGTAAATAAGCTTACTGTTGTTGCTAGCGAAAGTTACAAGGAATTTGTTACTGATTTACAGAGACAGATTAAGGAAGTTCTTTATGACAGACCGACCAAAGCATCCAAGGAATACTTTGTTGGTAAGACTGTTCAGGTGGACGGTATTCCGCAGAAAATATCAGACCAGCAGGCTACAGCAATTTATAGATATTTACTTAAGAATGATTACATTGATGACAATGAGCATATCACAGAGCAGTACCGTGCTGATTTAGAAAATAACGCACTGGCTCCGCTGGCAGAAGAACTTAAGCCAATGACGGAAGGTATTCATAAACTTGTACAGAGTATCTTTGATGATAAGATTCTGGAAGATATGATTGGTAATGGTAACGAAACAACCGTTCCGAGCAATGATTTGAATGAGAATTTTGCCAAGAAGGAATTCCAGACATTGTGGAATTACATCAATCATAAGTATGCATATACTGTTGATTTTGATAGTAATGAGCTTATTAAGAAAGCCATAGAACAGATTGACAGAGAGTTATTTGTATCTCAGTTGCAGTATACCGTATCCAAATCAGAACAGCGTGATGTGATGAATGCAATGATGGTAAGAGAAAGCAATTCTTTCTATGAAGCCAAGTCCAGCACAACTACGCTGAAGCATTCTGAAACCAGCCAGATTAAGTATGACCTGATTGGTAAGATTGCAGAAGGTACTGTGCTTACAAGAAAGACTGTTGCAACTATTTTACAGGGCATCAGCCCGATTAAATTTGCTATGTTCAAAAATAATCCAGAGGAATTTATTACAAAGGTTATCAGGCTGATTAAGGAACAGAAGGCAACTATGATTGTGGAGCATATTTCATATGACCAGATTGAAGGCAAGTACGATAGCTCAATCTTTACAGCAGAGAAGCACGCAAGCTTTGACAAGGCATACAGAGCAGAAAAGCACATTCAGGACTATGTATTTACGGATGGCACCGCTGAAAAGAGCGTAGAGCGTAGATTTGCAGAAGAACTGGATGGAGCAAAAGAAGTATGCGTATATGCGAAGTTACCGAAAGGTTTTGCAATTCCAACACCTGTAGGAAGCTATTCTCCTGACTGGGCGATTGCATTCTATGAAGGTACGGTGAAGCACATTTACTTTATAGCAGAGACCAAAGGTACAATGGAAAGCTTGGAGCTTAGACCGATAGTGAAAGCTAAGATTTCCTGTGCAAGAAAGTTGTTCAATGAGATTTCTACAGAGAATGTGGTGTACCATGATGTAGATAGTTACCAGAGTCTGCTTAATATTATGAATAGTATAGAGAAGTAGCTAGGCAAGTGGTACATGGTATTTGAAAGGAAGGGCGATTATGGCTGGAGAAATTAAATATGAAATCATAGAAGAGCTTGGAGTGCTCTTTGAAAGTGCCAAGGGATGGACAAAAGAATTGAATCTCATTTCATGGAATGGCGGTGCTCCTAAGTACGATATTCGTGATTGGGCACCTGAACATGAGAAGATGGGCAAAGGTGTTACACTCAGCGAAGAAGAAGCTAAAAAGCTGTATGTGTTATTAAGTAAGGTTGTTGAGGATTAAAATATCAAGCATTATAATTTGCATAAGATTTTGCAAGTTAGGAAAGGAAAGTCATGAAAGCGGAATTAATGGAGTTACTTGAGGGATTTTCCAAGACTTTAACGGTCTGGAAATATAATAGCTATGTGTTTAAAGTAAGAGATTATTTTATTCCTTATTTATTAGAGAATAAACAGGGAATGTCTGTTGAGAGAGTCTTCCGGGAAGAGTTTACAAGAATGGACATAGTGAATGCAACGGTATATTATGTTGAGCATAATCGTAATGTAGAAAGTCTATCCGCTATACATGACTTTCTGGTGATGCTGAATGTTCTATTTGGTTATATTTTTGAAAAATACCCTAATTCCAATTTGCAACAGTACAAATCGTTTACAGTGTTTCAAAACGAAATAATAGAAGCATTGGAAAGCAAGGGAATATCGCTGAAAAGCAAAGAAGTATATCCTTCATTAGATTATGAAAAGTTTGATTTTGTCATTAATTACGTTAAGACAACTAATGTAAGGGATTGTAGGTTAAAGAAGTTCAAAACCAATGCAATAGCAATAAAATTATTAATATTGTATGGTATAAGCTTAGACAAGCTTTCTGCTTTAAAAGTGAATAATTATGATTACAAAAGGCGTGCAATAGAAATTCCTGGAAATGATGAAAGAGATAAAATCTATTTAGAAATTCCTTATTCTTTGGCGTTAGAGATTGAAGAATACTTGGAAAGCAGAAATGCTAAAAAATCGGATTATTTACTTGCAAAGAATTCAAATACGCAAATTGATCCATCTTTCGTTAAGGATACCTTGGATGTCATAAGGCAAGAATATGAAGAAATTTTTGATAAGGATGATGGCGTAAATCAGTTTACTGTTACCGGAATACAAAAATTTGCTATTGTACAAATGATTTTGGCAGGTATGAATCAAGCTGTAATAAAAGAATTTACAGGTCAAGGTGATGATATACTTGAGGATTGCCAGAGGCAGGTTAATGTTGAAAAGAAAATAGATATTAACCGGCATATTAATTTTACAATGCGTGGTATTGAAACATACGATATAATATAAGCACTTAATAAAGAGTTTAAGTTTTCGGCTATATTTTTTTGGGGGTACATTTTACATGAATAAAGTCACTCTGTTTACAATGTAAATGGGTTGAAGTTTTTATGTTTTGATGTATAATAGAGGAAGAAAGTACGCAAGATAATACGCAAGTACGTGGAGGTGTTTAAATGGGAAATTACAAGCCACCTTTTACAATTACAAATGAGATATTATCATATGTTTCCTCTATTTCGGAAAAGATTGGACGCATTACAGCAACCGGTAATTTGGAAGCGAAACCGCATCTTAGAAAGAATAACCGTATTAAGTCTATCCATTCTTCACTAAAAATTGAAGCCAATTCTCTTTCTTTGGGGCAGGTTAGGGATGTAATCAACGGAAAGATGGTATTGGGTGAGCAGAGAGAAATTCAGGAAGTAAAAAATGCTTATGCGGCCTATGAACGATTCAGTGAAATTCAACCATATAGCATTAAAAGTTTAAAGCAGTTCCACGGCATTATGACAAAATATGTTGTAGAAGAATCCGGTAATTTTCGACGAGGTGAGGAAGGTGTATTTAATGGTGAACGGTGTATTTTTATGGCACCGCCGGCATATCTGGTTCCGCAGCAAATGGACGAACTTTTTGGCTGGATGAGAGAAGCACATGGAAACATTCACCCGTTGGTTTTGAGCAGTGTATTCCATTATGAATTTGTTTTTATTCATCCATTTTCTGATGGGAATGGTAGAATGGCAAGACTGTGGCATACAGCGCTGCTTTCTCAGTGGAAGCCAATATTTGAATATATTCCTATAGAAAGCCGGATTGAAAAGTTTCAGGATGAATACTATGACGCGATTGCTAAGTGCCATGTGGATGGTTCATCTACCATTTTTATTGAGTTTATGTTGGTGCAGATTGATAAGATCTTGGACGATATTTCTTTGCAAATCAGTGAGGATAATGAACAGCTTTCCGAGTACATCAAAAAACTTCTTGAGGTAATGGAATATGATATTCCCTATACGAGCAAGGTGCTTATGGAAAAATTGGGACTGAAATCGAGAGAGGGATTTCGTAGGAATTACCTACATCCGGCAGTAGAGATGAATCTTGTCCGTATGACAGTTCCGGATAAACCTAACAGCAAGAATCAAAGATATATAAAAGGCTAACTGCACTAATAAATAAACTTACGTTTGAGAAAACCGGTAAATTAGGCTGAAAGGCTTGATTTACCGGTTTTTTGCTTCACAGGAATTTCCTATGAAGCAAAAGCCGACCGCAGGATACACATTACTTGCAATCAATATCCATTTGAAATATAATAATATAGGATGTTAAAAATTAGCGTGCAGCGTTTATGGTACAGGTGAAGATATGGGAATTCATGGTTTAGGAATAGGTTGTATAATTATTGTTTCAGTAATTGCATATCTGTTTTTTTCTGTTAAGAGAAAGAATACAAAAATGCATAGGATATACGGTGCTATGATTCTTACGGCACTGACGCATTTGTTGGCTGAGCAGGGAGCTCTTTATACGTTGACGCATATGGAAACGGTACCGGCATGGATAAATCGCGGAGTACATCAGATTTTCCTGCTTTTGTTTCTGGTAATTTTCTATGAAGTATATTTATATATAATTGCCATGATAGAGGAGGAAAAGAAAGACAGGATAAAAAAAGGGAATTGGATTCTCTTACCTTTTATTTTGTCGACGATTGGGGTGTTGGTTCTCCCTATTTATTATAAACACGAAGCAGCGGCCAGCTACTCGTATGGTCCCGGAGTTGTAGTAATTTATGTCAGTGTCTGCGTTTTGGCAATAACCGCAGTAGTCTATCTGATGAGTTTTAGGGATATTATTACCGCAAAAAAGAAAAAAGCAATTATTATATCATTAATTTGCGAAGTGGGAGTTGGAGTGTATCAATTTTTAAACCCAACCTGTCTTTTATCCAGTGTTGGTATTGTACTGCTCTGTATTGGCTTTTATCTCACGGTAGAAAGTCCGGATAACGTGTTAATTGAACTTCTTCTGGATGAGAAGAGAAAGGTGGAGGAAGCCAGAGAGGAAGCCGTTATGGCCAATCAGGCCAAGGGACGTTTTCTGGCACAGATGTCCCATGAGATTCGAACGCCCATTAATGCGATACTCGGAATGGATGAGATGATATTAAGAGAAAGCACGGAAGAAAATATACTGGAATATGCGGAGGACATTAGTGGTGCAGGTCAGTTGCTTCTTTCCATTGTCAATGAGATTCTGGACCTTTCCAAAATTGAATCAGGAAAGATGGAGATTGTGGAAACAGAGTACAATTTAAGTAAGCTCATAGAGGATTTGACGGCTATGATAGCTCTAAAAGCACAATCTAAAAATTTAGTTTTTAATGTAGATGTAGAAAAAACACTTCCTGTTAATCTGTATGGTGATGATTTACGTATCAGACAAATACTTACCAATCTGCTTTCCAATGCAATAAAGTATACGAAAGAAGGAAAAATTGAATTAATTATTACGGGTGAAATCAGGGAGGATAAGGTATATCTTTGTTGCCGTGTAACAGACACCGGAATTGGAATTAAGGAAGAATACATTACCAGCCTGTTTGAGGAGTATAGGCGAATCGAGGAAGATTCTAACCACTATGTGGAGGGAACAGGTCTGGGGCTTAATATTACCATGCGGTTATTGGGCCTGATGGGCAGTAAATTGCAGGTCCGTAGTGAATACGGAAAAGGGTCTGAATTCTTTTTTGAGCTTCAACAGGAAGTCAGAGGGGCTATGACCATTGCAGAATGGGATAAGGAAAATGAGCATGTACAGGCTAAAAGGAACTGGAAGGGCTCATTTATGGCACCCAAAGCAAGGTTCCTTGTAGTAGACGATAATATGTTAAACAGAAAGGTCTTTGTTAAACTGTTACAGCATACTAAAATTCAGATTGATGAAGCAGAAAGTGGTTTTGAATGTATCGACAAAATGAAGGAACATAGCTATGATATAGTCTTTCTGGATCATATGATGCCTGAAATGGATGGAAAGGAAACTTTGCATCGTTTAAAAGAAATGAAAGATTATCCCAGTGAGAAAGCTGTTGTGGTAGCTTTGTCAGCAAATGCAGTTGTAGGGGCCGGAAAACAATACATTAGCGAAGGCTTTGATGATTTCCTTCCAAAACCAATTATATATAAGGATGCGGAGGAGTTGATTTTAAAATTTCTGCCGTCTAATCTTGTTGAGTATATACAGGATGCAGAGTAGAGGAGAGCATCGTAAAGCAACTCGCCGCAGGCGCGAGAATGTGCTGGCACATTTTTTGCTATGACTAATAAAGGAGCCCCATGAAAAATAAACCTACCTACAACTTTTTCATCCCCTGCACACTACTAATCATATTAGTAACCCTATTCTTTATTTTTGCAAGCAGGAAACCAAAAGAAGAGGAAAATGTCGCAAACACTAATATTGCAGAATCCATCCCTTCTTTTGCAGTAACGGTTAAGACACCTTATTACACAGGGCAGGGCGTAGTATATGCCACAGATGAAAACATTGCTTATGTGGTAACTACCGGACATTTGACAGAAGGCATTACCGCAGGAGAATTTTGTACAGTTACGCTGCATGACGGTACAGAGAGCGATGCAGTGCTGATATATTGCTCCGAAACGGCAGATGTGGCTTTTTTAATGCTGGAAATGCAAGGAAAGGTAGAGACAGTACCTCAAAACAGAGAACAGTTTGACCGGTTACAGGCGGAAAGTCTTGTGACTGCTTATAGTATGACAAACGGTGCCTTGAAACAGAGCACAGGGACAATTATTGAGCCATGGATTTATCTGGAAGATTTTTCGTTGGATATGATGCTTGTGAAAATGGATGCCGAAGCCGGTATGTCCGGTTGTGCTGTTTTGGATGAAGAAGGCTGTTTTGCAGGGGTTTTATGTGGTGTGAGTGAAACCGGTGAGGCAGCAGTATTGCCTTTTTCTATTATTGAGTCAGAATGGATTATGACAGGCAGGGAGAGGGATTCTTAAATGATAATAAATTCCCACTTGGTATTCTTGACATTCCATAAAAATTGTTCCACAATAGGATATTAGGAAATAGTGGAAAATATGGTGTACGGTGCGTTGTCCGGCACAAAGAAGTATATATACAACGCAGAAAAGAGGCTGTTATGACAAAGATAGATATTTTTTCCGGCTTTTTGGGAGCAGGAAAGACTACATTGATTAAGAAGTTATTGAAGGAAGCACTGGCGGATACAAAGGTGGTGCTGATTGAAAATGAATTTGGAGAAATCGGTATAGATGGCGGCTTTTTGAAAGAGGCAGGCATTGAAATAAAAGAGATGAATTCCGGTTGTATCTGTTGTTCTCTGGTAGGTGATTTTGGTGCTTCTTTAAAGGAAGTATTGACTACTTACACACCGGAGCGTGTGCTGATTGAGCCCTCAGGCGTGGGAAAGCTTTCTGATGTTATCAAAGCAGTAGAAGATGTAGCTGCAGACATTGATGTACAGGTAAATAGTGCAGTTGCAGTAGTAGATGCTTCTAAATGTAAGATGTATATTAAAAACTTTGGCGAATTTTTCTGTAACCAGATTGCACATGCAGGCACTATTATCTTAAGCAGAACTGCCGGTATGAGTCAGGACAAGCTGGAAAAATGTATCGAAATGATTAGAGAACATAACGCACAGGCAACTATTATTACTACTCCTTGGGATGAACTGGCAGGCGAAGATATTTTAAATACCATAGAAGGTGCTGATAAACTGGAACATATGATGGAGGAATTATTGGAGGAAGAACATCATCACCATGACCATGATGAGGAGTGCTGTCATGGACACCATCATCACGACCATGACGAGGAGTGCTGCCACGGCCATCATCATGACCACGACGAGGAGTGTTGCCGCGGTCATCATCATCATGACCACGACGAGGAGTGCTGCCACGGACACCATCATGATCACGACGAGGAGTGTCACCACGGACACCATCACGACCACGACGAGGAGTGTCACCACGACCACCACCACGAGCATGAGCATCATCACCACGACCATGGTGAGGAATGCACCTGTGGTTGTCATGACCATCACCGCGAACATGATCATGACGGACACCACCACCATCATCATGCGGATGAGGTGTTTACAAGCTGGGGCAAGGAGACACCGGTTGTATATACACAGGAGAAGATTACAGACATTCTGACTGCGTTGGATGGCGGAGAGTATGGTATGGTTCTGCGTGCCAAAGGGATGGTGCCTGCTCAGGACGGTACTTGGATTTATTTTGACTATGTACCGGAGGAAAGAGATATCCGTGCAGGTAAGGCACAGGTAACCGGTAAACTCTGCGTAATCGGTTCCAAACTGGATGAGGCTAAGTTGGAAGAGTTATTTGGAGTAAAATAGGAAGGGCATGGATTTGTTATGAAATCAGTTTATGTGATTAACGGATTTCTGGAAAGCGGAAAGACGGAGTTTATTGCTTATACATTGGCACAGCCTTATTTTCAGACCAAAGGCACCACATTGTTGATTCTTTGTGAAGAGGGCGAAGTTGAGTACGAAGACGAACTCTTAAAAAAGACAAGAACGGTTCTGGAGTTGATTGATGAGGAAGAAGAGTTTACTCCTTCCCGTCTTTTGGAACTGGAAAAGAAGCACAAACCGGATAGAATTATCATAGAATATAATGGTATGTGGAATTTTAAAAATATGAAACTGCCTTGGCATTGGAAAATTGACCAGCAGATTACCACTATCGATGGTTCCACATTCCCCATGTATTACACCAATATGCGTTCTTTGCTTGCGGAGATGATAAGAAATTCTGAGATGATTATTTTTAACCGCTGTGACGGTATCAAGGATTTGAACGGTTACAAGAGAAATATCAAAGCTATCAATCCCAAGGCAGATGTTATTTTTGAAGACGCAAATGGTGAAATTACGGAAATTCTGGAAGATGATTTACCCTATGATTTGAAGCAGGATACATTGGAACTGGACGATTACGGATATGGTATCTGGTATTTGGACAGTATGGAGCGTCTGGACAGATATATTGGAAAAACATTGGTATTCACTGCCATGGTCTTAAAGCCGGACGGTTTTAAGAAAGGATATTTTGTGCCGGGACGCATGGCGATGACCTGTTGTGCAGATGATATGGCATTTTTGGGATATGTCTGTGAATATGCAGGTGCAGATGCTTTAAATCAAAAAGACTGGGTAAAGGTGAAGGCTACCGTTACCAAAGAATACTGGGAAGATTATCAGGGTGAGGGTCCCGTTCTTCATGCTGTCAGCGTGGAGAAGACCAAGGCACCGAAGAACGAAATCATTAGTTTTAACTAGATGCGACAGTACATTCTGTTGCAACAATACAGGTTGGTATATTAACTTAGTATGTCGCATCGGTATAGTTTAGAAAGGTAAGGCACTTGTATGAATGTATTTTTAGCGGCATTGGAAGGTACAGGATTCGCCTGGCTGATGACTTCGCTGGGAGCAGCAGTTGTATTTTTCTTTAGAAAGGGAATGAAGGAGTCCGTGCATAAAGCAATGCTGGGATTTGCTGCGGGCGTTATGATTGCAGCCAGCGTATGGTCTTTGCTGATGCCGGCTATTGAGCAGGCAGAAGAAAGCGGGCAAATTGGCTGGATACCGGCAGCAGGCGGTTTTTTACTGGGAGCACTGTTTTTACTTCTAATGGATAAACTGATTCCTCATTTACACATCGGAGAAGTGCAGGCGGAAGGCCCGAAAACTTCATGGCATAAGACCACACTTATGGTGTTTGCGGTAACCTTGCATAATGTACCGGAAGGTATGGCGATGGGGCTTGCTTTTGCTAATGCACAGTTAAACGGCGGGACTTTGGCACATTATGCGGGAGCATTTGCTCTTGCGGTAGGTATGGGGATGCAGAACTTTCCGGAAGGTGCGGCAATTTCTCTGCCACTGAAAAAAGAGGGTACGTCCTCTAAAAAGGCATTTCTCATGGGAAGCCTGTCAGGTATAGTGGAGCCGATTTTCGGTGTACTTACGGTTGCTTTGGCTTCAGTATTGCTTCCGTATATGCCGTGGCTATTGTCTTTTGCGGCAGGTGCCATGGTTTATGTAGTGGTAGAAGAATTGATACCGGAAGCCCATTTGGGTGAGCATTCCCACATAGGTACACTGGGTGTGTTGGCCGGTTTTATGTTGATGATGATACTGGATGTGGCATTGGGGTAAGAAAATGGCATTACAGACAGAAAAAGAAATCATACAGTTACAAAGACGCCTGAAGGATTTAGCAGATAAGTCCTTCAGGCAAAATATATATACCTTTAGCGGATTTTTAGGCTTGGCAGAGCTGGAGGTTTATTATAGGATGGAAAAAGAGTTGTTCTTTTCCCATCCCGCTTTATTTGGAGGGGATGAGGGGGCAGAGCGCAAAATGGTACGCTTTGGCTCTCCCAAAGATTTTGGTTATGAAGAAGAATATCCGATTTCCTGTCTTCATGTGAAGCCGCTGCTTGCTAAGTTTGCAGATAAGCTTTCCCACAGGGATTTTCTTGGTGCACTGATGAATTTGGGAATGGAGCGAAGCTGTATTGGTGACATCAGGGTAGGTGAAAAAGAGGGTTTTTTATATTGTCAGTCTTCCATGGCAGAATATATTTGTGAAAACTTAACCCAGATTAAGCATACCCATGTAAAATGTGAAGTAGTGGAGCAGATAGGCAGCACAGGAGCAGACGAGCCCGAAGAACAAAGTATACTGGTAAGTTCACTGCGGCTGGATGGCTGTATAGCGAAGCTTTATAATATTTCCCGCAACGAAAGTCTCTCATTGTTTCAGAGTGGCAGAGTGTATGTGGACGGCAGACTTACGGAAAACAACAGCCGTGCACTGAAAGGCGGAGAAGTAGTGAATGTGAGGGGATATGGCAAATTCGTATATAAGGGTGTGAAATACGAAAGCAAAAAAGGAAAACTTTGCCTGGAGATGTCAGTTTATCGGTAGGAGGTAATATGTTTTCATATACGATAACGGAATGGTTATTTTTCTTTTATTTTTATTGTTTTTTCGGATGGTGCTTTGAATCCGCTTATGTTTCATTGCGGAATAGAAAGTTGATTAACAGAGGATTTATGCGGGGGCCGTTTTTGCCACTTTATGGTAGCGGAGCACTGATGATGTTACTTGTATCAAGGCCTTTTACAGAGCATTGGTGGGCTGTTTATGTAGCCGGCTGCATTGGGGCAACCATATTGGAATATGTGACCGGTGTGGTGATGGAAGCACTGTTTAAAGTGAGGTATTGGGACTATTCCGACCAAAAATTTAATGTTAAGGGATATATATGCTTAAGTTCTTCTTTGGCGTGGGGCGGACTTACACTACTTATGTGTTATGTGCTGCATCAGCCGGTAGAAAATCTGATGCAGATGATTCCGAAAGGAATATTGTATGTACTTGTTCTTGGACTGACGGTTTATATTGTCAGTGATTTCAGTCTGGCGTTTAAGGCAGCTTTGGATTTCAAGGAAGTGCTTTTATACATGGATAAAGCGAAAGACGAACTGGCAAGGATGCAGAAACGTCTGGATGTGGTAATAGCAGTGGCGGAGGATGAATGGAATACCAGAAAGGAAGCCATTGAGGAATCCATAGAAAAGAGTAAAGAAGCGATTGAACAGAGAAAAGCGTCTGTGAAAGACGGTGTTGAAATATGGGCAGAAAAGCTGGAACAGAAAAAAGAGGCTGTCTATACAGAATATTTGTTAAAGAAAAAGCAAAAGTCCATATCAAAACGGTTGTGGAATAACCCGTCCATGCGTTCGGTAAAATATAAAGACGCATTGGAAGAATTAAAGAAAAAAGTAGTAGAGAGAAAGCGGTAGGCAGGAAGAAAAGGATATATACTTCGGGAGTCATTGCTTGGCAGTTTCTGAAAGAAAGTCAATCCAATTGCCAGGCGATATAACAGGCTGTATTTCTATACCTGTAAAGGACCTTTGGTCAATGTCAGCACTTAGCGAGAGAATCGGTTACGATTATCGAGCTTAGTACTGTTACATTGACCATGAGCGAAAGCGAGTCCGTACAGGATAGAAATACAGCTTTTTTATTGCGACCTTTGTTAATAAATTATCACAAAAAATATGCATGTAAGGGCTTACATTTCTGAAAATTCTGTGTTATGATAACGTAGTAAAGAATGTAACCGCTTACATTTGCATAAAAAGATAACCGTTACGGTTTGAGGAAATGAGGAAAAGATGAGCCGTTTAAAGATTGCAACACCCAATAAGGCACAACTTACAGTAGAGAGACTGTACAAGGATTTAGAGAGACATATTGTAGCCAGCCCGCCGGGATTGTGTCCCGTGGACTTGCAGTTGACTTTTTTAAAACTCTGTCACGCACAGACCTGTGGTAAGTGTATTCCCTGCAGAGTCGGCTTGGGACAGCTGGCACATTTGATGGAGGATGTGCTGGAAGGCAGGGCTACTTTAAAAACATTGGATTTACTGGAAGAGACTGCAAACAACATTATGGATTCTGCGGACTGTGCCATCGGCTATGAAGCAGCACATATGGTGCTGGCAGGCTTAGACGGTTTCAGGGAAGATTACATATATCATATTGAGCATGGAAAGTGTTCTTATCATATTACCCAGCCTGTACCCTGTGTGGCATTGTGTCCCGCAGGTGTGGATATTCCGGGATATATTGCACTGGTGGGCGAAGAACGTTATGCGGATGCGGTAAAACTTATCCGTAAGGATAATCCTTTCCCCACGGCATGTGCACTTATCTGTGAGCATCCTTGTGAGGCAAGATGCCGGCGCAACATGATTGATGGTCCTGTTAACATCAGGGGATTAAAACGAATGGCAGTGGACAATGCCCGTGCCAATACGGTGGAAGTACCCCAAAAGGCAGAAAGCACCGGCAAGAGGGTGGCAATCGTAGGTGGTGGTCCCGGTGGCTTGTCAGCCGCATATTATCTGGAACTGATGGGACACCATGCAGTAGTATTTGAAGAAAAATCCAAGCTGGGCGGTATGCTCAGATACGGTATCCCCAATTATCGTTTCCCCAGAGAGCGTTTGCAGGAGGATATCGATGCTATTTTATCCACCGGTGTAGAGGTGCATTTAAATACCCGTATCGGTAACGGTGAGGGAGAAATTCCTTTTGAAAAATTAAGAGAAGAGTATGATGCAGTTTATGTTGCAATCGGTGCCCATACAGATAAGAAAATCGGTATTGAAGGTGAAGAGTCCGAGGGGGTTATTTCTGCGGTAGAGCTGCTTAGAAATATCGGCGAAGAGAAGATGCCTGACTTTAAGGATAAGACCGTGATTGTAGTTGGTGGCGGTAATGTTGCCATGGACTGTACCCGTTCTGCTATCCGACTGGGGGCAAAGAAGGTGAGTATTGCTTACAGACGCCGTCAGGAGGATATGACTGCACTGCCTGAGGAAGTAGAGGGTGCAATTGCAGAAGGTGCGGAATTGTATAGCTTAAAAGCACCCAACAGAATTGAAGCGGATGAGAACGGCAAGGTGGTGGCTCTGTGGGTAGAGCCCCAGATTATCGGACCTATCGATGCGTGGGGAAGAGCCCGTCCCATTCAGGCAGAAGTACCGCTTATGCGGATTCCCTGTGATGTGGTGGTGGTAGCTATCGGACAGGGTATTGAAACCCGTCATTTTGAAGAAGCGGGACTTTCCGTAAAGAGGGGAACACTGGCAGCCATGAGTGACAGTGAAGTGAAGGATGTGCCCGGTGTATTTGCAGGCGGTGACTGTGTAACAGGACCGGCTACGGTTATCCGTGCTATCGGTGCGGGAAAGGTAGCGGCAGCAAATATTGACGAATATCTGGGGTATCATCATGTGATTCCCTGTGATGTAGAAATTCCCCAGGTCAAATATGATGATAAAAAGCCCTGCGGAAGAATACAGATGGGCGAAAAGGAAGCTGCGGAAAGAAAGGCAGATTTCGATGCGTTTGAAAACTGTATGACGAAGCAGGAAGCCTGTCAGGAGGCAGGCAGATGCTTGCGTTGTGACCGTTACGGTTACGGCAGCTTAAAGGGAGGCAGAGCAGCAATATGGTAAAAGAAGTACATTTATTGATAGATGGGATAGAGGTGTGTGTACCCGAAGGAACTACCGTAATGAAGGCCGCGGCTACCGTTGGTATTGAAATCCCCCATTTATGTTTCTTGGAAAAAATCAATGAAATCAGTGCCTGCAAGGTCTGCGTGGTAGAACTGAAGGGAAAACAAAAGCTGATTACAGCCTGCAACAGTAAGGTGGAAGAAGGAATGGTGGTATTTACCAATTCTCCCAAGGTAAGAAGTGTCAGAAGAACTAATGTGGAGCTGATTTTATCCCAGCATGACTGCCATTGTGCCACCTGTGTACGTAGCGGTAACTGTGCGTTACAGAAACTGTCCAACGATTTGGGCATTATTGAAGTACCTTATAAAGAAGAAGTACCGGTTACCCCTTGGAATCACAATTTCCCTTTAATCAGGGATTCCAGCAAATGTATTAAGTGTATGCGTTGTGTGCAGATTTGTGATAAGGTGCAGGATATGCATATCTGGGATGTGCAGAATACCGGTTCCAGAACCACTGTGGATGTGGCAAGAAACATTCCGATAGAAGCATCTGACTGTACTCTTTGCGGACAGTGTATTACCCATTGTCCTACCGGAGCACTGCGGGAGAGAAACGACATTCCCAAGGTGTTTGAAGCATTGGCAGACCCGGAAAAGATTACGGTGGTACAGGTGGCACCTGCGGTACGTACCGCATGGGGTGAGGATTTGGGGCTGGATGCAGCCGATTCCACGGAAGGCAAGATGGTGGCAGCCTTAAAGCGGATTGGTTTTGATTATGTGTTTGATACCAATTTTACGGCAGATTTAACTATTATGGAGGAAGGAACGGAATTACTGACCCGTTTGCAGGAGCCACAAAAATATGCATGGCCCATGTTTACCTCCTGTTGTCCTGCATGGGTGAATTTTGTGGCAAAGAGATATCCCAAGTATTTGAGAAATCTTTCTACCGCTAAGTCGCCCCAGCAGATGTTCGGTGCTATGGTAAAGACATATTTTGCAGAAAAGAAGGGGATTGACCCTAACAATATTTGTTGTATTTCCATTATGCCCTGTGTGTCCAAAAAGCGCGAGGCGGCACTGCCTTATATGAAGAGTGCAGGGGCAGGACAGGATGTGGATATTGTATTAACCACCAGAGAGTTTGCAAGAATGCTTCGGGCAGAACATATCAACCCCAAGGTGTTAAAGGAGCAGCCTTTTGATTCTATCTTGGGTGAAAGTACCGGTGCGGGTGTTATCTTCGGTGTGACCGGAGGTGTAATGGAAGCTGCGTTAAGAACTGCTTATGCAGTGGTAGAGGGGCAAAATCCCCCTGCGGATGCTTTTAAACAGGTAAGAAAAACGGAAGCAGAGGAAAAGGCATGTACATCCGGCGGTTGTGAAAGCTGCAGTGCCTGCGGCGGTGAAGAAACCAGAGTGTTAGGAAACAGAAAAGAAGCAGAATTTGCACTGGGTGATAAAAAGTTACGTGTCTGCACCGTCAGCGGATTAGGAGAAGCAGAGCATCTGATGCAGGATATCATAAACGGAAGGGCAGAGTATGATTTTGTAGAAGTAATGTCCTGTCCCGGCGGCTGTGTAGGCGGTGGCGGACAGCCTATTCATGACGGCTGTGAAATGGCTTTTGTGCGTGGTAAGGAGCTGTATGAACTGGATGAGAAACGTCCTTTGAGATTTTCACATGAAAATGAGGAAGTAAAGCAGTTGTATGCAGAATTTTTGGGTAAGCCTTTAAGTCATAAGTCCCATGAGCTTCTTCATTCAGACCATGTAAACGAATTGTATTATTTTGCAAAGAATTATCTATAAGATTTGTGAAAACGGTTGCGTGCAGTACCGGAAGCAACCGGTAAAAAGAGATTTGTGTAAAGGTAAAAATATAGGTTAAAAATAACGGTCAGGAAGCCGGTGTGCCGGTTGTACCTGACCGTTGTTTTTGTTTGTGATATTTGTGCAGGGCTTTTTTTAATGCCGGTATTGTAAAATTTACAGGTTTTTGCTGCCCTTTTCCTCGCAGTATTTACAACGGTATACTTCTTTTTCTTCATCGGCTAACAGGAAGATGTGGGGAAGTTCCTGTTCGATGGAAGTAATACAGCGGGGATTTTTACAGCGGATGACATTTTTAATCATCTTGGGAAGTACCAGAGCTTTCTTGTGTACGATTTCACCGTCTTTAATTACATTCACGGTAATATTGTGGTCTAAAAATGCCAGTACATCCAAATCCAACTGGTTGATGTCACATTCTACTTTTAAAATGTCTTTTTTACCCATTTTGTTGCTGCGGGCATTTTTGATAATGGCAACGGTACAGTCCAATTTGCCTAACTGTAAATGCTCGTAAATGTCCATACTTTCCCCGGCTTTGATGTGATCCAGTACAAAACCTTCTTCGATTTTTCCTACATTTAACATTGTCCGTAACCTCCTTTATGCGACTGTGATGTTTAACAGGGTAAGAATCAGTGCCATGCGGACATACACACCGTACTGTGCCTGCTTGAAGTATGCGGCTCTGGGGTCACTGTCCACTTCTACGGAAATTTCATTGACTCTGGGCAGAGGATGCAGTACCAGCATATCAGAGCTTGCAAGAGCCAGCTTTTCAGTGTTTAGGATATAGAAGTCTTTTAAGCGGACATAATCTTCTTCATTGAAGAAGCGTTCTCTCTGTACTCTGGTCATGTATAAGATATCCAGAGTGGGCATTACATTTTCTAAACGGATAACTTCTTCATAAGGAATGTTCTTTTCTTTTAACATGTCGGTAATGTAGTCCGGTACTTTTAACTCTTCGGGAGAGATGAATACAAAGCGTACATTGGGATAGCGCACCAGAGCGTTAATCAGGGAGTGTACGGTACGACCGAATTTTAAGTCGCCGCAAAGACCGATGGTTAAGTTGTCCAGGTGGCCTTTCAGACTGCGGATAGTCAACAAGTCTGTTAATGTCTGGGTGGGGTGCTGGTGACCGCCGTCACCTGCGTTGATAACCGGAATGCCGGATTTTTCAGCGGCAACCATGGGAGCACCTTCCTTGGGATGACGCATGGCACAAATGTCTGCGTAGCAGGAAACGGTACGGATAGTGTCGGATACGCTTTCACCTTTTGCAGCAGAAGAGTTGGAAGCATCAGAAAAGCCCAAAACCTGACCGCCTAAGCGTAACATGGCGGATTCAAAGCTCAATCGGGTACGTGTGCTGGGTTCATAAAAACAGGTAGCAAGAATTTTGCCGTTGCAGGCACTTGCGTATTTGGCAGGATTTTTTTCAATGTCATCTGCCAGCTTAAATAGATTTTCCAGTTCTTCCACAGAAAAATCAAGAGGACTCATTAAATGTTTCATATTGTATACTCACCTTTCTGTCCGCAGGGCGGACGCTTTTGTTTTAACAGACTTGCCCGAAAAAAATCGAAGAGGATAAATCTCTTCGATTTTTATATCATTTATAGGATAGTAATTCCTCCACGGGTTTACGTCTGGGAGCAACAGGCTCTTCAGCAGGATAACCTACGGGAATAAGGGCAACCAGTTCTCTGTCTTCGGGAACCTCTAATAAAGAAGCTGCTTTAGCTTCATCAAAGATACCTAAAATAACGGTGCCGAGTCCCTGCTCATAAGCTGCAAGGCAAAATGCTTCAGTAGCAATGCCGGCATCAAACATCTGCCATCCCCCTTCTTTTGGGGTGCTGAAAGAACCGTCTCTTTCAAAGCCGCTTCTGTTTTTGATAAAGGTAACGGCAATGAGTAGCGGTGCATTTTTGATGATTTCACCATTTTTTGCATAGGCGGATGTGCATTCGTCTGCAATCTTGTCTTTTAAAGCACCCTCTACGGCAATGTAGCGGGTAATCTGGGTATGCTTCCAACTGGGAGCATAAGAAGCTGTTTCTACAATGTTTTCCAGTACATCGTGAGGAACGGGCCTGTCCGTAAACTGACGGATACTTCTGCGTCCTCTGATACATTCATTGGCTGTCATGCAATCCTCCTTTAATTTTGCGAAGCAAAATCCGAGCCCTTTGGCGAGGGGAGGATTTGCCTCCTTTAATTTTGCGAAGCAAAATATTTCTTTTGGATATGATACCACAAAAGGGGGCTATAATCAACGCTAAAATTTTGATATTGCTTGCATATCGCTAAGAATTACATTATAATAGAAAAGAAATAAAAAGGTGGTCTTTAAATGCAGACTTTTTAATTATGAGGAGTGATACAAATGGCAAAAGAATTGGATAAGGATATAATGTTTCGTGAAAGAAAACGTTGGTTGTTTTTAGGTTTGCCTTTTACTTTTACGGTATATATTCTCAAAGATGATATGCTTACTGTCGATACCGGCTTTTTTAAGAAGGTAGAGAACGATTGCTATATGTACAAGATTCAGGATGTGCAGCATACTGCCAGCCTCGTGGAGAGAATGTTTGGACTGGGTACGATTACCTGCCATACAGGAGATACCACGCATCCTACATTAAAACTGGTGCATATCAAAAATTCCAAGCAGATTAAGAACTATATTTTAGAGGCTTCCGAGGCAGCACGTATGCGTCGCAGAACTTTAAATACACTGGATATCGGTACAGGAGATATTGATGTGGCGGATATAGATGCCTGATGATATACAATTATTGTGGTTTGCGGATTAAAGAACGGATAAGTTATAATATATTATATTTATAAAGTTTAAGAGGGACGGTGGTAGTGTTACACCGTCTTTTTGACGGAATGAAAGAAAAGACGGAAAAATTGTCTTTGGAAAGAATGAGAGGCTTAATGCATTATGGAACTGGATATGACGAAAGGCAGCCCTACGAAGCTGATTGCAAAGTTTATCATACCGATTATTATAGGAAATATATTTCAGCAGCTTTACAGTATGGCAGATACCATTATTGTAGGGCATTTTGTGGGTGTGGATGCATTGGCGGCAGTAGGAGCTACCGGCTCTATCACTTTTTTGATACTGGGATTCACCCAAGGGTTAACCACCGGATTTACGGTATTGACGGCACAGCGTTTTGGTGCAGGAGATAAAGAGGGCATGAAACAGAGCATCGGCAGTGCCTATATACTGGCAATGGTGCTGGCAGTGGTTATGACGGTTCTCACTTATACGCAGATGGATAAGCTGCTGCATCTGATGAATACGCCGGACGATATTTATGAGATGACAAAGTCGTATATTCTGATTATTTGTCTGGGGCTTTCCTGCAATATTTTGTATAATCTTTTGGCAAGTGTACTGCGTGCCATTGGAAACAGTGTATTACCGTTGGTATTTTTAGTGATTGCGGCAGTTTTAAATGTGGGACTGGATATTTTATTTATTGCCGTATTTGATATGGGTGTGGACGGAGCAGCTTATGCAACGGTTATTTCACAGGGAGTATCGGGCATTTTGTGTCTGATTTATATTTTAGTGGCAGTACCGGCGGTCAGAATTGAAAAAAGGCATTGGAAACCGGAAGGACAGTGTGTAAAGAACCAGATTACCATTGGACTGCCCATGGCTTTACAGTATTCTATTACGGCAATCGGTACGATAATGGTACAGTCTGCATTGAATTTGTTAGGCTCTACGGTTGTGGCTGCGTATTCCGTAGCGGGAAAGGTGGAAATGTTTGTAACCCAGCCTTATGGAGCAATGGGAACGACTATGGCTACCTATGGTGCTCAGAACAGAGGGGTGAATGACCTTGACAGAATACGAAAGGGTGTCAGAAGTGCAACAATAATGACTGTTATTTATTCGGTTATTATATATGGAGTGATGCTTTGGGTACTGCCTTATATGGTAAGACTTTTTATCACAGAGGCAGAGGTTGCAATGGTTTACGGCTATGTATGGGATTATGCGGTTTTGTGCGGTGCATTCTTTATTCCGTTGGGGCTGATATTTGTATACCGTCATGTTTTGCAGGGGTGTGGTTTCGGTGTACTACCCATGATGGGAGGTTTTGTTGAGCTTATCTGTCGCGGCGTAGTGGCTTTTCTGGCAGCAAAATACATGAGTTATATCGGTATATGCATGGGAAATGTAGCTGCATGGAGCATTACGGCGGTATTCTTTGTGATTTTGTATATGGTATTGATGCGGCATATGAAGCGAATGAAAACTGCTTACGAATCATGTTCCGCAAGCAGTCTTTCAAACAGCAGTCCGGCCATGAACCAGAGTGGTAAATAGTCTAACCGGATAAGTTTTTTGATGTGCCATCGGGAGGAACTGTAATCCCAGGGACAGAGTTGTTTTTTGCTTAAAAGCGTACCTGTCAAAAATTCGGCCGAAAAAATCAGAGATGCATAAGTGAGCCCTCTGACAAAGGGGGATTTTCCTTTTAATAACCGACAGACAGGTGCTAAAAAACAGGCACATCCGTAAATGGGAAACATCCACAGGGAGGTATTCCCACGCAGGGTAAATTGTCTTCTTCGAAAAGAAGAAAAGGCTGTAAATATGATTTCCATGCACCAGCCTAAAATGCCACAGTGGATAAAATTGTGAATATATTTTTTCATGGAAAACAGTATCCCACGAAAAGGAGAAAATATACATGAACTATGCACAGACTTTGGAATATGTGGAATCTTTAAAGATGTATGGGATTGTTCCGGGACTTTCCAATATAACAGAACTTTGCAAAAGACTGGGAAATCCGCAGGATGCACTTTCCTTTGTGCATATTGCAGGTACAAACGGAAAGGGTTCCGTGCTGGCTTTTGTATCCACCATATTAAAATGTGCAGGATATAAAACAGGCAGATATATTTCTCCGGTGATTTCAAATTATTGTGAAAAAATACAGATAAATGGCAGACCCATTACCAAAAAGGCAATTTGTGAATATATGGAAGAGGTAAAGACAGCCTGTGAAAGTATGGTTGCGGACGGGCTTTCACATCCTACACCTTTTGAGGTGGAAACAGCACTGGCTTTTTTGTATTTTAAAAGAAGTGGTTGCGATATTGTGGTGTTGGAAACCGGTATGGGTGGCAGAGAAGACGCCACGAATTTGATTACCACTACCAAGGTGGCGGTGCTTTCTTCCATCAGTATGGATCATATGCAGTTTTTGGGCAATACATTGGAAAAAATCGCGTGGCAGAAGGCAGGAATAATAAAAGACAACTGTTATGTAATGAGTGCAAAGCAGGAAAATGAGGCTTTGGAGGTTATCAGACAGGAAGCGGAGGAAAAAAATGCATCATTGGCGGTGGTAAAGGATGCAACTAAGGTAAAGTATGGTCTGGAAAAGCAAAGGTTTACTTATGAAACAACGGAAGGGACATGCTTTTCCAATTTGGAAATTACATTGGCAGGAAAGCATCAGGTTGAAAATGCCGTGCTGGCAGTAGAGGTTATTGAAAAACTTTCTCATTGTGGTTATGCAGTATCGGAAAAACAGTTGCGGAAAGGATTGCTTGAAACGGCATGGATAGGCAGATTTCAGGTTCTTTCCAAGAAACCGCTTTTTATAATAGATGGAGCACATAATGAAGATGCAGCCAAAAAACTTGCGGATTCTGTCCGTTTTTATTTTACAAACAAGCGAATTATCTATATAATAGGAATACTAAGGGACAAAGAATATGAAAAAGTAATTGCGGAAACATATGCCTATGCAGACCAGATTATTACCGTAACACCGCCGGAAAATGAGCGTGCCCTTCCGGCACTGGAACTGGCACAGACCGTAAAGGAGTATCATCCTAATGTGACAGTTGCGGGCAGCTTGGAGGAAGCCGTGGAGATGGCGTATCTTCTGGCGGGAAAAGAAGATGTGATTATCAGTTTCGGTTCTTTGTCGTATTTGGGAAGATTGACAGAAATTTTGGGCAAACGAGAGAAAAAATAATGCCGAAAGGAAGCAGCAAAGCGATGGATAAAGCAAAAATTGAGGCAGGTGTAAAATTAATTCTGGAAGGGATTGGTGAGGATGTAGGCCGTGAAGGACTACTGGATACACCGGCACGCATTGCCAGAATGTATGAAGAGACATGTGCGGGAAACAGCGAGGATGCGGGAGTACATCTGAAAAAGACATTCAGCGTGGAAAACAGCGGTATGGTAGTAGAAAAGGATATCGTGTTTTATTCTACCTGTGAGCATCATATGATGCCTTTTTACGGCAAAGCCCATATTGCCTATATTCCGGACGGCAAAGTAGTAGGCATCAGTAAACTTGCCAGAACGGTGGAAGTATATGCAAAGAGATTACAGATTCAGGAACGCATGACCGGGCAGATTGCAGATGCTATTATGGAGCATTTAAGTCCTAAGGGAGTAATGGTGATGTTAGAAGCAGAGCATATGTGTATGACTATGCGTGGTGTGAAAAAGCCCGGCAGTAAAACAGTAACATTGGCTTCCAGAGGTGTCTTTGAAGAAGATGGAGCATTAAAGGAACAGTTTTTCCATATGATAGATTGACGGTACAACGGACAGGAAAACGGATGAAAAATTCGGTTAAGCAAAACAGCCGGACATTCAAATAGGGAATGGAAAACAGATAACCGAATGCAGGTGTGGAACAATGGAACGAATTGATAAAATATTAAATCAGGATTTATTTTTAAAATATCTGCACCTGAATGAAGAGGCAGAGAAGAATAGGATTTTTTGCCACCATGATATGGTACACTTCCTGGATGTGGCACGGATTGCATGGATACTGAACTTGGAAGAAGGGCTGGGAATTGCGAAAGATTTGATTTATGCGGCAGCCCTGCTTCATGATATCGGCAGACATATGCAGTATGCAGACGGTACGCCCCATGAGAAGGCGTCGGCAGTATTGGCACTTGAAATACTGAAAGAGTGCGGATTTGATGATAAAGAAACGCGTGTTATTATTTCGGCAATAGAAACACACCGTGATAGTGAGGTTGCAACAGAGGCTACTTTAAACGGTATTCTTTACAGGGCAGACAAAGCCAGCAGACCATGCTTTGCCTGCAAGGCAGAAAAGCAGTGTGACTGGAAGAAAGACAAGAAAAATAAGACCATAAAGTGGTAAGGCCTGCGGAGGGTAATTAGTATGAAAATCGGTAACAGAGAATTTAAAGAGCACGGTAAGACTTATATCATGGGTATTCTGAATGTGACGCCGGATTCCTTTTCTGATGGAGGCAGTTGGAATGCTTTGGACCGGGCTCTTTTTCATGTAGAAGAAATGTGCAAAGAAGGAATGGATATCCTGGATATCGGCGGGGAATCCACAAGACCTGGATATACACTGCTTTCAGATGAGGAAGAAATTACCAGAGTGGTGCCGGTAATAGAAGCAGTAAAGAAACGGTTTGATATACCGGTTTCTCTGGATACCTATAAAAGTGGTGTGGCAGAAGCAGGGATAGATGCAGGTATAGATTTGATAAATGATATCTGGGGGCTTAAATATGATGACAAAATGGCAGAAGTCATTGCTAAGAGCAAGTTACCCTGCTGTCTCATGCACAATAGGAAGAATACAGAGTATGTGGATTTTCTGAAAGATGTGGAAAAAGATTTACGAGAAACCCTTGCATTGGCAGAGAACGCGGGGATAGAGAAAAATAAAATTATTTTAGATCCGGGAGTAGGGTTTGCAAAAACCTATGAACAAAATCTGCACATAATAAATCATTTGGAGCAATTGCATGAACTGGGCTGTCCCGTGCTGCTTGGCACCAGCCGCAAATCAGTTATCGGTCTGACACTGGATTTGCCCACAGAAGAACGGTTAGAAGGAACTCTGGTAACCACAGTTATGGGTGTTATGAAAGGTTGCAGTTTTGTGCGTGTCCATGATGTAAAAGAAAACTATCGGGCTGTTAAGATGGCAGAAGCGATTTTGAATAGTCGGATATAAGATGTTGAAGTATGTTCCTATGTCAGATATAGGATATTGGATGTGAAATGAATATGAACGATACCCAAACGGCAGGAGGAAGTATGCAGGGATTGGATCAAATCAAAATTGAAAATTTAGAAATATTTGCCCACCATGGGGTATTTGCTGAGGAAAAGCAGAACGGACAAAATTTTTATGTGAATGCGACGCTGCATACAAATTTACGACTGGCAGGATTAAATGATGACTTAACTTTGTCTACGCATTATGGAGAAGTCAGTCTGTTTATTAAGGAGAAAATGACGGAAGTTACCTATGATTTGATTGAGACAGCGGCAGAGAGAGCGGCAGAAGCCATTTTACTTCAGTTTCCTTTGGTAAAGGCATTAGAATTAGAATTGCGAAAGCCCCATGCACCTATTCCTATGACTTTTGAATCCGTATCGGTAAAGATATACCGCAGTTGGCATAAGGCATACATAGCATTTGGCTCCAATATGGGAGATTCTGAAAAGTATATTGCAGATGCCCTCAAGGGTCTGTCAATGGATAATAGATGCAAAGTGATAAAAGTGAGCGACATTATCCGTACTAAGCCCTACGGTGGAGTAGAACAGGCAGATTTTTATAATGGTGTACTGGAGCTGGACACCTTGTATACAGAGGGAGAACTACTTGACAGGCTGCATGAATTGGAACAGGCGGCAGGCAGGGAGCGCAAGATACACTGGGGTCCCCGTACATTGGATTTGGATATTATTTTTTATGATAAAGAGATTTATGAGGATGACAGACTTTGTATTCCCCATGCGGATATGCAGAACAGGGATTTTGTATTAAAACCCATGGTGCAGATTGCACCTTATTTTAGGCATCCTGTATATGGTCAGACTATGACACAACTTTTGCAGGCATTGGAAGCAGGAAAAAGGAGCAATTATGGGAAAGTATGATGTAGATTTGATGGACGGTTACGACGGAAAAGCCTGTATCTATGATGAAAAGAAGGAAAAGCGATACCAATCGACCATATGGATTTGTATTATGGTTTGTATGATATTGGCATTGATACGAGGTGTAACCTGGCATATGGAAGAGGTATATATTGCACTTCATTATCAGACGCTGGAAGCAGAATATAATGAGAAGTCGGATTATGCCTATTATGTGGATGCAAACGGTAAGATGCAGCAGTGTAGTATGGACGGTTATGAAGTGGATATAAGGGATGGTAAAGTTACGCTTTATTATAATGAAGATATGTCCGAGATACGTCCCGTCAATACATTCTGGTTTTGGGGAAAAGTTTATATTTTCTTAGGCGGAATCATTGCGGTATGTGCATGGAGAATTGCCAGAATATATACTAAGAAAAGGCATAGTGATGTAGCAGAATAAGATGAGTTTTAGGGTAAAAAGAAGATTATAGACAAAAATTGACAGTGTTTTTTGGTGCTTTTGCATAGTAGTTGAAAGCACCTTTTTTATGGTACAATAAAAATACTTTTACGGTTTGCAATTGTGTTGCGTTAAAGTGCCACAAAATATTTTATGTGATGGAGTAAAACCGAGGCAAGGTACATAAATGCAACAAAAGAAAAAGAGATTTAATTTGGAGGAAACAAAATGATCTGGTCAAAAGAAGAAACTATGTCCAGAGCGGAAATAGAAGCGATACAGCTTACCCGCTTAAAGGATACCGTTAAGCAGGTATGGGATAAGGTACCCGCTTACAGGAAAAAGATGGAAGATGCAGGAGTAAAACCCGAAGATATACAGACCTTAAAAGATTTGGCAAAGATGCCCTTTGTTACGAAACAGGATTTGCGTGACAATTATCCTTTCGGTTTGTTTGCAGTGGATAAGGAAGAACTGGTGCGTATCCATGCATCCAGCGGTACTACCGGTAAGCCTACGGTGGTAGGTTACACCAAAAGAGACTTGGAAATGTGGACCGAGTGCGTCTCCCGTATTGCAGCCATGGGTGGTGCCACTAAAAAGGATGTGGCACAGATTTGCTTCGGTTACGGTATGTTTACCGGTGCACTGGGCTTACACTTTGGACTGGAAAATATTGGTGCCACACTGGTGCCTTCTTCTACCGGTAACTCTGAAAAGCAGATTATGTATATGAAGGATTTCGGCACTACATTGCTGGTGGCTACCCCTTCCTATGCGCTGCGTCTGGCAGAAGTGGCATTGTCCATGGGAATCGACCCTAAGAAGGATTTAAATGTAAAAATCGGTCTGGTGGGAAGTGAATTGTTAACAGAAGCCATGCGTGAAGAAATGCACAAGCTCTGGGGCGATGACATGTTAGTAACCTCCAACTACGGTATGAGTGAACTGATGGGTCCCGGTGTGTCCGGTGAGTGTGAGCATATGTGCGGTATGCATATCAATGAAGACTATTTTATTCCGGAAATCATTGACCCTAAGACCGGCGAAGTATTGCCTCCCGGTGAAAAGGGTGAATTGGTAGTGACCTGTATTTACAAAGAAGGTTTGCCCCTCATCCGTTACAGGACCAAGGATGTAACCAGACTGATTTATGAACCTTGTAAATGCGGACGTACTACCTGCCGTATGGAAAATCTGGACGGACGTACCGATGATATGTTAAAAATCCGCGGTGTAAACGTATTCCCCAGCCAGATTGAAGAAGTGATTTTAAGTGTGGATGAAATCGGTCCTCACTATGAAATCATCTTAACCCGTAAGGACCATGCCGACCGTATGGAAATACGTGTGGAACTGTTAAAAGAAACCGATTCCTACAAAGAATTGGAAGAAATAGAAAAGAAAATCAAATCAAAACTCCGTATTGTTTTGGGACTGGATGCCAAAATCAGCTTAGAGTCCCCCAATACCTTACAGAGATTTGAAGGCAAAGCAAAAAGAGTAAAAGATTTAAGAGAGGGAATATAATCGTGGCAGAGAAGAAAATTATGTTGGGAAACGAAGCGATAGCCAGAGGTGCTTATGAAGCAGGTGTGAAGGTATCTGCGGCTTATCCCGGTACTCCCAGTACAGAAATCAGTGAAAATATTGTAAAATATCCGGAGATTTACGCAGAGTGGTCTCCTAACGAAAAAGTAGCAATGGAAGTGGCTATCGGTGCATCCATCAGCGGTGTAAGAGCCATGGCTTCCATGAAGCATGTTGGTGTGAATGTGGCAAGTGACCCCTTATATACCATTTCTTACGGTGGTGTAAACGGTGGTCTGGTACTGGTGGCAGCAGATGACCCGGGCCTTTACAGTTCCCAGAATGAACAGGATACCCGCTGCGTGGCACGTGCCGCAATCGTACCGGTATTGGAGCCTTCCGACAGTGCGGAAGCAAAAGAGTTTATGAAGTTTGCATTTGAACTCAGTGAAGATTACGACACACCTGTTATTTTACGTACAACCACAAGACTTTCCCATTCTCAGGGTGTTGTGGAGTTAAATGACAGAGTTGTGCCCGAGGACAAAGCCTATGAGCGTAATCCTGCGAAGTTTGTTATGATGCCCGGCAATGCAAAAGGCCGTCACGTATATGTGGAAGAACGCATGAACCGTCTGATGGAAGATGGTTGTAACTTTGCCATCAACAGGGCAGAGTACAGAGATACCTCTATCGGTTTTATTACCAGCGGTATTCCGTACCAGTATGTAAGGGAGGCATGCCCCAACGCTTCCGTATTAAAGCTGGGTATGGTACATCCCCTTCCCAAGAAGTTAATTGAAGAATTTGCTTCCAAGGTGGATAAATTATACATATTTGAAGAATTAGAGCCCGTTATCGAAGAACAGGTACGTTCCTGGGGCATTGAGGCAGTGGGCAAAGAAATCTTTACCCGTCAGGGTGAATACAGTGCAAACCTGCTTCGCAAGGTATTATTAAACGAAAATCCTCAGAAGGAAGCGGCAGAGCAGGTACCTGCAAGACCTCCTATTCTGTGTCCGGGCTGCCCGCACAGAAGTGTATTCTCCGTATTAAACAAATTAAAAATTCATGCTGCAGGCGATATCGGATGTTACACCTTAGGTGCAGTGGCACCGTTAAGTGTCATTGATACTACCGTATGTATGGGTGCCAGCATTTCTACCCTGCATGGTATGGAAAAAGCAAAAGGCAAGGATTATATTAAGAACTGGGTAGCCGTAATCGGTGACTCTACCTTTATGCATACCGGTGTAAACTCCCTGATGAACATGGTTTACAATCAGGGCACCGGAACTGTTATGATTTTGGATAACTCTACCACAGGTATGACCGGTCATCAGGACAATGCCGCAACCGGTAAGACCCTGATGGGAGAAACCGTACCCGCTATCAATATTTATCACCTCTGCAAATCCATGGGCATCAACCATGTGATTGAGGTAAATGCCTTTGATTTAAAAGAACTGGAACGTGTGATAAAAGAAGAAACCCAAAGAGACGAAGTTTCCGTTATTATCACAAAATCTCCCTGCGTACTGTTAAAGGGCAATGTATTCCCCAACGTATGCAGACCCATTCCTGAGAAGTGTAAGAAGTGTGGTGCGTGTTTGCGCCCCGGTTGTCCTGCACTGACCAAGAATGCAGACGGTACCATTTCCATCGATGAAACCATGTGTAACGGTTGCGGACTGTGTAAAAATCTTTGCATGTTCGATGCCATCGACTGCGTACCGAGAAACTAAGGTGAGGGAGGAAAAATAAGTGGAAACAAGAAATATTATGATAGTAGGTGTCGGCGGACAGGGAACCCTTCTTACCAGCCGTATTTTAGGCGGTATCACGGTAGAAGCCGGCTATGATGTTAAATTATCCGAAGTGCACGGTATGGCTCAGCGTGGCGGTAGCGTAGTTACTTTTGTCAGATACGGTAAGGAAGTAGCAGAGCCTATTGTGGAAGAAGGTTGTGCAGATGTACTGATTGCGTTTGAAAGACTGGAAGCACTCCGGTATGCACACTTTTTAAAAGAAGGCGGTGCACTGATTGTCAATGACTGGAGAATTGACCCCATTACGGTAGTAACCGGTGCTGCGGCATATCCTGAAAACATCATTGAAAAACTGTCTGAAAAATATAAAGTATACAGCATCAATGCAATGGAAGAAGCAGCCAAACTTGGCAATGTAAAAGCATTTAATGTGATTGTTTTAGGTCTTGCAGCCAAGCACATGGATTTTGAAAAAGACATGTGGCTTAAGGTAATCGAAAACACAGTACCCCCCAAGACCATTGAAATTAATAAAAAAGCATTTTTAACAGGTTACGAAAACTAAAGCCTCTTTGCGACAGAAGACAGATTCCGCCACAGGGAGAGAAAAAAGGAGAGGTGTAGCAAAATGATTTGGAACGAAACAAAAGAATGCATGAGCCGGGACGAAATGCGTGTTCTGCAGAGTGCAAGATTAGTGAAAACTGTAGAAAGAGTATATCATAATGTACCTTTTTACCGTAAAAAAATGCAGGAGTTAGGCTTGGAACCCGGTGATATCAAAGGCATTGAAGATTTACAGAAATTGCCTTTCACCACCAAAAATGACTTAAGAGATACTTATCCTTTCGGATTGTTTGCGGCTCCCCAGTCTGAAATTGTCAGAGTCCATGCATCCAGCGGTACTACCGGTAAAGCTACTGTTGTAGGATATACCCGTAAGGATTTGGATATCTGGAGTGAGTGTGTGGCAAGAGCGTTAACCATGGCAGGTGTATCCAGAAACGATATTATTCAGGTGGCATACGGTTACGGTTTGTTTACCGGCGGTCTGGGTGCCCATGGTGGTGCAGAAAAATTAGGCGCCATGGTAGTACCGATGTCTACCGGTAATACCAAAAAGCTGACTACCATGATGAAGGACTTTGGTGTTACAGCCATTGCATGTACCCCTTCTTATCTGTGTCATATTGCGGAAACTTTGGAAGAAGAGGATGCCATTAAAGATATTAAGTTAAAATGTGCAATCTGTGGTGCAGAGCCTTGGACAGAGAATATGCGTAAGCAGGTGGAACAGAAATTACATATCCATGCACATGATATTTACGGTCTCAGTGAGGTTATGGGTCCCGGTGTGGCTTGTGACTGTGAGTACCACAAGGGCTTACATGTATATGAAGACCATTTCTTGCCTGAAATTATTGATCCGGAAACGTTACAGCCTGTTGCGCCCGGCGAAACCGGAGAACTGGTATTTACCACTATCACAAAAGAAGGTATTCCTCTGCTTCGTTATCGTACCAGAGACTTAACCAGCATTGATTATAGTCCTTGTGAGTGCGGACGTACCCTTGCAAGAATCAGCAGATTTAAAGGACGTTCCGACGATATGTTAATTATCCGCGGTGTCAATGTGTTCCCTTCCCAGATTGAAGCAGCGCTTCTTGAAATGGGTGAAACAACACCTCACTACATGATGATCGTAGACCGAGTAGGTAATCTGGATACCTTAGAGGTACAGGTAGAAGTAGAAGAGAGATTCTTCTCCGACGAAATCAAAGAATTAGAGAAGCTGACCAAGAAGATTGCAACCGTTATCCAGCATGCAATCGGTCTTGCAGTAAAAGTAAAACTGGTAGAGCCCAAAACAATCGAACGCAGCATGGGTAAAGCCGTACATGTAATCGACAAACGTAAACTGGTATAAGAGAGGAGAACGCTTATGTATATTAAACAATTATCCGTATTTATCGAAAACAGAGAAGGACGCCTGGAAGAAGTACTGGATGTACTGAAACAAAGCGGTGTCAATATTGTATCATTAAGTCTGGCAGATACCAGTGAATATGGTTTGTTAAGACTTTTGGTAAACAATCCCGAGGCTGGAAAGAAAGCGTTGAGAGAAAACGGTTTTTCCGCTATGCTGACCGATGTTTTAGGTGTAAAGCTTTGCCACAGAGTAGGCTACTTGCAGGAATTGTTAGAGGTTATCTGTAAAAACGGAATCAATATTGAATATATGTATGCACTTTCCACCGGAACGGATGATGCATCCATTGTTATCAAGACTTCCGATTTGGAAAAGGCAGCAGCAATCTTAAAAGAAACTGCTGTAGAACTGGTGACCCAGGAAGAAATTGCTTAGTATTTTGGAGACACAATAATGATTGCAAAAATAATTATGTTGATTTTGTTTTTTGGAAGCATGATTGCAGTAGGTTTATATTCCAGAAAGCATGCAACGAATGTAGATGATTTTGTATTGGGAGGCAGAGGCGTGGGCCCGTGGCTTACGGCCTTTGCTTACGGTACATCTTATTTTAGTGCGGTAGTATTTGTAGGATATGCAGGACAGTTTGGCTACAAATACGGTTTGTCCGCCACATGGATTGGCTTGGGAAATGCGCTGATAGGCTCCCTTCTTGCATGGGTAATCTTAGGACGCAGAACCCGTATTATGAGCAAACACTTGAAAGCAAAAACCATGCCGGATTATTTCGGAAAAAGATATGACAGTAAAGCACTGCGTCTGGCAGCTTCTGCCATATCCTTTATTTTTCTGATTCCCTATACCGCATCCGTATATAACGGTTTGTCACGTTTGTTTGAAATGGCATTTAATATTCCTTATGCAGTCTGTGTAATAGTTATGGCAGCACTGACCTGCGTATATGTGATTTTAGGTGGTTATATGGCAACTGCCATCAACGATTTTATTCAAGGAATTATTATGCTCTTTGGTATTGTGGCAGTCATAGTGGCAGTATTAAACGGGCAGGGTGGATTTATGGAAGCAGTATTTAAGCTTTCCGAAATTCCCAGTGATGTAGCGATAACCCAGGGGCAACAGGGAGCATTTGCTTCTTTCTTCGGACCTGACCCCCTAAACCTGTTGGGTGTAGTTATACTGACATCCCTAGGTACATGGGGACTTCCCCAGATGGTACATAAATTCTACGCTATCAAGGACGAAAAGGCAGTAAAGACCGGAACGATTATCTCTACTATATTTGCAGTAGTAGTTTCCGGCGGCTGCTATTTCCTTGGCGGATTTGGCAGACTGTTTGATACCGATGCAATCCGTAACGCAGAAGGCGGTATTATCTATGACGCAATTATCCCCACAATGTTAAATACGTTACCGGATATTTTAATCGGTATTGTAATTGTATTGGTATTGTCCGCATCCATGTCTACTCTTTCTTCTTTGGTACTGACCTCCAGTTCTACACTGACACTGGATTTTATCAAAGGTACTGTGATTAAGAAAATGAGTGACAAACAGCAGCTTTTATGGATGCGTGTTCTGTTAGTATTCTTTGTTGTAATTTCCGTTGTGCTGGCACTTGACCCGCCTACTTTTATTGCACAGCTTATGGGTATTTCATGGGGTGCACTTGCCGGTGCATTTTTGGCACCGTTCCTTTACGGATTGTACTGGAAGGGTGTTACCAAAGCGGCTGTTTGGGCAAGTTTTATCACAGGCGTAGGTATTACCGTATTAAATATGTTTATTAAGTTTATTGCTTCTCCTATCAATGCAGGGGCAGCAGCCATGGTTGCCGGTCTGATTGTAGTGCCGATAGTCAGTCTGATTACTCCTAAAATGAAAAAGGAGGATACCGATAAAATTTTTGCCTGTTATGAAGAAAAAGTAACGGTGGAAAAGAAATTGGTGCTGACCAAAGAAGAACAGGAATAGATACTGACTGATATATGTAGAGCCGTATGACGGCAGAATGTGAGGAAATATGATTATTATCATTGTAGTCATATTAGGTTTTATAGGACTTTGTCTGTATGGCATACTGATGCCGAAGTTTATGGTAAAACAGGGAAGAATGGTAGATGCCAGAGTAATAAGCTGTGAAACAAAAATGGTGCAGCTGGGGGATGAAACAGGTTCCTATAATGAAGTAACCGTAGATTTTTACGGTATACACGGGGAAACCATCCAGAAAAAATTCAAATCGGAAGAATATTATGAAGTGGGGGCAGTGCTGCGCTCCCGTTACATAGACAAAACAGACCGTTTTATGCCGGAAGCTGACAAAGATGTAAAAAATAACAGTGGTTTGTGGTTTGTCATAGGTTTTTTGGTGCTTTTGCTGATATTTATATTGAGTGTCTTTTTGTTGCAGGATGAAGACGGAGAACTGCCTGCCTGGTTTGGAATGGGCTTTGGTTACTTTATCAGCATTCTGTTTATGTTAGTGGGCGTTGGCGGAATCAAAAACAGTGTACGCCTAAAGAAAAACAGTCACAGGATGCAGGTGATTCCGGGGTATCTTGTGGATTATACGGTAAATCCAGGTGGAACGGATGACCCGGACACCTATCGGCCCATTTATGAATATGAAATGATGGGGATTTGTTACCGGTATCAGGGTAAAGTATCGGGCAGTGGCAAAAAATACCGCACTATCGGACGTAAAGTACATATGTTGCGGGACTGTGAAACAGGAGAAGTGGTCTGCAAAGAAGATGAGAAGGCTGCCGGAAAAATACATTTGATATTTGGATTTGTAGGGCTAATCGTTTTCCTTATGCTTCTGGCAGGAAGTGCAGGCTTATTTAAAAATGCTGATACCACGGGAAATGTGAATGATAGAACGGATACAGAAAACGCAGGAAGTACAGGTCGGGGAGAGGATAGTACAGACAGTAGCCGGGATGAGTCCAAACTAATGGTATACATTATATATCCCGTGGGAGAAGAAAAATTCTCTTACAGTATAGAAATTACGGAGTCAGGTAAGGGAAGTATGATACTGTTTCCGTCCGTTACCGTCAGCGGGAAAGGTGTTGACCAATACATTGACTTTAAGGTATCCATATCCGATATTGTCAAAATAGGCAGGTGGATAGAAGAGGCGGATGTTGAAAATCTGGATCTGGAAAATGTGGATGATGCAGCAATGACCATTACCGTATATGTGACGGAAGGAAAGGAACAATACGATGGCAGAGGCACATTGGATATGCAACCCTACGGTGACCTGTACGAACTTCTTTCCGAGATAGTACCGGCAGAGGTATGGGATGAAATGCAGGAGAGAGAAACGACATACTATAATTAGACTTAGTGGGGCTGCTAACTATTCCTATAACTGAAAAATACCGGAAAAAGTACAGTTTTATGGTTCTTTTTTGAAAAATACAGTTGACATTTAAAAAGAACAGGTATACACTGACTATAGTTGAATACTGTTAATAATCAAAGAGTGGAACGCGTTCCACTCTTTATTCTTTGCAAAAGGCACTGATATGACTGTATCCGACGTAGGAATTTATTAAGTGAAATTCCACAATAAACTTACAACTAAATACAGAAAGGAACAGGTGAGTACATGTCTAAAAGAGACACATACGAATCCAAAACGGAAGCATTGCTTCTGCCCATTGCCGAAGCTAACGGCGTGGAAATTTATGACGTGGAATACGTCAAAGAAGGTGCGGACTGGTACTTGAGAGCTTACATTGACAAAGCAGAGGGTGTAAACATTAACGACTGTGAAAACGTAAGCCGTGCCTTATCGGATGCACTGGACAAAGAAGACTTTATTGAAGATGCCTATATTTTAGAGGTTTCCAGTCCGGGACTTGGCAGAACCTTAAAAAAGGATAAGCACTTAGAAAAAAGTCTGGGTTGTCAGGTAGAAGTAAAGACCTACAAGCCCATTGACAAATGTAAAGAATTTGAAGGTGAATTAAAGGCTTATGATGCGGAGACTATAACCGTGGAAACAGAAAACGGCGAAATGGTATTTGCAAAAAGTGATGTAGCATTAATCAGATTGGCATTTGATTTTTAACTATAATTAAGAACTGCCATAAACGGTACAAGTTGTACAAAGCGAATCCGACAGATGGCAATTGACCGCAACCGGTACGATAGGTGCAGACGGATTCTTTATCAGATAGAAATAAAAAACAAACAGGAGGATAACGGAAAATGAATAAGGAATTAATGGAAGCATTAGACATTTTAGAGAAGGAGAAAGAAATCAGCAAAGAGACTTTGTTTGAAGCAATTGAAAACTCTCTGGTAACCGCCTGCAAGAACCACTTTGGCAAAGCAGACAATATCAAAGTAGAAATCAACAGAGAAACCTGCGATTTCTTATGCTATGCAGAAAAAGAAGTAGTAGAAACCAAGGATGATGTAGAAGATGATTGCTTACAGATTGCTTTGGAGGATGCAAAGGCAGTATCCAAGAAAGCAAAGGTTGGCGATATTTTAAACGTAGAAATCAAGTCCAAGGAATTCGGACGTATCGCTACCATGAACGCTAAAAACGTAATTTTACAGAAAATCAGAGAAGAAGAAAGAAGCGTTATTTACAACCAGTACTACGAAAAAGAAAAAGACGTGGTAACCGGTGTAGTACAGCGTTATGTAGGACGTAATATCAGCATTAACTTAGGTAAGGCAGATGCTATGCTTGCAGAAAGCGAGCAGGTAAAGGGTGAAGTATTCAAGCCCACCGAAAGAATTAAAGTATACATTCTGGAAGTAAAGAACACCCCTAAGGGACCCCGCATCAATGTAAGCCGCACACATCCGGAGCTGGTTAAGAGATTATTCGAATCTGAAGTAACCGAAATCAAAGACGGTACCGTAGAAATTAAGAGCATTGCCCGTGAAGCAGGCAGCCGTACCAAGATTGCAGTATGGAGCAACAACCCCAATGTAGATGCGGTAGGTGCATGTGTAGGTATGAACGGTGCCAGAGTAAATGCGATTGTAGAAGAACTGCGCGGCGAAAAGATTGATATCGTAAACTGGGATGAGAACCCCGGTAACCTGATTCAGAATGCATTGTCTCCTGCAAAGATTGTAGCAGTATTTGCAGATCCTGATGAAAAGACCGCAAAGGTAGTTGTACCTGACTATCAGTTATCCTTAGCAATCGGTAAGGAAGGTCAGAACGCAAGACTGGCAGCAAGACTGACAGGATACAAGATTGATATCAAGTCCGAAACCCAGGCGAAGGATGCACCCGGATTCCGTTACGAAGACTACATGGACGAATATGATGAGTATGATGATGAAGAATATGTAGAAGAAGGATACGAAGAATCCGACGCGGAGGCTTTTGATATCGAAAATGAATAAGAAAATTCCTTTAAGACAGTGTATCGGCTGTGGGGAGATGAAAAGCAAAAAAGAAATGATGCGTATTTTAAAAACCCCTGAAGGCCCCATTGTTTTAGATATAACAGGTAAAAAGAACGGAAGAGGCGCATACCTTTGTATGAGTGCCGATTGTCTGAAAAAGGCAAGAAAGAATAAGGGACTGGAACGTTCCTTCAAAATGAGTATTCCGGATGAGGTATACGAGGAACTGGAAAAGGAGTTTGGTGAGCTTGCAGCAGAATAAAATATATTCCCTGATAGGGTTGGCGGCGAGAGGCCGTAATGTAGTAAGCGGTGAATTTCAAACCGAAACCGCAATAAAGAGTAATACGGCAGAATTGGTTATTGTGGCAGAGGATGCATCGAACAACACCAAAAAGCTTTTCAGAGATAAGTGCTCGTTTTACGAAGTTCCCATTTATACATATGGGACGAAAGAAGAATTGGGTCATGCCATAGGAAAGGTGCCGCGGGCTTCGATTGCTCTTACAGACGCGGGGCTGGCGGAGGCCGTAAAGAAACATCTGGAAGCATTGGAAAATTAGGAGGTAGTAACAAGCATGGCGAAAATAAAAGTACATGAACTTGCAAAAGAATTAGATAAACAAAGTAAAGAAATCATAGCGTTTCTGCAGGAAAAAGGCATTGAGGCAAAAGCAGCACAGAGCACCATTGAAGATGATGCAGTGGCTATGGTAAGAAGTCATTTCGGCGGAAAAACCGCAGAGAAAGCAGTAAAATCAGAATCTGCTGTGCCTGCACAGACAGACAAAGCAGAAGTTGTCGAACAAGAAAGTAAAACAGATAATACCGCTGCACAGGCTGCTGGTGGGGAGGATGCACCCAAGAAGAAAAAGAAAATTATTTTTGTAAGCAATCCCCAGAACTCCAGAGCACCCGGACAGCAGGGCAACAGACCTCAGGGCGGAAACAATAATCCCAACCGAAATCAACAGGGTAACAGACCTGCACAGGGAAGTCGTCCTGCACAGAATGTAAGACCCGGACAGAATGCACCGGTCAGACCTATTAAACCGCTGACGCCGCCTTCTCCTACACCCAGTGTACAGATGGTGCCGCCGCCACAGCCTCAGAAGAGTCAGAATAGTGCTGCGGCAGCTGCACAGAAGGAAACAGTGCAGAATGCACCCGTACAGACAGCACCTGTACAGGTAAGTACCCCTGTAAGAACAGAAAATAATCAGAATAGAAGCGAAGCACAGGGCAGCAGACCTCAGAATGGTCAGAACAGACCGCAGGGAGGACAGGGAAATGGACAGAACAGAACCCAGAACGGTCAAAACAGACAGGGAGGAGAAAGACCTTCCTATGGTAACAGAGAAAATGGAGGAAATCGCGATAACAGAGGCGAAAGAACTCAGGGCCAGAGACAGGATAGAAGACCTGATGGTAATGGCAGAACGAATTCTTTCGGTAATCAGGGCGGTTTCCGCAATAACAATGCTTCTGCATCTGGCGAAAGGAATTTCGGCGGTAACGGCCGCGATAACAGAGGCAATGGCGGACAGAGAGATAACTTCAGAAAGCCGGGACAGGGCAAAGGCTTTGTGGCAGAAGCTCCCATTAAAGAGGCTGAAAAGCACAGAGACGAAGAAAAACGTCGTATCAGTCAGGAAAAAGATAAACGTTCCAAAAAGGACTTCATGTACGAAGAGGAAGATGCACAGGTAAAGAACAAGCCCGGCAGATTCATCAAACCGGAAAAGAAAAAAGAAGTAGTGGAAGAAGTTATCAAAGTCATCGTATTGCCTGAGACCATTACTATTAAGGATTTGGCAGACAAGATGAAAATGCAGCCTTCCGCTATCGTAAAGAAACTCTTTATGGAAGGTAAGATTGTAACCTTAAATCAGGAAATTTCTTACGAGGAAGCTGAAAATATTGCAATGGAATATGAAATCCTTTGCGAAAAAGAAGTAAAGGTAGATGTCATCGAAGAACTTCTGAAAGAAGATGAGGAAGAAACTGAAAACTTAGAAGACAGACCTCCTGTAATCTGTGTTATGGGTCATGTTGACCACGGTAAAACTTCCTTGCTTGATGCAATCAGAAAGACCAATGTAACCGATAGAGAAGCAGGCGGTATTACCCAGCATATCGGTGCATATACCGTATCCGTAGGTGGCAGAAAGATTACTTTCTTAGATACTCCCGGACACGAAGCATTTACCGCTATGCGTATGCGTGGCGCAAACTCTACCGATATCGCAATCTTGGTAGTTGCGGCAGACGACGGTGTAATGCCTCAGACTATCGAAGCAATCAACCATGCAAAGGCAGCAGGCATTGAAATTGTAGTAGCAGTCAATAAGATTGATAAGCCCAGTGCCAATATTGACCGCGTAAAGCAGGAATTGACAGAGTACGAACTGATTTCTGTAGATTGGGGCGGAAGCACTGAATTTGTACCCGTATCCGCAAAATCCGGTGAAGGTATTGAAGATTTGTTAGAAACAATTCTGTTAACAGCAGATATTCTGGAACTGAAAGCAAATCCCAACAGACGTGCAAGAGGTCTGGTAATCGAAGCTGAGTTGGATAAGGGACGCGGTCCGGTAGCAACCGTACTGGTGCAGAAGGGTACTCTGCATGTAGGTGACTTTATTTCCGCAGGTGCAAGCCACGGTAAAGTACGTGCCATGATTGATGATAAGGGCAGAAGAGTAAAAGAAGCAGGTCCTTCCACACCTGTAGAAATCTTAGGTTTAAGTGATGTACCCAGCGCGGGTGAAGTATTTATTGCACATGAAAACGATAAGACTGCAAAATCCTTTGCAGAAACCTATCAGGCACAGAATAAAGAAAAGAAACTGGAAGAAACTAAGAGTAAGATGTCTCTGGATGACTTGTTCTCCCAGATTCAGGAAGGCAATTTGAAAGAGCTGAACCTGATTGTCAAAGCAGACGTACAGGGTAGTGTAGAAGCAGTTAAGCAGAGCCTGATGAAGCTTTCCAACGAAGAAGTTGTGGTAAAATGTATCCACGGCGGCGTAGGTGCCATTAACGAATCCGACGTTATGTTAGCGGGTGCATCCTCTGCAATTATCATCGGTTTTAATGTAAGAACCGATGCTACTGCAAAGGCAACTGCTGAAAGAGAAGGCGTGGATATCCGTCTGTACAAGGTTATCTATCAGGCAATCGAAGACATCGAAGCAGCTATGAAGGGTATGTTAGACCCTGTATTCGAAGAAAAAGTTATCGGTCACGCAGAAGTCCGCCAGATCTTTAAGGCTTCCGCAGTTGGTAACATTGCAGGTTCTTATGTGCTGGATGGTATGTTCCAGAGAAACTGCAAGGTGCGTATCACCAGAGAAGGCAATCAGATTTTCGAAGGCGAGTTAGCTTCCTTAAAGCGTTTCAAGGACGATGTAAAAGAAGTAAAAGCAGGCTTCGAATGTGGTCTGGTATTTGAAGGTTTCGACCAGATGCAGGAGTTCGATATCGTAGAAGCGTATATCATGGTTGAAGTACCGAGATAAATGAGGAGCGGTTTTCCAAAATGATTTCTTTTCGCAAGCTGATTTTGCCAAGCACTTTGGTGAGCCTCAATACGTCAATCGTGTTCGCCAATGGGCTTCACGATTTTGAGTCTCACCGCCGTGGCAAAAAAGGCTTGCTGCAAGAAATATTTTGGGAAAACAAGTCCCCACTTATCTTCGGTGGAAGATGTAGTGCCTGAGAGAAATGTGAAAGCATTTTTCGGAAAGGGAAAAGATGAGAAAAAATAGTGTAAAAAGTACCCGTATCAATGGTGAGGTACAGCGTGTACTGGCGGAGATTATCCGAGGAGACATTAAGGATCCCCGTATCAGTCCCCTGACCAGTGTAGTGGCTGTGGAGGTAGCACCTGATTTAAAGACATGTAAGGCTTATATCAGCGTGCTTGGCGATGAAAAGGCAAGACAGGATACCTACAAGGGCTTAAAGAGTGCAGAGGGGTATATCAAAAACCAGCTTGCCAGAATTATCAATCTGCGTAACACACCCGAAATTACCTTTGTAATGGATCAGTCCATTGAATACGGTGTCAATATGTCAAGAAAGATTGATGAAGTAATAGGACAAATGCCCGAACGAAACGAAGAATAAAACGGGCAGAAAGGCAGGATAAATATGAATCTGCTGAAAGAATGTGAAGGCGTAAAAACAATAGGTATCAGTGCACATATAAGACCCGACGGAGATGCCATCGGGTCTACAATGGCACTGTATTTATATCTTAAAAAAGCAGTTCCGAATGCAGAAGTGAAGCTGTTTTTGGAAACACCACCTGACTGCTTCGGACACTTAAAGTATCTTAATGAGATAGACTCTACATATGAGTGGGAGGGAGACTTTGATGTCTTTTTTGCACTGGATGCGGCAAGTGACAGATTGGGAAAGGCTGAAGACTTTTTTAAGAATGCAAAAAAGAAAATCAATATAGACCACCATATCAGTAATGCAAGTGGCTGTGGTGATGTCAATGTAGTAATGCCCAAGGCCGGCTCTACCGCAGAGGTGCTTTTCGGACTTATGGAAGAAAGTTATCTGGATGAGGATATTGCAGTAGCTCTTTATACCGGTATTATCCATGATACCGGTGTATTCCAGTATTCCAATACATCTCCCGAGACCATGCAGATTGGTGCAAAGCTTATTGGATATGGGTTTAATTTTTCCAAAATTATCGAAGAGAGCTTTTATCAGAAGACCTATCTGCAGAACCAGATTTTAGGCAGGGCATTGATGGAAAGCATCCGTTTTATGGATGGCAGATGTATTGTAAGCTGCATAGATAAAAAGATGATGGAGTTTTACAATGTAGTACCCTCTGATTTGGACGGTATTGTAAATCAGCTTCGAAACATCAAAGGTGTGCACTGTGCCATCTTTATGTATGAAATAGGGCTGATGGAATATAAAGTAAGTATGCGTTCCGATGAAAAGGTAAACGTATCAAAGGTAGCCTCTTACTTTGGCGGCGGCGGACACGTACGTGCTGCCGGTTGTACCATGAAGGGCACATTCCATGACGTAATCAATAATTTGTCCCTGCATATAGCAGCACAATTAGAGGAAGAGGAAGCATGTACAACGGAGTCATAAATATTTACAAAGAAAAAGGCTTTACTTCCCACGACGTAGTGGCAAAAATGCGTGGGATATTAAAACAGAAAAAGATTGGACATACAGGCACCCTGGATCCGGACGCGGAAGGGGTGCTTCCCGTCTGTTTAGGCTCGGCAACCAAGCTTTGCGATATGCTGACGGATAAAGAAAAAGAGTATGTGGCAGTAATGCGACTTGGTGTAGTAACCGATACGCAGGACTTATCCGGGACTGTCTTAAAGGAGATGTCTGTAAATGTGTCAGAAGAAGAGGCATTAACAGCTATTAAAAGCTTTGAAGGAGAATATGGGCAGATTCCGCCCATGTATTCTGCCTTAAAGGTGGATGGCAAAAGGCTATATGAGCTTGCACGCCAGGGAAAAGAAGTAGAAAGAAAGCCCAGACAGATTACCATTTTTGAAACAGAGATTCTTTCTGTAAATATGCCGGAAATTACCTTTAGAGTGCGTTGCTCCAAAGGTACTTACATTCGTACCCTCTGCCATGATATTGGAGAAAAATTAGGTTGTGGGGCAGCAATGGCAGACTTAAAGCGTACCCGGTCCGGGCAGTTTAAGGCGGAGAGTGCGGTTACCCTTTCACAATTAGAACAAATTCGGGACGAGGATAGTGTGGACAAGGTACTGATTCCGGTGGATGAAATGTTTGCAGATTACGCAGCAGTCCATGTACCCGAAGAAATCACAAGATTGGTACAAAACGGCAACAGCTTTTATCTAAACCAGATATTTGAAAGAAGAATGTTTGGTAATGAAGAGCCGGTGCGTGTCTATGATCGTACAGGCAGGTTTTACGGTGTATACAAATTTACCCGTGCAGGAAACAAATTTGTTCCTTGGAAGATGTTTTTATAGAGAAGAATTCATGAGTGTGAAGAGATGTGGATATAAGGGAACACATTTTAATGGAATTGTCGAATAGGAAACTTGCTTTTCCAAAATCGTTCTCTTGTCAAAAATTGAATTTGACGCGAAGCGTCAACGAGGAAAACGCAGAGCGTTTTTCGAGTCTGGGTGTGTAGATAGATTAAAATTGAGCGAGCTCTTTTGTGTACGATGACAATTGAACACAGTTCGATTATATGGGTAAAAGTTGAATTTGCAAATATTTTGGTGGAGCAGAGAGAGTAGAGGCAGTTAGAGACCGACTGGATATAGAGAAAGTTCGTGGCGGTCGGGGCACAATGTCACTTTCAATCCGACCGGAGAGCAAAAAAGCCTGATGTAGTCGGGGCAAAGTAGTGTCAAAAAGCCGACTGGAAGGCGAAAAAGTCTTGTTTAGTGGGGATAGGTAGCAAATTTTCTCCGACTAAAAGTGAGAAAACACGATTCAGTCGGACACGTGAAGAGAAATGTGTCCGACTAATGAAGTAAAAAGGTACATTTAGTCGGTCGGAACTAGTTCTGCAAATCCCAATTTAGCGAACACAAGAAACTTTCTGGTTGTCGGAGCAACAAATCCCAATTCATCTATATGCTTGTGCGATAAAACATAGTTCTGAAATCAGAATATGAAAGAAAGGAGGCATATATGCAGATTATCACAGGAACTACCGATTTTAAATTACAGGAAAAGACTGCGGTAGCAATCGGAAAATTTGACGGTGTCCATATCGGGCACAGAAGTCTTTTGGCGGAAATCCTAAAGCAAAAGGAATCCGGCAAAAAAGCCTGTGTATTTACTTTTGACCCGCCTCCGGCAGTTTTTTTCGGGAAAACAGAAGAAAAAGAACTGACGACCAAAGAAGAAAAACGAAAAATCTTTAAAGAGTTGGGGATTGACATTTTAATAGAATTTCCCATGAATGCGACTACAGCAGCAACGCCACCTGAGGAATTTGTGCAAAATATTTTGTTTACACAGATGCAGGCAGGCTTTGTAGCGGCAGGTACGGATTTGTCTTTTGGAAATAAAGGAGCCGGAAATGCAGCACTTTTACAACAAATGGCTAAAGAATGTGGTGTGGACGTTTCTATTATAGACAAGATTTTGCTGAATGAAAAAGAGGTCAGTTCCACATATGCAAGGGAAGCTGTGGAAATAGGTAATATGGAACTGGCAGAAAAACTGCTGGGCATGCCTTATAGTGTAGAAGGTATTGTGGAACATGGCAATCACATGGGACACAAGATGGGAATGCCCACCGTCAATCTGATACCGGAATCAAATAAATTGTTACCGCCCTGTGGTGTTTATTATGCAGGCGTTCTCATGGAGGGCAGATATTATAAAGGTATCAGTAACATCGGCTATAAGCCTACCGTGAAAGAAAAGGAAAAACGTCTGGGGGTAGAAACCTATCTCTACGATTATGACGGAAATGCTTATGGTAAAGTCATTACAGTGGAGTTTTATTCTTTTAAGCGTCCGGAGCAGAAATTTGAAAATCTGGAAGCGTTGCAGAAACAGGTAAAAGAAGATATTGTTTCAGGACAACTTTATAATCGTTAAAAGCAGCGGCTTTTGCAAGACTGATATGTGGAAAAGACGGTTTTGTAACAGCCGTTTCTTAATTTTACAGGAAAATACCGGTAATGGTTGACAGAGGCAGAAACAGACGGTTATAATAAGTCTGTAATAATTTTGTAATAAAGTATGCAACTGAGAACAATCGGATATAGATAGAGAACATAAGCGAAAGGAATATAGATGAACAGAAACAAAAGAGTGATACGTTTGTTAAGTCTTTGTGTTGCCGGCGCAGTACTGGCAGGTGCACAAATCCCCATAGAAGCCTACGCATCGGAAAAAGTGAATTTGCAGGAGGTAATACCTTCCGCAGGGGCGGCTTCTTTAGTAAGTATGACCCTTGATGAAGAAGAATGCATTGCAGTAGCAGAAGCCTCCCATGAGGCTTTCTGGGGATATACCAATTTAGGAATTGCCAATGTAGAAAGTGGTAACTTAAATGTACGTGCCATTCCCGGAACGGACGGTAAACTGGTGGGTAAGATGCCTAAGGGGTCAGCCTGTGAGATTTTGGAAGTAACAGAGGACGGTTGGGCTCACATTATTTCCGGTGAAGTGGAAGGGTATGTGAGCATGGATTATCTTTACATAGGTGCAGATGCCAAGATGAGAGCCTTGGAGCTGATTCGTACCGTTGCAATTGTAAACGCAGATTCCTTAAAGGTAAGGGATGAAGCCAGTCAGGACAGTGCAGTGCTGACACAGGTTCCAAACGGAGAAGAACTGGAAGTAATAGAAGTGCTGGACGGTTGGGTAAAGGTATCCATCGACGGTGAGGAAGCATATGTTTCCGCAGATTATGTAACCGTGGAAGAAAAACTGGATACAGCGGTAACCATGAGTGAATTGCGTTATGGTCAGGGCGTATCTGATTTACGTGTAGATATTGTAGAATATGCATTACAGTTTGTGGGTAATCCCTATGTATGGGGGGGCACCAGCCTGACTAAGGGTGCGGACTGCTCCGGTTTTACTATGTCCGTATACAAGAATTTTGGTATTAGTTTGTCCCACTCTTCCAGAGCACAGGCAAATGAAGGTACAAGAATTACTGCAGATGAATTGCAGCCCGGCGATTTGATATTCTATGCAAACAGCTCAGGAACCATCAACCATGTGGCAATGTATATCGGTAACGGTCAGGTAGTACATGCAAGTAGTGCCAAGACAGGTATTAAGATTTCTAAGTACACTTATCGTACACCGGTAAGATATGTAAGCATTCTGCAGGAATAGAAGAGAAATAAATCCTGCCAGTCAAGGTCGCTGTATCATTGCCTTTCAGATAATGTCAAGGCGGCAGAAGGTGAGGAAAAATGGAACAGATACAAAACGGCTTTATGCATGTGAGTGAAGCGGTACACAGAGAAATAGATGAAACGATGCCTCCCGAGGAGGAAATGCAGGATTTGGCAGAATTTTTCAAGGTGTTTGGTGACCCCACCCGCTTGAAAATTCTGTACATATTGAAATACTCGGAAATGTGTGTATTGGATATTGCGAAGATGTTGTCCATGACCCAGTCAGCCATTTCACATCAGCTTCGGGTGTTGAAGCAGATGGACTTAGTAAAGAACAGAAGAGAAGGAAAAACCATTTTTTATTCTCTTGCTGACAGCCATATAGTGACTATTTTAAGTCAGGGTCTGGACCATATTGAAGAATAAGAGGGAAAAGGCATGGTAAAAAAAGGTATAAAAGTCTTAACCGGTATTGCACTCGCCTTACAGGTGTTGGGCATAGTGCTAACCTTTCTTATTGTGACAAATCAGAGGCTTGTCATGGAAATGTTAGGTGGGTTGGATGTAGAAGAAATTGAGACTATGATTTTTCCCGTTACTACGATAGCAACAAAGATACTTCCGCTGATTGCATTCGGCATATTTTGTATAGTAGTATTTTCCGGAAAGCCGGTAAGTGCCAACGGAAAAGTAGCGGCGGTGGTCAGCTTTGCACTATACGGTACAATTCCTATGATTTTGTCCTATATATCCAGACTGGAGACTATGTATCTTGCAAGAAACTATGGCATGATGGTATTGGCAGGATATAGTACGATTGATTCAGCGATTGCTTTGGTATGCAGTCCTTTAGTGACAGGTGCTTTTGCTTTATTTGGTTTGGCAGCCGGTGGTTATATTTGGAGTGAGTCGAACAAAACACATTAGTCAGCATAAAACGGATTGTGCAGTCATAATAAAAGGACAGGAAACATTATAAACTAAAATAATTATAAATATAATATCAAAGGAGAATTCAAATGGATTACAACAACAATAATTACAATAACTACAACAGTGGTACAGGCTTTTATCAGCCTATGCCCCCCAGGAAAAGAAAGGCTTATCCATTGCATCCATGGTGTTGGGTATCTGTGGCTTCTTAGCATGGTGTCTTCCTTTAGTAGGCTATCCGGTATGTATCGTCGGACTGATACTGGGTTGTATAGGTATTAAAAAGGGTGGAAAAGGAATGGCTATCGCAGGTATTATCATGAGTGCCATTACCCTTGTACTTACTCTTGGTAATTCTATTCTGGGTGTATTAATGTATTTATAAAAAATGAAATAGACGGGGCTGTTGCAAAATAGCAATTCCCGAATCGTTTGTAAAAAGTTTCTTTGCAGACACGCTCTCGCTCGTGCCGAACGTAACGGTACTACGCATTCTCCTTCGCAAAATTGCTCGTAGAATGCAAGTGCCGACGTCCGCCAAAGGTCTGCACCGGAAAGCTTTTTACAAACGTTTCGGAAACTAATCTATTTTGCAACAGCCCCTTTTGCATTTTATTTTTTATACAAAATTCTTACAGAATTAAGAATGCACAGCATGGCTACACCGGTATCCGCGAATACAGCCAGCCACATGGAAGAGATACCCATCAGTCCCAGTATCATAAAGATGACCTTGACTGCAATGGCAAATACTACGTTCTGGGTGGAAATGCGGCTTGTAATGCGGGCGATGCGGATAGCGGCAGGAACGGCTTCCATATCGGAGGTCATAAATACCACGTCTGCAGCTTCAATAGCCGCGTCTGCACCACTACCCATGGCAGCACCTACATCTGCACCGGCAAGTACGGGGGCATCGTTGATACCGTCGCCCACAAACATAACCGTACCATGTTTTTCTCTGATTTCGGTAAGGTGGGAGAGTTTTTCTTCCGGTAACAGTCTTGCATGTACTTCATCTATGCCGGTTTCGGCGGCAACCGCTTTTGCACTTTCTTCGGCATCACCGGTCAACATAGCGGTGATAAGTCCCATTTTCTTTAAAGAACCCACTGCGTTTTTTGCATCCGCTTTTATAACATCAGCAATGATAAGACTACCGATAAAAGTACCGTCTTTTGCCAACAATACCTCCGTTCCGTAAGAGGAAGGTATATAAGCAGAGTAATCTACTTTGTATTTGGTAAGGAGCTTTGTATTGCCACAAAGTATGGTAGAGCCGTTTTTTTCTAAAAGAATACCGTGACCGGAAATTTCAGTGATGTTACCGGTTTGTGTAACCGAAATATTTCTTTCCACAGCAGCTTCGCAGATACTCAATGCAATAGGGTGGGTAGAAGCCGCTTCACAAGCAGCTGCAAGAGCAATCAAGTCATTTTCGGAAATATCAGCAGAAGGAGCCGGTATGGCTTTCTGCAAGGTGAAATTACCTTTGGTGACGGTTCCTGTTTTATCCATAACAACGGTTTTTACACTCTTTAATGCTTCCAGTGCCACGCCACCCTTAAATAAGATGCCTTTCTTGGAACCGGCACCGATACCTGCGAAAAAGGCGAGGGGCACACTTAAAACCAATGCACAGGGGCAACTGATAACTAGGAAAGTCAGTGCGGTATAAATCCACTGTTCCCAGTTTCCGGTAATCAGTGAGGGAACAATGGCTGTAAATAAAGCCAAAGCCACTACAAAGGGCGTATAAATTCTGGAGAAACGGGTAATAAACTTATCAATTTTGGGTTTGCTTGCTGCTGCAGTTTCCACAGAATTTAAAATTCTGGTTACCATGGATTCGGATAAAGGCTTATCTACTTTTACTTTTATTACGCCGGACAAATTCATGCAGCCGGAAAGAATGGCACTTCCTAAAGTAATGCTTACAGGAACCGGCTCTCCGGTTATGGGTGAGGTGTCCAGGCGGCTTTCACCGTCGATAACGGTGCCATCCAAAGGAATCCGGTCGCCGGGACGGACTAAAACAATGTCACCGGGTTTTGCATTTTCAGCAGGAATGATTTCTGTGGTATCACCGGTTACCAGATTGACTGTTTCGGGACGTAAATCCAGAGCATCCATAATCTGGCTGCGGCTTTTTGCTACGGCTCTGTGCTCAAACCATTCCCCAATGCGGTAAAAGAGCATAACGCCTACTGCCTCAGGAGCATAAGCTGCGTAAGCCCCGCCGGGCTCTTTTATGATAAAAGCACCCAAAGTAGCAATACTCATTAAAAAATTCTCATCAAATACATTACCTTTAAAGATATTACGTACTGCGGTAATTACAATTTCCAGCCCCAGTATCAGATACGCAATAATATAAAGTGCAAGGGACAAAATAGGATGAATGGCTACGACAGGTTTTCCCAAGAGGAAAAGCAGTGCACCGATGCCAATGCAGAGTAAGTCTTTACGGCTTTCTTTTTTTTCTGATTCTTTTGTTTCCTTGCGGATATCTTCTTTGGGAACCAGAGTCACATCCGGTTCAATAGAACGACAGGCTTCTAACATCAGCGGCAGCAGAGCTTTTTGGTCTTTTGCGGCTACGCGTAGTTGTTTGGTGGCAAAAGTAATGGAGGCAGCCTCCACACCCGGCAATTCGTTAATTTTTCGTTCCATTTTGGCAGCACAGTTGGCACAGTCCAAATTTTCTACAATATAAATGCAGACAGGCGTCTTTGTATCTGCAAAAACAGCTTTGTTATGTTCGTGGTGGTGTTCGTGCTCATGGTGTTCATGTCCGCAACCGCACTCGTCTTCGTGGTGGTGTTCGTGCTCATGGTGTTCATGCCCACAGCAGCATTCGTCCTCGTGATGGTGTTCATGATGATTATGTTCTTCGTGACTCATAGTAAAATCCTTTCCGGATATATTTAATAATATTTCCAAGTGTATGTATTTATATAGTCCAATAAAACCATGAACGTATGAATAATTGTTCATGTATATATCTAAACAGAAAAATATGTGTATGTCAATAGGAAAAAAGAAAATAATAGGAATATTGGAAAAAATAATAAGGATATAGTATACTGAATAAATGTATTCAAAGATAAGAGCGGGCTTATAATATTTTGTGCAGGCCGGTCAGAGTGTATACAAAGCGTGAGAGCGGCAGAATGAGAGGAAACATGAAAGAGGCAGATAAAAAGCAGAATATGCTCACGGGAAGTCCCGGAAAATCATTATTTTTCTTTGCGTTACCGATGATACTGGGAAATCTTTTCCAGCAGTTTTATAATATGGCAGACTCCGTTATAGTGGGGAGATATGTTGGCGAAAATGCATTGGCGGCAGTGGGTGCTTCCTATTCTTTGACAACTGTATTTATTATGGTAGCCATCGGTGGCGGTATCGGTGCGTCTGTGCTGACGAGCCAATATCTGGGAGCAAAAGAATATGGAAAAATGAAGACCAGTATTTATACGGCACTATTTACCTTTCTGGCACTGGGGATTTTACTGGCAGTGGGCGGCTATTTTTATAACCGCCAGATTTTGATAGTCTTGAAAACACCGGAAAATATTTTAGAAGATGCAGTTACGTATTTAAGGATTTATTTCTGTGGATTGCCTTTTTTGTTTATGTATAATGTGCTTTCAGCCATGTTCAATGCATTGGGAAAGTCCAGAATACCGTTGTATCTGTTGCTGTTTTCCTCCGTACTGAATGTGGTGCTGGATTTATATATGGTAAGAGTACTGCATTTGGAGGTGGCAGGTGTTGCAATAGCAACCGTTATTGCACAGGGTGTTTCCGCAGTTATTTCTTTTTGCATTTTACTGAGGTATTTGAAAAAATATGGGACAGCTACAGCAGAGCAGGACCAAAAGCGAAAACTGTATGATACAGATATGTTGCGCAGAGGAACAAAGATAGCCATTCCGTCCATTATTCAGCAATCCATAGTCAGTATCGGAATGCTGTTGGTACAGTCTGTAGTAAACGGTTTTGGATCTTCTGTACTGGCAGGATATTCGGCAGGTACGCGAATTGAGTCCATCTGCATTGTGCCTATGATAGCAACAGGGAATGCAGTATCTACCTTTACTGCACAGAATCTGGGAGCAAAGCAGAGTGAAAGAGTAAAAAAAGGCTACTGTGCAGGTCTTTGCATGGTAGCGGTATTTGCAGTTATTATCTGTGTGGTGCTCCGGTTGTTCCACAGTAGTATTATTCAGATTTTTATGGAAGCGGATGGTGGTATAGAGGCCTTACAGACCGGTAATGCGTATCTGACCTTTATCGCGTGGTTTTTTGTCCTGATAGGAGCCAAGGCTGTTACTGACGGAGTTCTGCGTGGTGCAGGTGACGTGAATATTTACATGATAGCCAATCTGGTAAATTTAGGCATTCGTGTATTGGTAGCCAATATCTTTGCCCCCATAGTGGGTGTGCAGGCAGTTTGGTGGGCAGTCCCCATAGGCTGGGGTGTAAACTTCTTAATATCCTTTATCAGGTATAAGACAGGAAAATGGAGTAAGAAACAAGTGATATAAATATCAAACTAATCCTCCGCATACTCTATTGCCGCATCCAGTGCGGTACTGAAGGTGCTTACGGATACAGGCCCGTTTACCGGTGTGCGGTAGACGGGTATTTCACTGCCGAAAGTAGTAAAATATACATAAGAAGAAGTAACATTGATGTTTGTATAATTACCCTCTGCAACGATTTCCACATTCTGACCGTCTAAAGTCATGCGTTTTAAGGCGGGCTCATCGGTAGAGTTTTTCTGATAGTACAGATAACCGCCTGCCAGATTAAAACAATCCACCCTGTCGTGGGTAAGAACCTCCACCACATCATTGTTTAAAGAATATCGGCACAGTTTGTAATTATCCGAAACATCCAGATAATATACATATCCTTCATGATAAACAGGATACCAGACATTGCCCTGCCATGCAACGGAAGAAGAACCGGTGGCAGTGTCATATCTGTAAAGATAGTGGTTATTTTCCGTGCCGTTGTAGTAGACAGTACCGTCAGTCATTGCACCGGCAAAATTCCAGCCGGTATTGGTCAGGATTTCCTCATCTTCACCGTCAACAGATAGTTTATAAAAAGAAGGACCGGTACTGTCGGAAGTCAGGTAATATAAATGGTTGTCAATCAGCTGTAGGTTAAAAATCAAATCATCAGACAGGTTAGTCACCTTTTTACCATTTAAGGCGGCACGGAAAAGTCCGTCAGAAGAGCGTACATATCCGAGACCGGAGGTGCCGGAAGCTCCTTCCTGATAGTAGAAGAGATAGTCTCCGCCGGCGTTGATATAAGCAACATCTGCATTGATTAACCGTTTCATATTGCTCTCATCAGGCGACATAGAGTAGAGTGCACCGCCGTCATAAGGGTTGGAAAAGTAAACAATGCCGTTGTATTCGCAGAAAAGTCCGCCGTTGTTGGCATTACCGGGGGTATTTCCTACGGTACCGGCGGGAATTGGGGTAATTTTATCTTTTTTAAATGCAAAAAAGATAAGTACAATAAAAATAACTAAAAATATAATTCCAAATAAAATTGCTTTTACATTCTTTTTCATGACCGGTTCCCGGTATAATGCGAGGCACTATACATTCCTTTCGTGTCAGTCTTCTTTTCTACTATTATAGCCCTTGTTTTACTTGCTATCAAGAGGGTTTTGGTATAAGATAAAAGGTAAAATAAAGAGTAAAACTCTAACGAAGGAGAACCTCATGGACTTAGCAGAATTAAGACAAAAACTGGATGAGATTGATGCCCGGATTGTAGATTTATATGAACAGAGAATGGATGTCTGCAAGGGTGTGGCACAGTACAAAATAGAAACCGGCAAAAAGGTATATGACGGTGTAAGAGAAAAGGAAAAGCTGGAAAAAGTCAAGGCAATGACCCACAATGATTTTAACAGTCAGGGTGTGGAGGAATTGTTTGAACAAATTATGTCCATGAGCCGTAAATTGCAGTATCGGATGTTAGCTGAAAGCGGTAATCAGGGAAAACTACCCTTTATAGGAATGGATAAACTGGAAACAGAGAATGCCAGAGTAGTATTTCAGGGAAGTGAGGGCTCTTATTCCCAGGCTGCCATGCTTCAGTTTTTTGGCAAAGGCGTAAACAGCTTTCATGTGGAGACCTTTAGGGATGCCATGAGTGCCATTGATGAAGGCAGTGCGGACTTTGCGGTGCTCCCTATTGAAAATTCCACTGCGGGTATTGTCAGTGAGATTTATGACCTTTTGGTTGAATTTGAAAATTATATTGTGGCAGAGCAGATTATTAAAATTGAGCACTGCCTGTTAGCAGTACCGGGAACCCAAAAGGAAAATATTAAAACGGTATATTCCCATCCCCAGTCTTTAATGCAGTGTGCAAGATATCTGCAAAACTATGACTGGCAGCAGGTTAGTATGAAAAACAATGCCTTTGCAGCAGAGAAGGTAGCAAAAGAGGCAGACAAGACTCAGGCGGCGATTGCAGGAGCACATGCAGCGGAAGCCTATGGGCTGGAGGTTATAGAGCAGGGCATTAACCAGTCTGACACCAACTCCACCCGTTTTATCATTATCACCAATCAGAAAGTGTACAAAAAGAATGCGGGCAAAATCAGTATCTGTTTTGAAATTCCGCACAGAAGCGGTTCCCTGTACCACATTCTTTCGCACTTTATTTACAACAATTTAAACATGACTAAAATCGAAAGCCGCCCTATCGAAGACAGGAATTGGGAGTATCGCTTCTTTATTGATTTCGAAGGTAATCTGGCAGACAGCAGTGTAAAAAATGCACTGAGAGGCCTTAGGGAAGAAACCAGAAATATGAAGATTTTGGGGAATTACTAAAATGAGAGAGAATGAACTGATAGTATATAGAGATTTCGAAGATGGGGAATTGTTATATGACATGGCGTTCCTTATGGGGCACTACGATGATGAGTATTACAATAAAGAGGATCTGGCGGCGCTTTTTTATGACTGTATCCACAAGCTGATTGAGCTGGCAGGCAGTCATGGTTTCCATGGCAATCTCTGGCACTGTTATCTGGCAAACCTTTTGGTAAACAACGAAAACAGTTACAGCAAGTCCTGCGAAATCAGGGGAGAGGTGGAAGGCAGTATCAATCAGGCAGCCTTGCACGATATTGTAATTTTTAAAGAGTTTTACGACTTTGATTTTACCCCGGTCATGGAGGCTCTGGGAGTGTCTGAATATGGCATGGTTACAGAGTATCAGGCGACCATGCAGGAGAGTAAGGTTTACAATACCCGTATTTGTGTCCGTATCTGTGAACTGGCAGAGAGGTTTAACAAAGACCACACACCCGAAGCAATGAAAGCCACATTGACGGAGTTTTATAAAGAATACGGTGTGGGTAAATTCGGTCTGCATAAGTCCTTCCGTATTGTGCATGATGATAAGGGTGTGCGTATTGAACCCATTTTAAATATTGCCCATGTAAAATTGTCAGACCTTGTAGGTTATGAACTGGCAAAAAAGAAATTGGTGGATAATACAGAAGCCTTTGTAAAGGGAAAGAAAGCCAACAACTGTCTGCTTTACGGAGATGCGGGAACCGGTAAGTCTTCCAGCATCAAAGGCATTGTAAATGAATACTATGACAGGGGTCTGCGTATTATCGAAGTATACAAGCATCAGTTTAAAGATTTAAATGATGTCATCAGTCAGATTAAGAACCGCAATTACAAGTTCATTATTTATATGGACGATTTGAGTTTTGAAGATTTTGAAATTGAGTATAAATATTTAAAGGCAGTGATTGAAGGCGGTCTGGAAAAGAAACCTGAAAATGTGCTGATTTATGCAACTTCTAACAGAAGACATCTGGTACGTGAAAAATTCAGCGACAAGGAAGACAGGGAAGACGATTTGCACAGAGGTGATACCGTTGCGGAAAAATTATCCCTTGTATCCAGATTTGGTGTAACCATTTATTTTGGGGCACCGGATAAAAAACAGTTTCAGGAAATTGTAAAAACGCTGGCAGAGCGCTACGGCATTACCATGGAGGAAGATAAACTGCTTTTGGAGGCCAATAAGTGGGAAATTGCACATGGCGGGCTTTCCGGCAGAACGGCACAACAGTTTATGGACTATCTGTTGGGACAGATGTAGAAGAACCCAAGGATAGCAGTATGGAACAATAAAGCAGACACCTGCCAAAAAAGCGGTGTGGACAGGGGGAAACGGAATGAAGACATTTGCGGCAATCGATGTAGGCTCCTATGAGCTGGCGATGAAAATATTTGAATTTTCAGGCAAGGATAAGATGCGGGAAATTGACCACATCAGACACAGGATTGATTTGGGCACGGAAACCTATGCCACAGGAAAATTAAGCTATGACAAAGTGGAAGAGTTGAGCCGGGTTTTGAAGGAATACAAAAAAATCATGGAATCCTACAAAGCAGATGCTTACAAGGCATACGGAACCAGTGCGATCCGTGAAATGAAAAACAGTGGTATCATCCGAGACCAGATTGAGCAGAGAACCGGTATCAATATCGATGTATTGAGCAATTCTGAACAACGTTTTCTGGATTATAAGTCCATTGCTTCCAAGGGAGAAGAATTTGATAAAATACTGGAAAAGGGTACGGTGATTGTAGATATCGGCGGTGGCAGTATTCAGATTTCTCTTTTTGATAAGGGGACGTTAACTACCACACAGAATTTAAAACTGGGTGTATTGCGTCTGCGTGAGCGCTTAAACCGTATTAATGCCAGACCCGCACAAACAGAGGAATTGTTAGAAGAAATTGATGATGCCCAGCTTTCCGTACTGGATAAGTTTTATTTAAAGGATAAAAAGATAGAAAATATTATTTTGGTGGATGATTACCTTTCCAGATACCTGATGCAGAAGAGGGAAGAGAGCGGTACACCGGGATATATTAGCGGAAAAGAGTATCAGACATTGATGGAATTTCTGCGAAGCAGTAATGCAAGGGATATTGCTTTTAAAATGGGTATTTCGGAAGAAAATGCACAGCTGTTGTTTATCTCAGCAGTTCTGCTTAATCGTATTATTACCATGACGGGGGCAGAGCTTATTTGGGCACCGGGGGTAACACTCTGTGATGGTATTGCCTATGAGTATGCCCAGCAGCAGAAGATGGTAATCAGCAGTCACGATTTTGATAAGGATATTTTAGACTGTGCCATTCAAATCAGTAAGCGTTATATGGGCAGCAGGAAACGAGCCGAGACCTTGGAAAGCCTGACCATGACGATTTTTGACAGTACCAAAAAACTGCACGGGCTGGGAAAAAGAGAGCGTTTGTATTTACAGATAGCGGCTATCCTGCATGACTGTGGAAAATATATCAGTATGGTAAACTTGGGTGAATGTTCTTACCGTATTATTATGGCTACGGAAATTATCGGACTTTCTCATCTGGAAAGAGAAATCGTGGCAAATGTAGTAAAGTTTAACCATGAAGAATTTTTATATTATGAAGCCCTCAGCAGGGAGTCGTCGTTGGACAGACAGTCTTATCTCACGGTGGCAAAGCTGACTGCCATTCTGCGTATTGCCAATGGTCTGGACAGAAGCCACAAACAGAAGTTTAAGGACGTTAAAGCATTACTTAAAGACAGGGAATTGATACTGACCGTAGATACCAAAGAAGATATTACCTTGGAAAAAGGACTTTTCGCAGATAGGGCACAGTTCTTTGAAGAGGTATTCAGCGTACAGCCGGTTATCAGACAGAAGCGTGGTTTGTAAAAAAGATAGAAGCAACTGAGCCATAAACAGGTCTTTGTAACAAATGGGAGAGAAGTATGGGAGAAAAAAAGAATTTATATAAAAATCCGGAATATTATACCAACAGAGAAATGAGCTGGGTGCTCTTTAACCACAGAGTATTGTCGGAAGCAAGGGACAAAAATATCCCTTTGTTTGAAAGACTTAAATTTTTAAGTATTACGGCTTCCAACTTAGACGAATTTTTTATGATTCGTGTAGCATCCTTAAAGGATATGGTGAATGCAGGATATACTAAAAAAGATATTGCAGGCATGACCGCAAAGGAGCAGCTTGAAAAGCTGGGAGAGCAGATTCACGGGCTGGTGGATTTACAGTATTCTACTTACAACCGTTCCCTGCTGCCTCTTTTGGAACAGAACGGTCTGCATGTGGTGAAAAAGCATGAACAGTTATCCAAAGAAGATGCGGCATATCTGGATAAATATTTTGAAAGCAATGTATATCCGGTATTGACGCCAATGGCGGTGGATTCCTCCAGACCCTTTCCGTTGATCCGTAATAAATCCTTGAATTTAGGTGCATTGGTTACCAAAAAAGAAGGAAAAGGCGAGCTGGAATTTGCAACCGTACAGGTGCCCAGCGTACTGCCGCGAATCGTAGAGATTCCGGGAGAAAACAGAAAAGTTATCTTGTTAGAAGAAATTATTGAAAGAAACATTCATAAGCTGTTTTTGAATTATGATATTGTGTGTGTGCATCCTTTCCGTATTATGCGTAATGCGGATTTAACGATTGAAGAAGATGAGGCAGCAGATCTTTTAAAAGAGATTGAGAAACAGTTAAAGAAGAGACAGTGGGGTGAAGCCATCCGTCTGGAAGTCGAAGAGGGTATTGATAAACGCTTGCTTAAGATGTTAAAAAAGGAACTGGCAATCGGTTCCGAAGCAGTATATGCCATTGACGGGCCGTTGGATTTGACTTTCCTGATGAAAATGTATGGACTGGAAGGCTTTGATAAGCTGAAAGCAAAGAAATATACGCCCCAGCCCGTGCCGAAACTTCCTGCCGGAGAAGATATTTTTGCGGCAATCAGGGAGGGAGATATTTTATTGCACCACCCGTATCAGACTTTTACGCCGGTAGTGGACTTTATCAGACAGGCAGCCAAGGACCCTGATGTATTGGCAATCAAGCAGACATTATACCGTGTCAGCGGTAATTCTCCTATTATTGCGGCACTGGCACAGGCAGCAGAAAACGGCAAGCAGGTTTCTGTACTGGTAGAATTAAAGGCACGTTTTGATGAAGAAAATAATATTGTGTGGGCAAGAATGTTGGAAAAAGCAGGCTGCCATGTCATTTATGGGCTGGTGGGATTAAAGACCCACAGTAAGATTACGCTGGTAGTCAGAAGAGAAGAAGACGGTATCCGCAGATATGTACATTTGGGAACCGGTAACTACAATGATGCTACTGCAAAATTGTATACTGACGTGGGACTTTTAACCTGCTCGGAAGCAATCGGCGAAGATGCTACTGCAGTATTTAATATGCTTTCGGGTTATTCCGAGCCGTTGCATTGGAATAAGCTTTCCCTGGCACCGCTGTGGTTAAAGGATAAGTTCTTATACCTGATTGGCAGGGAAAGAGATGCGGCATTGGCAGGAAAGCCGGCACGCATTATTGCCAAGATGAATTCCCTGTGCGATGCGGATGTAATTGCGGCACTTTATGAGGCCGCGGCAGCAGGTGTTAAAATTGATTTAATTGTGCGCGGTATCTGTTGCTTAAAGGTAGGAATTCCCGGTATCAGTGAAAATATATCCGTGCGTTCCATTGTAGGTAACTTCTTGGAACACAGCCGCATTTTCTATTTTGAAAACGACGGTAATGACGAAATCTATTGTGCCAGCGCGGACTGGATGCCCAGAAATTTGGAGCGCCGCGTGGAAATTTTATTCCCGGTGGAAAAAGAGGAATTAAAGGCAGAGCTTTTGCATATTTTGCAGAACCAGTTAAAGGATACCGTAAAGGCACATCTGCTTACCCCGGAAGGCACTTACGAAAAAGTAGACAGGAGAGGAAAGGAAACCTTCAATTCCCAGGACGCTTTCTGTAAAGAAGCTACAGCAATGGCAGCAGAGAGCAAAGAAACAGAGAATAACAGGGTATTCATTCCGGAGACACATCATGAATAAAGTAATATTGGCGAGTGCTTCCCCCAGAAGGAAAGAACTGCTTAAGCAGATTGGAATAGAATTTGAAGTATGTGTGAGCACCTGCGAAGAAAAAATAACAAAAACAATACCCGCAGAAGTGGTTTGTGAGCTTTCCGCCCAAAAGGCATTGGATGTGTGGCAGAAGGTAAAAGTGGATTCTAAAGTTGCAGTGTCAGATGCTACCGGTCAGCAAAACGTGGCTGACAAGCAATCTCCTATTGTCATCGGTGCCGATACCGTAGTTGCTTATGACGGTAAGATATTGGGTAAGCCTGCGGATAAAGAGGATGCGGTGCGAATGCTTTCCATGCTTTCCGGCAACACCCATGAGGTTTATACCGGTGTAACCTTCTGTTATGCAGAAAGCGGTACAGAAAAGGTGCATACTTTTTACGAGCGGACTGCGGTAACCTTTTATCCCATGAGTTGGGAAGAAATTGTAAATTATGTGGCAAGCGGTGACCCCATGGATAAAGCCGGTGCTTACGGTATACAGGGCAGTTTTGCGGCATACGTAAAAGGCATTGAGGGCGACTACAACAATGTGGTAGGTCTGCCGATTGGAAGACTTTATCAGGAAATAAAGGAGCTTTTGGACAAATGAAAAAGGCAGTAGTTTTTGACTTGGACGGTACGTTAACAGATACCATTGCATCTATCAAAATCAGCGCGGATAAAGCGGTGGGAAAGTATGGTTTTGGACCGTTTAGTGAGGAGCAGTATAAGTATTTTGTAGGTGATGGGGCTGCAACCTTGATAGAGCGTTGTCTCGAAGCCGGAGGCGATAAGGAACAAAAGTATTTTGAAGGTGCTTTTAAAGAATATCAAAAGGTATTTGAAGAATACTGTATGTACAAGGTGGAACCGTATGCCGGTATTAGAGAGTTGTTGGCGGCACTGAAAGAAAGAGGTATCAGATTGGCAGTGCTTTCCAATAAACCCCACGAAAGAACTAAGGAAGTAATCTGTACTATTTTTGGTGATGAATGCTTTGATGAAGTAAGAGGGCAGATGGACGGAGTGCCGAAGAAACCCAGTCCCGAAGGGGTATTCAAAATATTGGAGGAGCTTTCTTTAAATGCAGAAGATATTTTGTATATGGGTGATACAGGCACGGATATGCAAACCGGTAAATCCGCAGGAGCATTTACCATAGGTGCATTATGGGGCTTCAGGCAAAAAGAAGAACTGATAGAAAACGGGGCTGATGCAATCATAGAAAACCCGTTACAATTAATAGATTATTTATAGAAAGGTATGGTAAGTAAATATGCATGAATTTGATGATGTAGTATTAAAATGTTTTCTCAAAAACCAGTCACAGTTATTCCCCGAGGATGTAGCGTCCAATCTGGAAGACGCAGAGGCATTTTTGGAAGAATGTATGGCAGTGGTAGTAAATTCTGTTGAAGAAGTCATCGAATATTTTGAAGAAGAAGGCGTAGACATGGATGGCGCCGTAGGCGACGAAATACTGGAAGCATCAGAAGTATTTGATGTGGGTGACGGCAGGTATCTGATTGTGGAAGGGTAATGTTGTATGAAAGCAGTTTAGAAGCACTTCGAAATGCGGTCAGTAAATAAGTACCAAAGTTTTAAAGGATGGATTATATATACGACAAGGGACCTTTAGCCAACGTCAGCACTTAGCGAGAAAATTTATTTTCGAGCTTAGTACTGCTACGTTGGGTATGAGTGAGAACGCGTCCTTTGCCGTATATATAATCCATCCTTTTTTGTTTTAGGTGCCTTATTTACCGGCGGCATTTCGAAGCGCCTCTAAAATACTTTCATGCAGATAAAGACTACCGTAGCCTGTGCCAAATGAAAGCCCAGGTTTGTTGCTGCCGTGGAAATCAGAACCGCCGCTGATAAGCAGACCATATCTGCGTGCAAGAGTCTGCATTCCCTGCGTGTCCGCATTGGTATAGGAAGAGTAGATTGCTTCCAATGCCACCAGTCCGGCATCGGTCAGAACAGATACCAGTTTTTCTAATCGTGCACTGCTCATACCGTATAAAACAGGATGTGCCAATACAGGGACACCACCTGCCGCAAGGATTAAATCCACTGCCTGCAAAGGCGTTACCTTTTCCCGGGGGATAAAGCAGGGGGCATGGTCGCCCACATAACGGTCAAATGCCTCATTCATGCTTTTTACATAACCGTTTTCTAAAAGGAATCTGGCATAGTGGGCACGGGTAATGACAGCTCCCGGAAAAGCAGCCTTTAACTGTTCGTAAGTAATATCCACACCATGTTCTCTTAACAGGGCACACATCTTTTCGTTACGGTTTTCCCTGGAGGCTACAAAGTCAGAAATATGTTTCCTAAAAACTTCACTTTTGTAATCAATAAACAATCCTACAATGTGCACATCCCGGCCTTCATATTCCGTGGAAAATTCAATCCCCGGTACAACCTCTACGGTCTTACCCTCCGGATTCTGTTCACACACTTTCCCTGACAATTCCCTTGCACAGGCAATCGCCTCATCTAAACCTGCCACCGTATCATGATCCGTCAGAGCAAACGCCGTAATATCATGGTTCAACGCATATTCCACCAATTCCCTCGGTGTAAACGACCCATCCGAACAATTAGAATGTACATGCAAATCAATCATAAAATTTCTCTCCTACCAAAAAGAGCCTGTTATAAAATCTTTTGTTAGAATGCCTGTTGTAAAAAGCTTTCTGCGCAGACCTTTAGCGAACGTCAGCACTTGCATTTTCCAAACGCAGTGCCGGAAAATGCTTAGTACTGTTACGTTCGGTACGAGCGCAAGCGTGTCTGCAAAGAAACTTTTTACAACAAGAATTTCTCAACAATGATTTTATAACAGCCTCTTAAAAATTAATCTTCGTCAGCAGTTGTCTTAGTATAAACAGTACGTTTTCTTGCCATTTCATCACTTGCCAGATATTCATCGTAGGTAGTGATTTTGTCAATCAGAGTACCGTTAGGTAAAATTTCCATAATACGGTTTGCAGTGGTCTGTACAAACTGATGGTCATGACATGCAAACAATGCAACACCGCCAAACTTAATCAAACCGTTGTTTAATGCAGTAATGGATTCCATGTCTAAATGGTTGGTCGGCTCATCTAAAATCAGACAGTTAGCTGCACTAATCATCATCTTGGAAAGTAAGCAACGTACCTTTTCACCACCGGAAAGGACACGGACTTTCTTTACACCGTCTTCACCGGCAAAGAGCATACGTCCTAAGAAACCACGTACATAAGTAACATCTTTAACGGGAGAGTAGCCTGTCAGCCAGTCTGCGATAGTTAAGTCATTGTCGAACTCTTCGGTGTTGTCCTTGGGGAAGTAAGCCTGGGAAGTGGTAACACCCCATTTGTAGCTACCTTCGTCGGGCTCCATTTCTCCTGCCAGAATCTGGAAAAGAGTGGTCTTAGCCAGTTCGTTACCGCCTACAAAAGCAATTTTATCATCATGCCCTACGATAAAGGAAATATCGTTTAATACCTTTTCACCGTTAATGGTCTTGGAAAGATGTTCTACCATCAGCACTTCGTTACCGATTTCACGTTCCGGGCGGAAGTCAATATAAGGATATTTTCTGCTGGAGGGACGAATCTCATCCAGTTCAATTTTTTCCAGAGCACGTTTTCTTGCAGTAGCCTGTTTGGACTTGGAAGCATTTGCGGAGAAACGGGAGATAAACTCCTGCAATTCCTTAATCTTTTCTTCTTTCTTTTTGTTGGCTTCCTTCATCTGCTTGATTAACAACTGGCTGGATTCGTACCAGAAGTCGTAGTTACCTGCATAAAGCTGAATCTTACCGTAGTCAATATCTGCAATATGGGTGCAGACTTTATTTAAGAAATAACGGTCATGGGAAACTACGATAACCGTATTTTCAAAGTCAATTAAGAAATCCTCAAGCCATGCAATAGCATCTAAATCCAAGTGGTTGGTAGGCTCGTCCAAAAGCAGGATGTCGGGATTACCGAACAGTGCTTTTGCCAACAGGATTTTTACCTTTTCATTACCGTTTAAATCCTTCATCAAAGAATAATGTAAGGAAGTATCAATACCCAGACCGTTTAAGAGAGAAGCGGCATTGGATTCTGCTTCCCAACCGTCCATTTCAGCAAATTCCGCTTCCAGTTCGCTGGCACGGATACCATCTTCGTCAGTGAAATCTTCCTTTGCATAAATTGCATCTTTTTCCTTCATAATCTGGTAAAGACGCTCATTACCCATAATAACTAAATCCAGTACGGTATAATCGTCATATTTAAAGTGGTCCTGCTCCAAAACGGAGAGACGCTGACCGGGGGTGATAAAAATTTCACCGTTGGTAGTATCTAACTGACCGGATAAAATCTTTAAGAAAGTAGATTTACCGGCACCGTTAGCACCGATAAGTCCGTAACAGTTGCCCTCGGTAAACTTAATGTTAACGTCTTCGAATAACGCTTTTTTTCCGATTCGTAAGGTGACATTATTTGCACTTATCATAATAAAAAACCTTTCTTTTTCTAATATTGTCATCAAGTGGCTATCGTTTCTTATTTTTACATGAAAACGCTACTTTTTCAAGTTGTTTTTTGGATTTGTTACAAAAATGTGAAGGGAAATACGTTGAACTTGTTTACAGCCAATGATAAAATGGAAAAAATAAGTAAATAAATTTTGATATATCAGAGTATGAAGTAAAGCATATTAGGAATGTAAATATAGTATAAAGGATACGGAAGGGTAGAGCATATGGGAAAAAAATTAAATTATAAGCGTACATTTTTTATCGGACTGGCGTTTTTGTCTATTAGTAGTTTCTGGCAGTTGTATGACAATATTATTCCTTTAATATTACAGAATACTTTTGGCTTGGGAGAAACCGTTACGGGTATCGTGATGGCATTGGACAATGTGTTGGCGGTTTTTCTGCTTCCTGTATTCGGAACTTTATCAGATAAGGTGGATACGCGGCTGGGGAAAAGAATGCCCTTTATTATAGTAGGCACAACATTAAGTGTTATTTTTATGCTGATTTTGCCGGTAGCAGATAAAGCGGTAAATCTGCCGTTGTTTGTGGGGGCTTTGTTTGGGGCACTGGTGGCTATGGGTCTGTACCGTTCGCCGGCAGTGGCATTGATGCCCGATTTGACACCCAACAGACTTCGCAGTAAAGGTAATGCAGTGATTAATCTGCTGGGAGCAGTAGGTGGTGTAAGTTCTCTGATATTGATTAAATTATTAGTCGGAAAGGGACTTCGTCCCGATTATATGCCGCTTTTTACGGGAGTGGCATTGTTGATGGCAATAGCAATTATTATTTTAGTATTGACGGTACGTGAAAAAAAGATTGCAGCCATAGTGAAAGAAGAGGAAGCTGTATGGGCAAAGGAAAATCCTGAAGAAGCAAAGTTGGAGGCACTAAAGGAAGCTGCTGAGAAAGCAGATGCAGACAAAGCAGAAGCATCGCAGAAAGCAGCGACCGTTCTGGCACCGGAAGTGAAAAAAAGTATGTTTTTTATGCTGGCATCGGTGTTCTTCTGGTATGCGGCATACAATGCAGTGACTACTGCATTTTCCAGATATACGGTAGAGGTGTGGAAACTGGAAGGGGGCGGTTTTGCAGATTGTCTTATGGTGGCAACTGTGGCAGCCATTATCAGTTATATTCCCATTGGACTTATTACTGCGAGATTTGGCAGGAAGAAAATTATTATGGGCGGTGTGCTTTTAATGGCAGCCTGTTATCTGGTAGCTGTTTTTGTAACAGAGTACACCGGGCTTATCAATATTGCATTCGCGTTAATCGGTGTGGCATGGGCAGCTATCAATGTGAATTCTTATCCGATGGTAGTAGCTATGGGAAAAGGGGCGGATATAGGTAAATTTACCGGAACCTATTATACGTTTTCTATGGCTGCACAGATTATTACTCCTGTTTTGTCAGGAGCATTGTTGGAAAATGTCTCTTATGCAACATTATTTCCCTATGCTTTCATTTTTTCCATGTTGGCGTTCTTTACAATGTCACAAGTAAAGCATGGGGATGTAAAGCCGGTAAAGAAAGATAGTATTTTGGAAAATTTTGATGTAGAGGACTAGAAAATGAAGACCGCAATTGTTGTAATCATAAGTATTTTGCTTGCATGTGTAGTATTATATCTGTTGTTAATTATGCCCAGAATGTATAAAAGACCGGATAAAAAGCCCTTTTTTGAAGGGATATTGTATGCCCACAGAGGTCTCCATGACAATGCATCAGAAGCACCAGAAAATTCCATGGCGGCATTTGAAAAAGCAATAGAAGCAGGTTATGGTATTGAATTGGATGTACAACTTACCAAAGATAAAATACCGGTTATTTTTCATGATTTTACGTTGCAGAGAGTTTGTGGTGTAGAGGGAAAAGTGGCAGAATATACTTATGAAGAACTGCAGCAGTTTTCTTTGTGCGGCTCAGAGCAGAAAATACCCAAACTGGCAGATTTTTTACAACTGGCAGACGGCAGAGTACCGTTGATAATCGAATATAAACTGCCAGCAATGCAGACAGAGGTATGTGCAATTGCAGATAAGTTACTGGCAGAATATAAAGGTGTATACTGTATAGAGTCCTTTAACCCATTGGCACTTTTCTGGTACAGACGCAACCGGAAAGAAATTATGCGTGGACAACTGGCAATGAATTTTTTGAAGTCGGAAGAAAAGGAATATTCACCTTTATTGTATTTTGCATTAGGGCACCTGCTGTTTAATTTTTTAACCAAACCGGATTTTATAGCATACAATCATGGTGATTATAAGGGGGTGTCACGACGACTGTGCAGGCATTTATATCGTTGTACGGCAGTGGCATGGACGATTAGGAGCGAAGCAGAACTGGGGGCAAGAAAACAGGATTTCGATTTGTTTATTTTTGACAGTTTTGTACCAAATGACAGATAAAGAGACTAAGGAATACAGGTAGCGTGAATTCCGGCAAACACAACCGGAGAAGAAATTATGAGAAAAAATAACCATATTGGAAAATTGATAGGGTACGAAAGAACAAGAGCGGGACTACAGATGGAAGAGCTTTGCGCGGGATTGTGCTCACGGAGCTTTTTAGTACGTGTAGAAAACGGTTCCCGAAACTGCGAGAAGATATTGACAGATGCCCTATTGCAAAGAGCAGGCGTGTCTGCTGACAAATTTGTATATATGATTAACACGGAAGAGCAGGACTGGCTGCTTTTAAGAGAAAAGTTAATTTCAGCAGTGGATGCCGGAGATGAAGAAAGAGCGGCACCGCTTATGGAGCAATACCATGAGATGACGGAAAACCATTGTAAATTGCACCGCCAGTTACTTTTGCTTTTAAAGGTGATGCTTTCGTGGAAAAATAATGGTAATAAAGCAGAAATGCAAAGCCGGCTCAGGGAAGCGTGGAGAATTACCATGACAGGTACGGCTATGGAAAAAATTCCGGATATGCATGCGGAAAATAAACACCTGACTTTGACGGAATTTGTTCTGGTAATGATGCATTACCGTATATTAGAGGAGCAGGAGAAAATAAAAGAAGCGGCAGAAGGATATAAAAAACTGCTTCGTTATCTGGAAATATCTTCCGATGAAGAAGACCGGGTAAAACTGTATCCCCAGATAGCATACAGGCTTGCAAAAATATATTTGGAGCAGAAACAAGTGGCTGAGGCAGTAGCCTTGGCAGAAAAAGCAATAGAACTGCTAAAGGTCAGAGGAAGGTTATTTTATTTACGGCAGTTTCTGGAAATTCTTTGTACGTATAAAGAATTGGAAGCGGAAGAAAAATTGGAACTGGAAGAAATCATTGCTTCCCTTAAGTGGCTGTATAAGCGTTATGAAGTGGAAGAAGAACCTTGGACGTGGAGTATTCCCTTTGGTATGGCAGAGGTGGAATTGGGAGGGAATCTGATTCGTGCCAGAAGGAAGGTATTGGGACTTTCGCAGGAAGAGTTGTCGGAGGGTATCTGCGATCCAGTGTCAATTTCCCGAATCGAGTGTTGCAAGGTAGCACCCAAACGTGAGATATACAGAAAACTGCTGGAACGGGTCGGCATGACCGGAAGCCGGTTTGAAAACGTGGTGCAGATGGAACAGCCGGAGTTGATGGAGTTAGCGATGAGGATTGGTATTCTGTTAAGTCATACTAAGGGTGAAGAAGCAGAACCTTTGATTGCGGAACTGGAACAGAAAATGAAGCATGCAGGAAAGTTCGCAAGGCAATATTTGTTGAATGTAAAAGCAATTGCGTTATATGACCAGGAAAAAATAACGGCAGAGGAACATACAGCAATGCAGGAAGAGGCACTATATATGACATTACCGCAGGTTGATTTGGAGAAATTGGCAGAGTGGAGCTTTTCCAGATTGGAAGTAAACATAATTAATATGCTTTCTTATTCTTGTGAAGCTACTGGAAAAGCAGAAGAAATGATAGAATTGTTACAAATTATTCGAAGGCAGTATGAAAACAAGCCGTTTGCTTTGGAACATTATGTAGTAGGATATGAATTAACGATGAGAAATTTGGGAAATTTACTTGGGAATTGTGGAAGATATAAAGAGGCGATAGAAATAGCGGACAAGGGAATTAGATTAGGAGTACAAGCAGGAAGAGGCGTTATACTAAGTACAGCATTGTATGATTGTGGTTGGGATATGGAGCAAATGTGGAAGACTGGACAATATACTAAAAAAGAAAGCCTTCCATATGTGAAGGCTTCCTATGCGTTAAATTGTATCCTTGGAATAGAATCAGTCCAAGAGTTTTTAAAAGAACATATACATAATTTGTATTTGAATTAAATTCCATAAGGTTTTTGTTTAATATCAGATCTCGCCATCATAGTAACTTCACTATCAGCAGCAGGTGCTACGGTAGCAACAGCCTGAGCAGCTAAAAGACAAATGGCAACAACAGCAATAAATTTTTTGATTTTTTTCATGATAAAGTTCTCCTTTTTCTTTTGAAGTTTTAATAAGTTGAGTAGATTTTATAAGGAGAAGTAAGAAGTAACCATAACAGAACTGGCACACTTTTTTTTTGAAGCAAAATGTGCCACTTTTGTTATGGAAAGATGTGTGAAAAGGCCGTAGTATTAATCTGAAAATGAAAAAGAGTTCGGAACACGGTTCCCTTGTAAGCGCTTGAATTTAGGAATTCAGAATGAACGTACATAGTATAAAAAGTATTAACCCCGTGCCGAAAACTTTTCATTTTCCAACCGGTTCAGATAATAGGGGACCGTCGGTGGAATATGGTACGGAAATGCTTATGAAGCCGACATTTTGAACCGGGGGCTTTACTGTATCCTGCAAAGCAGTCGTAAACAAATACGGAAGCTTGCAGGATACAGTTTTTTTTGAGCATAGATTTCTGGTGAATGCTTTTTTCAAAATGGGCATAAATGGATCTTTTTCTGCTCCAATGCCCAAAAAAATTGAATTATACATTGAAAACATGTTGTTTTGGGCATTATGGGATGTTTTTTTCTGTTTAGTGCCCACAAAATTGCAACAAAGTGCTAAAATATGGGCACTAGCACCACTTTTTTAGCCTTCTATGCCCAAAACTATCAAAATAACCGTAAAAATTCATTGGTTTTGGGCATCACCATGCAAAAATATGTTGTATATGCCCAAAATGCAACTTACTCTATCTGACAGTGTGTTCGGAATCCGGTCGCTGGTTTGTAAAAGTGTATATAGCAGAAACTTTTTTCTGAAAAGAGCAAACTAGAAGTATCAAAAATATGTAACTGCTTACAAATTTGGTTAAAATGCATGAAAGAGAATAGGAAGTTTTGGGTAGAATAGACGAAAGTTCTTTCCTTTTAGAAGAAATGAATTAAATTGCTTGATATTTTTTTATCAAATTAGTATAATGATTGGGAATTAGTGTAGGGACCATGGGGTGGTTTCTACCGATGTATATGGGAGGAAGCTAAAGGCTTCCATACCGGGGTTCAAAGTTTCATAAAATCTATGAAAAGGGAGACAAGACACATGAACAAATGGGTGTACAAATTCAAAGAAGGCAATGCCGACATGAGAAACCTGCTTGGTGGTAAGGGTGCAAACCTTGCTGAAATGACCAACTTAGGTCTTCCCATTCCGCAGGGCTTTACTGTAACTACCGAAGCTTGTACTGATTATTACAAGCAGGGCAAGACAATTTCTGCAGAAATTCAGGAACAGATTTTCGCAAACATCGCTGACTTAGAAGCTCTTATGGGCAAGAAGTTCGGTGATACCGAAGATCCTTTATTGGTTTCTGTTCGTTCCGGTGCGAGAGCATCCATGCCTGGTATGATGGATACCATCTTAAACCTGGGTCTGAACGATGTAGCTGTAGAAGGCTTCGCAAAGAAGACTGGTAATCCCAGATTCGCATATGACTCCTATCGTCGTTTCATTCAGATGTATTCTGACGTAGTTATGGAAGTTCCGAAGTCCTTTTTTGAGAAGATCATCGATGAGATGAAAGAAGAAAAGGGTGTTGTATACGACACCGAACTGGATGCTGATGATTTAAAGGAATTAGCAAACAGATTCAAAGCTGTTTATAAAGAAGCTATGAAGGGTGAGGAATTCCCTCAGGATCCTAAGGAGCAGTTAATGGGCGCAGTTAAGGCTGTATTCCGTTCTTGGGACAACCCTCGTGCTATCGTTTACAGACGTATGAATGATATCCCCGGCGACTGGGGTACCGCTGTTAACGTACAGTGCATGGTATTCGGTAACAAGGGTGAAACCTCCGGTACCGGTGTAGCATTTACCCGTAATCCTTCTACCGGTGAAAAGGGTATCTACGGTGAATACCTGATCAACGCTCAGGGTGAAGACGTAGTTGCTGGTGTTCGTACACCTCAGCCTATTTCCAAACTGGCAGAAGATCTGCCTGAATGTTATGAAGAATTCATGGCAATCGCTAACAAACTTGAAAATCACTATCGTGATATGCAGGATATGGAATTCACTATTGAAGAAGGCAAACTGTACTTCTTACAGACCAGAAATGGTAAGAGAACCGCTCCTGCAGCTATCAATATTGCATGTGACTTAGTAGATGAAGGAAAGATCACTCCTGAAGAAGCAGTTCTTCGTATCGAAGCTAAGTCCTTAGATCAGTTATTACATCCTACCTTCGACGCAGCAGCATTAAAGGCTGGCGAAGTTATCGGTTCCGCACTTCCTGCATCTCCCGGTGCAGCAGCTGGTAAGGTTTACTTCACCGCTGATGAAGCTAAGGCAGCTGGTAAGGGTGGCCGTGGCGAAAGAGTAATCCTTGTTCGTCTGGAAACCTCTCCTGAAGATATCGAAGGTATGCATGCAGCTGAAGGTATCCTGACCGTTCGTGGTGGTATGACCTCTCACGCAGCAGTAGTTGCTCGTGGTATGGGTACTTGCTGTGTATCCGGTTGTGGCGAAATCAAGATCGACGAAGAAGCTAAGGTATTTACTCTTGGCGGTTATGAATTCCATGAAGGTGATTACATCTCCTTAGATGGTACTACCGGTAAGATTTACAAGGGCGACATCAAGACTGTAGAAGCTTCCGTAGGCGGAAACTTCGGACGTATCATGGCTTGGGCAGACCAGTTCAGAACTCTGAAGGTTCGTACTAACGCAGATACTCCCGCAGATACCATCAACGCTGTTAAGCTTGGTGCAGAAGGTATCGGTCTCTGCCGTACAGAGCATATGTTCTTCGGTGAAGACAGAATTCCTAAGTTCAGAAAGATGATCCTTTCTGATTCCGTAGAAGCTAGAGAAGAAGCATTAAAGGCTATCGGCGAATTCCAGAAGGCAGACTTCAAGGCTATGTATGAAGCACTGGAAGGCAAGCCTATGACTGTTCGTTATTTAGATCCGCCTCTTCACGAGTTCGTTCCTACTGAAGAAGCTGATATCAAGGCATTGGCAGATGATATGGGTCTGACCGTTGCTGACGTTAAGGCTAAATGTGATGCTCTTCACGAATTCAACCCTATGATGGGTCATCGTGGATGCCGTCTTGCAGTTACCTATCCTGAAATTGCTAAGATGCAGACCAGAGCAGTTATGGAAGCAGCTATCGAAGTGAAGAATGAAAAGGGTTACGATGTAGTTCCTGAAATCATGATTCCTCTCGTAGGCGAAATCAAAGAGCTTAAGTATGTTAAGGATGTAGTTGTAGAAGTTGCAGAAGCTGTTAAGGCTGAAAAGAATTCCGATATCGTTTACCACATCGGTACCATGATCGAAATTCCTCGTGCAGCGCTGACTGCAGATGCTATCGCAGAAGAAGCTGAATTCTTCTCCTTCGGTACCAACGACTTAACCCAGATGACATTCGGTTTCTCCCGTGATGACGCTGGTAAGTTCTTAGATTCTTACTATCAGGCTAAGATTTACGAATCCGATCCTTTCGCAAGACTGGATCAGACCGGTGTTGGTCAGTTAGTTAAGATGGCAGCTGAAAAGGGTCGTGCTACCCGTCCTGACATCAAGTTAGGTATCTGTGGTGAGCACGGTGGAGATCCCTCTTCCGTAGAATTCTGCCACAAAGTAGGTCTTAACTACGTTTCCTGTTCTCCTTTCCGCGTGCCTATCGCACGTCTGGCAGCAGCACAGGCAGCACTGAATAATAAGTAAGATATTATAACACTGTAATTGAAAATAGTGTGAAGTAATCAATCCCCTTTTCGACAGACATGTAATTGCCGGGAAGGGGATTTTCCTTATCCTTATATGCTATTATAAAAAAGAAAGGGAATACTTATGATACTCCATACAGGTCTGCGGACAGATATTCCGGCTTTTTATGCAGAGTGGTTTGCGAATCGTCTCAAAGAAGGTTATGTGATGGTTCGAAACCCATATAATCCTATTCAGGTAACCAAATATAATATTTCACCGGATGTGGTGGATTTGATTTCTTTTTGTACCAAAAATCCGGCTTCCTTTTTGCCTTATATGGATTTGTTAAAGGAATATGGGCAGTATTGGTTTGTTACCATTACTCCTTATGGAAAGGAAATTGAGCCAAAAGTACCGGAAAAAGAAAGTGTTATGGAAGCCTTTAAAGCACTTTCAGGGAAGGTTGGTGTCGATTCCATCGGTTGGCGCTATGACCCGATTTTTGTTTCCGATATCTATACGGTACGGAAACATATAGAAGATTTTGAAAAAATGGCAAGTACTTTGTCCGGATATACCCATACCTGTGTTATTAGTTTTATTGATTTGTATCAAAAGGTATTGCGTAATTTCCCGGAAGTACGGGAAGTCAAAAAAGTGGAACGCATTGAGCTGGCAAAAGAATTTGTACGTATCGGCAACAAATACGGTATGGTCATTAAATCTTGTGCAGAAGGCACAGAGCTAGAAGCATACGGGGTAGACTGCAGCGGATGCATGACGGTTTCCGTGGCAGAAAGAGCGATAGGTTGTTCCTTAAATGTGCCTAAGGTAAAAGGTGCAAGAAAGGAATGTGGCTGTTTGTTGGGGTGTGATATCGGCGCCTATAATACATGTGGACATCTTTGCCGATATTGTTATGCAAATTATGATGTAAAGACTGTGATGGAAAATATGAAGAATCATAACCCGGAGTCGCCCCTGCTGCTGGGACATTTAAATCAAGATGATGTGATTCATGTTGCAAAACAGGAGAGCTTTAAGGATATGCAATTAACGTTATGGTCTCTTAGCGGGGATTTCCAGAAAGTGTTGAACAATACGTAGAGGGTTGATAAAGCAAATTTATTGTGTTATTATGTAGAAAAATAATAAAGTAACAGAGCCGATGTCGAAAGGACAAATGAACCGGTGTCTGTGAGGGAGGAAAAATGGATTCACAAAACAATCAGTTTGGCGGACAGCAGAATGGTATGCCAATGAATGATCCCAATGTGCAGTATACACAGCAACCTAATGCACAGTATACACAGCAACCTAATGCACAGTATACACAGCAACCTAATGCACAGTATACACAGCAACCTAATGCACAGTATGCACAGCAGCCCAATGCACAGTATGCACAGCAGCCTAATGCGCAGTATGCACAGCAACCTAATATGCAGTATACACAGCAGCCCAATGCGCAGTATGCACAGCAATCTAATATGCAGTACGCACAGCAGCCCAACATGCAGTATCCCATGAATAATGCACCTCAGAAGAAGAGCAAGGCAGGAGTGATTATTGCCAGCATTATTGCAGGAGTCATTGTTATACTGGGCGTTATTCTGGCAGTGTTATTTATAGGTGGGAATAAGGATAAAGACAACGACAGAGATGCAGCTGCCATAACAGAAACAACAGAAGAACCTGAGGAAACACCGGAACCAGTTGAAGAGACACCGGAACCTGAAGTGACAGAGGAACCCACACCGGAACCTGAAGTAACAGAGGAGCCTACACCGGAACCGATTGAAGAGACACCGGAACCTGTTGTGATATCAGGAGGTGTTGAGGACGGTATGGCAAGTTTTACTGCATATACCAATGAAGCAGTAGAATATCTGGTTATACATAGCAGTCAGTGGGAACCTAACTCTTTAGTTTATACAGATACAGAGAAATTCATTGTTTTATCTGATCAGGACGTAAGATATTTCATGGTAATTGGTGATGAAGTATATTATTCTGTTTTCGATGAAATGACAGAGACTGCAGGCCTTTGGAAGTGTGATATAGCAGAGGGGGCAACTCCTGAGTTATTGCTTGACGGTACACAGGTACTGGCATTCTGCTATGTTGACGGAAATATTTATTTTGATAACTATGATGATGAGTATTCCTTCTGGTGTTATGAATTGGATACAGGAGATTATTACTGTGTAGACCCTGACAGACATGCATTAAACTATTACAATATTCTTGATGGTTATGTATATTACGAATGTCTGAACGACGGCTGCATTTATAAGATGAGCGTGGATGGAAGTGACAAAGAGTACCTGTTCAGCCTTTCCGATTACGGTTTGGGTGGTACAAAGTGTATGACTGCATTTGATGTGGCAGGTGATACATATCTCTCATTTATCGGTGATGACAGTTGCATGTATATTACAACTGAGGATGGCTCTGAATATGAAGTTGTAGCAACTGATTTGCAGGAGTTTGATGTTCACCAGGATATTTATTTTGAAGACGGATACCTGTATTATTCCGATATGAACGGAACAGAAATTCATATGCTGGGTATTGAAGAATATCTGACCACCGATGTGATGGAAATTCCCAATGAAGTTATCAGCTATGACAGCTTCTACTACTTTGAAGTAAAGCAGGGAATGATTTTCATTGAACTGTATGACGGCAATAATGAAATCCGTGTAATTGACAGTAAGACTGGTGAAGAATACAATGTATTTGATTTTTCATAAGGTAAATCAGTTACTGTATAGTATTTAGTTAATAAAAATATTGAAGTTGTTAAAATCAAAAGGCATAGGGCATGTACCTGTGCCTTTTATAATATAAAAATTTATGGAAAGAAATAGAGTTGTTATTGGTTATACAAGAAGGGATTTTTATTGACCGAAATGGTTGCAGAGAGTATAATTTTTAGTAGAGGATTTTGTCACATTAGCGTAAAAAAGGGAGCGTATACAAATGGAACTGGAAAAAAAGATGAAGCTGGATTTAAAAGAAAAGTATTTTGAAGATACATATGGTTTGGACTATGTTGTGGATAAGCTTTGGAGTTTATATAATATTTTATGCTTGCAGAAAGAGAGAGAAAATGCCGATATCCATATTCCCCTTTTAGAAGGAAGCCATTTTGCAATCGTTGGTTCCAGAGGTAGCGGAAAAACCATGATTGGTGATATTATTGCCAGATTACTTCATGATTTTGGGATTCGGGAAAGTGAAGAGTCCATCCATTTGAATGCGAGAGAGATTACAGAGGCTTTTTATGCAAATGGAGAAGAAGGAATAGAGTCTCTTTTTAATAAAAGAAACGGAAATACTATTGTTATAGAGAACTTTCAGAATGTAGTATTGGATCTTGACTACGATAAAGTAAAAGGGCGTCGCATCTGTGTATGCCTTGATAAGGTGTTGCAAAAAAAGAAAGATGTGTTATCCATTATTTTTACCATGGATCAGGATGCATACAGCTTTATACAGTCAATTGATACAGATTTTGTGGATAATTTTTACGAAGTAATAGAAATAGAGCCTTATTCTATACAGTCTTTGCTTAAAATTGCAGAAAAGATAGCCTATGAAAAAGGATTGTTGTTACAGGAAGAAGCAGAGAAGACTCTGTTTTATAAACTGGATCAGAATTATCGCAGTGAGTCATTTTTGAATGCAATTTCAATTAAGCGTTACATAGATGAAGCTGTTAAGAAGATGGCAGAGCGGTATTATAGTGTAGAACAGAAAGATGAAATGGCACTGGCAGAGCTTAAAACAGAGGATTTTGAAACCGAGTTCCAGGAGGAAACGCTGGAAGAACTGCTGGCTGAACTGGATGGAATGACCGGATTGGAAAATGTGAAGAAGGTTGTTCACGACATGGTCAGCCGGGTGAAAAATAATAAACTGGCAAGAGAAAGTAATGCGGAGAGCGTGACGGAAGTGGGAAGTATGCACCTGTTATTTACCGGCAATCCCGGTACAGGTAAGACAACCGTTGCACGAATGATAGGTAAAATATATCAACAGCTTGGTGTGCTGGCTCGTGGACATCATACGATTGAATGTACCAGAAGCGGAATTGTAGGACGCTATCAGGGACATACTGCTGAACTGGTGCAGAAGCGCTTTCTGGAAGCAGAAGGCGGAGTGCTGTTTATTGATGAAGCTTATTCTATTTGCAGGGATGACGGCGACACTTTTGGTCAGGAAGCAGTAGATGAACTGACACCGCAGATTGAAAATCACCGAAATGATACAATGGTTATTTTAGCGGGTTATTCAGATCCGATGGACCAATTCCTGGATAAGAATGAGGGGCTTAGAAGCAGGTTTAATGTAAGAGTAGAATTTGAGGATTATACACAGGAAGAAATGGTTTCCATTTTTTACGGAATGGTAAAAAAGAGCGGTAAAAAACTGGAAGAGGGAACGGAGGAACTGGTAAAACAGTTGATTAACGAGAAGTCCAAGGTTCCGGATTTTGGCAATGCGAGAGGCGTGCGCAACGTTTACGAAAGTGTTCTGGCCGAACAGAGTAACCGTATCCAGAAAATAATCAGTAAAGAAAAGGATTTGACTAATATTACCAAAGAGGTATTTGACTGTATACGAAGAGAAGATATACAGGCAATTCTTAGCCGGAAAATGCCGGGTGAGAAAACTTTGGATGAGTTGCTTCAGGATTTAAATGCTATGCCGGGATTACAGGAGGCAAAGCAGGTAGTAATAAATCAGATTAATCGTTTAAGCTACCAGAAACTGATGCAGGAAAGAGGGTTACATTATTCTGATAAGCAGGGAACCATGCATATGTTGTTTAAAGGAAATGCGGGTACCGGTAAAACCACTATGGCAAGAATTATTGCCCAAATTTATCAAAAACTCGGTATACTCAAGAAGAATACTTTGTATGAGGTAAAACGTGCAGATTTGGTAGGGCGGTATCAGGGAGAATCGGCACAAAAGACTTTAAAGGTTATTGATAAAGCTGAGGGTGGCATTTTGTTTATTGATGAGGCCTATGATTTGGTGAATTCAGAACATGATTCCTTTGGAATGGAGGCCTTAAATTCGCTGGTGGCGGATTTGGAAAACAGAAGAGATAATCTGATTGTGATTATGGCAGGATACGGAGACGACCTAGATAAACTCATGGAAATTAATCAGGGATTGGAAAGCCGGTTTCCCAATCATGTTTATTTTGAAGATTATAGTACGGATGAACTGGTAGACATATTCTTTTCCATGCTTAAGACATGGAACAAAGAAGGCGTTCGGATTGAAGAAGGTGTTGAGGAGGACGTGCGCAGGCTGATTGAGAAGAGAAAAGCTGAGAAGAGTAACTTCGGTAATGCAAGAGGCGTACGTAACGTGATTGAAGCTGTTCAAAGAAATATGGAAGCCAGAGTTGTGCAGGAAATAAAAAGCGGTAAGATATTGTCGGACGAAGAATTGACGATGATTAAAAAGCCGGATTTGACTATAGTATAGAGACTGAAGGAGGTTTTGCAATGGCATCGGATAATTCGTTTGAACAACGTTTTGCAGCACTGAAAGGTAAAAAAGTAGTACAGGAGAAAAAAGAAATTACCTTTCGGGCAGATGTGGAAGATAAAGAAAAGGTGTATGACCTTTTTAACAATGGGCAGTACGAAGCCTGTTATGAGGATTTGGTAAAACTGGCAGAACAAGGGGATATGGAATCCTTACACATATTAGGGTATATGTACCAGAATGGTGTGTATGTTGAGAAAAATGCTTTTAAGGCAAAGTACTATTACGAAAAAGCCATAGAACTTGGTGCTGACGGTTCCAGAAATAATCTGGCAAATATGTATAGGGACGGTGATGGTATTGAGCAGGATCTTATTAAGGCCATAAGCCTGTTTAAGGAAGCTGCTGAAAACAACCAGCCGAATGCCCTATGTAGTTTAGGATATATTTACTGTGATGGAGTAGGAGGAGCACCGGATTATCTGAAAGCAATTGCATATTTTGAAAGGGCTGTGGAGAATGGTCATGTGATGGCGGCCAATGCACTGGGAGATTTATACTATGCGGGTGAAAACGTAGATAAAGACTATGCAAAAGCTCTTTTTTGGTATGAAAAAGCAGTGCAGATGGGATATACGGGGCCATATTATAACAGAATCGGTTATATGTATGAAAACGGAGAAGGCTGCACTCCTGACATTTCCAAGGCAGTTAGCTATTACGAGAAAGCAGTGGAGTATGGTTCGCCTTATGCCGGATACAATCTGGGTGAACTGTATTACAATGGAGAAAAGCTGGCGATAAATTATGATAAGGCTTTGTACTGGTACGAAAAGTCAGTAGAGCAGGGATATACGGGGAGCTATTACAACCGCATCGGCTATATGTATGAATACGGACAAGGTTGTGCCCCTGATATTTCTAAAGCGATAGCATATTATGAAAAAGCGGTGGAATATGATTCTCTGTATGCAGCGGATAATCTTGGAAATTTATATTATGCCGGTGAAAAGGTAGAAAAAAATTATGGAAAGGCTTTGTTCTGGTATGAAAAAGCTGTACAGATGGGATATACCGGGGCTTATAACCGCATAGGAATTATGTATAAGGAAGGCTATGGCACTGCGGTTGATTTGGAAAAGGCATTTACATATTTTAGGAAAGCGTATGATACCGGCGATATCCATGCGGCATACAATCTTGGCATCATGTATGAGTTTGGACAGTATGTACCGCAAAATATGGGAATGGCTTATGAGTATTACAGACAGGCGGCAGTGCAGGGACTTGAATTGGCACAACAGAGAATTGCACAGTTTCAGGTATAGGCGTGTTGATGGAATAACGGCGTTGGATATTGTATATCACTGAACAGTGGCTGAATAATCAAGGAGGTAATTTATCTATGGAACAGCAAATTTTTACAAATGAAGTAATTTTATCATGGCTTCAGTATTATGCCAAGAATACTACATTAGATTTGGAACATGTAAAGATTATTGATATTACCAAAAAAAATAAAAATATCATTCCTACCGTAGAGGCACATAAAACTACGATGGTGTTTACCAATGCCGGTATTGATGATATTTTCTATCGTTTGTGGAATGCAGGACTGGGGGAATGCGAGGTCTGGTACAATGAGGGTTCAGACCCTTCGGGAGAAATTCTTCACCAAAAAGTGAAAGATATGATAGACAGGGGCATCAATGCATCTGCGGGTATGCTGGTTATCAATCCCAATGCCAGAAATACTGCGAAAATCGGACTGAGCAACGAAATGTTCCAGAGGGGCTCCATTCAATATGTGGGCAGTGAAATCCGAGCCATTATATTAAATAAAATGATGCTGGCACCGCAGGATGACATCTGTGTTATTGGTGGGGAAAGTATTGCCATTGAGGCGGCATTGATGGCACCGGAAGGCTCTGTGATTGCAGTTGAATACAGTCGCCAAGACCGTACAACTTTAGAAGATAATGTGGCACATTTTGATTTGCACAATATTAAAATTATTGACCATGTGGATGCTGACAGTATGAAGGAGTGTCCTGTGCCGTCCTTGGTATTTTTGGTGGCATCTGCCAGTACAGAGCAGGAACTTTCTTATCTGGTAGGTATCAATCCCAATATTAATGTTGTTATTTATACGCTGGATTTCAAGGTGGCTGCAAATATTGCTGGTACATTACAGTCTTTGGGACTGACGGATATTGATACCATTCAGGTAGCCATATCCAAGCTGGGAAGTAATAATACATTTAAGCAGGAGCCTGCACCTTGGATTATTACTGCCAGAACACGTAAGAATGACTAGGGTTTGGAGGAACATCATGTACTACAAAAATATTTTAGAAGTAATAGGAAATACCCCTTTACTTAGTTTGGAAGAAACTACGGGATGCAATATTTTTGCAAAGGCAGAATTTTTAAATCCCGGGGGAAGTATTAAGGATAGAATTGCATTAAATATGCTGGAAGAAGCTGAGAAAAGCGGTAAATTAAAACCAGGTATGACTATTATCGAACCCACATCAGGGAATACCGGTATCGGTCTGGCACTGTGCGGTATTCGAAAAGGTTACAAAGTAATTATTGTAATGCCTGAAAATATGAGTGATGAACGCAAGAAGATTATTAAGGCACTGGGAGCAGAACTTGTGCTGACGCCCCCCGAATTGAGCATTGGCGGGTCGGTGGATAAGGCAGTTGAAATAGCAGCTTCTTCAGATGATTATTTTGTACCCCAGCAGTTTGAAAATCCTGCCAATCCGGCGGCACATTATAAAACTACTGCAGTGGAAATTGTAGAGCAGCTTGGTAAAAAGATTGATGTATTCGTATCGGGTATCGGTAGTGGAGGCACCTTACAAGGAATTGCTTCTTATATACTGGAAAAGAATCCGGAGTGTAAGATTGTAGCGGTAGAACCTAAAAATGTATCGGCATTATTGGGAGATGAGCCCGGACTTCATCAGATACAGGGTATCGGGGATGGTTTTATACCGGAGGTTTTGGATACCAATATTATTACCGATATTGTAGAAGTAACGGATGAAGATGCGATTGCTACGGCCAGAGAACTGGCCAGCGTACAGGGACTTCTGGTAGGTACTTCTTCAGGAGCCAACGTATGGGCAGCCAAGCAGATGGCAAAGAAGTACGGTGAAGATAAGGTAATCGTAACAATTCTGGCTGACAGAGCCGAAAGATACTTTAGCACAGCCTTAATTTAAGGAAATGGGAAAGATGATGGGGCTGTTGCAAAATAAGCTGGTTTCAGAAGTTTTTTACAAACGATTCGGAAACTGCTATTTTGCAACAGTCCCATTTATTATGTTAATGTTGTTTAGGTAGAGAAATGTAATGTTTAGCAATGTATGTTGACAAGACGGTTTAATTCATATACAATAAATTCATCAAGAGTAATCAATGAAACGTGCAATCTGCACATTCCGGCGTATTCGCCAATTTACTCAAAGTATTTAAAGTGCATAAGGTAACCTGACAAAAAAATACGAAGAAAGGGGTGATTGGAAAAGTAGGAAGAAGGTGAAAGATAAAAAATTAAAGTAACTATTGACAATATGTCTTATGCGACATATAATAAAGGAGAAAAGAAATGGAAAATTACATAATTGAATTTTATTGCAAGGAAGATGGTACGGAACCTGCCAGAGAGTTTATGGAATCATTAGATGCCAAGATGGTTGCTAAAATTCTTCGCGTGGTTGATTTATTGGAGAAGAATGGACCTATGTTGAGGATGCCACATTCGGAATACTTGGTAGATGGCATTTTTGAGATACGTGCCAAACAGGGAACGGACATTACTCGAGTGTTATATTTTTTCACAAATGGTAAGAAAATAATTTTGAGCAATGGATTTGTTAAGAAAACAGACAAAACACCCTTGAAAGAAATTGAAAGAGCAAAACTTTTCAGGGCAGATTATGAAAGGAGACATGGAAGATGACAAATTATAAAGAGTTTAAGAAACAGATGCTTTCTAATCCTGAAATAAAAGCAGAATACGACGCACTGGAACCTGAATTTGATATTATTCAGGCGATGATTACCGTCAGGAAACAATTGAATCTTACACAAAAGGAATTGTCTGAGAGAACCGGGATTACACAGGCGGATATCAGCAGAATTGAAAACGGAACGCGCAATCCCAGTCTGGCAATGTTAAAACGTCTGGCTGAAGGACTGGGAATGCGTTTGAAACTCGAGTTTATTCCGAAATGAGTGTACAGGAGGAAAGAATCTCCCTTTTGATATGTCGGAAAAGAAGGCGGACATAGGGGCATATATTGCCCAAGTGCCCGCTTTTTTCAGTGCCGGCATACCACTTGACAAGTTGAATATCGAAACCGCATATTTTAATACAGGTAAGAAAGCGGAAGGAATTAGCCGTTTTGTGCAGGATATGACGTATTTTAAGTCTAATAATTCTATTGATTATATAATAAGAAACACTATAATAAAGAGTAAGATGATATGGAAAGTGTCTGCAGCAGGAGAGATAGCCTGTGAGTAAGAAAAGTAAAGGTGGAGAATAGAAATGTCACAATATTATAACAGACCATTGGAATTTCGTGTAATGAAAGTATTCAGCAATCACATGGTATTGCAGAGAGAAAAGAATATTCATGTATTTGGTGAAGGAGAGCCGGGAACGGAAGTTGTAGTTACATTGGTCCATGAGAATGGTGAAAAGGTAACCGCAGCTACTGTTGTAGAAAATGATAAATGGTTGGCAATACTGCCGCCTCAGCAGGCAGAAAATAACTGTACTCTGATTGTGGAGGCTTTTAAAGCAGGAAGGGAAACAGAAGAGCGTGAACAGATTGCATGCAAAGAATACAAAAATGTGGCAATCGGAGAAGTGTGGCTTGCAGGCGGACAGTCCAATATGGAACTGGAATTAAAGGATTGTGCAGGCGGGTTGGATACCTTAAAACAGGATAAAAATCCTAATGTCAGATTTTATTATACTCAGAAATACGGCTATAAAAATCAGGCTTTTTATGAGGCGGAAGAACGCTCCGGCTGGCAGGAATTCGGGGAAGAAAGTGCACGTGCATGGTCTGCGGTAGGTTATTACTTTGCCAGAAAATTAAGCAGGGATTTGGGCGGTGTTACCATAGGTGTGATTGGATGTAACTGGGGCGGAACCAGTGCGTCAGCGTGGATGAGCAGAGAGGCTTTGTTGGAGGATAAAGAACTTTCCACTTATGTAGAGGAATTTGAAAAGGCATGTGAGGGCTTAAGCGTAGAAGAGCAGGAAGAAGCCTATGATAAATATGAGGCTTTCCACGCAGAGTGGGATAAAAAGTGCGGACAACTTTACATAGAAAATCCGAATATTACATGGGGAGAAGTAGAGGCAAAGATTGGACCCTGTCAGTGGCCCGGTCCTATGAATGTGAAAAACCCGTTCAGACCGTCAGGTCTTTATGAATGTATGTTACAGAGAGTGTGTCCGTATTCCATGAGAGGATTTTTGTTCTATCAGGGAGAAAGTGACGACCATAAACCGAGAATGTATTACAAGCTGTTTACACGTATGATCCGCCAGTGGAGAGAGGATTTCTTAGATGAGGAAATGCCTTTTTTGATGGTACAGCTGACAATGCACAGATATCAGTATGATGAAGACTTTAAGCATTGGCCCATTATTCGTGAGGCACAGATGGATACATACAAAACTATTAAAAATACAGGTATTGCAGTGATTATCGACAGGGGAGAATTTAATGAGATTCATCCCAAGGATAAGTTGACCGTAGGAGAAAGACTGACCCTTCAGGCACTGGCAAAGGTTTATGGGACTATTGAGGAAAAAGAAGCATTCGGTCCTATTTATGATAGTAGCATTTACCATGAGGATTCCATAGAACTTTGTTTCAAATATGCAGAAGACGGTTTTAAAGTAAAGGGCGAACCGACAGGCTTTGAAATTGCGGGATATGACAAGAAATTTGTAGCGGCTGAGGTGAAAATAGATGGTAGCAGAATTTTTGTTTCTGCACCGGAAGTTGTAAATCCCCGATATGTGAGATATTTGTGGACTAATTATGCGGACGTTACTTTGTTTGGTAAAAACGATATTCCTGTGGCACCATTCAGAACCTGTAAAAAAGATGAAGAAATCGTAGAACTTCAAAGAGCGAAAATTCAGCAAATTATGGAAGTATAAGAAACTACGGGTATGTCTGCAAAGGAAGTTGTTTGCGACATGCAGGAAAACAGATATAGAAATGAGCGGAGGACATTAGAATGAGTATCAAAACCTTATTTTGCGACAACTGGGAATTTTCTAAAAATCCCATAGGCACAGAATATGCACAGGCAAAGGATTTTGTAAGAGTGGATATTCCTCATGACTGGTTGATTTATGATACGAAAAATCTGTATGAGACTTCTACGGGGTGGTACAGAAGAACGTTAGATTATAAAAAGAGTGAAGAGCGTGTTGCCCTGCGTTTTGAAGGCGTATATATGGACAGCTATGTTTATGTAAACGGTACTTTGGCGTGGGAATGGAAGTATGGCTATTCCACCTTTGAATTTGATATTACGGATTTGCTTAAAGAGGGAGAAAATATCATTACTGTCAGGGTGGATCACAGGGAGCCCAATTCCAGATGGTATTCCGGTGCGGGTATTTACCGCAAGGTGTGGTTAAAGACTTATCCGGCGTGTCATTTGGTAACGGATGGTATCTATATCAGTGCAGATACCAATGGCAAAGTAACTGTAACAACAGAGGCTGCACGTCCTAAAGATACACCGGCAGCAGAACTTTCTGTGCGTCATAGGATTATGGATGGCGAAAATGTGCTTGCACAGGTAGAGCGTTCCTGTCCGGCATTTGATAAGAGCCGGATGCCACAGGTGATTTTGCAGGAAGGGAATGCTTATTCTGTTAATACTGACTACTTACAGGTGGAAGATCCTATGCTCTGGGATATTGAAAATCCCAAGTGTTATACCTGCGTGACGGAGCTTTTAAGAAACGGGGAAATAATTGATAAAGAAGAAAATATTTTTGGTTTTAAAAAGGCGGAATTTACTGCGGACAAGGGCTTTTTCTTAAATGACAGACATGTAAAACTGCACGGTTGTTGCGAACATCATGATTTAGGTTCTCTGGGGGCTGCGGTAAATAAAACTGCAATCAGGAGAAAGCTGAAAATGCTCAGAACCATGGGCGTGAATGCTATCCGTACCAGTCATAATATGCCTGCGGTAGAATTGATGGAACTGGCTGATGAAATGGGCTTTTTGATTTTATCAGAGGGCTTTGATATGTGGGAAATGCCTAAGACGACCTATGATTATGCCAGATTTTTCCCTGAGTGGGTGGACAAGGATGTGGCGAGCTGGGTACGCCGTGACAGAAATCATCCTTCCTTAATTGGCTGGAGTATCGGTAATGAAATCTATGATACCCATGCGAGTGAGAGGGGACAGGAGATTACTTCTCTTTTGCTGGGACTGGTGCGTGAGCATGACCCCAGAAGCAATGGCTATGTGACTATCGGCTCCAATTTTATGCAGGGTGAGAATGCACAGAAATGTGCAGATATTGTAAAACTGGCGGGTTATAACTATGCAGAACGCCTTTATGAGGAACAGCATGGGGCACATCCTGACTGGATGATTTATGGCAGTGAGACAGCTTCTGTTATCCAGAGTCGCGGTATTTATCACTTCCCACTATCCCAGCAGATGCTTGCCAATGATGACGAGCAGTGTTCTTCTTTGGGGAATTGTGCTACCGGCTGGGGGGCAAAAAATACGGAATACTGCATTATTGCGGACAGAGATGCAGAGTATTGTGCAGGACAGTTTATATGGACCGGCTTTGACTATATTGGTGAGCCCACGCCCTATTCTACCAAGAACAGTTACTTCGGACAGATTGATACAGCGGGCTTCCCTAAGGATAGTGCTTATGTGTTCAGGGCTGAGTGGACAGATTATAAAAAATCTCCTTTTGTACATATTTTTCCGCACTGGGATTTTAACGAAGGGCAAGATATTGACGTGCGTGTAACTTCTAATGCACCGAAAGTAAAGCTATTCTTTAACGGTGAGGAAATCGGAGAAAAAGAAATTGACCATGCACATGGGCAGGAGCTGACGCTAGATGTGATTTTACCCTACAAAAAAGGCGAACTTTGTGCAGTTGCGTATGATGAAACTGATGCAGAAATTGCTCGTGACTGTAAAAAGTCTTTTGGAGATACCACAGAAATCCGTCTGACACCGGATAAGACTGAATTGAAGGCTGACGGTGAGGACTTGGTATTTATTGATATTTCTGCTTATGATGAGGCGGGTGAATTTGTTGCCAATGCCAACAACAGAGTATTTGTAAGCGTAAGTGGGGCTGGCAGACTGGTAGGCCTTGATAACGGCGACTCTACGGATTTTGAACAGTACAAGGGTACTTCCAGAAGACTGTTTTCCGGTAAACTGATGGCTATTGTTGCAGCAAAAACAGAGGCCGGAGAGGTAGAAGTAAAAGTGAGCTCCACAGGACTTCCCGAGAGTAGTCTGACTCTGCAGGCAGTAGAGGCACCGGTGCAGGCTGGCGTTTCTGCGATAATGGAAAATGCAGAGCGTGAAGCCGACTGTGCAGATGCTTTACAGGATGTACCTGTCAGAAAAATTGAACTTACAGGAGAAAATACCGTATTTAATGCAGAGCGTATGGAAATGCAGTTTAAGGCAGTAATACGGCCTACAAATGCAACTTATGCAGAGACAGTAGAGTATCGCATTACCACTGTTTTGGGTATTACCTCCAATCTGGCAGAAATTACTTCGGTGGAGAATGGTGTGGTAACAGTGCGTTGCTTAGGCGACGGAGAGTTTTATCTGCGTGCACTGTGTAAAAACGGAACGGATAAATACCACGTTATTTCTACCTTAAAGTTAAAAGGTGAAGGTATCGGCTCGGCCTCCTTTAATCCCTATGAACTGGTATTGGGCGGCTTGCATACCGTAGCCAGTGAGAATATAGGCAATGGTATCCAGCACGGTGCAAAATTTGCATGGGAAAAGAGCTGGTTTGGATTTGAAAATGTAGATTTCGGCAAGGTGGGTAGTGATACCATTACATTCCCGATATTTGCAAACTGTACCAATGCAGTTGGCATTAAGGTTTACGATGGTATTCCCGGTCAGGGCGGTGAACTGATTGGCGATTTCTCCTATCAGAAGAAGTCCATCTGGCTTACCTACATACCGGAAACTTACAAGCTTAATAAGGTGCTTAAGGGTATGCATACCCTTGTATTTGAATCTGCTGACGGTTACGACATCCATGGTTTCTGTTTTGAAAAGCATGCAAAAGAGTTTGCTGAAATTGCAGCAGTGGACAATGACAGTATCTATGGTGACAAATTTACGGTAGAGGCGGATGCGGTTACCGGAATCGGTAATAACGTATTGCTTGAGTTTGGTGAGTTTGACTTTAGCGAAGAAACCCCTTCCAAGCTGGTGATTACAGGTAAATCAGACCTGACTAAGAACAGTATCAATGTCATTGTAAAGGGCGATACCGAAAACCGTATTACTGTGGAATTTGCAGGTGCAGCAGAGTATACGGAAAGAGAGTTTGCCATGGAAGGTATCAAAGGCAAATGCCAGATTTTCTTTGTGTTCCTGCCGGGCAGTGACTTTGACTTTAAGGCGTTTAGGTTTGTGAAATAGTAGATTGAACCATAACTGAAACTTTATAAACATCCCATATGCAACCAGCATATGGGATGTTTGTTTTTTGAGGAATATAAAGTAATAAATTATAAAAATTTTCGTGAAACGCTATGGTGAAGCATAAAAATGTGTGATAAGGTAATAAAAGAGAATTTATGCATTCAAGTTCTAAAGCAAATGCATAATACAGAATATTGAACATAGGGGGATGCAAATGTACAGAATAGACACCGAAAAACTGGCAAATTTTAAAGACGCTACAACCGGTTTGAGGGAAGGA
>JAFUNK010000028.1 GCA_017482205.1 Lachnospiraceae bacterium
ATAAGAGACTGACCGGAGCCGGTAACTATAAATGGCCCCGCAATCAATCAGAGGTGCAAAATCTGTCCTGGAAACAGTTTGAGTGGTTGATGGATGGTCTGGAAATACACCAGCCAAAAGCCATTAAAGCGGATGGATTGACAAGAAATCTTGCTTCATAAAGTTACTTTAAAAATGCCGAAACCCCTTGGAAAATCAAGGGATTATCGGCATCTTTTGCTTTAAAAAACAGGCGTTTTATGGTATACTAAATGTAGAAAAAACAGGAGGAAAATGATTGTGTCAGGTACTGCAAAAGACATCTTAATCCGTGAATTAAAAGACACCATATCAGACCAAAAAGAGATGATAGCGACACTGCGTGCAGCATTGGATGCAAGTACTTCGCAATCAAGAGAGTTGACTGTTCAGATTAAAAACCTGACCGAACAGGTTGATTATCTGAAGCAGAAACTGTTTGGCACCTCCAGTGAACGCAGGGACAAAAATGTAGAGGGACAAATCAGCCTGTTTAACGAAGCAGAACAGGAAAACGATTCTGCCGGGCAAAGCACAGATGTTGAGGTGAAGCCTCATACCCGAAAAAAGAAACAGACCTTAGAGGAAAAGATAAAAGGGATTCCTGTGGAGCGTGTTGTAATTGATCTTACAGACGATGAGAAGGAATGTCCTTGGTGCAGGACACCTTTAGAATATTTAGGCGAAGAAGTGGTTCGTCATGAATTAGAATATATTCCGGCAAAAGTAAAGGTTATTGAGTATGTCAGCAAGCACTATATATGTCCGGAATGCAAGGAATCTGATGAACCTTATATCGCAAAGGCAAAAGGACCGGAGCCGCTGATGAAACACAGCCTTGCTTCTCCATCCAGTGTGGCATGGGTCATGTATCAGAAATATGCAAACGGTCTGCCATTATACAGACAGGAAAAAGACTGGAAGGAAAGCGGTATTGAACTAAGTAGGGCAACTATGGCAAACTGGATAATTCATTGTGCACTACAATACATGAAGCCCCTTTATGATTACTGCCGTGAGGAACTCTTAAAGAGAACATTTGCCATGGCAGATGAAACCAGGGTTCAAGTTTTGAACGAGCCGAACCGGAAAGCACAGACAGATTCATTCATGTGGCTGTTCCGAAGCGGCGAGGACGGCCTGCCACCGATTATCCTCTATAAGTACAGTCAGACGCGAGCTGGAGAAACAGCGAAAGACTTTTTAGAGGGTTTCCAAGGTTATCTGATGGCAGATGGTTATATCGGATACAATAAGGTGCCCGGTGTAAAACGCTGCAGCTGCTTTGCTCATATACGACGCTACTTTATTGAAGCGGTTCCGAAGAATCATGAGTATGACTACACAAAACCGGCAGTACAGGGAGTTGAATACTGTACAAAACTTTTTAAATACGAGGAAACTTTCCGTAATAAAGGATATTCCCATGAAAAGTTAAAAGAAGCACGTCTCAGATACGAAAAACCGGTGTTGGAGGCTTTTTTGTGCTGGCTGAAACAACAGAACCCGATACGCAACAGCCGTCTGGATAAAGCAGTTACTTATACATTAAATCGTGCAGATGATATGATGACTTATCTGGAAGATGGACGTTGCAGCTTTACAAACAACGCCTCAGAGCGAGGAATGAAATCTTTTGTAATCGGAAGAAAAGGCTGGCTGTTCTGTGATACTCCTTCGGGAGCTGAAGCAAGTGCTATTGTATACAGCATGGTTGAGATGGCAAAAGAGAATAACATTAATATCCATAGATATTTAAAATATTTGTTGGAGGCTCGCCCGAATGAAAATATGGTAAGCGAAGAGCTGGCAAAACTAGTTCCATGGAGTGATGAAACCAAAAAGGTGTGCAGTGACACAACTGCATAATAAAAAGATAGATGGTATGTAACAAAAGACCGTTTCCCCTTACACGTTGTTGTAAAGGGAACGGTCTTGTTATATGGTACCGCATTATTATTTAGCGCTTACTTAAGAGAGAAATGCAGAACAATAAATTCTTAGATTTGCTTAGAATTTTCTTGGAAAAGACTATATAACGTCCAAAATTGTCGAAAAAGTATGCTACACTATCCTTGTATCAATAAAGAGCCGGCTATTTTTGGGGTATGAAAGTCAATGCAAAATCTACCAACAATATGCCTACAAACATTTCGGGTATCTCAAAAATCGGTAATTGATTTTGCAATAAATAAGTGATAAAATAAGAATGTAAGTTTTGTTGATTTATTTCGTGGCATCAAGATGGATATCCTGCGGCCGGTTCTGGAAAGGATGGGCATCAGAATGAGTGTAAAGGATACGGTTACAAAAGATTTCATGGCAGACAGTCGCGTGTTTGCGGATGTCTTCAATCAGCTCATTTACGAAGGAAATCAGGTCATACAGCCTGAGAAGTTACATCCCTTAGATTCGGTGGTTGCCAGTGTGCCATACGGCGCAGACGGGGCGGAGATTCCGACCCAGAGGCTTCGGGACGGGTTAAAATACCTGACAGCCATGGAGGACGACTCTGCGGTTTATCTGCTCTTAGGTGTGGAGAATCAGACCGAGGTACATTACGCCATGCCGGTGAGAGACATGCTTTATGACGCACTGCAGTA
>JAFUNK010000001.1 GCA_017482205.1 Lachnospiraceae bacterium
ATATAAGGGTATGAAAACAACCCGGATGCCTGTGGAGGAAAGAATTTATGTTAAGAATACCCATGAGCCGATTGTAGAAAGAGAAATCTTTGAAAAAATCAATGAGCAGAGGCAAAAGTACAGAGAAAAATTTCATAGCAATTATGGTAAGCATGACAGCATTTCCAAAGAGCCGAATCTCTTAAAAGGTGTTCTGGTGTGTGCGGATTGTGGCAAAAATATGTCTCTTTGGAGGGATAGAAGCGGAGTTAAGCTGAATCCGCCGAGGGTATATTATAAATATATCTGTCAGACTTATCAGACTTTGAAAGAGAAGGGTTGCACAAGAAAGCGTCTGAATAAGAAAGATGTGGAAAGTGCAGTTGAGGAGGCTGTCAGACTTCATATCAAACTGTTTTTAGATGGCAGGATGGCTCTGGAGCAGTTAAACCGTACAGAACAGGCAAGACAAATCAATGCGGGCTATCAGAGGGAAATCCTTGAAGCTTGCAGACGGAAAAGCAAAGCACAGAACAGAGCAGGTTCACTTTACAACGATTATGCAGATGGTATTCTTAGCGAAAGTGATTATCTGTATGCGAAAGAGAAATATCTAAACGAAGCTGCGGCTGAGGAACAGAGAATCAACGAATTACAGGAACTTCAGCATAGATATGAAAAAGGATGTAAAGAAAACAGTAAACTTGAAGCACTTGTTGAAAAATATAAGAACTTTGACAATTTAACAGAGGACATTATCCAATCCTTTATCAGTAAGGTGCTTGTATATAGCGATGAAAGGTTAGAGATATGTTTTCATTTTAAAGACGAACTTGAGGAATTGGCACAAGTAGTTGAGGAAAGGAGGGACGAGATATGCAGGGTGAAAGAACAGTTAGCTGTGGCAGCAAATATGTAATTGCCTTGTATATTCGATTATCGCAGGAGGATCGTGATATATCCCTTCGGGCAGACAAGGCAGAAAGCAACAGTATAACTAACCAGAGAGCTTTACTTTGGGATTTTATTAGAAATCATGAGGAATTTGCAGATTGTACCGTAATTGAGAAGTGTGATGATGGATATTCCGGTGTGCATTTTGACAGCAGACCACAGTTTGCAGAGTTGATTGAGCTTGCAAAGGCAGGCAAGGTGAACTGTATCATTGTAAAGGACTTTTCCCGATTTGGTAGAAATTATGTGGAGCTGGGTGACTATCTTGAGCAGTATTTCCCATTTCTCGGTGTAAGGTTTATTTCCGTAAATGATAACTATGATAGCAAGGATTTTGAGGGTACAACAGGTGGACTTGATGTTGCGTTCAAAAATATGATTTATGATTTTTATAGCAGGGAGTTTTCAAAGAAACAAAGAATTGCTTGGAGACGAATGGCTGAAAAAGGAGAGTATAATGCTCCAAATGCCATGTATGGTTATATGAAAGCAGAGGATAATGTTCATCAGTTGGTAGTCCATGAGGAGACAGGGAAGATTGTTAAGGAAATCTTTGAATTGGTAGCGTCAGGTCTTTCACCCTTAAAAGTTGCTAAGATATTGAATGAGCGAGGCGTTCCGGCACCGTCCGAATTTCAGAATTTGCAAGGATTTACTAAACAATGGAGTCGTTATGGTGCTAAGTGCTATTGGACGGATGATAGAATCCGTTGCATGATAAAAGACGAGCGATATACCGGAACGATGATTTCACTCAAAACAACATCGTTTACAGTAAGAGGCAAGCGTGTAAAAACACCACCGTCTGAATGGGTAAGGGTAGAAGATACTCACGAACCCATTGTGTCTTATGAGCTTTATGTAAAAGCAAATACCATGTTTCGACAGATGGAGTTCAGGTTAAGTGGTAAACCCGGCAAAAATATCTATCATTGCGGTCATTGCGGAAGGAAAATGCAGAAAGATAGTAAAGGTGGCATTAGATGTAATCAAAGGTATCTGCTAAAAGAGTGTAAATGCCGAAGTGCTGTTATAAGTATTGAGGAAGCAGATGAAACGGTTTTATTAGCACTAAAGAAACAGATACGATTATTTGTAAAAGAGGCTGAATTATCTAAGGCTGCGAAGGATAAGACGATTCCCTATTCTGAGAGTGCAGAGATAGCAACATTGATAAAAAGTATTGCTACAATGAAAAAAACATGGATGCCACTCTATGAGCAGTACACGGATGGAAAGCTATCCAGAGAGGACTTCCTTGTGGAAAAGAAGAAATACGATGAAGAAACTACAAGGCTGGAGCAGAGGCTATATGAGCTTCAGAGCAGACAGGAAATACAGCAGGAGAGTAACCAACAGATAGAAAAGAATATCAGTCAGTTGAACTGCTATGTTGATCAGATGGAACTTACGGAAGAAATAAAGGAGAAGCTGATTGACAAAGTGAATGTATATTCCGATAATAGAATAGAAATCTGTTGGAACTTTGATAGCGGTTTCTTTGACTTGGAAACTATGCACAAGTGCGGTTAGCTTATAGTTCTAATGATGAAATAATGATTAAAATATTCAAAGGAGGAAGCTGCGTATGGATTATGAAAAAATTATAACCAGTGTTTTACCTGCACTCATAACGGCTTTTGTGTCAACGATTGCAATGATTACCAGTTATAAAGCCTCGAAAAATGCACAGAAGCAGTCTTATAACAATAATGTAGATAGTATGCGTTTTACTCAAAAAGAAAAAGTTGCAGACCAGATTGCTGAAAAAGCAGCAATTCTTCTTACCAAGTGCGATCCGAATGTATTGAATACTGTCATTAACGAAATCGTTCCAAGACCTATTTCACACGAAGAAAATGGAAAAATTAGACGGTATTTGTTAGGAATAGCAGATGAAATACAGACCTATTCCAATGTTATAAAAATGCTGTCATATTCAATTTTTGATAGTGAGGAAATGTTAAGGAAACTTGAAAAAGTATGGAATGAGATGGATGCTGTAGACAATAAATGCTCTGAGATGCTGTTAAAATTAGCAGAGATATATACTGCGATGACACCGGAAGGAAATATCAAGGGAATGAATATTATGGAAGAAAAGCTGAAGCTTGAGAGGTCGTTTTCGGAAGAATACAGAGAGTTGTATTGTCAATTACATGAATCTATATCTGATTTAGTGTGGTATATTCGTCAGCAATCAATACCAAATGACAAGAACAGAACGAAGAAAAAATAAATTTTTTTTTAGTCCTTACTTGACAGAAGAACAGGCTGTCAGTAAGTGGGAGCGTGCCGAAGCTTCTCCTGATACGGATAACCTGATTTTACTGGCAAGACTTTATGGTGTTTCTTTAGATGAATTGTTACGTACAGAAGATGAAATTCCGATGCCGGAAGATGGGGCGGAAGAAGCGTGGCAGGGAGAAAATTTTGCAGATTCACCTATCAATGAACAGTGTAATGATTATGAGAAGTATGATGAATACAGTAAGTATGACAAATATGAAAATGTACATATAGGAAAAGATGGTATCCATGTATCAGAAGGAAATAAGCAGGTGCATATAGACTGGCAGGGCATTCATGTAAATGAAGGCAATGGAAAAAATGTGGATGTAGGATGGCGCGGTATTCATGTACAGGATAGCAACAGGACACAGTCGGATGGTGAATGGAGAGGTATTCGGATAGACGAAAGTGGAGAAACAATATGGCCGAAAGATAACGGCTGTGATTTAAAACCAAGATTGTACTTTCCGGTAGGATTACTTGTGTGTATTGTGTACCTGGTAGTGGGAATTGTGTGGAAGGCGTGGCATCCCGGTTGGGTGTTATTGTTTTTAATACCTGTGTTGGAAACATTCATAAAGGCAATACAGAGAAGAGATGCGGCAGTGTTTGCGTATCCGATACTGACTTTGGGGATTTTTCTGGCAGTGGGATTCCTGAAGAATAATTGGTTGGGCTGGATAGGCTTTTTGACAATTCCGGTGTATTATTCTCTGGTTTCCTATATCAAGTCTCTGCTTGCATACAGGCGTTGGAAAAAAAGGCAGAAGGAAACAGAAGCGAGTGGGAAAAATTTCCGCAAGGAGGCGTGATATGTTTAGTGGAATGATGGAAAAACGGACTGCCTATTCTTTACAGGGAACAGATACTATATGGATATGTGGTTGCTCACAGGATATTCGGTTTTTGCACGGAAGTGCACAGGAAGAATTGGAAATTAGAGAAATTATGTGGGCAGACGCAAGCGGTATTCAGGCACAGCAAAAAGGGAATGCGCTCTGTTTATATGCAGATAGAGATAAAAATGCTTTTTTTCATAGAGGGCACTTGGCAATTACAGAGTCGGAACAAATAGAGTTAAAGCTGCCGGAAGGATTTCATGGACAGATTTATGCTGAAACTTTTAGCGGAGACATATACCTGATAGGGATGTGGGACATAAAAAATTTACAGACGAAGACAAAAAGCGGCGATATTTCCATAGACCGTGTACGGGCGGAGCACGTGTTGGTAGAATGTGTCAGTGGAGACATAGATGTGGAACAGGCTGTCGGGGATTTGCAGCTTTACAGTACCAGTGGAGATATTTATCTAGAGGACGGTAAAGGCAATCTGCATGGAGAGACCGTTAGCGGAGATATCAATGTGGCAGGGCTGACTGCAAAAACAATACTGGCAAGTAAAAGCGGGGATATAGAAGCCGGATTTGATAAAATAACAGATGTTGTTGAAATGCAGAGTATAAGCGGAGACATCGAGGTAGCAATTGCAAGGGGGAATTCTTATAGCATTGATGCAAAAACTGTCAGTGGAGATGTCAATGTATATATCGACGGTGTAAATATGGTTTCCAACAATGGACATTCCTGTCAGGCAAGGGTAGGGAAGGAGACTACCGATAACAGTCCGATGGTACAGATTTCAACCGTCAGTGGTGATATAGATGTAATGGATAGATGTTAAAACAAAATTTAACAATAAACAAAAAGGGCTGCTGCAATGTACTGAATTCCTAATAGTTAGATTTTAGTCTGACTTTTTGGAACGGTACATTGCAGTAGCCCTTTGGTATCCGCCATTACTGAAAATCAGGTAGTCGGGTTACGTGCTTTTTAAATACAAATAATAAAAACATGCCTAAAATGCCACCGGAAATAATTTCACCGATACCGACGGTAAGCATCAGATACCACCATGCATCTTCGAAACCATAGCCCACAGTCAGTACGAATGGTACAATAATCGTATTCGCCACAATATTGGGCAGAGGAACCAGCCATTTCCATTTACGCAAGGCTCTGGCACCCAGTGCGCCGATTAACGTAGCCAGACTACCTATTAGAATATCTAAAAGACATCCGCCGGTTAACAGGTTGGCTAAAAGACATCCTACATATAAGCCGGGAACGGCTGCGGGGGTGAAAAAGGGAAGAACGGTAAGAGCTTCCGATAGACGTATCTGAATGACGCCGGAGGCCAAACCGAAGGCATTGGCAATAAAAGTCAACACCACATAAAGAGCAGCAATCATGGCTGCCTGTGTCAGAAACAGAACTTTTTTGTTTTTCATTTTATTCTCCTTTAGTTTTGTTTTTTTGCCGCCTTTGACGGGTAGGTGAGGAAGGTCTCGAACTCACCGAGCTGCATTTATTGCTGTGTTACGAATAGTTTGTTGTGTAGTATCAGCTTGTTGGTAACACTTAATTCAGCTTTTTCAGTATAACATAGCAATATAAGTTGTCAAGAGTTTGTACCGGCCCCAAAAATAAAAAAAGCATTGGAAAAAAGTAAAAACAGTTTCTCGGGAGTATAAAACTGTTTTACCTGCTAAAACCCATAAAAATTACAACATACTTCACTAATAAATACGGTTTCTCAAAAGAGTAGAATCCTTTATGATAATACTAAACTGAAACGCATTGCGGGAAAGAAAAGGAGAGAAAACTATGCGTAAAAGAATTATTAGTCTGCTTGCCTCTACGGTGCTGGTACTCAGCCTGTTAAGCGGTTGTGGCAATGCAGATACAGAAACAGAAAATACAATAGAAAGCACACAGCAGGAAACAACTCCTGCTACATCGGAAGCAACAACGCCTTCCACAGATGCGGAAACCCCTGTAACACCGGAAGGAACTACTCCCGATGCACCTGTTGCAGATGCCGGTGAAGGCCCTCAGAATGCAATTGAAATGGCACATTTAATGGGTAACGGTATCAACCTTGGTAACACGATGGAAGCATATGGACGTTCTTCCGTTGGTGTAGGTGCAGAGACTTCTGTATATGAAACCTTCTGGGGCTGCCCGGTTACTACACCTGAAATGATTCAGGGCATGAAGGATGCAGGTTTTGATTCTCTGCGTATTCCCGTGGCATGGACCAATGCCATGAATTATGAAACAGGTGACTATACCATTGGCGAAGATTATCTTGCCAGAGTAGAAGAAATTATCAACTATGCACTGGATGCAGATATGTATGTTATTGTGAACGACCACTGGGATGGCGGCTGGTGGGGCATGTTTGGCTCTGCTGATGAGGCAACCAGACAGGCGGCAATGGATTTGTATGTATCCATGTGGACACAGATTGCAACCAGATATGAAAAATATTCAGACAAGCTGATTTTTGAATCCGGTAATGAAGAATTGGGCTTCCGCTTAAATGATACAGACGTAGCGGCAGATTCCGGCACTTTATCAGATGAAGACTGCTATGTAGTAACCAACCAGATCAATCAGGCGTTTGTAGATACCATCCGTGCTACCGGCGGAAACAATGCTGAGAGATTTTTACTGATTGCAGGTTTTGGTACAGATATTACAAATACATGTAATGATGCATTCCGGATGCCTACCGATACGGTAGCTGACAGATTGTTACTTTCCGTACATTACTATGATCCTTCAGGATATTGTTTGTGGAACAGTCAGGAAAACTGGGGAAGCAAGACCGAGTATGCATACATGCAGGAAAAGCTTTCTATGATGCAGAAATTTACTGAGCAGGGTTACGGTATTATCATCGGTGAATACGGTGTGCTGGAACAGCAAAACGGATTGAGACCTGATACTGTTAAGTATACCGAAAGTTTCCTTGATTTATGCGATTTATACGGATATTGCCCTGTTTTGTGGGATACCAATACCACCTTTAGCCGTATGCAGGGAAAAATTATTTTTGATGAAGTGGCACAGATGTATTTAGACCACAGCTTTGCAAACCAGTCTACCAAGACAATAGAAGAAATACAGACCGCGGCACAGGCAGATTTTGAAGCAGCTATGGCAGAAGCACCCGAAGCGGCAGGTGTAGATGACGCTACCGCAGTTGCATGGATTATGTACACCAGCAGCGACTGGGGCATACAGTACAGCGTAGGTGATGTATATGCACCGGATTCTAAAACAGCAGGTATTGTAGCAACTGATGTGGAAATTACAGGTGAAGGTACATATACCGTTGCACTGGACTTTACCGGTACATCCGGCGGATATGCCAGCGGTGTTACTTTCTCGGCAATAGGTATTGCAAACGGAGAAATCTTATATCCCGGATATTGCATTGAGATTAAAGAAGTTCTGATTAACGGCGAGCCTTATACCCTGACAGGCAGACCCTATACCTCCAGTGACGACCAGAAGTGTACCAGATTGAATCTGTACAATGCATGGGTAACGGAAGCTCCCGATACCGCTCGTACAGCAGCAGGTAATGCAATGTATGTAACTCCTTGCGTATTGGATGCAGAGACCTTGGGAAATGTAGAAACTATCGAGATTACCTTCGATTATGTTCCGGGTAAATAACACTGGAAATTATATTATAAATTATTATAAATAATATACATTCCGGAAATGTAAATAAATGAAGGAGTGTCGCAAAATAAGCGGTTCTGAATAAGGATTGTCTTATGGAGCGGCACTCTTTTTTTGCTTCATAGGAAAATCGTTTGCAGATGAATGCCTTGTGGCAGATAGACCAATCTTCCATAAGTGGATTATTTATTCAAATAGGACTTTACAAAAGTATCTTTTTGTGATAATTTAATTAAACAACGGTTCATCGAAAAAATATTCAATGAACTAAAGCGGCAGATTTTTGAAAATGTAATGCATGATTATATGTGGGAAATATATAGTGGGGAGGAAGAATGGAGACCAGAAAAGAGCAAAAAGAAAGGCGCAGGCAGGAAATTATCTATGCGGCACTGGAATTGTTTGTGAGTAAAGGATATGCGGCAACGAAAGTAACAGATATCGCCAAACGGGTCAATATGAGTACAGGCCTTTTGTTTCATTACTTTGAATCAAAGGAAAAACTGTATGAAGAACTGGTTCGTATGGGACTGGAAGGTACAGCCTATCCGGCAGGGCAGGCTTGCGAACATGCCATAGATTTTTTTATACAGTTTACAACACAGTTATTTGTCTATATGCAGCAGCAACCAGTGATGGCAAAGATGTTTGTACTCATGGCAGAAGCACAAAGAAATGAAGGGACACCGGCACATATCAGAGAAATTGCCATGCAGGTAAATACCATTGAACAGTTTGTGCCGATTGTTGAATGGGGGCAGCGGGAAGGAACTATTAGAGATGGTGACCCTAAGGTGATTTCCAACGCATTTTGGTGCAGTATACAGGGAATTGCCGAAAGGTATGCGACAAACCAAGAGATTGATTTGCCACAGGCAGAGTGGCTTGTTGATATTGTGAGAAAGAAGTAGAGGGATTCGTATGAAAAAAGTAGCGATTATCGGCGCTGGAATTGCCGGCATGACAGCGGGAGTTTTATTACAGAAAGCAGGATATCAGACAGAAATTTTTGAAAAAAATCCAGTACCGGGCGGACAATGTACCGGTTGGAGAAGAGAAGGATATTTTATTGATAACTGCATCCACTGGCTGACAGGCACCAGAGAAGGGAGCGGGCTGCATGAACTGTGGAAAGAGATTGGTGCACTGGGAGAAGGCGTGGAAGTTTATGAAAAAGAAATGTTCTTTTCGTCCAAATTGAATGGTGAAGTTCTTACCTTCTGGAGGGATAAGGAAAAGACAAGGAAGGAAATGTTGGCACTTTCGCCTGAAGATGAAAAAGAAATCAATAAACTGATTGACTACGTAGAGTTGGCTGAGACCATGACGGTTCCGGTGGAGAAGCCCTTTGATGCCATGAACTTAATAGACTTTATGAAACTCGGAATGTCTATGAAAGCAATGGGAAAGGTCATGAAAGAGTATGGCAAAATGGATATCAAAGAATTGGCCCTGCGCTTTAAGCATCCGCTGATTCAGCGGGCAATTATCGATTATATGCCGGCGGGATATCAGGCATATGCGTTCCTTGTATCCTACGGAACGGTAACAGGAGGCAACGGTGATATTCCGAAAGGCGGTTCGCTGGCAATGGCAATGCGTATTGCCGGAAAATATAAAGAAAAGGGCGGTGTGTTGCACACCAATACTACTGTAGAAAAAATCCTTTTGAACGGAAAAAAAGCAGAAGGCATTTTGTTAAAGGATGGCATTAAAGTGGAAGCAGACTATGTTGTGTGTGCCTGTGATACCGATTACACCTTTCGTGCACTTTTGCCGGATATCTATATGCCCAAGCAGTTAAGGCTGCAATATGAAGAGAGGGAAAAATACCCGGTCAGCAGTGGATTTCAGCTTGCGTATGCAGTGGATGGTAATTTTTCACAAATTACCGGAACCAGAGTTTTCTCCTGTAAAGAATTGCAGGTGGGAAGTCATAAGGTACAGAGTATGAGTATCCAGTCCTATGATTATGAGCCGGATTTTGCCCCGGAAGGAAAAATGATTTTACAATCCAATTTTTCACAGACGGAAGAAGACTATACCTATTGGGAAACGCTCTGTTCCGATAAGACAGCCTATGAGCAGAAGAAAAAAGAAATTGCAGGAAAAGCAATGGAAAGAGTGGTTACGGAATATCCCTTCCTGGAAGGAAAAATCCATGTGATAGATGTATGGACACCGATAACATATACCCGTTACTGTAATGCGTATAAAGGGGCTTATATGAGTTTTGTAAACACGAAACAGGCAAAGAGTATCACTGTACCGGGAACTATAAAAGGCATTGATAATGTGTTACTGGCAAGTCAGTGGCTGATGGGATCGGGAGGACTGCCTACGGCAGCTGCAATGGGTAAGTTTGCCGCATGGCGAATTATAAAAGAGGGATAATAAAAGAAAGGGGTTGTTGCAAAATAGCAGTTCCGAATGGTTTGTAAAAAGTTTCTTTGCAGACACGCTCTCGCTCGTGCCGAACGTAACGGTACTAAGCATTCTCCTTCGCAAAATTGCTCGTAGAATGCAAGTGCCGACGTTCGCCAAAGGTCTGCGGAGGAAAGCTTTTTACAAACCATTCGGAAACCGGCCTATTTTGCAACAACCCCGGTTTTTACAACAAATGAGCCCTGTTTAATGATTTACGTACAGGTGTGCCGATTAGCAGTGCCAGCATCATTTTTATCAGATCGGCAGGAATATAAGGCAGTACGCCGATTGCAGCAGCGCTAAAAAAGTCAAGCTGCATCTGATATGCCAGCCACAAAGTGCCGAAAAGATAGCAGACAATAGTGCCTGACAGCATACCAAGCAAAACCATATACCATTTGTTACTGTAACGGTCAACAAAAACACCTGCAATCAGGCACAGAAGTACATATCCGATAAAATAGCCGCCGGTAGGACCGAAAAGCTTTCCGGCTCCGCCCGAAAAGCCTGAAAAAACAGGAAGTCCGACCAATCCTAGCAGGATATACAAAAGACAACTTAATGTACCCTTTTTCATACCAAGAATTAATACAGTCAAATAAATACCCAGCGTACAAAAGGTAATCGGCACGGGGCTGAAAACGGTAGGAATGGCGAAAGGGCTTATAATACAAAGCATTGCTGTCATTAGCGCGACCAATGTAAGATTTTTTGTACGAAACTTGTTCTTTTTCATGAAAACCTCTGTTCACAAAAAAGCCTGACAGAACAAACTGTCAGGCTTTTACTTCTCCGTTATAATAATTACAGTTCGCCGTTTTTGTACTGGGAAACAATACGCTGGATTCTTTCATTAGGATTTAACAAATCGCTGATGGAAGAATCATGGTTTAAAGTATCAATGATGTAAGCGATATATTTGCTCATATCACAATTGATGTACCACTCACGGTTTAACAGTTCGGGAGTCTGGTAAATCAGGTTGGTGGTAAGAATACGGTCAATGATACCATCCTCATAAGCCTTATCAAACTTGTCCAGACCGTTGGTGAACAGACCGAATGTTGAGAAAACAAAAATCTTGTTTGCTTTTCTTTTCTTTAATTCAGCAGCAACTTCCAATACGCTTTCACCGGAGGAAATCATATCGTCAATGATAATCATATCCTTGCCTTCCACACTGGTGCCCAAGAATTCGTGAGCAACAATAGGATTGCGGCCGTTTACAATTCTGGTATAATCTCTGCGCTTGTAGAACATACCCATATCCAGCCCCAGTACATTGGCAACGTAAATTGCTCTGGACATACCGCCTTCATCAGGGCTGATAACCATCATATGATCTGCATCAAGCTGTAAATCTTTTACATTGCGTAACAGACCCTTGATAAACTGATAAGCGGGCTGAACGGTTTCAAAACCATGTAAAGGAATAGCATTCTGTACACGGGGGTCGTGTGCATCAAAGGTAATAATATTGTCAACGCCCATGCGAACCAGTTCCTGTAATGCCAGTGCACAGTCCAGAGATTCTCTGGAGGTACGCTTATGCTGTCTGCTTTCATACAGGAAAGGCATGATAACAGTAATTCTTCTGGCTTTACCGCCTACTGCTGCAATGATACGCTTTAAATCCTGATAATGGTCGTCGGGAGACATATGGTTTTCGTGACCGCAAAGAGAATAGGTCAGGCTGTAGTTGGCTACATCCACCAGCAGGTAAAGGTCGGTTCCTCGTACAGATTCTAAAATCACACCCTTAGCTTCACCTGAGCCGAAACGGGGTACTTTTGCGTTCAGAAGATAGGAAGGACGCTGATAGCCGGAGAATGCCAGGCTGTCTTTGTGTTCGCTTTCGCGTTCGGTGCGCCATTTTACCAGATACTGGTCGATTTTTTCTCCCAGAGGGCGGCAGCCTTCCAAGGCAATCATGCCCAGACTACCGACCGGAATGGTCTCCAAATTACGCTTTTCTTCTCGATTTCCCATGAAATAAAGTCCTCACTTTCTATGTGCGTAGATATTTATATATTTTTACACAGACGGATATCCGGTCCGGTAATTTTTCGGAAAATAAAATTACTGGTAAGTCTGGAAACAATACGCTCGGAATAACGGTTCTTTAATTCCTCCAGACTTAAGTTGGTACTGATAATGATAGATTTACGGCGCAGATGTCTTTCATTTAAGAAAGAAAAAAACTGGGAATTGGTAAAAGTATTGGAAAGTTCGGTGCCTAAATCGTCAATAATCACTAAATCACAATTGTACAAGTCTTCGTGGAACTTGTAAAGCATTTCTTTGCTATTTGCATCAAAAGAATATTTGGAAAGCAAACTAAAGAGATTTTCTGCGGAAAAATAAATAACAGAATGTCCCTGTCTTAATATCTCTCTGGCGATACAATTGGAAAGAAAGGTTTTGCCGGTACCTACATCACCAAAAAACAAAAGGTTCTGATATTCTTCATCAAATCCTTTGATAAATGCAAAACTGGTTTCTACAGCTCTTTTGAAGTTGGCAAGGTCTGCATCCTTATAATATTCATAAGACAGTACAGAAAAGTTTTCGGTTTGTAAAAGTTCCTGTAGATTGCTCTGGGAATAGAGTACCTTGATAATACGCTGTTCAAAACAGTGGCAACGGCGGCTGTTTATATAGCCGGTGTCCTGACAGTCGGGACAGTCGAAAATGGGTTCCAGATAATCTGCCGGAAATCCGTTCTGCACCAGTAAATCCGCTTTTTTTTGGGAAAGCGCATGCAGTTCTTTCTGATAGTTTTCAAAGGCACCGGGTTCCTCTGCTACAATGCGTTTGCCGTAAGACACGGACAGAGAAGAAACGGCATGAGAAGCTTCTTCATAAGCAGGGCATGCGGCATAAACTTCTTCCCGGCGTTTGCTCAGGATATGCCGGTTTTTTAATTGAATGGCATCGTATTCTCTTTGGATGGTATCATATTGAGAATTGGTCAAATTCACGGGGATCTCCTTTACTTGCTCAAGAGCTTCGCTTCTAATTCGGCAAAGTCGTAATCTCTCTGGGAAAACTGGTTAAAGCGGTTGGCGGTATTGGAAGCCGATGTACTTTTCTGGTGTTTCCTTTTCTGGTATATTTCATCAATACGCTGGATATCTGATTTGCGGCGGACATCCTCTTTTTTCCAACTGCTTAAGATGCCTTCCGCATACTCAAAACGGTGGCTGTCAGTTGCTAAAACGGTACGTTCGCAGGCTTCCGTAATAATATCTGTGGAAAAGCCGTATTCTTTTACCCAACGGTTTATGTATTCCAATTCCTTGGAGGTGGGACTTCCGTTCTTTCCCAACTCTTTCATAATCGTATAAACAGACTTGTCATACTTGGCAGCGAATTTCTCGGCCTGCTTCGGCGTGGTAACACCGGATTGTGCCCAGTTTAAAGCTACCTTTTCTATATATTTAAAATCCTTTTTACCTCTGTCCACACAGTATTGAATCAGATAGTCGATTAAATCGTCCGAAAAGTGCAGGCAATCCGAAAAATAAAGAATGGACTTCAATTCTGATACGGTTAAAGGGCGGCCGATATAGGACTCAGCCACAAAAAGCAACTGGCTGGTATTGTCTTTAGCTTTAAAACGTCTTAAATCATCAGCAGAATAAGAAGGCTTGGTATACAAATCCTCTGTCTGTACTTTTGAAATAACAGTCTGCAAAGTGCTCTCCGCAGGGGTGGAAACAATCGTCATTACCGGCATCTGCATTGCCATGGACATGCCTGTGGAAGGCATCACGGGCATTTCTGCCGAAACTGTGCCGGGAGCCGTAGGAGAAGTCAATACCGGCGCTTCTGCATAAAAAACGGAGGAAGGTTGAGCAGGGGTAGCCTGTTCCATAGAACCCAAATCCTTTAAATGGACACCGGTAAGATTCTTTGCATCATCATAATCCAAAGAGAGAATCTGAACCTTTTCCCAATATTTGAGTGCACGCATAACATCTTTTTCCGTATGGTTAAACTTGTCCGCAATTTCGGACACACTGGTAGCCAGATTGGCACTCATCATGCGTAACAGATACAGATACACTTTGAGCTGTGCATCATTTGCATCCTTCATATATTCATCAATAAATTTGTTGTGGATGGTAGTATAGGAAGCATACGTATCCCTATAAATTGTAAAATGTCCCATGTTCTCTCACCTGTCTGCACAAAATGTCTTCTGCATTTTTGGCAAGGACAAGTATAACACATCTTTTTCAAAATTGGAATAGGCTTTCTTCCTACAACCCTTGAAAATACTGGGGTTGTGAGCAATTGTGGAAATTGTGGAAAATGTGGATAAATAAAATAACGTTTGGTTTCAAACGGCGTTTTTTCTGAAAAAAGACCACTTCTTGGAAGTATATAAATATCCACAGTTCTACAAAAAATATCCACAATTTTTAAGGTGGTTTTACCAACCAAAAATTGTGGATATTGTGGACAACTATTTTCCGAGGAGGTTTTCCCCGATTTTTACAACATCTCCGGCACCCATAGTTATCAACATGTCGCCGTTGATACAATTTTGTAATAAAAAATTTTCAATCTCATCGAAAGTAGGGAAATAATAACACTCGCTTCCTAATTTTTTCAGCTCATCCTGTAAAGTTTTGGAACTGATACCCAGTGTATCGGTTTCCCTGGAGGCGTAAATATCGGCAAGCACTACTTTGTCCGCCAGTGACAGTGCCTCGGCAAATTCGGGCAGGAAAGCTTTGGTTCTGGTATAGGTATGGGGCTGGAACACACACCATATGGTTTTATGGGGACATGCAGCCGCCGCTTTTAAAGTTGCAGTAATTTCTGTGGGGTGATGTGCATAATCATCTATTATAGTAACTCCACCGATGGAGCCTTTATATTCAAAACGACGGTCCGTGCCGTTGAAAGCTTTCATTGCATCGGCAGCTGTCTGACCTGCAATGCCTAAAATATCGGACAAGGCAAGGGCAGCCAGTGCATTTAAGACGTTATGCTCGCCGTGAACACTTAACGTAACAGGGAGCTTATAGTCTGCTGGAGCGTGAAGAACAAATGACGGACATCCTGCTTCGTCATAGGAAATATCGGAAGCGTAGTAGTCACAATCGGGTGTCAGACCAAAAGTACATACTTTGCAGGAGAGCCCTGCACTCAGCTCATCAAGATTGTCAATGGCGCCGTTGATAATCAGAGAGCCGTCAGCAGGTAAAAGCTCTGCAAAACGGCGGAAAGACTGTCTGATATCCGCCAAATCCTTAAAGAAATCCAAATGGTCTTCTTCTATATTAAGAATAAGTCCGATTTTTGGGAAAAAACTTAAGAAACTGTTGGTATATTCACAAGCTTCCGTTACAAAGTAACCGGAGTGACCAACACGGATATTACCGCCGATGGATTTTAAAATACCGCCAACGGATAAAGTGGGGTCTAAATCTGCATGCAGCAGAATTTCGGAAACCATGGAGGTGGTAGTGGTTTTACCGTGCGTACCGCTGATGGCAATAGGGGTTTCATAATTTTTCATCATCTGCCCCAAAAGCTCTGCACGGGTCAGACTGGGAATACCCAGTTCCTGTACGGCAATGTATTCTGGATTGTCGGGATGAATTGCACTGGTAAAAACGGCACAGTCAATATCGGGAGTAATATTTGTCTTCCGCTGACCGTAAAATACGGTAATGCCTTTGTTTTCTAAAGCTTGTGTTAAAGCAGAGGGCTGCCTGTCGGAGCCGGAAACTTTAAAGCCGGCTTCGGAAAGTACTTCTGCCAGACCACTCATGCTGATACCGCCGATACCTACAAAATAGATATGAGCGGGATGCTTAAAATCAATTTGATACATAATGCCACTTCCTGTTTCGTTTTATGATAGAATATTTTAAACAATAAGGTACTCATATATTATACGCATTTATATGGTAAAAAACAAATAATAAATGTTAAGGAACGTAAAAAAATCCAAAATACACAAAAGTAACCAATAAAAAGAAACTGCCTATTTTATACAATCGTCAAAATAAACAAAACAAAAAAGGCGCAAAATGTAAAAAATGTAAAAAATATACATAAATTTTAACAAAAAGTCTTTATTTTTTTGGAATTATGATTTCTTTTTTTGAAAGTATGTGTTATAATACACGTAAAGCGGATTTTGCGTTATAAAGACTAGTTATAATGAGGTGATAGCATGATTAAAAAAGAAATGATAGCCATGTTACTGGCTGGCGGCCAGGGAAGCCGTCTGGGTGTTCTCACATCCAAAGTAGCAAAGCCCGCAGTTGCATTCGGTGGTAAATACCGTATTATTGATTTCCCCTTGAGCAACTGCATCAATTCAGGTGTGGATACCGTAGGTGTCCTGACCCAGTACCAGCCCCTGAGACTGAATACCCATATCGGTATCGGTATTCCGTGGGATCTGGACAGAAACATTGGTGGTGTAACTGTACTGCCTCCTTACGAGAAGAGTTCCAACAGTGAGTGGTATACCGGTACAGCAAACGCTATCTACCAGAACATTGATTATATGGACAGCTTCAATCCGGAATATGTACTGATTCTTTCCGGTGACCATATTTACAAGATGGATTATGAAGTAATGTTAGACTTCCACAAGGCTAACGGTGCAGACGTTACCATTGCGGTAATGCCCGTTCCCCTTGAAGAAGCAAGCCGTTTCGGTATCGTCATTGCAGATGAAAACCGCAAGATTGTTGATTTTGAAGAAAAACCTGCAAATCCCAGGAGTAATCTGGCAAGTATGGGTATCTACATCTTCAACTGGAAGACCCTGAAAGAGTCCTTGATTGCAATGGCTGAACAGCCTGCACTGGACTTTGGTAAGCATGTGATTCCGTACTGCCATGAAAAGGGACAGCCTTTATATGCATACGAGTTTAACGGCTATTGGAAAGACGTAGGAACCTTAAACTCTTACTGGGAAGCAAATATGGAACTGATTGATATTGTTCCCGAATTTAACCTGTATGAAGAGTACTGGAAGATTTACACCAAGAGTGAAATTCTTCCGCCTCAGTACATATCCAGTGACAGCGTGGTAGAGCGCAGTATTATTGGTGAAGGTACTGATATTTATGGTAAAGTATACAATTCCGTTATCGGTTGCGGCGTTACCATCGGTGCAGGCACGGTAGTGCGGGATTCCATTATTATGAACAATACCTGCATTGCGGCAAACTGTGAAGTAAATAAGGCAATCATTGCTGAAAACGTTGTAGTAGAAGAAGGCGTACAGCTTGGTATCGGAGAAGAAGCTGAAAATGATACCGCACCTCATATTTACAATCACGGTATTGTAACCATTGGTGAAAAGAGCGTGGTGCCTAAGGGCGTAAAGGTAGGTAAGAATACCGTTATTTCCGGTGTGACTTGTGCGGATGATTATGAAAATTCCACTCTCGCAAGTGGTAAAACTTTGATTAAGGCAGGTGAATAACAGTGAGAGCAATCGGAATTATTTTAGCAGGTGGTAACAACCACCGTATGAAAGAATTAACCCAGAAACGTGCCGTTAGTGCAATGCCCGTAGCAGGCAGCTACCGCAGTATTGACTTTGCACTCAGCAGCATGTCCAACTCCAGAATTCAGAAGGTAGCGGTACTGACCCAGTACAACTCCCGCAGCTTAAACGAGCATTTAAGTTCGTCCAAATGGTGGGATTTCGGACGTAAGCAGGGCGGTTTATATGTCCTGACACCGGCAGTTACCGCTGACAACAGCAACTGGTACAGAGGTACGGCGGATGCTATTTATCAGAATTTACATTTTTTAAAGAACAGCCATGAGCCTTATGTAGTGATTGCTTCCGGCGATTGCGTATACAAGATGGACTTCAACAAGCTGTTAGAGTACCATATCGACAAGAAAGCAGACATTACCGTAGTTTGCAAGGATATGGAGCCCGGTGTCAATGTAGAACGTTTCGGTACTATCAAGATGAATGAAGAGTACCGTATCGAAGAATTTGAAGAAAAACCCATTGTGGCAAAGACCAACACCATCTCCTGCGGTATTTACGTTATCAGAAGACGTGCCCTGATTGAAATGTTAGAGCGTTGTGCAGAAGAAGACAGATACGATTTCGTAAGAGATATTCTGATTCGTTACAAGGATATGAAGAAAATTTACGGTTACAAGATTCGTGATTACTGGAGAAATATCGCATCTGTAGATGATTATTTCAGTACAAATATGGATTTCTTAAATCCCGAGGTGCGTAACTACTTCTTCAAACAGTATCCTGATGTTTACTCTAAGGTAGACGATTTGCCTCCTGCAAAATACAATGTAGGTGCACAGATTAAGAACAGTCTGATCTCCAGCGGATGTATTGTTAACGGTGTAGTAGAAGACTCCGTAGTATTCAAAAAGAGCTACATTGGCAATAACTGTTACATCAAGAACTGTATCATCTTAAATGATGTGTATATCGGGGACAATACACATCTGGAGAATTGTATTGTAGAGAGTCGCGATACCATTCGTGCCAACTCTTATCATGTTGGGGAAGACGGAATTAAAATATTAATAGAGCGTGACGAAAGATACGTTATCTGATAGTATGACTAGAAGGGGGTTACACAAATGCAGATTACTGACGTTCGTGTCCGGAGGATTACGAAAGAGGGAAAAATGAAGGCAGTGGTATCTATTACCATTGATGATGAGTTTGTAGTACATGACATCAAAGTAATAGAAGGAGAAAAGGGATTGTTTATAGCGATGCCCAGTAAGAAAGCAACAGACGGCGAATACCGTGATATTGCACATCCCATCAATTCCTCCACCAGAGAAAATATCCAGCAGATTATTCTGGATGCTTATGAAAAGGCACTGTCCGAACCGGAATTACTGGAAGACTAAAATTATCATAATGAATCAAAGAGGCGACGCCGTTTGGTGCCGCCTCTTTTGATTACGTTTACTTCTTATACGCCGGAATATGCTGAGAAACCGGCATCGATGGGCAGTACAACACCGGTGATGGCACCGGCACTTCTATCATCACAAAGGAACATGGTTGCACCTAAAAGTTCATCTGGATCTACAAAACGGTGTGTAGGTGTGCCGTCTAAAATCTTGCCTGCACGGGCAGTAGGTGTGCCGTCTTCATGAAAGAGCAATGCTTTGTTCTGAGCGGAAACCAGAAAACCGGGAGCGATAGCGTTACAACGGATTCCGGTGCCTGCAAAGTGGGTAGCAAGCCACTGGGTAAAGTTTGAAATGCCGGCTTTTGCTGCGGAATAAGCAGGGATTTTTGTAAGGGGGGTGTATGCATTCATAGAAGAAATGTTCAGAATGCTGCCCCTGCCTTTTTCTACCATATCTTTTGCAAATACCTGTGTAGGAAGAAGGGTGCCCTGAAAGTTCAGCTTGAATACAAAATCCACACCATCTGCACTCAAATCGAAAAATGATTTTCCGCCTTCTTTGGCTTCATGGTGATATTCGTTGTCCGTAGTGGCACGGGGATTATTTCCGCCTGCACCGTTTACTAAAATATCGCAGGGTCCTAAATCTGCCAGCACTTTTTGATGCACTTCTTCAAGAGAGGCGGGTTCAAGTACATTTGCTTTATAGCCTTCACAGATAAAGCCCTCTGCTTTCAGCTCATCGCTGAGTGCTTTGACTGCGTCTTCGTTTAAGTCAAGAGCTGCTACCTTGGCACCGGATTGTGCAAAGGCTCTGGCCATGGTGCTGCAGATAACACCGCCAGCACCGGTTACAACAACAACTTTGCCTGTAAAATCAATTTGAATGGGAAGAGTTTTCATTTATGTTACCTCCTAATTAGTGCTTTGTGCAAGTTTATCCAGCATATCCCATACGCCCAGCATATACATAATACCAAGGGCCCTGTCATAGAGGCCGTAACCGGGGCGGACGTTACCGGGACCTTCATCCCATAAATGTCTGCCGTGGTCGGGTCTGATATATCCTTCGTAACCGCAATCGTGATATGCTTTCAGGATTTCAAGAATACCGGTGTCTCCGTCACAGTCGCGGTGGCTTGCTTCGGAAAAATCACCGTTTTCAAAGTGTTTTACGTTTCTGATATGTGCGAAAGCAATTCTGTCGCAATGTTTTCTTACAATGTCTGCCACGTTGTTGGCGGGATTGGCATTTAAGGAACCGGAACACAAAGTCAGACAGTTGCAGGGATGGTCTACCATTTTAAGGAAACGGTCAATGCTTTCTTCGTTAATAAGAAGTCTGGGGAGACCGAAGATATCCCATGGCGGATCGTCCATGTGAATGGCCATTTTGATGTTACATTCTTCGCAGGTAGGCATAATTGCCTCAAGGAAGTATTTCAGGTTGGCCCAAAGTGCGTCGTGGTCAATGCCTTTGTAATCTTCAAAAAGCTCTGAGAGCTTTGCCATACGCTCAGGCTCCCAGCCGGGGAATGTCATATTATACTTTTCTGTGAATTCCAGAATGTACGCCGCCATGGCATTGTAATCGTCCTGAATCATATTTTTTTCATAGAAAAGAGCAGTGGAACCGTCTCCTACAGGGTGGAAAAGGTCGGATCTTGTCCAGTCGAAAATCGGCATAAAGTTGTAACAGATCACTTTTACACCAAATTCGGAGAGATTGCGGATACACTGTTTGTAATTTTCAATGTACATATCTCTGGTAGGTTTACCGATTTTGATATCATCATGCACATTAACGGATTCCACAACATCCATATTGAAACCGTATTTATCAAGTTGTGCCTTTACTTCGGCAATTTCTTCTTTTTCCCAGATTTCGCCGGGCATTTTGTGGTGAAGGGCCCAGACAATACTGGTTACGCCGGGGATTTGTTTGATGTCACTCAGACTGATTTTGTCATTGCCTTCGCCGTACCAGCGAAAGCCCATTTGCATAGGCATACATTTTCCTCCTATAAATTAAAATGCCATTGTTCTCAAGGTAACAGTGGTAGTCATAATAGGCATGTCTTTTCCTGATATTTAGAATCTACTTATGATATAATATTGTTATAATATGATACAAAAAGAAAAGCCATTGCTAATATTGGCACGATAGATTGCAAATTCACGCATATTATGTGCGAGCGTGGATAAAGATTTCCCCTTTCCTCCTTGCAACTCCCCGTTCCCTAATGCTATACTAAGGTACAGAAAAATTTGATTGCATAGGTGTGTTGCATATATTTTACTATCCATTAAGGACCGTTGACAAACGTCAGCACTTAGCGAGGTATTGTCGAGCTTAGTGCTGCTACGTTTGCCATCGAGCGAGAGCGAGTCCGTATGGAAGTAAAATATATGCAATCAAGGTAGAAAGGAAATTTTTATGTACCTTATTATAGGTTTAGGAAACCCCGGCAGGGACTATAAAAATACCAGACATAATATTGGTTTCGACGTCATAGAAACATTAGCAGAGGAAGAAAGAATCGGCGTGTTGGAAAAAAAGCACAAGGCAGTCATCGGTAAAGGTGTGATTGCCGGACAAAAAGTGCTTTTGGCAATGCCCCAGACCTATATGAATTTAAGCGGAGAAAGTGTCAGGGAACTGGTGGACTATTACAAGGTGGATGAAACCTGCGAAGTAATTGTGATCTCCGATGATATCAGTCTGGCACCGGGACAAATCCGCATTCGCAAAAAAGGCAGTGCCGGCGGACACAATGGTCTTAAGAATATCATCGCTCATTTGGGGCATGATGAATTCTGCCGCATCAAAATGGGTGTGGGAGAAAAGCCCAAAGGATATGATTTGGCGGATTATGTACTGGGACACTTTACCCAGGACGAAAGAAAGATTATGGATGAAGCTGCAAAAGAAGCCTGCGAGGCGATTCGCATGATTCTTTCGGACGATATTGACAAGGCGATGAACCGCTTTAATGCAAAGAAGGGGTAGGAGAAATGCAGGCATTATTGGCACCACTGCGTGAACTGGCGGAGTTTGAAGAAATCCAAAAATTGATTCGGAAAAAAGGCGGGGATAAAGAAGCCCCGGCAGCCGCCCTGACCGGTTGTGTGGAATCCCAGAAACTGCATATGATTTACGGACTCAGCGATGGTTTTAAATATAAAATCATCGTTACTTATAGTGACTTAAGAGCCCGTGAAATATTTGAAGAGTATAAATTTTATGACAGGAATGTCATGTTATATCCTGCCAAGGATTTGATTTTCTTTCAGGCGGATATCCATGGCAATAAGCTGACCACGGAACGCATAAAAGTATTGCGGCGCATGGCAGAAGGCAGACCATTCACTTTGGTTACCACCTTTGCAGCTCTGATGACACCTCAGGCACCTTGGAATATCGATATAGATACGGTATTTATCGACAAGCGGACCGGTATTGAAGAAGGGGAAATTGCCCAAAGACTGGTAGCTATGGGCTATGAAAAAAACTATCAGGTAGAGGCACCCGGACAGTTTTCTGTCCGTGGAGGTATTATAGATATTTTTGATGTTACCGAGGAAAATCCTTATCGTATCGAACTTTGGGGCGATGAAGTGGAATCCATCCGTAGCTTTGATATTTTAAGTCAGCGTTCCATTGAACAGCTTTCCTCTATCCGCATCTATCCTGCTTCCGAATTTGTATTGACAAAAGAACGCATCCAAAGTGGTTTTTCTGCCATGGAAAAAGATGCAGCCAAGCAGGAAAAGCTATTTAGAGATGCTTTTCAGACCGAAGAGGCACATCGTATTGCTACCCAGATAAAAGAAGTCAAAGAACAGGTTTTAGAATTTAAAAATTATGCAGGACTGGAAGGCTATATCCGCTATTTTTATAAAAAGGAAGAATTAAAGAGCCTGTTAGGACTTTTACCCGATGGGCACTGTCTGTTTTTGGATGAGCCTGCCCGTATCAGGGAACATGCACAGGCCATTGAAACAGAGTTTAGGGAAAGCATGAGTCACCGTGCAGAAAAGGGTTATATTCTGCCGGGGCAGATGCAGGTGCTTTATGGAATGGAAGAGGTTTCTGCCATGATGCAGAAGACATCTTATGTAACTCTTTCTGCGATTGAGTTAAAGAATCCCCTGATAAAAGCAAAACGACACTTTGACATACAGGTGAGAAGCATTTCTTCTTATAATAATAGTTTTGAGTCGTTGGTAAAAGACTTAAAGCGTTACAAAAAGAATGATTACAGGGTACTTTTGTTATCCGGTTCCAGAACCAGAGCCGCCAGACTGGCAGAGGATTTGCGTGAGCAGGAACTTTCAGCGGTCTTTACCCAGAATCCGGAAAGGGAAGTGCAGCATGGAGAAATCTTAACCTGCTACGGACATGTGGGTAAGGGCTTTGAATATCCACTACTTAAATTTGTAGTAATCTCTGAAAGTGATATTTTCGGGGCGGGTCAGAAGAAGAAAAAGAGAAAACCCAAATACGAGGGCACGAAGATAAAAGATTTCGCGGAATTAAAAGTAGGGGATTATGTGGTACACGAAAGCCACGGCCTCGGTATTTATCGCGGGATTGAAAAAGTAGAAGTAGAAAAGGTAGTCAAGGACTACATGAAAATAGAGTACCGGGACGGCGGAAATTTATACATTCTTGCCACCGGTTTAGATGTGATCCAAAAATATGCTTCTGCCGATGCCAAAACTCCCAAATTAAACAAGCTTGGAAGTCAGGAATGGAACAAGACCAAAGCAAAGGTACGTACGGCGGTAGACGCAGTAGCCAAAGATTTGGTGGAGCTTTATGCCTTGCGCCAGCAGTCAGAAGGCTTCCAATACGGTCCCGATACGGTTTGGCAGAAAGAGTTTGAAGAAATGTTTCCCTTTGAGGAAACCGAAGACCAGTTACAGGCCATTGCAGATACCAAAGCCGATATGGAAAGCCGCAAAATTATGGACCGTTTAGTCTGTGGTGACGTCGGTTACGGTAAAACCGAGATTGCCATCCGGGCAGCCTTTAAGGCGGTACAGGAGGGAAAGCAGGTAGTGTATCTGGTGCCCACTACTATTCTTGCGCAGCAACATTACAATACCTTTGCCCAGCGCATGAAGGATTTTCCGGTGAGGGTGGATTTGTTGTCCCGTTTTAGAAGTGCGGGGGAGCAGAAAAAGACCATTACCGATTTGAAAAAAGGTATGGTGGATATTGTAATCGGTACCCACAGAGTGCTTTCTAAAGATGTGGAATACAAGGATTTGGGGCTTTTGATTATCGATGAAGAGCAGCGTTTTGGCGTAGCCCATAAAGAGAAGATTAAACAGTTAAAAGAAAATATCGATGTGTTGACTCTGACGGCAACCCCCATTCCCAGAACCCTTCATATGAGTTTAATTGGTATCCGGGATATGAGTGTGTTGGAGGAAGCGCCTAACGACAGACTGCCTATCCAGACTTATGTAATGGAGTACAACGAGGAGATGGTCAGGGAGGCTATCGTTAGAGAACTTGCCAGAGACGGTCAGGTCTACTATGTGTACAACAGAGTCAACAATATTGCGGATGTGGCTGCGGCAATCCAAAAGCTGGTGCCGGAGGCTGAGGTGGCGTTTGCCCACGGGCAGATGAAGGAGCAGGAACTGGAGCGCATTATGTATGATTTCATCAACGGCGAAATTGATGTGCTGGTGTCCACTACTATTATTGAAACCGGACTGGATATTTCCAATGTAAACACTATTATTATCCATGACTCTGACAATATGGGACTTTCCCAGCTCTATCAGCTCCGTGGCCGAGTGGGACGTTCCAACCGAACCGCTTATGCGTTCCTCATGTATAAAAGGGACAAAATGCTTAAGGAAGTGGCTGAAAAGCGACTGGCGGCCATCAAGGAATTCACGGATTTAGGCAGTGGTTTTAAGATTGCCATGCGTGACTTGGAAATCCGTGGTGCCGGAAATTTGTTAGGCAAAATGCAGCACGGTCACATGGAAGCGGTAGGATATGACTTATATTGCAAGATGTTAAATGAAGCAGTTAAGAATTTGAAAGGCATTCCTACCCTGGAAGACTTTACAACAGTGGTGGATATGGATGTAGATGCTTTTATTCCTGCGGAATATATTGTGAATGAAGTGCAGAAACTGGATATTTATAAGCGTATTGCAAGTATTGAGAATGAAAAAGAGCGGGATGACATGAAGGATGAACTCTTAGACCGTTTCGGTGCAATCCCCCGCTCTGTGGACAATCTGCTTCGGATAGCCCTGATACGGGTTTCTGCACACGCACTTTATATGACAGAAATTAAAGGTAAAAATGAGAGGATTATCTTTACATTCAGACCGGATGCGGACATCAATCCTGCGGGTATTCCTGCATTGCTGCAGAAACATAAAAACAAGCTGTTTTTTACTGCTTACGGCAACCCGTTCTTTACCTACAAATATGATAAAACCGGGCTGGTGGAAAAGGACGCAGAATTGTTGCTTAATACTACAGAACAGTTGTTGAAGGATATGGTAAGTCTGCACGACAAAAAATAATTGATTTTTATGTGAAGTGTGCTATGATGAGGCGAGGGGATCATATAGAAAGGGTAATATGACTTAGGGCGTCATATCATAGCGTGAAATGAGAGAGTGTAAAATCAAGGGGAAACTATGGCCGTATATCATTCTGGGAATGGTATGTATTTTGGTCTATTACCTGCCTTATTTTATTTTGGGGCAGGATGCGGCATTTAGAATTACAGACTTTCTGGATGATGAAGTGGTGCAATATTTACTGAATGTAAAGTATATGTTTGCACCTTCGGATACAATTGTAGCAGAATGGTTTTCGGGAGCTCCGTTAGCGTCTATTCAGCCGCCAAGTTTTTTTCTGATTTTGTTTTTTAAATTATTACCTTTTTATCAGGCAATTGTTGCAATCAGTTTGTTTGGAACAGTGGCTGCTTATATTGGTATGCTCCTTTTATGCAACAAGCTGTTGGGAGGAAAACAAAAGTATATTTCCTTTATGGCAGCAATTTTATTTTGTATTTTACCATATTATCCGCCTTATGGATTATCCTCTGTGGGCATTCCATTGGTAGTATGGGCGTGTATAAATTTATATGAAGAGACAAACAATCTAAAGTCAGAGAAGGGCTGGCAGGGAGAACTTAGATATTTGTCTTATTATCTGGTGTGTGTATTTTATGCCCTTTCTTCATCCTTGGTGTGGGCAGGATATTTTGTGGTAGGTTTTACGGTTCTGGTAGCAATTATACTTTTAATAAAGAGAAAGAAAAGTGGAGTGAGAATTGTGATTGCCGCTATTCTTATGGCGGGAACCTATTGCATTACATTTCGTGAGACAATAGTGAACATTCTTTTTGAAACATATGTCTCTCACAGATCCGATCCTAATAAAATATATATAGCATCGGATTTTGTGGAAGAATTTGTTGATATGTTCAAATATGGGCAATATCATGTTCCAAGCCTGCACACCTATATTATGGCTTTTTCGTTCTGCGTCATTTTGATAGGGTTGATTTTTTATAAAAAGTTGGATAGTAGAACAAGACGTAAGACATTGTTGGTTGCGACAATTTGGGTGAGTGCTTTATTTATCGCTGTTTTCCATGCTTTTTATAACTGTAAACTGGGGCTTGTAGTCAGAAAATATCTGGGACCGTTGGAGAGTTTCCAGCTTGACCGTATTTATTGGATATACCCCACGCTGTGGTATGTGGAACTGGCACTTGCAACCTCAGTTTTCTTTCAGGTGGCAGAAGTGGTGCTGAATTTACTTGTGGGACTGCATCGTGTGTTAAAAGAGAAGTTTACGGAAAAGATAAAGCGGAACCTGTTAAAAATCTTTAAAGCAACTTTTACTTTTATAGTAACCTTGTTTTTGGCAAATTATATTATTCATCACATAAACAGTACTGAATATTACGCCAATGTGCAAAAGGTACTGGGAAAAGAGACAACGGAGTGGACATATCGTGATTTTTATGATCACGAATTGTTTGCAGAGGTGGCAGAGTATATTGGAAGAGACCAGAGTACTTATCGTATAGGTTGTGTGGGATTTGTGCCTGCCATTGCACAGGTGAACGGTTTTTATACAGTGGACGGATATTCTACCAATTATCCTTTAGAGTATAAGCAACAGTTCAGGGAAGTGATTGCAAAAGAACTTGAGAAAAGTGAATTGATACGTGCCTATTACGATAACTGGGGCAACAGATGTTATTTGCTTTCCGCTGAACTGGGTACTATGTTTCAAATCGGAAAAGAGGAAAATATAGTACTGCAAAATTTTGAGATAAATGTGGAAGCGTTGAAAGCACTTGGTTGCGATTATATTTTTTCGGCAGTAGGAATTGAAAATGTTTCGGAAATGGGAATGAAGCTGTTAAATATCTTTTCCACGGAAGAAAGCCGAATAGAAGTGTATGTATATGAATTGTGATTAAATACGCCGGAACCGGTTTGGTTGGGTCGGATGTGGAGAAAAAGTTGCATTTAAATTTACAATTAACATCACCGGCAGATTAAGTTTTGCAATTAAAGTCACCGGCAGGTTGACTAAAGTCCGTTTTATGGGACTTTGAAAATGGTATCTTTATTTCAGAACAGTAAACAAGGTTTCTGAAAGGAAGGTATCAGATATGAAAGGATATATTACGGCAAGCGGCTATATGGGATATGTGGATGGAATTTATATCCTGTTTGCCAGTGAAGAAGATTATAGAGAATTTGTGGAAGCTGCATAAAGAAATTTATGCGGCTTTTGCTTTACGAAAAAGCAACGGTATGGTATGATGGAAACAGAAAGTGAAAGCGCTTACATGAAGCTGGGACGGATGTGCACAGGGAGTGTTGCGGGGTATATATAAATGCAGAGTCGTCTGGCGACGAAAGGAGAAGGAATATGAAAAAGGATTTTGATTTGTTGTCATTGGGAGAGCTTATGTTACGTTTGTCACCGCCGGCAAATGAGAGAATTACCAGAGGAGATACCTTTGGCAAGCAGGTAGGTGGTGCAGAGATGAATGCTATTGCAGGTTCGGCTATGCTGGGACTGCGCTGCGGTATTATTTCCAAACTGCCGGCAAATGATTTGGGAACCTATATCAAGAATCGCGTCCGTGAGTGTGGAGTCAGCGACGACTATCTGGTGTACGATGGGGACAAGGATGCCCGACTGGGTGTTTACTATTATGAAAGCGGAGCATATCCCCGTAAGCCACGTATTGTATATGACAGAAAGAATACCTCCGTAAATAAAATAGATATATCGGATTATCCGGATACACTCTACGCATCTACACGGTGCTTCCATACCAGCGGTATTACATTGGCATTGAGCCCCCAGTGCAGAAAAACGGCAATAGAGATGATGAAGCGCTTTAAGGAACAGGGCGCGTTGATTTCTTTTGATGTGAACTTCCGCGGTAATTTATGGAGCGGTGATGAAGCGAGAGAATGTATCAATTCCATTCTGCCCTATGTGGATATTTTCTTTTGCTCGGAGGATACTGCACGACTGACTTTCTTAAAAGAAGGAGATGCAAAGAGTATAATGAAGAGCTTTACGGAAGAATTTCCGATTTCCATTGTGGCATCTACCCAGCGCATTGTACATAGTCCCAAACGACATACTTTCGGTTCTATTATTTACAGTGCAAAAGAAGATAAATATTATGAAGAAGCACCTTATGCAGATATTGAGGTGGTTGACAGAATTGGTAGCGGTGATGCGTATATTTCCGGTGTGCTTTACGGTCTGTTGGCGCATGAGGGAGATTATCAGAGAGCACTGCAGTACGGTAATGCTACCAGTGCATTGAAAAATACTATTCCCGGGGACCTGCTTTCTACGGATTTAAAGGAAATTGAGGGTATTATCAAAGAACATCAGTCTACCGGCAGAGTGGCAGAGATGGATAGGTAAAATAGGAAGAAGCCTCCGCGAAAAATATAAGAAAATAGTGTGAAAAAGATGTAAAATGATTGTAAAATAGAAAAGTTTGTACTATAATTATTTTATTACTTAAATTTATGTACATAGGTATCCTAAATGACTTACAGGAGGCGACATTATGAGTAAAGGCAGCAAAGTTAATTTTTTTCATTCCATTATTTCCAAGATATTGTTATGTATTATGGTAGCCGTTGTGGTAACGTGGGCATTTGAAGTATGGATATTTGTACCAATGGTAAATGATAATATTCATAGCAATACCGAAAACTATATGTATGATATGGCCGTAGTATACGGAGAGAGACTGGAGCAGGAAATTGCCATGGCTGGCAGAGACCAGGCGCTGGCAACAGGTTCATTGACTTCTATGTTTGATGGGGTACATATTAAAGGTGCAGAGTCCAGTTATGTATATGTGACGGACGGAAGCGGCAAGATGTTGTATCATCCTACTGCCGATAAAATCGGACAGTCTGTTGAAAATGAAGTGGTAAAGGGATTGGTAACGGATATTGCCAATGGAAAACTGCCTGAACCCCAGATAGTGACCTATGAGTTTAAAGGCGAATTGAAATATGCTTCCTATTATGTTGGAGCAAATGGTAACTATATTTTAGTTATTTCTGCAGATGAGAGTGAAATATTCGAAGCTGTGGATGTTATGATGGCTAAATCCTACATAATGGGTGTTGTCTTACTGGTTGCATGTGGTATTGCCGGATTTATTATGGCAAGGATGGTTGTAAAACCTATCAACCTGCTGACAAAGAGCGTATCCAAACTGGCAGAGCTGGACTTTACCCCTGACCCGGTACAGCAGAAGCTGGGCAAGCGCAAGGATGAAACCGGTCATATGAGCAGGGCACTGGCAAATCTGCAGGCACAGTTAGTCAAGGTGGCTACAAGTATCAAAGCACAGAGTGTTTCCTTATATGAAGCTGCAGATTACTTAAATACCAATACCCTGCAGACCAGCGAAACTGTTGGACAGGTAGAAAAGGCTATCGGAGAAATTGCAGATGGTGCAAACTCCCAGGCAGAGGAAACCCAGAAAGCTACCGAAAATATTATTCTTATCGGTAACATGGTAGAAGAAGCAAGCGGGCAGGTTGCCAAGTTAAATGAAAATGCAGACCATATGCAGCAGGCAGGTATTGAGGCAATGAATACCTTAAAACAGTTGGATGCTACCAATGTTAAAACCAGAGAAGCTATTGAAAGAATTTATGAGCAGACCCATACAACGAATGAATCTGCATTAAAAATCAGAGAGGCAACTACTATTATCACTTCTATTGCAGAAGAGACCAACCTCTTATCACTGAATGCTTCTATCGAGGCGGCAAGAGCAGGTGAGCAGGGACGTGGTTTTGCGGTAGTAGCTTCCCAGATTCAGAAGTTGGCTGAGCAGTCCAACGAGTCTGCAAGACAGATTGAAGAAATTATTGACTTGCTGATTCGTGACTCCGAAGAGGCTGTAACAACCATGGATGGTGTTAAGACCATTATCGCAGAGCAGAGTGCAAACGTAGAAAAGACAGGTGCAGGCTTTGAAGAAGTGAAGAAGGGCATTGATATTTCCTTAGAAGGTGTTAAGAGCATTTCTGAGGATATGGAAAAACTGGATGAAGCCCGTATCAATGTTGTAGACGTAGTGCAGAACCTGACCGCGATTGCAGAAGAAAATGCAGCAGGTACCCAGGAAACCTCTGCATCTACCACAGAAGTGGCAGCCATTGTACAGAATATGGCTGAACAGGCAAACTCACTCAAGAATGTTGCAAGTGAAATGGAAGAATCTGTAAACGTATTTAAGATGTAAAAGCAGACAAAACAACGTCCTTTACATGGACGTTGTTTTTGTGTGTAAAAAGGTGTATAAAATAAAGAGGTATAAAAAGTATAATTATAGAAAATAAAGATAAATCTAGTTTATATGAAGAAAAGGATTAATTGGCAATATGAATGACAACTTTGAAAAAGAAATGACAGGTGAAGAGGAACTGCGTTATGCAGAAGCAGATATTGATGCCAGAATTCTGCGGGCGGTAACGGAGCTGGGATTTGAAACTATGACACCTATCCAGAAGCAGGCAATTCCCGTGTTGATGGAAGGAAAGGACGTTATAGGACAGGCACAGACCGGTACGGGTAAGACAGCAGCCTTTGGTATACCGATGTTGCAGCGGATTGACGAAAATGACCGTTCCTTGCAGGGGATTATTTTATGTCCCACCAGAGAACTGGCTATTCAGGCAGCAGAGGAACTTAGGAAGTTTGCAAAATATATGCATGGTATCAGAATGTTACCGGTTTACGGCGGGCAGGATATCGAACGCCAGATAAAAGCCTTAAAAGGTGGTGTACAGATTGTGGTAGGGACACCAGGACGTGTCATGGACCATATGCGCAGGCATACCTTGAAAATGCAGAATGTCAAAATGGTAGTACTGGACGAGGCGGACGAGATGTTAAATATGGGCTTCCGTGAGGACATGGAGACTATTTTGGGAGAAATAGAAAACGAGCACCAGACCGCTTTGTTTTCTGCAACCATGCCGCAGGCAATTCTGGATATTACGGATAAATATCAGAAAGAAGCGGTTATGGTAAAAGTTACAAAAAAAGAATTGACAATACCGCTTATCAAGCAATATTATTTTGTGGTGAAAAATATCTATAAAGAGGAAGTCACCAGCAGACTTTTGGAGTTGTATGGTTTTAAACGTTCCATTATTTTCTGCAATACCAAGCGTATGGTGGATGAACTGGCAGAAAATTTGAAAGCCAGAGGATTTCAGGCAGAGGGACTTCACGGAGATATGACCCAGAAACAGAGAGACTTTGTAATGAACCGTTTTAAAAACGGCAGTCTGGAAATTCTGATTGCAACGGATGTGGCAGCCCGCGGTATTGATGTGGATGATTTGGAAGCAGTATTCAACTATGATATTCCGCAGGATATCGAGTACTATGTGCACCGTATCGGTCGTACCGGACGTGCAGGAAAAGAGGGTATGGCATTTACCTTTGCATACGGCAGAGATTTGTACCGCATCCGTGAAATTGAAAGAGTCTGCAAGACAAAGATGACGGAAAAGAAAGTTCCCAAAGCTGCCCAGATTATGGATATTAAAATCACAAAGTTATTGCAGGCAGCCACACAAAAGGCAGCAGAAACAGACCTTGAAAAACTGCAGGAGACATTGGAAGAAAAGCTGGCAGAGTTGGAAGCAGACCCTATGGAATTGCTGGCTGCACTTGTGAAAATGCAGGTGGGCGATGATATGCAGGAAATTGTTATTGAAGAACCCAGACCCAGAAACCGCGGAAACAGGGATGGCAGAGTAAAAGACCGTAGAGGCAGAGAGGGAGACAGATATGCAGGCCGTCGCGACAATAGTGGAGACCGACATGACAGGGGAACCGAACGCAGAAAAAATCGGGATGGGGATCATAAGCGGATTAGGAAGCAGGACAGACATATCGGTGGAAGTGCATCGGAATACACCGGTAAACATGAAAGAAAACGTAGCTTTACGGAACGGAAAAAGGAGATTAAGGACCTGCGACGGGATGGTAGTGAAAGAAAACGAAAAAAATCGAAAGAAAAATCAAGATAACGCATAGTTCAAATTGACATCCCTTATATGACAATGGTAAAATAACTCTTAATGAGATAAAATTTAAAGAGCTGAGGAGGAATCGTTGTGCCAAAAAGAACAGACATCCATAAAGTATTAATTATTGGTTCGGGGCCTATCATTATCGGACAGGCTTGCGAATTTGACTACTCCGGAACGCAGGCATGTAAAGCGCTTCGCAAGTTGGGTTACGAAATTGTACTGGTAAACTCTAATCCTGCTACGATTATGACTGACCCTGAAACAGCAGATGTAACATATATTGAACCCTTAAACGTAGAACGACTGGAGCAGATTATTGCAAAAGAACGTCCGGATGCACTGTTACCCAATCTGGGTGGACAGTCCGGTCTTAACTTATGTTCTGAATTAAACCAGGCGGGTATTTTAGACAAATACAACGTAAAAGTTATCGGTGTGCAGGTTGACGCTATTGAACGTGGTGAAGACCGTATCGAATTCAAAAAGACTATGGATGAGCTGGGCATCGAAATGGCACGCAGTGAAGTTGCGTATTCCGTTGATGAAGCACTTGCAATTGCAGACAAGTTAGGATACCCTGTAGTACTTCGTCCCGCATACACCATGGGTGGTGCAGGCGGTGGTCTGGTTTATAATAAAGAAGAATTACAGACCGTTTGTGCAAGAGGTTTACAGGCCAGCCTTGTAGGCCAGGTTCTGGTAGAAGAATCCATCCTTGGCTGGGAAGAATTAGAACTGGAAGTTGTACGTGATGCAGACGGCAACATGATTACCGTATGTTTCATCGAAAATATCGACCCTCTGGGTGTACATACCGGTGACTCCTTCTGTTCTGCACCGATGCTAACCATTTCTGAAGAATGTCAGAAGAGACTGCAGGAGCAGGCATACAAAATTGTTGAGTCCGTACAGGTTATCGGTGGTACCAACGTACAGTTTGCACACGACCCTGTATCAGACCGTATTATTGTTATTGAAATCAATCCCCGTACATCCCGTTCTTCCGCACTGGCAAGTAAGGCAACCGGTTTCCCTATCGCACTGGTTTCCGCTATGCTGGCAGCAGGTTTAACCTTAAAGGATATTCCCTGCGGTAAATACGGCACATTGGATAAGTATGTACCGGACGGAGATTATATCGTAATTAAATTCGCTCGCTGGGCATTTGAAAAGTTCAAAGGTGTTCAGGACAAGCTGGGTACCCAGATGCGCGCAGTAGGCGAAGTTATGAGTATTGGTAAGACCTACAAGGAAGCTTTCCAGAAAGCAATCCGTTCTTTGGAAACCGGCCGTTACGGTTTAGGTCATGCAAAAGACTTCGACACCTTAAGTAAAGAAGAACTGCTTAGAAGACTGGCTACTCCTTCCAGTGAACGTCACTTTATGATGTACGAAGCACTGCGTGCAGGAGCAACCGTGGATGAAATTTTTGAAATTACCAAGGTTAAGAAATACTTTATCGAACAGATGAAGGAACTGGTAGAGGAAGAAGAAGCAATCCTTGCTCACAAGGGCAATATGCTTCCTGATGAGATGTTAATTTCTGCAAAGAAGAACGGTTTCTCCGACAAGTACTTAAGCCAGTTGTTAGAGATTAAAGAAGAAGATATCCGCAATAAACGTATTGCTCTGGGTGTAGAAGAAGCATGGGAAGGTGTACACGTAAGCGGTACCGAAGACAGTGCTTACTATTACTCCACCTACAATGCAGAGGACAAGAACCCTGTAAACGAAGAAAAGCCTAAGATTATGATTTTAGGCGGTGGTCCTAACCGTATCGGTCAGGGTATCGAATTCGACTATTGTTGCGTACATGCTTCTTTGGCACTGAAGAAGCTGGGCTTTGAAACCATTATCGTTAACTGTAACCCTGAAACGGTTTCTACAGACTACGATACCTCTGACAAGCTCTATTTCGAGCCTCTGACCTTAGAAGATGTATTAAGCATCTACAAGAAAGAAAAGCCTTTAGGCGTTATCGCACAGTTTGGCGGACAGACACCTCTGAATCTGGCTGCAGAACTGGAAAAGAACGGTGTGAAGATTTTAGGTACCGCTCCTTCCGTTATCGACCTTGCAGAAGACAGAGACCTGTTCCGTGAAATGATGGAAAAACTGGAAATTCCCATGCCTGAGTCCGGTATGGCAACAACTGTGGATGAAGCAGTGGAAATTGCTAACAGAATCGGCTACCCCGTAATGGTTCGTCCTTCCTACGTATTGGGCGGACGCGGTATGGAAGTGGTTTATGATGATGAAAGCATGGCCAACTACATGAATGCGGCAGTAGGTGTAACACCTGACAGACCTATCCTGATTGACAGATTCTTAAATCATGCTCTGGAATGTGAAGCAGATGCAATCAGTGACGGTACCCACGCATTTGTACCCGCAGTTATGGAGCATATCGAGCTTGCAGGTATTCACTCCGGTGACTCCGCTTGTATCATTCCTTCCGTACACATTACAGAAGAGAATGTAGCTACCATCAAAGAATATACCCGTAAGATTGCAGAAGAAATGCATGTTAAAGGTCTTATGAATATGCAGTACGCAATCGAAAACGGTAAAGTATACGTTCTGGAAGCAAACCCCAGAGCATCCCGTACCGTGCCTTTGGTATCCAAGGTATGTAATATCCGTATGGTGCCGATTGCAACTGATATTATTACTTCCGAAATCACTGGTCGTCCTTCACCGGTGCCCGCACTGAAAGAACAGGTAATTCCTAACTACGGCGTGAAAGAAGCGGTATTCCCCTTCAATATGTTCCAGGAAGTAGACCCTGTATTAGGACCCGAAATGCGTTCTACAGGTGAAGTACTTGGTTTATCCGCTTCCTACGGTGAGGCATTCTTCAAGGCCCAGGAAGCTGTACAGTCCAAACTTCCCTTAGAAGGTACTGTGCTGATTTCCGTAAACAGAAAAGATAAAGAAGAAGTAGTAGATGTAGCAAGAAGCTTCCATGAAGATGGATTTAAGATTGTGGCAACCGAAGGAAACTACAAGGTAATTACCGCGGCAGGCATCCCTGCAACCTGCGTGAAGAAGCTTTGCGAAGGCCGTCCTAACGTGGCAGATATGATTACCAACGGAGAAATCCAGTTGATTATCAACTCTCCCGTAGGTAAGGACAGTGCATTTGATGACAGCTACTTAAGAAAAGCAGCTATCAAGGCAAAAGTTCCTTACATGACCACCATTGCAGCTGCAATGGCTTCCGCAGAAGGTATCCGTTTTGCAAAGAACAATCCCGGCAGTGAAGTAAAATCCTTACAGGAACTGCATGCAGAGATTCATGACAAATAATAATTGAAATAATGAACAAATAAAAAGAGCTTTATCCGTATATACAAACAGATAAAGCTCTTTTTTTGTTGAAAAAATTTACCGAATATTAAAAATGTGCCAAATATGTTATGGAGCTTTCTCTTCCTCCATGAAAAACTAAAAATAGAAAAAGACAAAATGTTAGGAGGTCCCATGAGCGAAACCATAACCGACATCATAGAAGCTGATATTCTGTTGGAAATATATAAAAATATCACGGCAGAAAAAGAGTGCATAGAAGAAAAAATGAAAACCTTCAGAACAGGCAGTGAAGAAGCGGTCAGTGGTTATCAGGGAAGTGCAAAAGAAACCATGGGAACAGCAACAGTGCTGATAGGAAGTATGGCAAAAGAAGTAAAAGAAAAAACAGAAGGGTATGCAGAAATAATCAGTGACCATGTAGAAAGAATGAGTGGCACGGATGAAATGATATGTCCATAATGGAAAGGAAAACAAATGGAAAAATGCAGATGTGAAGAAATGGCACGCTGTAACAGGGATATTTTTAAGATACAACAGGCCATATCAAAAAGCCATTACCTGTATACGATGGGCAGTGAAATCCATAAGCAGGTAAAAGAAGTATCCGAAGATACCGGAAATAGTCTGTCAATGAAAAACCTAACGCCCACATGTTTTCTGGTAAAAAGAATAGACGGCAAACTGGAAGAAACCACAGGTGATTTGTGGTACATGGCAAAAAGCTATCTGCAATCCTTAAGAAATGCCCACACAGCCATGCAGAAAGAAGACACTCTGTACCATGAGCACATCCGTCTGGAAACGGAACAGGAAAAAGCTGAAAGGGAAGCCCTGTTGTAAGAACAGGCATATAAATATGTACAGAATAGATATCGGAAAACTGGAAAACTTAAGGGCAGCTGCGGGAGATTTAAAAAACACCCTTACCGAAAGTGCAGAACGACTGGAAACAGAAGCAGAAAGACTACAAGAAGGCTGGGAGGGAGATGCTGTGGAAGGCGCCATAGAAGCCGGCAGACAACTTACACAGGAGATGACACTGGCAGCCACATATCTGCAGATGTTGGAGACTGTATTGGATACGGCGGAAGACAGCGCCATGTACCTCAAAAGCAGGATAGAGAGTCTGGAAGCAGTACTGGAAGGAGAAGCAGGAACCACCATAGGAGTGTATGTAAATACAGAAAGCGAAAGAGAAGGCATACTGCTCCTGAATGAAGAACTGACAGAAACCATCGTAAAAAACTGTAATGAAGCCACTGAAAATGCCGTGGAAATAGAGAAAGTAACAAAAGAAATCGAAGAACTGTTTGGAAGTCTGGAATACGCAAAGATAAACGTCTATCCCCTGACAGAATCCATCCTGGCAGACTGTAAAAACATAAAGCGACTGGAAGAATACGGAAGAATCTATGGAGACTACGCCGAAAAAATGACAGAGCTGGATGGCTATATAACAGATACCCTGTCAAAGTACCTGCCGGAAGAAAAAGTATCCTGCCAGATTTACGAACCTGCCCTGTGGGCAGGTGTTTTAAATATGACCCGGATACTTTACCTGATGGAAACAGGGGAAGAAAACCTGACAGAAGAGGAACAGGGGGAACTGGCGTATGCCCTAAGCTACATAAAAGAAGGGAAAGACAAAAACGGAACAGCCATGCTTTTGTATGAATATCTGTGTCTGTGCGGAACCGAAAGAGAACTGACAGACATCGAAAAAGACTACCTTGCATGGGGAACTATACAGTTAGAGTTAGTGTTACTGGCTTATTACGGAAGTGAAGAAGAAAGATATGAAAAAGCCCTTACCCTGTTGGAAAAAGAAACATGGACGGAAGAAGAAACCCTGTTTTTATGTACGGAAATGGAATACTATACCTCCGGCGGGGATACAGATAAAATCGCAGCCATAGCCGAAAAACTGTACACAGGATACTACGAGGAGAGGAATAACCTTGGCATTACAGCAACCTATTATAAATTGGGAGCGGAAAAAGATAAAATCGCAGCCCTGTCCCAAACCTGTGCCGGTATGGGGTATAGCAACGCGGCCCGTCTTTTAGGCTGTGTGGGAGAGACGAGTACATGGGGGATAGAAACACAAATACAGGAAGGAGAAACAGGAAGTTATTACATAGAGTACTGTACGGCAAAAGACGGTACAATCACCATGAGACTGGTAATAGGCATAGAAGGTGGCGAAGAAGGTGACGGGTTATGGAAAGAAGTCACCTTCGGAAACGACATGGGAATAGCCTTACTAAGTGATGAAGAAGTAGTAGAAGCCTATGAAAGCATAGACAATTATAATGCAGTAGAACGCTCCTTTTCAGATCAAAAGAACAGTGACTACATCTATAAGCAGATGATGGAATCCCGATACCGGAGCATAAAACTGGCAGAGGCAGAACGCATTGTAAATGAATACGGGCTGGAAGAGTATTTACGGGTATTGTACGATGAGGAAGCGGAAACTACAGCAGAAGAGAGGGAAAATGCTGTAAAGAAGACGGACGAACTGAATGGGATGGGAATAGATACCCAATGGCTTGGAACCTATTACCTGCATAAACAGGACGAAGAGAGACTGGAAGAAACGGCAGAGTGGGCAGAAGAGCATGAGTTTATCAGCAGCTTGTACAGTGTACCGTTAAAGCTGGGAGGAAGCAGCTGTGCAGCCCTCTATCAGGCAGGGTGTTACCTGAGCGGAACCCCCATCAATACGGACAGCACCTGGTATACAGACTTGAAACAGGCAAATATAATCAGGGGAACGGTATCGGAAGAAATAGGAGAGTTAAGCGTAAGTATCG
>JAFUNK010000004.1 GCA_017482205.1 Lachnospiraceae bacterium
AAAGCCGGAAGGGGAGAGGGCATATTCCTTGGAGAGGGCACAAAGGCGGTCTACTAAAGAAATAGCATTCTCGGTTTCTAAGTTAAAGGCTTTCATAGTAGAATGGAGTGCGGCAATTGCCTCAATATCTCCGATACCACTGATACTGGAGTAAAGGGTGGAGACTTCTGCCAGTTTTGTAGCATCGGCAAGAGCATAGCCCAGTTTGACCCATTCGGTGGTCTGATTGATGAGACCCGATAGGGAAACGGATAGTCGTTGTGCACTCTGGGAAGCTGACTTAAAAAAGTCTTCATATGTAGTTTTGGTTTCGGAAGTAACCCTGTATAAGTTTTCCATGGCAGTTTCCATGTCTGTGGCTGCTTCAGAAAGACTTAGTAGGGATTTTTCCGCCGCACCGAGCATTGTACTGCCCGATAGGGTTTTTGGTAGGGTAATAAAGTCGTTCATTTCTTTTAAATGCTCCTTTCGTAGGGGAAGGTGTTTTGGTGGAATAGTTACATCTCTATTCGTACCAATACACAGTCGTCCCTGCGGTTGTATTTCCGCTTGAGCCGGGCAATGCCGACTTCGTCAGAGGGGTCAAAGTGTTGTTCGTCTATGATTTCACTTTCAAATAAATCTACTTTCAGGACAACGTACTTAATAAAAGGTTGCAATTCAAGAGTTCTCATAAGATTTTCCATATCAAAATATCCTCCTATCCTGTGATAAGATAAATATAAAATTTTAGGTGTCCAAAAATACGGACTTTCAACGAGTGGAAGCAGGCTAAAATTGCAAAACTTAATGCAACTTTTTGCGGAAACTTCTTATTTTTTCTTCATACATACGCCACAGATATGCATCTTGCGGAAGATACCGTTAGGAATCTTGACCCATACGCTTTGACCGGGGTGTAACTGGGTTCCCAGTGCATTTTGTACATTGTAAAGCTGTCCGGTGTAACTGATTTGGTAGGTACCGTCGTCGTTGACACCCCAGACGGTACTTTTGAAGGTTTTGTCGTAGGGTAATTTGGCAATGCGGGCATTTACCGCAGAAAGGATTTTGTTGACTAAAAGGTCAACGGCTTTGTTATCTTGATTCATGGTTACCTCACTTTCTGAAAAAAGGCCCGGACAGTGTCCGGACCCATGTTTAGTGTCTGTGTATTGCCTGCATCATTTGACCGGGAAGGCGTTGTATAATGGCACGGCTTAGACTGTTTACATCATTGACATTATGTAGATGAATATCACCGATTGTAATATTAGGTGTGGATGCAGGGGTGAAAAGAGAACGAAAACTATCCGGTACGGAAAGATTTTGTAGGGGGTGATGCATGCTGAGAAGTTCAGGAGCAAGTTTTACAAGGGCTTCAAACTGTTTATTCTGTGATGTAGTCAGGATACGTTCACCCTGACGGGCTGCAATAAGGTGGTCTTCGTTTACGGCTTGGGCAATAAAATCCAATAAGCCGGGCTGAGCCCCGATAACGCCACCATCGGCATACTTCTGGACAACTTTGTAATTTTGATGAGCATCCAGAGAACCATAAGTATTGACAAGCCAGTTCCAAGCTTCGGCAGAGGAGGAAAAGGGGGTTGCAGTAACAGTTTTTCCGGTGCGGGTCATAGCGTAGTAAGCGTGAGTTGTTTGTCCGCCGGTGTTGCTGTTATTAGCAGGTGGAGTAGGTGTTTGGGTAGCTTGTGCTGCGGCATTTGCCTGTGCCTGTTGCAAGGCAATGTATTGATTGGTAAACGCCTGTAACGTAGCCAGTCTTCCGCTTAATACCTGAGCCTCCCAGTCGGCACCCAAGATTTCCGCAGCAATGAGAGCATTCTGTTGTTCTTCATAGACCGAACTGATTTCGCTCCACTGTTCCTTGTAGGCTTCCAGCGCAGAAATCTGGTTATCCAGAGAGGCGGTAGCGTTCTCCATTTCCTGTTCCAGTGATGCAATTTGGTCTTCCAAGAGGAAAATTTCCATCTGCTGTTCTTGCTCGGCAAGGTTTTCTTCTGCGGCTTTCACTTCGTTCATATCAGCAGTATAAACAAACTGTCCGTTTACGAACTGCTTTACGGAACGCTGGTTTCTGGCACGTTCAGCCTCGTACTGAGCCTGCTCCAGAGCAATCTGTTCTTTACGGGTTTCGTTCTCCTTGTTCAGGGCATCGATTTGTGCCTGCACGGCATCCATCTTAAACTGATAGGATTCTTCAATGACTTCTTTTTGTTTTTCCAGTGTATCGATTTCCTTATCAATGCGGTTGGTAACAGCGTTTACTACTTTGTCATAAGAGGATAACTGGGACTCGTATAGGGAGGAAAGTCCATCGTAGTATTCTTCGGCAGTGATTTTGCCGGCGGTGTAGTAATCGTCTAAGAGGGATTTGCGTTTGTCCAGATAGTCGCTAAAGGTGATGAGATTTGCATCTAACTGTTTTTCAAGGAGAGAGGTTTCCCTGTCGAGGAGAGATTTGTAGTCCGTTTCCGATTTAGAAGCACTACTTGAAAAAGAAGAGGAATACCGTCCGGCTTCTACTTGGTCAAAATTCTGCAACATATTTTGCAGGGCAAGAATTTCAGCTTCCGCATTGTTAAAATCATCAATAGCACCGGACTGTTCTGCGGTCAGACCATTGGCAGCAGCGGCAACGGTTTTGGCTTTTGCAAGGTCAATAAAGCCTTGTGCGGAAGCAGAAGCAATAATACCTTCATTTTGTAGTTTGGAAGCAATATCTGTTTTCAGACTTTGCAAGTCGGCAATTTGGTTCTGTATCTTGGCTTTTGCCAGTTCCTGCATAGCATGTGTGTTGATTGTGCACGCACCGGTTTCTTCATCAAAGGACAATGCAGTGGCATAACCGGCTTCTGCCAGTTTGAGCATGGTGTCAGTGGAAATGGAACCGTGTTCAGCCTGCTCCGCAAATGCGTTGTTTAAGGTAGATATGGCAGAATGCAGGGAGTCGGCAGCAGTGGCGGTCTGGTCGGCAGTGTCAGCGAGGGTGGAGTAGTCGGGAAATTGAGGAGTGGTGGTTAAAAGTAAATCAGGTTCATAATACTGTATAAACTGCGGCATTTTTGCAAGATAGTTTTCAATTGATTCTGCAATTTCTTCGTAGTTTCCGATAAATTTATTACTTGCAACAGCATTATCAATAATAGTTTGTTTGAATTGTTCAAATTCTTCTTTGGTTTTGGGTAATTCTTTTCCCTGCAAATTTATAAGAATCTCTTGTTGAGATAAGTTATTATTCAGGTCGGTAATTGCATTATCATATGTATCATATGCTAATGATAATTGTGTAATTTCTGCATTTAAGTCTGAATAAAAGTCCGAAGCAATAAATTCTTGGAGAGCAGATTGTCCTTCTTGTGCGTAGAGGTCTTTAATTGCTTCTCTTAAATTCACAAGGGCTTCATAGTTTTGTTTTATTCCTTTAACCGTTGAGGTATCACCTAATAATTCAAAGTAGGCGAGGTCATTATCAGATATTCTTAGTTGACCACCGTCAATGTTTAATTCTTTAATTTTCTCTACGATGTCAGAGTAATTCATATCGATATAAAGGTCATCATTGAATATTGTGCTCTTTTTACCGGTTTCTAATAATTCATCTTCAGCAATGTGTACTGCTTCATACAGAGAGTCTTCATTCTTTTTTAAAGTATCTAGAGAAACTTGATTAATTGCATTGTCGAGACTACCATATTTCTTAATAAGTGACTCTACTTGTGATTCTTCGATGTCTAATGCCTGCAACAAATCAGATTGTACAGATAACAAATCTTCTTTGGAACTTTGATTATTTGTAACGGCGTCACTCAGTTCATAATATTTCAGTAATAGTAGTGAAATATTATTACACTCTTCTTTTGCTGATTGGGCGGCTTCTTTGGCTGCTTCAATCTGTTTTTCATGTGCATGGACTTGTTTGTAAATCCAATTTATAGCACCAGATATTGCTAATGATAATCCGACATTTAATGCAATTGACAATGCATTCAAACTAGCTGTAGTTAATTTGGCTTTTAAGCCTTGTGTTTCTATGGCGGCATTTTGTGTAACTATAGAATTTCTTGCTGCCACATTGGCATCTCGCAAAGATTCAATGGTTCTGGTAGTTCCTTGACTATCCATACCATATTGCATAATCCATTTGTCTGATTCTGAAACAGAGTCTGACATTTGCTGCCAAGAGATATTTCCTAAATCGACTTGCCTTTGAATGGATTTTATTCTAGATAGCTGATATTCTAATTTTGAATCATCGAGTAGTACTATGCTATTAACATCTCCTAATTTACTCAAATCGCCATTCCATATTTGACTAAATGAAATATCATTAGATTTTATTTTGCTTGCAGTATCCAATAAGTTTTCAATGCTTTGATTAAAAAGTTGAATTTCTCCAGTGGTTTTGTTAGAATCAATGTTAAATATCGAACTATTTATTGTGTTTGTTGGGAACGCGAAAGGAGAAGTATAGTATGTATAAAAAAACACTAATAATTTGGATAATGAGTTTTGTGTTGTTGGCGACTGCACTTGGGGGATGTAGCAAGTCCGATAAGAATATAGATTTAGATTTTTCTAATGTGTTGAATGAATATGATAAAAATGATGAGGATTTTTATTATTTAACAATGTATATTTGCGTATATTATAATTTTATTACTGACAAATATAATGAGTCCAATAAAGTAAAGTTGTCTGAAATAGAAGATGTTGATATAGACATCCTTGAAGATTTATACGGCGACATAATTGAATATTTAGGAGAAATGCCACCATTGGAAGAGCAAGAGGCATATGAAAAATATCTTAAAAAACTTGAGCTGATTGAGCAGATTGAAAGAACACAAACTATATTGGATGAACGGGAGAGATTACTATCTGAAGATACTACAAAATCGGAAGAGTGGTATGACAAATTAAAACAATCAATAGAAGTTGCTTATAAATTTTATTCTGCCTATGATGTGGATAATGAGTAGGTAAGGATTTTATTTAGTGTACACTATTAAGTTATATTGTAGTTATTATTATTTTTCTCCGTTTCTTCCAACTTACGGCTAGGAGAAATCCTTGTTATTTTTAACGATTAACAAATCGCAGTTCCGAGCGCATCTTATAGCGGCATCGTTTCAGATAACCGCTACCGGGAGTTGTCGCTACAGTGAGGGCTTTTCTCAGAGAGAACTGTCCCTGCGGACTGCCGGAGCGTGACATTGTTACGATTCTGACTGTGTCGCCACAGTAGAAGAGTAGCCACGGTGTACCGGTTTCCCCGCATATTGTCCCTTCGTTTACAACAGTGTATCGCACTGTCGGTAACCGGAAAACTTTGGTATCCCAAAGAACACAGGTTACTGTCGGCATATTCAAAACAAGAAAAGGAGTCCAGACATTTTAGGACTACCGACGTTTTTGGTAGAAAGCATTGCAGTGCTGAGGGTAGCAATAGCACCCAATGGAGATATCAGGTCTGACAGACCGTTAAAGGCTTTTACCCCTATCGTTCCCAAATCCACAAAGAACTGTAACAGCCCTGAGTCTGCAATGGTAGAAGATAAGGACGCAAAGGCTGACTGGAAACGGGTAATGGAGTCCGTCAGGGAATCAGCTTGTGCGATTTGTGCCTCTGTTGCAAAGCCTTCTGAAAACGAGATTGTCTGTAAAGCCTGTTCCACTTCAGAAATATCCAGCTTCTTGATTGCCTCAGTTGGCGAGCCTGCAAGTATACTGCCTGCCAGACTGGTATCCTGTAACTGAGAAGCCAGAGCCGTATAGATTGCCAGTGACTCATCCAGACTGTGACCGGCATCTGCGAGGGTAGTGGCAGCCTGTGAAAAGCTCGTAGCAAAGCTGGAAGGGGATAGTGAGTATTCTTTGGAGAGGGCACAGAGGCGGTCTACCAAAGAAATAGCATTTTCGGTCTCTAAGTTAAAGGCTTTCATCGTGGAATGGAGTGCGGCAATTGCCTCAATATCTCCGATACCACTGATGTTAGAATAGAGTGCTGAGACTTCTGCCAGTTTTGCAGCATCAGCAAGTGCATAGCCCAGTTTGACCCATTCGGTGGTCTGGTTTATCAGACCCGATAGGGACACAGATAGTCGTTGTGCACTCTGGGAAGCTGACTTAAAAAAGTCCTCATATGTAGTTTTTGTTTCGGAAGTGACCCTGTAAAGGTTTTCCATGGCAGTTTCCATGTCGGTGGTTGCGGTGGAAAGACTTAACAGGGATTTTTCAGCTTTGCCGAGCAGAGAACTACTCGACAAGGCTTTTATAAGTGTAATCAAATCATTCATGGGCAGATTCCTCTGTTACAGGGTTCTTTTTCTTTTCAGCATCCACCGCAGCATTCACCTGATTGCCAAATACTTCTGCCATGGTATGTACGCTTTCTAACAGTTCGTTGACTGTTGCACCGGTCTTGGAAAGGGATTCTAAGGTGCTTACCAGTAAGGTGCGGATTTTTCTTTTGGTTTCAAAATATTCTCTGATTCTTTTAAACATAATTTTCCTCGCTTTCTGCCGCCTGTTTTTATAAAACTGGTCGGCTGTAAAATCAATAGTTTGCAGGCTTTGGTCGCAACGCGTGCCAAAGCCTGTTATGGCAGTATCTGCCTACCACGGAATTCCGGGAAAAAGACTGAGCAGGGCAGCAGTGATAATTCCTGCGGAAACGATTTTCAGTCCGGTGTCCAAGATGGTATCCAGCCGCTTTTTGGTATCTTTGGCGGCTTTGTTTTCGATTTCGGACACCTTTTCGGTCAGTTCCTTCTGGGAATTTTTGACTTCGCTGACATCGTCTCTGATGGTAACGATGGATTGTCCCATATTTTCTACGCTGTTTGCTATTTTTATCAGGGCAATCTGCGTCTCCTGCAGCTTATCCAGTGTCTCTTCCAGAGCAGAAATACGGTGCTCATTGGATTTAGAACGGCTGGAAATTTCCTGGAGGTGTACTGCCAGTTCCGTGTATTTTTCGTCCATATGGTTATAGTACCTTTCGTTAATTTATTTTCACATCAGCCCAAGCAGGGATTTCCATGTGCGGGCTCTTTTGCTGATAATGCCGTCTGCCGTGCAGTTATGTGCCTTCTGATAAGCTATGACGGCATTGGTGAATTTCTGACCTGCAATGCCATCCACCGAACCGCAGTGGTATCCCAGAGAAGTTAAATATTTTTGAAGGGGTATGACAACAGGGTGTTTGCGGTTGCATTTTGCAGATACGGTAATGGTTTTGGAAAGAGTTTCGTTTCCTGCGATACCGTCTATGCGGGTACCGAGGGCGGCCTGTACTTCTTTGATAAATACGGTATGGTTGTATGTAGGTGATGAAAGAATTTCGGAAGATAATGTGGTTTCTACGACCCACATATATTTAACCTGTTTTGCAAAGGTCTGCCATGTGTTTTGTTCTCTGGCAGCGGACACAGATGCAGGGTCATTGATGTAGACGTTGTCATTTTCATAACCGTATACCAGAATATAGTGACCGGAACTTGTCCAGAGTCCTTTTCCCATGCAGGCTATAATCCAGTTGCCTTTTTTCAGTTCGGCAAGGGCCTGGGTGTGGGCATCAGAAGTGGATTTCCCATAGAGATTTGAGGTGTTTAAGCGTCTGCAGGTAATGCCGTAGGCTTTTAACTGGGGAACGAAGTAGCTGTAGTAGGTTCCCTGATTTTTTGCTTTGTAGCCCCGTGCCATGGACCATTCGGCGGTCACCACGGGAGTGACCGTAGCATCCTTTAAGGAGGCAATTACCATGGCTGCAGCGGTTATGCCGCAGCCGGAACTGCCGATGGTTCTTGTTTCGCCGGGAGCAGAATAATTGTATTTTTTCCAACGTGCATCTGTCTGCAGGTAGCGTACCGGGCGCCTCATGATTTTTTCCTCAAGCCGGAAAGCTGGGAGAGTGCCTGGGTGATTTTGTCATAGCCCACCATACTGCACAGCCAGTTGGCAATGCCCATAAAAAAGGCAGTAAGAAGATTGGGTGCGGTATATGCAATACCCAGATAGGCATAAGCGGCAAGAGAACCGCAGATACCGGTCAACAGTGATATGATAAGTGCTAACAGATTAGCAGGACAGGTAATTTTGAAATCCTGCAACAGCAGCTTCACCCCTTCGGTCAAAAGACCGGAAAGGGTGGAGAAAGCTGTCAGCAGGAGAAGGAACATTGCAAGATTCATAGTTTTCTTCTCCCTTCAAGGCTGCTTATTCTTCTTCCAGAATAAGATCCAGCATTTCGTTGTCATCGTTGACCATCAAATCACAAGTAATTGTGATGGTAGCGGGGTCACCGGAGTTGGACATGCTGATGCTCATGTTGGACTGAGGTGCAGCTTTGTAAGCAATAAACTTGTAAGGCAGTAATTCGTCGTTTTCGGTCTTCATGATGGTATCGCCGTAAACAGTGAATGCCTTCGGGAAAGAGCTGCCCTTGATAGAAATCTTCTGTACCTTGTCGGTAATGTCTTTTACATAGTAAACGATTACCTGGTCGCCGTCAGTAGCACCGGTAATGGTAACAGTCTTGTCAGCAACGGTAGATGCGATTGCTTCGCCGCAGTCATCATCGGATGCAAATACATTTACGGTAGCTCCGTCAGCGGGAGCTGCAGATAAAGTAACGGCACCGTCAGTTACGGTCAGGACTTCTCTTGCCATGAATTTTGCGGTCTTAGACATATCGCCGCCGGTTAACAACTGGTACAGCTTAAAGCTCTGAATCTGTGTTTCGATGGTAAGAGTACCGCCACGTTCACCACTGAAAGCAACGCGCTTGGGATGACCTTTTCCGCCGTATGCGAATACGGTTTCACCGGTAATCTCTGTGGTACTTACATTGGCATAATCCATGTTTAAAAAGGGTTTCTTTGTTGCGTAATCCTCGAAAATAAGGTCGCATACTTCTCTGTTTGCAAAAGTATTGTTCATTTGTGTTTCCTCCTAAGTGTGTTTGTTTAGTTTTTGAACCATTCGTTTCCTGTGAATGTGTTCTGTTTGTTTCCGTAAGCGGCAACGGTCATTTTCTGAATGTCAAAATAGACATTGGCCTGCTCACGCTTAAATTGTTCGTACAACTGGAAAACCGTAAGGTCCCAGATGTTCGTAAAGTTCAAAGAGTTACTCTTTGCTGCGACGGCGCAAATCAGGTTGGGCAGTTCTGTGGCTTTATCGGGAACCTTGTGTCCACCTGCCGTCTGACGGCCTTTTTTGATTTTGGCTGCTATCTCCAGTGCCCTCTTACTTTTTATTTTTGCGGTGTCCATATCTGCATCTTTGCGGTCGATACCACAACGTTGCAAAATAATATCACAGAGTTCAGGGAAGATACCCCGGTGAATGACACCAACGGGGAGGGAGTCGTCCTCTGAATCGCCGAAGGTCAGAAAGACCTTGCTTTCCGGATTCCAGAGGACGTGCTCCACAAGGAAAAAGTTAAGCATTTTGGAATAGGCATCCTGCAAACCCGTATTGTCTGCAATCAGGTCAAACATGCAGACTTTAGATTTTTCTTCTTCGGACAAGCCCTGATACCAATGGCTCTGTGATGGATCCATCTGTTCAAAATAGGTCTGGGGTGTCAGAAAAAGAAGGGACAGGTACATGTTATAGCCCTGATAAGTGATTTGCGGATGCCAGATTTCTCTTAAAAGAGGGGATTTGATGCTTCCGACTTTTTCTATAAGAAAAGGGAAAGGAGAAAGGAGCGAGGCATAGTCTAATCTCATACGCTTCTGCCAAAGGCCGGCAGCGTATAGATGAGGACATGACCAAACATATTGTCTTCGGTAAAGTGCTCTGTTTTTTGCAGAGAGGGTATTCCAATACCAAATTGTTTCAGTCGGTTGCGAGCCTCTTCTTTTGTGGCGGGACAGAGAATAGAAGATACATAGTCTGCCAGTATGTCATAACGAAGTCCGTAAGTATCCGGTATGTCCTCAGTCAGTGTGAGCTGATCTGCGGAGCAAATGGTCTGCAGTGTAATCTGCATGGTTTTGACTGCACCATCCATGCCCGAAACGGCTGTATCAAAATAGAGATAACAGCCGTTCAGGGGGGTGGATGGTTTCACATAAAGGTGTGGAACAATGTAGCTATCAAGCTCTGTCTCAGTAGTGCCGGTATCCGCCGAAGTAGTTTGGGAAAGAAGCAGCCGGCGGATGTTTTTATCACTTTTAAAAAGGGATAAAAGCTGCTCTTTGTATTTACCAAGTTCTTTTAACATGCACCACCTCCAAGAAAGGGTTTGTAAATGTTTTGGTTCCCTATTCTGTATATATACATACAGAATAGTGGTGGCTTTTATTGTAAATACAAGGAAAACTGGAGTTTTCTAATTGTGGTTACGTTTTTTGTTGTAAGTCCGGTAACGGGCTTTTTTTAGGGTTTCTGCGCACAAGGGGCAGTATACCTGACGGTTATGTTTCTTTAGAAATAAGTCTCTGCAATATCCGCAGCGGGCATAACGGTGTCGGGTGCTCTGTGGCAGTCCGTAGCAACGTTTCTGATAATTTTTAAAGTACCCTGCCAAAGAATTGCAGAAATAGCTGATACAGTAATTGTCTTCCTGCCAGAGTCCGCTTTCCATCTGTAACCGGGAAGAGTCCTCATATTCTTCCAAAGGAATATAGCGGTCAAATACCTGCCGCATGCAGAGCTCAGCCTCTTTTTTAAAATCCATCCATGAAAGGGAAAGCTTCTGTCTGGCGAAATCTTCTTTTACTTGTATGGATTTGGCAATGGCATCATCTATCAGAGTGGTAACCTCGTCCGGCTCAAGGAAGGCGCCATTTATCCATTGAAAGTAAAGGGTTCTGGGCAGGCGTAACAAATCCAGATACTCTTTTTTGAGACAGATATTTTTGTCACAAAGGTGGGTATACAGATTGTTTATCTTCTGGCGGATTAGGGTGGCATAGTCGGTTTCTTTGCTGAGAGAGCGGCAGGATGCATACTCGATTTCCGACCATGTGTCAAAAATCTGACCTAACTCAGTGGAAAGTAAATCCTTGCGTACAGAGAAACGGATGGTTTTTTTGATGGGTTTCCGCTTATTTGGATTTTTCCACAGGGTATCACAGAAAGCATGGAATATGGCATTCTGTTCGGAGGGGGTGGCAGCGTCCTTGTAGTCCTCAAGGATTTCGTAGAGGTATTTGCCGGTGGTTGAGTAAGGCATTTCTGCATTGACAGCTTCCTTGGTATATTCGAGGTCTGTGCTATAATTTTCAGTTACGTTTTTCATGTACTTCCTCCTCTTTCATCAGATAGTATCTGCCCAGATATTCCAACGCTCTTTCAGTCTGAGGCGGCACCCGCATGATACGGGTACGTTTGGAGTGGGCAGAATTATTTTTCAAATTGTATAAGATGTAGTCACCATACCCCAGCCATGCCAGTTGCTTGGTAATGGAGTTGTTTTGGTAGGAGACTTTGATAATGTAGTTTGCCAGTTCATCTTCACTTTCGATGCCATCAATCCGGGAGAGCTTTTCCTTGTAGCGGGAAATGAGAAGCTCTGTTTTGGCAAAATCTACTTCGACGTTTTCGGCTTCCGCCTCCGACAGCAGTGCTCTGTGTTCCAAACTGAAAGCATTAATCAGGTGGCGGACTTTTCGCAGGATACTTTTATCTTCCGAAGGGTATTCGGAATTTAACAGAAGATGTTTGGTATCAGCTACCGCATTGTCCCAAATCAGGTGTTTTTTCTCCCATGTATCGATATAGTCACACAATTCATTCATGGGAGAAGGTGAGTAAAAAAGGTCGGATGCCTGTTTGGTAGGATAGTTGCATAACAAAAAGCGGGGCAGCTTTTTTAAATGGCTTTTCAGTCCGGCGGTAAGGTGCCAGCGCAAACCGGTCTTTAAATAGTCGATTTCTTTGCCCTGATAGAGTCTGAGCAGGGATGCCAAATCCTCGTACCGCTTTTTTATTTCAGGGTCGGAGGTATATTTATTTTCAATACTGGTAGCGGCATTGGTGATTTCCCCGATACGGTTGTCGCGGGTCATCATTTCATATTCCACCAGATTTTCTAAGGTATAGGGCTTGGGCTTTGTGGTCGCTTTGTCTTCAATATCGATAATGATGGGTTTATCAATTTTTGTAGGCACAAGGGAGCGGTCACAGCATAAAAAGACTGCATCACCGTCCTCGTCCATACCGCCCTGCTGGGGGGCGGATAAATCATACATATTTATCATCACAATATCCTGGTCCTTAAAATAGGAGAACCATTTGTCAGTAAGTTCATTGGACACGAGAGAAACTGCATTGACTTCGGAGGGGTCTACCAATGGAGAGCGGAAGGATAAAACAGGTCCTTCCGGCAGTGTTTTTGCAAAAAACTCCTCGGCTTTTAGACAGCCCACAGGCTCTTTTCCTGCGGCATACTCCAGATATCCCAACATATCGCCTACTACGGTATGGTAGAAGCCATCTGCGTAGACTTTGCCCAGTTTGGCATCGTTTATGGACTTTTTTAATTTTCGGCGTAAAAACTGCTTTACGGCTACGTCTCTAAGCATTTCATCATTTAAAAGAATGGCTTCCACATAGCGGCTTTCGGCGGTATGCTTCTTCGTGTCCGAAAGCCCCAGATATTTGCAGGTGTAAAACTTGTCCCCCTTGATAATTTTTTCAAACAGTTCCGTGGTATACCGAGCAAGGCGGATAATGCCGCCTTCGTTTTTAGGGGACAGAATATCGTAGTCGGAATTTTTTTCTAAAAACCTCTGAATATATTTGTCATTCCATAAGTTCAGACATTGCAGGTACTGGAAGTTCATTCTTGCCATCCTTGGCAGATGGGCAGTATGGTGGCTGTATTTACTTATCCCTAAGCAAAAGTTGTATTTTTGCAAGGTTTCCATATATTTTTCAAAGGCAGCAGAGCCGTATTTTTCCAAAAAGAGTTTGTGGCCTTTAAACATACAGATATTCCAGATACAGTCAATTTCTGAAACTGCATGCCAGTTGCCGTAGATATCTTTAATGCGGGAGACGCCCATGGCTGCAAAAATTTCTCTAAATGGTACATATACAGAGTACCCCTTTAAGAATGGGAGGCGTACCTGCGCACCTACAGCGGTATAAGAAAGTCCCAGAGTCTTACTGATTTTTTCCGCAAATTCTATTTCATGACAGCCGCAACCGTCAAAGGGCGAAAGTTTAATGTCATGTAACCCTTCTGCAATTTCCCTGACGGAAACAGTCTTTTCTTCGCCGGTTTTTTTGTCCGTGATGGTTTTTTCATGGGTTTCCACATAGCGGATATATTTATCTTTCAAGACTTTTTCGTATTCTCCGATAATGACTATCCGGGGAAGGTAATCCTTTATCAGAGTACAACTGCTGAAAAGCAGACAGCGTTGTGCTTCGTAGCGGGAAATGATACATTCTTCCACAGGGATGTCCAATTGGGATATCCGGTAAAGCTTGGCATGAATGGTATCGGAAACAAACGCGGTAATACCTGCTTTTGCCTGTGAGGCTGATTTGCCGAAGCGGGAATAGTGGATACCGTCGCAGGTAAAGCCGTCCGCAAGAAGAGTACGTAACTGAGCTTCCTTTTTGGGGTTTTTGGGGGCGGATACCAGTATTAACTCCGGGATGTGGAGCGAAGGTTCACCGCGTAACCGTTCTATCTGGTCAAGCAACAGGGAAGGTCCTTGTGCCACTAAGAAGCTGTGCTGTTCTGCAGGGGTAAGTGTAATGTTAAAATCTTCCTGCAGGATACGTCGGAAGGGGATTTTAAGTAAAGTATATTGCGTGGTGTTCATAATTCGGCATCCTTTCTTTTCCAATAAATTGTGATGGCCAAGGGCTGCCCCAATTGGCGGTGCATTTCCTGTTTTGAGTTTCTATAAGAGTCAGAGGATTACTGCGGTAGGGGTTAGGGTGTTCCGTAGAAAAGTCCTCTGCCTTGATAACACCTGCAAATTCCCGGTGCAGATGTTCTGTATCAGACAGTTTCATCTTTTGGTAAGCTCCTTTCGTAGTTCTGTTTTGTAGTTGGGTATTTTTGGAAATATGGGATTGTGATTTGATTATAAAACCAGAACATATGTTTGTCAATAATAAAAACGAACAAATGTTCGCGTGTGGATTGGAGGGTAGAGTGATAAGAAGAGATGAGGGAGGAAACGAAGTATGTATGGCTCCGTCGGGAGCCGTTACATTTTAAATAAGGGCTAACTAGAGTAATTTAAGAACCGCCATAATAATCAAAAGCAGTCCGCCTACCCATGAGATAGGAAGGGAGAGATGTTGGGCAGTTCGGTTTCCACAAAAGCTTCCCAGAAGAACCGCAATTGCTTCCATAAGGAGAGAACAGATGACTACCGCTATGCCGTTTACATTGCCGAAGGCGGCACCCAGACCTGCGGCAAAACCGTCTAAGGAAAGAGCAATGGAAAGGGATAGTGCCTCCTTAGGACTGATAGTTTTGGAATGGTCAACGTCTGCACATTCCGGGTTAGCGTAAAGGCTTAATACAAAGCGGAGACTGCAGAAGGAGAAGTGTAAATTGCTGCAGAAAGCACCGTATTTTTGTATCAGGGATTTTACTATGCCATCCAGTAATTTAAACAGTCCTAATAAGAAAAGTAACAAGAAACAGATGAGGTCAGCCGCCTGTGTAGGGATAAAGTCTTTCAGTAAGGAGCCGACAGCTAAAGAAAGGGCAACACAAAGACTGCATACCCCTGAGATAACCAGTACGGAGAGTGGAGGTATTTTTATTTTGCAGGTGCCATAAGAGAAGGCAGCAATAAAGGCATCTAAGGAAAGGGCAAGGGAGAGGCAGAGAGCCTCTGAAAACAGAAAAAGAAGTTGCATAGACATACCGATTTTTTTTGTAGTGTTACTGCATAATATGCCAAAAAGAAAGGTGGTGTGAAAGAGAAAATAGACTTGTCCGGCAGCCTGTTTTGACATACAATGGATTTAAATAACCGCAAGTATCAGAGGAAGACGGATATGCGAATCAGACCTTATAGAAAAACAGATGCCTCATATATCAGAGAGTGGATTGCGGATGAAAAGGTACATGCCATGTGGAGTGCAGGCAAACTTCCATATGGATTTTTGGAAAATGATTTAGAAAATCTTTTGGCAGAGGCTGAGGCCGGATATAATCAGAGTGCTTTTACTGCGGTATTGGATGACGGTACTCCGGAGGCTTTTGCCTTCAAAGAACAAAAATGGGGCAGATATATTTTGAAAATTTCCAAGGCAGAGTTTACGGCACAGTAAATAGCGGTAGCGAGGGCGGAACAAAGGTAAAGACGATAAAGGCAGCAAAAAGAGCAAGGACGAGCAACCGTGGCAAAAAGATAGTATCGGGAATGGTACAGTTGGTTAAGGACAGATACGCAAAAAGAAAAGCTGCCAATGCACATACATAATATATGGTAATATCTATGGCGGATAAATGAATACCGAAAGCACCGGTATAAGTATAGTAAAGCATGGGAATCAAAAGACTCCCGAAAAGGATGCCCCACAATAAGGCAGGGGCGAGCCGGAGGTTTTGTTTTCCGTAACGATATACGGCAAACAGGGTAAAAAGAAGCATGGGGAAAAAGAGCAGTTTTATATGCTCCCAGATAGATTCGTTAATGGGGGTAAACAAACCTACAATTATGTTTTGACCGGACCAGTCATATAGAAAATGAGACAGTGTACCCAATACAGCAGTAAAAAGAAATCCGATAATAAAGAGGCGGGTTAATGGATTTTTCATAGGACCTCCTAAAATTAGTATTATAGTATATGTAGAAATAACAAAAAGTATTTGTAAACAATAAGTTTAAGGTATTGGAAAAGAAATGATAAGAGATACAGGAGGGCAAGAGATATGAAATTATATGATAAAAACGATATGGTAAAGGCCGGATGCCATGATTGTAAGGGGTGTTCTTCCTGTTGCAGAGGGATGGGTGACACTGTGATTTTGGATCCTTTTGATGTGTATCGGTTGACCACCGGCTTGGGAAAGAGCTTTGAAGAATTGATGAATGGAAAGATAGCTCTTCATGTGGAGGAAGGGATTATTTTACCGCATATACAGATGGAGGAAGAAAGCGGACATTGTGTTTTTTTGAATGAAGAAGGGCGTTGCAGAATTCATGCATACAGACCCGGTCTGTGCAGAATATTTCCCTTGGGGCGCAGTTATGAAGAGGGCACGTTAAAATATTTTTTACTGGAGGATTGTCCGGCAGAAAATAAAACCAAGGTCAAGGTGGAAAAGTGGATTGATACACCTGACATCAGGCAGAATGAAAAATTTCTTGTGACATGGCATTATTTGATAAAGGCTTTGCGGGAAAAAACAGAAGAAGCACAGACAGTGAACGTACTGCTTTTGAAGGTGTTTTATTTTATGCCTTATTCGGCAGATATTGACTTTTATAGTCAATTCGAAGAACGAATGGTATTGTTTGAGGAAATGTTGCAGACAAGTAAAGTAGAAAGTTAAATAGTGTGCGAAGGAGATTGGTATGTGGATAAAAAATATCTGTGAATTGATAGAAATGCCTGCGGAGGCAGTAGAGCAGATTATATCTGCCGCAGAAGAGGTTGATAAAGAGGCATTAGGGGAGTTGATAAAGGGATTGACTGTGCCGGACAGTTACGCGGCGGCACAAGCCGGTTTGGAGCAAAAACTGGGGGAAGATAAGCGAGGATTTAAAATGCTTGCCTGCATGCTTGCGGCGGCAGAACTTACAAAGGACAATTATGTGAAAAAAAGAATCGGGGAAGATATTTTTGCGGATACCATGAAATGTTTTACCCGTTTTGTATCAGAGTACAAGGAAAGCTATGGTGTTTATGGATTTGACAGAGCTTTTTGGACAGGCAGACAGTTATCCATGCTGCTTTTTAGAATCGGAGAACTGGAATATGAATTTGTAGATGCCACAGGCAGATACAAAAGAAAAGTGATAGATATGCATATTCCTTCGGATGCGGTGTTGGTACGTGAAAATTGTCATTTGTCATATATGGGGGCAAGGACCTTTATTGCAAAGCATTTTCCGGAGCATACAGGGGAGGAATTTGTCTGCTGTTCATGGCTGTTGTCCCCGGCGTTGGAGGAATTGTTATCTGAAAATGCAAGGATTAACTGTTTTAGAAAAGAGTTTGAAATAACAGAGTGGGAAAAGGATTCCACGGAATTTTTGCAATGGGTATTTAAAAGAGAGGATATTCCCATTGCAGAATTACCGGAGGATACTTCTTTGCAGAGAAGAATGAAGCAGTATCTGTTACAGGGTGGAAAAGTAGGAGAGGCCATGGGCAGACTGAAAGGGGACTGGCATTAGCTGATGCTCAGTCCCGCATATTTTTTAGGAGAAATACCTACTGCTTTGGTAAATGCCTTAAAGAAGTTGCTGTAATCGGTAAAACCGCTGCGCTCATAGGCCTCGCTGACACTGATACCTTCGTTTAACAGTGCTTTGGCAATGCTGATGCGGCGGGCGGTGATATATTTGCCTATGGTAGTGCCGGTAGCCGATTTAAAGATACGGCAGATGTAGGATTCACTTAAAAAGAATTCCCCCGCAAGCTGTTCTATGCTGATGGGATTGGCAATATTGCTGTTAATATAAGAAAGAATATCGTCCACCTGTTTACTGTAGCGATAATCAGAAGGTGCGGTAACTTCTTCGTCAGATTTTTTGTGTACCTCAGTATCCCAGATAAAGTTAATCATGGACAAAAGTTCCATAAAAGCGGCCTGTTCAATAATGTCATGGGCGAAGCCGTTTGCGGAAGTGATTTTGTGAATAAAATAAAGAAAGCGTTTTTGTTGCTCTCTGGACAGGGAAAGTTTGTGGGTAAAATTACCTTCTCTACGTGAAAAACATAAGTCCAGATTGGTTTCACTGCTGGAAAGCTTCTTTAAATAGTCAGGGTGGATGGACAGTACGATACGTTCATGGACACAGCTGTCTATCTGAGTTAATTTGTGGCTTTCGTACTGGTTAATCAGAAATAAATCCCCCGGAGCAATGGAATAGAAACGGTTATCAATCAAAAACTGTTTGCCGCCCGAAATGGAATAATACAGCTCATAGCAGTCATGGATATGCATATCCATGGCTTTTTCTTCTTTATAAAGGTGTGCAATCGAAAAGGTATGGGTGGTCAGGCAGTTTTCAATTGCCTGTTTGCATGAAGTCAATTCTTCCATAAAGAACTCCTTTTTATGAAAATGTTTTCATAACTGTAATTTACAAATTGGGGGTGGGTGTAAATTTATAAAAACAGCACCCTCAGAAACTATTATATTGCAAGAGTTCAAAATATGCAATGTTTTGACGAATATTTGAATAGACTTAGATAATTTGTATTTTATATAATAAGGTCAGAAACAAAGATTTTGTTTTACGAAATCCGAAAAAAGGTATAGTAAAACAGAAAAGTATGTGTTATAATGTAAGCACTTACATAAAGATTTATCATTGTAGGGGACAAGTGTGAAAGCACCCCTCAAAAAAGAAAGGAGAGTAGGCAGGCGTGGAACTGAGAACAGCAGTATCACCCAGAGATGTAAAGCATTATACCACCGAGCGTTTAAGAGAGGAGTTTTTGATTCAAAATCTTTTCGTGCCCGGAGAAATCAAACTGGTATACAGCCACATTGACAGAATTATTACAGGAGCAGCAGTACCGGTGAAGCCTCTTGTGTTGACGGCAGGAGATGAACTTCGTGCAGAGTATTTCTGCCAGAGAAGAGAGCTTGGCGTTATCAATATTGGTGGAGCGGGAACCATTACCGTAGACGGCAAGGTTTACAAGGTAGGTTTCAAGGAAGCTATGTATATCGGCATGGGCTCTAAGGAAATTATTTTTGCAAGTGAAGAGGAAGGCAATCCTGCGAAGTTCTATTTAAACAGTGCACCTGCTCACAGAACCTGTCCTACCGTACTGATTAAGCCGGAAGGAACTCCTGAAGAGGGCGTTGTGATTGTTAAAGATGAAAATAAAGTAGAACTGGGTTGTTTAGAGGATGCAAACCACAGAGTTATCTGTAAGTACATTTTACCCGGTCAGGTGGAAAGCTGTCAGTTGGAAATGGGTATGACTAAATTAGAACCCGGCAGTGTATGGAATACAATGCCCTGCCACACCCACGACAGACGTATGGAGGTTTACCTGTACTTTGAAATGGCAGAGGATGCATTTGTTATGCATTATATGGGTGAGCCGGACGAAACCAGACATATCGTTATGAGAAATGAAGAAGCAGTGATTTCTCCCAGCTGGTCCATCCACTCCGGATGTGGTTCCAGAGCATATACCTTCATCTGGGGGATGGTTGGTGAAAATCAGGACTTCGATGATATGGACCCTGTGGCAATGAAGGATTTAAGATAAGGCATTGAGCCGGCAAAGGCTTTTGTCTGACAAAACGAGGCAATGAACAGAATAAGTTGTGCCGATTGGGGTACAGCATAAACATTAGATTTAAAAAGAGAAGGAGAAAAGAAAATGAGCAATTGTACAAATTTCAGCCTGGAAGGCAAAGTAGCACTGGTAACAGGCGCATCTTATGGTATTGGTTTTGCAATCGCATCCGCTTATGCAGAAGCAGGTGCAACCATCTGCTTTAACGATATCAATCAGGAACTGGTAGATAAAGGTCTGGCTGCTTATGCTGAAAAAGGTATCAAAGCACACGGCTATGTATGTGATGTTACCAATGAAGATGCAGTAAATGCAATGGTAGCACAGATTGAAAAAGAAGTGGGTGTGATTGACATTCTGGTAAATAACGCAGGTATCATTAAGCGTATTCCTATGCATGAAATGACTGCAGCACAGTTCAGACAGGTTATTGACATTGATTTAAACGGACCTTTCATCGTATCCAAAGCAGTTATCCCTGCTATGATTAAAAAAGGTCATGGCAAGATTATCAACATCTGTTCCATGATGTCCGAACTGGGTCGTGAAACTGTATCTGCATATGCAGCAGCAAAGGGTGGCTTAAAGATGTTAACCAAGAATATCTGCTCCGAGTATGGTCAGTATAACATTCAGTGTAACGGCCTTGGACCCGGCTATATCGAGACACCCCAGACTGCGCCTCTTCGTGAGATTCAGCCTGACGGCAGCAAGCATCCTTTCGATCAGTTCATTTGTGCAAAGACTCCTGCAAACAGATGGTTAAAGCCCGAAGAACTGACTGGTCCTGCTGTATTCTTGGCATCTGATGCTTCCAACGCAGTAAACGGACACATTCTCTATGTAGATGGCGGCATCCTGGCATACATCGGCAAACAGCCGTCCTAAGTTGAGGTAAAGTAAAATGAAAATAGCACTTATTAACGAAAATAGCCAGGCGGCAAAAAATGCACTGGTATATGAAACCTTAAAAAAGGTTGTAGAACCCATGGGACATGAGGTGGTGAACTACGGTATGTACTCCGCAGAGGACCCCAATTCCCTGACTTATGTACAGAATGGTATTCTGACAGCAGTCCTGCTTAACTCAGGAGCAGCTGATTACGTGATTACCGGTTGCGGTACAGGCGAAGGAGCTATGCTTGCATGCAATTCTTTCCCCAAGGTACTGTGCGGACATATTGAGTCTCCGTTAGATGCTTACCTGTTCTCCCAGGTAAACGACGGTAACTGTGTATCCCTTCCTTTTGCTGAAAACTTTGGCTGGGGCGGTGAGTTAAATCTGGAATACATTTTTGAAAAGCTTTTCTGTGCTCCCGGTGGTGGCGGTTATCCCAAGGAGAGAGTTGTACCGGAGCAGAGAAATAAAAAGATTTTGGACGCAGTTAAAGAAGTAACCCATGTGGATATGGTAACTATTTTAAAGAATCTGGACAGAGAACTGGTAAAGGGTGCTTTATCCGGTGAAAAGTTTGCAGAGTATTTCTTTGCAGACTGTAAATGCGACAAGATTGCAGAAGCAGTAAAGGAGGTTTTATCATGAATGCAGTTTTAGAGAAAATCAGCAAAATCGGTATTGTGCCGGTAGTAAAGATTGACAGAGTAGAAGATGCAGTGCCTCTTGCAAAAGCACTTTGCAATGGTGGTCTTCCCTGTGCAGAAGTAACATTCCGTACTGATGCGGCAGCAGGTGCCATTAAGGCTATGACGGATGCTTTCCCTGAGATGTGTGTCGGTGCAGGTACTGTACTGAACGCAACACAGGTAGATGCAGCAGTAGAAGCAGGTGCACAGTTTATCGTAAGCCCCGGCTTAAATCCTAACACTGTTAAATATTGTATTGAGAAGAATGTACCTATCACACCTGGTACTTCCAGTCCTTCCGATATCGAGCAGGCAATTGAACTGGGATTAGACGTTGTAAAATTTTTCCCGGCAGAGCAGTCCGGCGGTCTTGCAAAGATTAAGGCTATGGCAGCTCCTTATGTAAATATGAAGTTTATGCCTACCGGAGGTATCAATGCAAAGAATTTGACCTCTTACCTTGATTTTAACAAGATTATCGCTTGCGGCGGTTCTTGGATGGTTCCCGGCGATTTAATCAATGCAGGTGAGTGGGACAAGATTGAACAGCTTACCAGAGAAGCAGTACAGACCATGCTTGGTTTTGAACTGGCTCACGTAGGTGTAAATGCTGAAAATGCAGAAGAAGCAGAAAAAGTAGCAAAGAGATTTGGATTTATCTTTGGTATGCCCGCAAAGGTTGGCAACAGCTCCGTATTTGCAGGCAAGGCAATGGAAGTAATGAAGACTCCTTACCTTGGCAAGAACGGTCACATTGCAATTGCAACCAATTATATCGTAAGAGCAGTAAACTATTTGGAAAACGTACTTGGTGTAGAATTCGACGAAGCTACTGCAAAGAGAGACGATAAAGGCAACTTAAAAGCTATTTATCTCAAGGAAGAAATCGGCGGCTTCGCAGTACATCTGGTACAGAAATAAATTACTTGCGATTTTGTGAAGAGTAATATTGATGAGCCATAAAGAGCAAAAAAGATAACAAAGAGAAAGGAATTTATAAAGATGGCAAAAGTAATTACCATGGGTGAAATCATGTTAAGATTATCCACCCCTAACAATGAGAAATTTATTCAGGCAGATGAATTTGATGTTTGCTATGGCGGTGGTGAAGCAAACGTGGCAGTATCTTTAGCAAACTACGGACATGATGCAGAGTTCGTTACCGCAGTTCCCGACAACGAAATCGGTGAGTGTGCAGTAGCAGCATTAAGAAAATACAATGTAGGCACAAAGCACATCGCTAAGTGTGGTGAAAGACTGGGTATCTATTTCTTAGAGTCCGGTTCTTCCATGAGACCTTCCAAGGTTGTATACGACAGAGCTCATTCCTCTATCTCTACTGCAACCGAAGCAGATTTCGATTTCGATGCAATTTTTGCAGGTGCTGACTGGTTCCACTTTACCGGTATCACTCCCGCAGTATCCGATGCAGCAGCAGAATTGACTGAGAAGGCTTTAATCGCAGCTAAAAAGCATGGTGTAAAGGTTTCCGTAGACTTAAACTTCCGTAAGAAACTGTGGTCTTCCGAAAAGGCACAGAAGGTTATGACCAACCTGATGCAGTATGTAGACGTATGTATCGGTAACGAAGAAGATGCAGAACTGGTACTTGGCTTTAAGCCCGGTGAAACTGATGTAACCAGCGGTGAACTGGAACTGGCAGGATACAAGTCCATTTTCGAGCAAATGGTAGAAAAATTCAACTTTGAATATTGTGTATCTTCCTTACGTGTAAGCCGTTCTGCTTCCGACAACGGCTGGTCCGCATGTATCTACTCCAGAGATACTAAGGAATTCTATCACTCCAAGGAATACAGCATCCATCCTATCGTAGACCGTGTAGGTGGCGGTGACTCCTTCGCAGGCGGTGTTATCTGCGGTATGTTAGACGGTAAGGACTTCAAGGCAGCATTAGAGTATGGTGTAGCAGCTTCTGCATTAAAGCACACCATCCCCGGCGACTTCAACCTTGTATCCAGAAAAGAAGTAGAAACCTTAGCAGGCGGAGATGCTTCCGGACGTGTACAGCGTTAGTCACAGATTATCGTTGAGATAATATTGAGTTATACAACGGGCTGTTCGTTGACGGACAGCCCGTTTTTATGTTAAAATGAATTGCTCACATAGTGAGCCGTTTTAGAGCTAAACTTTACTTGCGGTTTAGATTCTTTAAATAAATTTTAATATACTGGAGGAACACCAAATGTTTGTGAATGGTAGAACGCACTTAAGCTAAAGACGACAATAAGAAAACGGCCTGTTTGTGTGATGGGTTCTTTTGTTGTGCTTAAGTTTGCAAGATTACCGTACTGATAGGTGTTTCCTATTGGTGTATTTGCGTACGCCTTTATTCGGACAGAAGAACCTTGAATTGACCGCCGATGCCCTTTCGGGAATCGTGTCATCATGCAATTCCTCTGTTTTTTTATTGTCTTTTTTGCATGCAATTGAAAAATTTGGCTTGTAATTTGATGCAATGGAAAAACAGGAGGAAAATATATGTCAGATAAAAATAAAGGGCGCAGGAGTCAGTCTGCCCATTTGCAGGAAATTGCTGCTTCACAGAATTTCCTGACAAGCAGGCAGCTTTTGGAGTGTATTGTAAATCGCAGCACCATTAGCAAAAAAGATATTGTAATTGAAATCGGAACGGGGAAAGGCCATTTAACCGATGTGCTGTGTAAGAGATGCAAATACCTATATTCCATAGAAATTGACAGAAAGCTGCATGAGCACACGAAGAAGAAACTTGCTCACAGGAAAAATCTGTATTTAATATACGGTGACTTTCTTAAGTTTCAGTTGCCGCAAAAAGGCGAGTACAAGGTGTTTGCCAATATACCTTATTACATAACTACCCGCATTGTACGAAAGCTTACAGTGACTTCTAATCCGCCAGCGGAGATGTGGCTGGTAATGGAAAAAGGTGCAGCCAAACGATTTATGGGGCTTCCTACAGAGAATAAATATTCAATGGCTTTAAAGCACGAATGGAGACTGGAGATTATACACTACTTTAAAAGAGCGGATTTTCATCCTTTGGCTGCGGTAGATTCGGTGCTGTTGCATTTTAATAGAATATTTTCTTAAGAAAATCAATTCCTTGATATGAAATTTTATTGAAGTGTGTTCGTGACGTGGAACCTTGTGCTCCAAAAGTGATTTTGGAAGATGTAAAGTGCTTTTTTAGATGAGTAATTCTTAAAAGGAAGTTAGTAAAGAGACGAAAACACCGGCTTTTTATGTGTCTTTGCGGGAGAGTGTTTTAGGAGAAACTTATTGACAAAATTTTTTGTACATTTCGTGAAATTTAGGGTTGACAGATAAGCGAAAAGAAGATAAAATATAACTTGCTTGCGGAAGTGCTGGAATTGGCAGACAGGCTAGATTCAGGTTCTAGTGTTGGCAACGACGTGAGGGTTCAAGTCCCTTCTTCCGCATCTGAATATAAAGGAGTAGGTCAGAGACCTACTCCTTTGTTATTTTCGGCATTCTTTCTGTCACATTACATGTTTCCTTTTTAAAATTTGACATTACCTTACAACTTTCACATATTTACGAATTTAAAATTTCACATTATAACATATAGTTACGATTTACTATATTGACAACATAGGATATATCCTATATATTAAAATTAGAAATATACATAGGGGGATTTGATATGCCGGTGATATCCAGATTTTACGGAATTGTCATTAAGATGTACCTTCGCCAAAAGGAACATAATCCGCCGCATATTCACGCAATATATGGTGATTATGTAGGCATGTTTTCTTTAGCGGATGGAAAGATGTTTGAAGGAGATGTACCACCAAAGGGACAACAAATGGTAAAGGAATTTATTGAGCATTACAGAGACAGACTTATGAACATGTGGGAAACACAGAGGTTTGAAGTGTTACCACCCATTGAGTAAGGAGGATGCCATATGACACACAAAATTAAATTTGTAAAACCGTTAGACAACTACATCATATCTGTAGTGTTTCAGAACGGTGTCGAAAAAGAATATGACATGAAAAAGTTATTTCCGGTATTTCCGCAACTTTGTGCCTTTGCAACCAATCCCGGACTCTTTGAACAGGTACAGGTGGATGCAGGCGGTTACGGTATCTCTTGGAACGACGAACTGGATTTGGAAGCCGAAGAAATTTGGGAAGAGGGGATAGAAACAGGAAACAAACAAGAAACCGGTGTTATATATCTTCTGGGTGAAAACCTTGCAAAGGCAAGAGAGGTAGCAGGTATGACGCAGAAACAGGTAGCAGAGGAGACGGGTATCTATCAAGCAGATATCAGCAAAATAGAAAGAGGACTTGCAAATCCTTCAGTTTCTACGCTGCAGAGGCTGGCAGAAGGCATGGGAATGAAACTGAAAATAGAATTTGTGCAGGAAGAACAAAGTTAAATTGTATGGCAAAAGTATTCCTATTCAGAAAACAGGTTTGTGGGGGATGAATTTTTATAAGATGATGAGGAGGATTTAGTATGGCATTACCGGATTTTAAGAAAACTGAACAAAATAAAACAGTGATTCCCGAATGGGCAAAGTATATGAAAGAGGGAGAATTTATCAGTTATTCCACCACTTATCCCAGCAAAATATATTTTGAGCTTTTTGATGAATATAGCTATTCCTGTGAGGAATCAGGGGATATTAAGTATTATGTGTATGACCCTGTAAAACACGGTGCAGACCCGGACGGAAAATATCCGGTTCTTATGTGGCTTCATGGTGCCAGCAATTCCCTGATGGGAGTGGGCTGTATTATGTGTTGTGGTGCGGAACAGTATGCCTCTCCCAAGTATCAGCAGAGTATGGGAGGAGCATATATCATAGTTCCTCTTGCAAATGAAGAACGACTGGAAGATGGTAGCATTTTGGGAACATGGGCACCCGTATATTCCAAGCCCATTAAAGCAATTTATGATAAAGTTTGTACAGACCATGCAGAAAATATAGGAAAGAAATTTGTAATGGGTGCTTCCTCTGGCGGTTATTTTACATGGCAGCTGTTAGAGGATTACGGTAATTATTTTGATGGAGCTATACCAATTGCGTCCGGTTATTTCCCGGAGTATGAAGCATTGGATAAAATCGTGGCAGGCGGTGTACAACTTTTGATTGCACACGGAAGACATGATGAGATGGCAACCTTTGAAGAATGTATAGAGCCGCATATGGAGAAGTTGTCACAGATTAAAAATTGCATCTGCTTTTTCCCGGAATGGGTATACAATGGCGACGGAGGTTTGTCCTCCGTATTCTACGGTTTTGAAATGGGTCAGCACTGTATGATAAACTGGGTGCAGAATAACCTGATGTTTGATAACGGAACACCTGCCGATGAAAGATTACCCGGCGGGGTAACCGGTTGGATACGGAAGGTGTCCTTATAGTTCTATTTTAGCAATTCATCCGTTAATTGTATGATTTTCGGTGCAATTTTTTCACGTTCCTTTTCGGTAATACGCATATAAACCGGATAGGCAGCAGCAATGCCCGCAATACCGATTACACCGATGACTGTACCGGGAATAAATAAATTCCAAACAAGGCAACAACACATACCAACACCAAAAATTAAGGCACTGAGAATACCGATAATAAGGGAAAACAAGGTGCCTTTTTGCGTTACGCCGGCATCTAAGCGGCGCAGTTGTTCCATTTTGCTTTCTTCTCTGGGCATATATTTATCACGGATATTTTTAATTTCTTCCTGTTGCTTGGCAGAATATGTATAGGAAAAAGAGGTGTTGGTGGTTTCGTTAGTCATTATTTTGCACTCCTTTTTTTATTGTCTTAATTTCTTTGGTAGCATGAATAATCATGTAAATTGCCAACGTCAGTACCAAAAGGCATACTGCAGAGCCGGTTGTACCGGTCATAATCAGGCGAAACATTGGGTCATCACTTTCACCGAAGGCGGTCAGCATTGCGGTTTCCAAAGAGAGCATGGATACCAGTGCAGCGGCCAGACTGATTGCTTTTGCAGCGGACATAACAGGGCTTTCATAGCGGCGGTATTTGATGACATTTATGATTGCCGTTGTCATGGAAAAGAATGTGTACGCCGCCATGGCAATAGTCAGGATTTCATTGTGTGCAAATCCACGGTTTAACCAGACAATATACGCCACAATCACAGTAAGAGCCGAATGTGCCACTAATAAAATAAAACCACAAAAGCGATAGCGTTTCCATTCCGATAGCCGGTTTTTGCCAAGGTCACTTTTTAACGTATCCCTTAGTAAAAAGAAACGCATCAATATGAGTAATGCATAGTAACCGGACAGGGCATAAAACCAGCCTGAGTGGTAATGAATGCCTGAAAGCAACTGCAAAAGAGCATATAAAACATTGACGCATAATGAGCAGTAAAGGGAAATCTTTACTCTTAAATGTACGTCAGTTACATATTGGTTAATATATTTGTTTTCCGTTTTTATCCGGTGCAAAGTCCTGAAAATTTTAGGGGCTTTTGTGCAGACAATCGTTAACGCATATGCAGAGAGAAAATAGGATACATATGCAATCGGTTCATTTGTGAAGCCGAAGATAAAGGTATATGTCAGTAAAGCGGTTGCGATAGGCACTAATATAATGACAATTGCAATATGGGGAAATAAAAGTTTAAATAGTATTTTTTTGAAGGTCTTCACCGTTATCCCTCCGTATTCTGACAGTAAAGGCAGTACCTTTGCCAAGTTCACTTTCAACAGAAATATCACTTCCGGTAATATCAATAACACGCTTCACAAGAGCAAGCCCCAGTCCGTTACCCTGTGTTGCATGAGAGGTGTCCCCCTGATAAAATTTGTCAAACATATGGGCACCTACTTCAGGGGAAATACCGCAGCCGGTGTCAGAAATTTTTACAATAGCAATATTTTTATCTGTTTTTAAACTGAGGGATATTGTACCTCCGTCATCCGTAAACTTAATGGCATTGGAAAAAAGGTTATTCCACACCAGTGACATGATTTCGGCATCAGAGGTAATCAGTACCTCATCTTCAATATCAGTTTCTATTTCCAGATTTTTTCGTTCCCATATATCTTCAAATCCTAACAGACATTCACAGAGCTGCTCGCCTAAATCATAAGTAGCAGAGGGGAGCAGTATCTGTTGATTTTCCAGTTTGTTCAGTTTCAGGATATTGGAAATCAAATCTGCAAGGCGGCGGGATGCATCCGTAATTGCTTTTGCATATTCAATGCGTTTGTCTTCGGGTAAATCCTTCTGCTGCAACATGGTGCCATAGTTTTGCATAATGGCAAGGGGGGTTTTTAACTCATGGGACACATTGGCTATAAAGTCGGTACGTAAGGTTTCCGTACCGGATAATTCCTCGGCCATACGGTTAAAGCAGTCGATAATTTCGTTGAATTTATCATTTGGGTCAAGAGTGTGTATGGGGCGGATTCGGGTATTAAAATCGCCCTGCATAAAGTTTTCAGCGGCATCAGTGATACGCTTAGCCGGCAGGTACACCATATGTCTTCTTCGGACACCATCAATTACAGTGCATAAAAAGCTTAAAAATAACACATTGGCAAAAGTAAGCTTTGCAGCAGCTTGAATATTGTCCGAGGTAAGGGTAATGTCCATTGTATAGGTCATTATTGAAATGAACAACATCATGCAACAGGTAATGATAAAAGCCATTAAGAGGAAAAAGGTAAAATACCTGTTCAGTGATAAAAGGATACGCCGGAAACGTTCATTCTTTTTCATTTTATCACCGCCTTATAACCAAGTCCGTGTACAGTGACAATTTCGAAAGCCTCACAGTCTGCCAGTTTACCACGCAATTTTGTCATATATACATCCACGGTACGGGGACCGGAAGCAGTATCGGCATCCCAAAATTCATCCATAAGCTGTGACCGGGTAAAGGTCTTTTTCGGATAGGAGAGCAGCTTGTAAAGCAGGTTGAACTCTCTGGAAGTCAGAGGGATTTCTTCTTCATTTAAGTAAGCGGTGTGCTCGTCTGCATCCATAGTAAAATTGCCGATGGATAACTTGCGGCTGGAAGCAATTTTGGCACGGCGTAAAAGTGCACCAATACGCAGAAACAATTCATCCAAATCGATGGGCTTTACCATATAGTCATCCACGCCCACACGATACCCTCTTTGCTTGGCAGCAAAGTCGTCTCTGGCGGTCATAAACAGAATGGGTATATTTTCATTTAATTCCCGTACGCTTTTTACAAATTCAAAACCATCGATATCAGGCATCATAATATCTGATACAATCAAATCAAATACAGTATTGTACATAGCATCAAAAGCATCCTCTGCATGGGTGCAGCCGGTTGCTTCGTACCCACTTTGGTTTAAGAAAGAACACACCGAACGGTTTAATGCGGTATCATCTTCTATAACTAAGATTTTAAACATAAAAAAAACCTCCCTGAATTTTATCTTAGTATAACATACAAATGTTAAAGTTTTGTTTACGTTTTACTTTTGGGAAGGTTTTTATATTTTAAGTTATTCGGTAATTTCAGCAGTATCATTTCCTTTTGCTGCTTCATTTTGTGCATGAACTGCGTTGATACGTTTGTTTGCAGCACTTATACGCTTATTTGCTTCTGCAATCTGTGCATCACGTTCTGCCTGCATCTTGGACTGACGAGCTTTGGGAGACATTTTAGCCTCTTCCCACTGTGCTTTGGATTCAGCCTTAATGGCTGCAAAATTTACTTTGTCTACTTCATGCTGTGCCTTTGCACTTTCTTTCATGTCCTGAAATGCCTTCTTTAAAAATTCTGCCATTTTACTTTACCTTAACCTTTCATAATTTTGTCGCTGAGAGCGATGATGTCGTTTGCATATTTGTTACGGCGGGAGCCGAGCAGTTTTTTATAAACAGGGTAGTTTATGCTTACCATTAAGATACCTATGAGGCCGATGATAATGCCGGGGATCATCATATTTTCACTGATAGTAATGCCAAAGTAGGTGCCGGGTTCAATTACATTCATAGCAAAACTCATGCCGGTTCCAAGTACCAAAGAACCGATTGTACCAAAGGTATAAGCAAATATGTTTGCAGGCTTTTTTACCTTTTTGTCAAGGGCTTTGAGTTCGTCTAACTGCGTATGTTCTTTTTCGGTGTACTGGGTGCGGATTTTTTGTACCAGAAATTCCTGATCGTTCTTGTTCATTTTACTTACCTCTCTTTTTATTAGTAGTTTTGGGTTGTATTTGTGAAAACTTACAAGGACATTTGTCGGTGTTGTTTCACTTGATAATTGTATTTTAAGAGGGAGTTGTTTTTAAAATTTTTAAAAAATGTTTCTGAAATGTTAAAAAGAAAAAAATAAGCGGCAGGAGGTCTGCCGCTTATGGGATTTCAAATATAAAGTTTATAGTATATCAAATTAGATATTGAAAGTATGCCGGACCGGATGCCGAAAGCAGTCCGCTATTATTTAGAAGAAACTGCTGAAAATATTTCCGGCAGTATAATTATTGCTGTATGCACCGGTAAAATCATAAGTGTTTGCTTTGGAAGCTTCATTGTCTGCCGCAAAGTTAATCATGGAAGACTGGGCAGATATTCTGTAAGCATAGGAATTGTGATTGTTAAATAAATTCTTCACATCAGCTATATCTGCTTTTAAGAAAGCATCCTTATCAATAGAAAGAGAGTTGTCTTCACCGATGGTAATACCTACTTTGGCAAGTGCGTTTTCGTTGTTGGCTGTTGCCTGTACCATATTGGCAGTTCTGCTTAAAATAGCAGTGCTGTTGATGTCATCAGAAGCAGTAAGTACAGAATTGTAATCTGTAACAAAAGCAGAAACCGCTTTATAAGTATCTTCTGTGAGAGCATCTTTTTCGAAAACGGAGTCTTTACCGGTTTCCAGTAAAGCATCGGCAGATTCCTTTAAAGCATCGGTGGAACTCTGCATACCTGCCAGTGCTTTGGTGGTATCTGCACTTGTAGAATTTGTCTGGTTGGCAGTTTTTTCAGAGGAAGAAGAGTCCCCTTTGTCTGACTTCATATTGTAGTAGGCTTTCATCAACTTGCCGTAACTGCCGTTTTTGATGCTGGCATAGTCGGCTAAGAAGTTCAGATTGGCAGCAGAGCCGCTCTTACTTGTGCCTAAATTGTTAAATAAAAAAGAATAATCTGTTTTGGATGTAATATTAATACTCATAATGTCTCCCATCTGCGTGAACTGCACGCTTACAAACTGTGGGAGTGTGAATGGATATTCACACTTCACTCCTTGTGAAATAGCGGCTTCCTTGCCTATAAAAATATCTTTGTACTGTAAGTATAGCAAATATCGGTATTTTTAGCAAGGTTCTGAAGAGGAATTGCATAAATTTTTAGAAATATATGTTGACTTTTTTCTTTGTAAATGCTATTATCATTTTTGTTCGGTGCAAAACCGGAGTATAAACGCGGAAATGCTGGAATTGGCAGACAGGCAAGACTAAGGATCTTGTGTTGGTTACAACGTGTGGGTTCAAGTCCCATTTTCCGCAGTGAGAATGAAAAGGAGCAGGTCAAAAGACCTGCTCCTTTTTCACTCTCATGCCGAGGAGTCCCTTGAACCCAGGGTTCAAGGTCTCCTCGACATAAATGTCTCGTCGGTCGGCACTAAGCAGACGTCCACCGGACGTCTAGTGCCCCATTTTCCGCAGGTAGAGACCTCGGTATTTACTGGGGACTTTTGTTTTGGGCTTTGATATAAAAAGAAAAACTTAAAAATATAAAAAAATGACTAAAAAAATGTTGAAAAATAAAAAAATATGCTATAATAAAATTCAAGGTAAAAAACGTTAAAAACGAAAGGTGGAATGTTGATGGAATACAGGGAGGAAACATTTAAAAAGAGTGCCAATAAAAAGGCAATGGCGGTGTGGATGATTATATCCATTGCACTTTCTGGTGCGTATGCAGTGGAGTTTATGACGGGAAAGAGAACTTTGCAGTATTATCTGTTGTTCCTTTTCATGTGCTGGGCCCCCTTTGTTACAGGTTTGATAACTTTAAAGGTAAAAGGCATGGCAACTGACCTTTACAAATGGATGATAGCGCTAGGGTATGGTATCTTTTATACTTTTGTTATCTATACGACCACATCCGGTCTGGCATTTACCTTTATTTTCCCGGTTGTGGGTATGTTGATGCTTTACAAGAGCAGAAATATTATGATTGGTTGCGGTATTGTGAATGTGATACTTGTTGTAGGCACATTGATTTATAAGATGGCTACCAATACCATGACAGAGACTACGATTACAGATTTTGAAATTCAGTTTGCAGTAACGGCATTGTGCTATGTGGGATATATTTTATCCATCAATCATATGAATGCATCTGATGGTGCCATGTTAGGTTCTGTACAGGCCAATTTGGACAGAGTGGTACTTACCATTGAACAGGTAAAGTCTGCAAGTACTGCCGTAGTGGATGGTGTTACAGTTGTACGTGAACTGGCAGATGAAAATAAAGAAGGTGCAAACAACGTTGTACATAGCATGGAAGAGTTGTCTGCAAACAATGATGTATTGCAGGATAAAACCAGTTCTTCTTTGGATATGACTACTAAGATTAATAATCAGGTAGAAAACGTGGCATCCATGATTCAGGAAATGGTAGGTCTGATGGAACAGTCCATGCAGAATGCAAAACTGAGTACCGAACAGCTGGCAGATGCTGTTTCCTCTACTACGGAAATGGCAGAGTTGTCTGCTGAGGTAGAAGGCATTTTGAAAGACTTCAAGGCTCAGTTTAATATGGTTAAGAATGAAACCGGTACGATTGAGAAGATTACAAGCCAGACCAATCTGCTTTCTTTGAATGCTTCCATTGAAGCAGCAAGAGCAGGAGAAGCAGGTAAGGGTTTTGCGGTAGTAGCAGACGAAATCCGTAACTTAAGTAGTGGTACGCAGGCTTCCTCCAACAGTATTATGGATGCGTTGGCACATCTGGAAGAAACCTCCGACAAGATGACGGCATCTATCAGTAAGACTCTGCAGTTGGTTCATACTACATTAGAGAAGATTACACAGGTAAATACCAGTGTAAACAGTATTGCAGAGGATTCCGTGAAACTAGGTAACAATATTCAGGTTATTGATGCAGCAATGCGTGATGTGGAAGATTCCAACAAGAACATGGTGGAAAATATGCGTCAGGTAAGTGATGTCATGGATTTGATGACCGAAAGTATCGGTAATGCGGATGAAACCACCAGAGTGATGAGAAGTAAGTATGAAGAAACCTCTACCAATGTTATTCATATCGAAGAGGTTGTAGGAAAACTGGTAGAAGAACTGGGTGCCGGCGGTTTTATGGGTATTGATGATGTCAAGGCAGGCATGTATGTAACCGTTGTAGAGAAAAACGGAAGACCCGGTGAAGAATATAAGGCTCGTGTAACAGAGAAGATAGAAGGCGGCATTATTGTAGATTGTCTCAGATTTAAGGATGAGATATTAAGTGTATCCAAAGAGAAGAGTTACTTATTAAATATCTTCGTAGATAACGAATTGTACAACTGGGAAGATATTAAAGTGACAGCACTCCGAAATGGTACATACAAAATTGTGGTAAGCGGTAATCCCAAGGTATTGAACCGTAGAAAGTATAAGCGTATGCCGATGACAAATCGCTGCACCATTACTTTGTCAAACTCCGGTCAGCAGTTCAGTGGTGGAATGATTAACATTTCCGCGGGTGGCTTTGCATTTGCTACTACAGCAAGAGAATTTGCAAATATCAAAGGCAGTCTGATAAATGTACAGATTAATGATTTTGCATTACTGGACGGTAAAAAACTGCAAGGTTATGTAATCCGTATTACAGACAATAACGGACAGTATATCTTAGGCTGCCGTATGCCGGAAGACAATATGGACATTTACAACTTTGTAGAAAAGAATTACAGAGGCATGTAATCAAAAGATAGGATTGCTTTTTCTCCGTTTAAATGGTATATTAGGCAAAGAAATTGTGAATATATCACTTGATTTAGGAGGAAAAGTATGAAAAAGTTATTAGCAATGGTACTTACTTCTGTACTGGCAGCAACTATGTTAGTAGGTTGTGGCGGAGAAGCAAAGACCGCAAAGGTAATTGAAATCGAACTGACACAGGAAGAATATGCATTTGGTGTAGATAAGACCCAGCCTGAATTGTTGGAATCTGTAAACACCTTTATTGCAGAAATCAAAGACAATGGTGTTTTTGATGAAATCTGTAACAACTATTTCGGTGACGGTACACCCGTAGCAGTTACTTCTGCAGAACTGGATCCCAATAAGGAACAGTTAGTAGTAGCAACCAACGCAGCATTTGAACCCTTCGAATATAAAGAGGGTGACAAGTACTACGGTATCGACATGGAAATCGCAGCACGTCTGGCAGATTACCTTGGTCAGGAACTGGTAATCCAGAACATGGAATTCGACGCAGTTTGTCTTTCCGTAGGTCAGCAGAAATGTGACATCGCAATGGCAGGTCTGACCATCAAGCCCGACCGTGAAGAGTATGTAACTTTCTCTGATTCTTACTACAGTGCATCCCAGAAGCTGATTGTAACTTCTGATAACACCGAATTTGACGGTTGTGCAGATGCAGCAGCTGTAGAAGCTATCTTAAATGAAAAAGCAAGTAGCGTAAAGGTTGGCGTACAGAACGGTACTACCGGTCAGTTCTACGCAGAAGGCGATGCAGAATGGGGCTTTGCCGGATTTGAGATGACCGTTGTAGGTTACAAGAACGGTGCTCTTGCAGTACAGGATTTATTAAATGGCAATATTGATTATGTAATCATTGACTCTGCACCTGCAGCATGTATTACAGAAGCAATCAATGAAATGCAGTAATTTATAGTAAAATAAGAAGCAGTAAATGGTGCCGGCGGCGTAAGCCGCCGGTATTTTAGTCTTTACACAAAGAGGTATGCATGGGTAATTTTAGTCAGAAAATAGACAAATTCATAGAAATCTTTATTGAGCAGAACGGTTATGTCAGTGTGCTGGAAGGTTTGAAAAATACACTTTTGATTGCTGTTATCGGTCTGGTTATCGGTATTTTAATCGGTACATTAATCGCAACGGTCAGGGTAATTCCCAAGTACAAATTATTACCGAGGATACTTAATGGCTTTTGCAGTTTTTATGTGGGACTGTTCCGTGGAACTCCCATTGTAGTGCAGCTTCTGGTATTTTATTATGTTATGTTGCCTATTATGGGGCTGCATATGACCGGTGTGCAGGTATCCATCCTGGTATTTGGTTTAAACAGTGGTGCTTATATTTCCGAAATTATGCGAAGCGGTATTTTATCCGTAGACCAGGGGCAGATGGAAGGCGGCCGTGCAGTGGGTTTAAGCTTTGGAACCACCATGATGAAAATCGTAATTCCCCAGGCGGTAAAGAATATTCTTCCCACATTGGGTAATGAATTTATTGCGCTGATTAAAGAAACTTCCGTAGTAAGCTTTGTAGGGGCAGCAGACCTTTATGTAGCATTTAACTACATCGGCAGTAACAGCTATGAATTTATGGTGCCTTACCTGGTAATGGCAGTGATTTACATTGTAATTGTATTGCTTATCAGTTTAGGTATTAAGATTATGGAAAGGAGCCTGAGGAAAAGTGATAGACGTCATTAATCTGCAAAAGAAGTTCGGTGATACCAATGTTTTAAACGGTATCAACGTAACCATTGAAAAAGGCGATATTGTAGTAGTTATCGGTCCCTCCGGTTCCGGTAAGAGTACCTTTTTAAGGTGCCTTAACTGTATGGAAGACCCTACCGGCGGTCAGATTATTTTTAACGGAGTAGATATCGCAGATATGAAGGTGGATATCAATGTCCACAGAAGACATATGGGCATGGTATTCCAGCACTTCAATCTCTACAATAACAAGACAGTAATTCAGAACATTATGCTGGCACCTGTACATTTACAGTGTCAGGATTTACGCAAAGCAAAGCGTAAAAATGCATGGATGAAGTTTACCAATATTTTTAGAAGCGCAACAAAGAAAAAAGAACTGATTCCCATTACTACGGATAAAGCCACCATCAAAAAGGAAGCCCGTGAGCAGGCAGAATCCTTGTTAAAGAGAATCGGCTTGTTGGACAAAGCGGATGTATATCCTTCCACCTTATCCGGTGGTCAGAAACAACGTGTGGCAATTGTACGTTCCCTTGCCATGAACCCTGATGTCATCCTTTTCGATGAACCTACCAGTGCACTTGACCCTGAAATGGTTGGCGAAGTACTTGACCTGATGAAATCTCTTGCCAAAGAAGGCATGACCATGATTATCGTTACCCACGAAATGGGCTTTGCAAAAGAAGTGGCAAACAGAGTGCTCTTCATCGATGAGGGTCAGATTTTAGAAAGCGCACCGCCTGCAGAGTTTTTCGGTAACCCCAAGAATCCGAGACTGAAAGAGTTCTTGTCTAAAGTGCTGGTGTAGCGGTTGTAAGGGGGAGTCGAAAGGGTTCCTGCCCTTCTACTTAATTTGTTATAAAATAAAGCTCTTCTGTACAGAAACTGGTGCAGAAGAGCTTTTTGTGTGATATACTAATCAAAGTAAGAAGTAGTGCCTAAAACAATGGGATAAGGGAACTATGAAATTAAGAGGAGAGGTCTACTATGGCAGACAAGCAGAAAAAACAGAAAAGTAACTGGAAAGGCAATAAAGGAAGTAGTAAGGTGGCAGGAAAAGGCACAGGTAAAGTAGCGTGTAACACATCTGCCAAGGAATACCGCAGTTTTCTTTATATGCTTCCCGGAAAGGTAACCGCAAAAGAATTAGCTGACCAGCTGGACTTCCTGGCAAAAGAAACAGTGGAAGTCTGGACCGAAGTAAACCTTTTGGAACTAACGTTGCAAAGCGGAACCCTGACTTTTGAGGACATGATGGAAGATTTGGGTGGTGCAGAAGATGCGACGCTACTGGAGAAGCTTAATGTGAAGCAGGTTTACGCCTGTGACTACGAAGCGTCTGATGCAGAGAATGTGCAGAAAATTATGAAGTGCCTGATTGATGCCGTAGGCGGTTTTATGGCCTCCGATACAGAAGATTTTGAGCCCTTTATAAAAGTGGAAGAATTATAATAATGAATACTAAAAATTATCAAAAAGAATTAGAAAAAATTTTAAGAACGGTAGAGGGTTCGAATCCCCCTCTCTTATTCCTACACAGTTGTTGTGCCCCTTGCAGCAGCTATGTTTTAAAATACCTGAGACAGTATTTTAAGATTACGGTGTTTTATTACAATCCCAATATCTCTGAGCAGGAAGAGTACCGGAAGCGTGTGGAGGAGCAGAAGAAGCTGATAGGGATTTATAACGCCCGGTTGGCAGCAGATGTGCCCGGAACACAAGCACCGGAGACAATACAGGAGGCCGCCCCGTGCACTGCCTACCCCATCGACATCGTAGAAGGCGATTACGAGCCGGAAAGATTTTTTGATATGGCAAGAGATTACAAGGACTGCCCGGAAGGCGGAGAACGTTGCTTTTTATGCTACGAATTACGTTTGCGGAAGACGGCCGAAAAAGCACTGGCAGGCGGATTTGACTACTTTGGCACAACCCTGACCATTAGTCCTTTAAAAAATGCAGCAAAGCTCAATGAAATCGGCGAAGAGCTGGAAAAAGAACTGGGCGTGAAGTGGCTACCCTCTGATTTTAAGAAAAAAGAAGGCTACAAGCAATCCATAGAGTTGTCAGCGGAGTATGGTCTGTACCGCCAGGACTACTGCGGTTGCGTGTATTCCAAGCTGGAGAGGGAGACGCAGAAGCGTGAAAGAGAAACAGAGGGCTGACCGGGTATCCCTAACAGGACAGATTGTAGAACGGACAAGCAATTTCTGGTAAAAAGTCTTGTCAGATTGCTGCAAAATAGGTATGATAGAGGAAGTATGAGTCAATTGGGCGGAAAGCCTTATAAATAGTATGCCTGCAAGCGTTGAGAGATTTGCAGGCGGCGAGAGCAAAAGCCACCATGGCAGAATGTGAGGAACTATGAAAAAGATTTTAGATTTAATTTCAGAAGAAATGCAGCAGGCATTTGAGAAAGCAGGTTATGCCCCTGAACTGGGACGTGTTACCCTTTCCAACAGACCTGATTTATGCGAATATCAGTGTAACGGAGCTATGGCAGGCGCCAAGCAGTACAAGAAGGCTCCCATTATGATTGCAAACGATGTGGTAGCAGTCTTACAGGACAGCCCTGTATTTTCCGAAGTCAGTGCGGTAGCACCCGGCTTTTTGAACCTGAAAGTAAAGGAAAGCTTTCTTGCAGACTATATCAAGCAGATGGCTGATGATGAGAAGTTTGGTTTGGAGATGCCCGCAACACCTAAGAAAGTAATTATCGATTACGGCGGACCCAATATTGCAAAGCCTCTTCATGTAGGACATATCCGTTCCGCAGTTATTGGTGAGAGTGTAAAGAGAATCATGCGCTACTGCGGTCATGAAGTGATTGGTGACGTGCATCTTGGTGACTGGGGCTTGCAGATGGGGCTGGTTATTACCGAGTTAAAAGAGCGTCAGCCGGATTTAATCTATTTCGACGATTCTTATACCGGAGAATATCCTACGGAAGCACCTTTTACTGTTTCTGAATTGGAAGAGTTGTATCCTACAGCCAGCAAGAAGAGTAAAGAGGATCCTGCATACAAAGCAAAAGCGATGGAAGTTACCCAGCAGATGCAGAGTGGCGTAAGAGGATATCGTGCAATCTGGCAGCATATTTTAAATGTATCTGTAGCAGACTTAAAGAAGAACTATGCCCGCCTGAATGTTGATTTCGACCTGTGGAAGGGAGAGTCAGATGTACATGACATTATTCCTGGCATGGTAGAATACATGAAAGAAGGCGGCTACGCTTACGAAAGCGAAGGCGCACTGGTTGTAGATGTGAAAGAAGAAACCGATACCAAGGAAATCCCTCCTTGTATGATTTTAAAATCCGATGGTGCTTCTCTTTACAATACCACGGACCTGGCAACCATTCAGGACCGTATGGATACCTATGCGCCCGATGAATTGATTTATTTGACTGACAAGCGTCAGGAACTCTATTTTGAGCAGGTATTCCGTTGTGCAAGAAAGACCAAGTTAGTAAAACCCGAAACAGGGCTTAAGTGGCTGGGATTCGGTACCATGAACGGTAAGGATGGTAAACCCTTCAAGACCCGTGACGGCGGTGTAATGCGTCTGGAAGTACTGATTAAAGAAACCACTGATGAAATGTTCCGTAAGATTACCGAAAACAGGGAAATGTCCGAGGAAGAAGCCAAAGAAACCGCACAGATTATTGCACTTTCTGCATTGAAGTACGGCGACCTTTCCAACCAGGCTTCCAAAGACTATGTATTCGATATTGACCGCTTTACTTCTTTTGAAGGTGATACCGGTCCTTATATCCTTTACACCATCGTGCGTATTAAGTCCATTCTGGCAAAATACAAGGACCAGGGCGGTTCTTTAGAGACTGTTACCTTACAGGCAGCACAGAACGAATCCGAAAAAGCGCTGGTAATGCAGCTGACTGCATTCAATACCGCTGTAGAAGGTGCCTGTGCAGAAATCGCACCTCACAAGATTTGTGCATATATTTATGATTTGGCAAACGCATTTAACCGTTTCTACCATGAAACCAAGATTTTGGCAGAAGAAAATGCAGAACGCAAAGCAGGTCTGATTGCACTGCTTATGCTGACCAGAGACGTACTGGAAACCTGCATTGACATGTTAGGCTTCTCTGCTCCGGAAAGAATGTAATTCGTTGAAAAATAAAGTAGAATTTGTTGCGGGGACGTGCTGCAACAAATTCTGCAAAATTTCTAAAAAAATATTGAAAAAGCTATTGACAAATTGTGCCTATATAAGATACAATAGCAAAGTCGGTTGTGACATGGGGTCTTAGCTCAGCTGGGAGAGCATCTGCCTTACAAGCAGAGGGTCACAGGTTCGAGCCCTGTAGGCCCCATATATTACCGAAAATTGAATATGGCGAGATAGCTCAGTTGGCTAGAGCATACGGTTCATACCCGTAGTGTCGAGGGTTCGAATCCCCCTCTCGCTACTCGACTAAGAGTGTGGAAACCTTATAAAATTAAGGTTTCCATTCTTTTTTTGGTTCTGTGTCAATAGTTGGGGTAGGATTGCTGTGAATCCCGCGCCTTTTCTATGTTCGCTGTCTATTTTATGTTAATCACAGAAAGAGCGTTTTTTGCACAACAAATAAATCCAAGTGCCAATCTCTTATATCAACGGGCTGCTAACAGAATTCTTGCTGGGAATTGTTCAAAATTTTTAATACCGTAAGCACTCCGTTTTGATACTTTTATCTTATTATTGAACCCTTCTGTAGGTTCGTTTGTGATGTGAGCATATTTAAATACATTTAATATCTCTGTTTGCCATTCCGATATGTGGATGCACAATTTTCAAATTCTTTTAAATCGGATTTTTCTGCCATTTGTATCCATATGTTGAAGATATTACAACAGAACCAACAGACAACACAGAGTACATCAAAAGAATTTCCTCATGAATTATACATTCTATATGACAATGGTACATATTTCTATTATTACAGCCTTGAAAACGAGGGTACAACTAAGCCTGATCATTGGTGGGTTACAGCTGATGCATGTAAGGGAGCAAATAGTACAAGATTTGCAACATGGGATGATTGGAACGCCGCACGTCTGGCAAGAAAATGGGACTACAGTGGATATACACTTAATAGCAAAAATGTAATGATAGATACATGCTATTGCACCGTTGAACAGACTCAATCTTTGGCATACTGATAAGAGTAATGATTGAAAAATCTCTCTACGCAAATTATATGTTTAGAGAGTTTTTTTGCGAGAGTTGCATCGAAACCCCTATCGATATAAAAAACCCTTGAAAACAAAATGCTTTCAAGGGTTTTTAACTTGAATAGAATAGATACATTTGATTACACTAATACTTTATTCAGATTTATATCGTCGGGTAAAATGCTTAATCCCGATAATCAAAATGAAATAATTTTTCGACCGGCACATCTAGCACATCGGCTATTCTGAAAAGAGTGTCGAGAGAAATACTTGTCTTTGAATGAAAGCCTTCTATTGTGGATATATGGGTTCTGGAGATGTTTACAAGTTCCGCCAGTTGTAATTGAGTCATACCGGCTCTTTTGCGATAGTAGGCAATGTTAAGACCCAGTAAGCGATATTCTTCTTCAAAATTTTTATTCATGTTATCACCTCAAGATTAGTGTAGCGGTTATATAAAACAAAGGAAACTAAACAAAAGTGAGCATTGCAAAGAAATATATTGCAAAAGCATATATAAAGGCGTATCATTATAGTGATGGTTTGCAAAAAGGCAAATTATATACATAAAATGCAATAATAACTATTGGTAACATTTTTTGACTTATATACCACTATGTTGTTATAATAAGTACTGCGACGAAATTACAGAAGAAGGGGACAAAACAATGAAAGGAAACAAATCACTGGGGAATAACCTATATGCATTTAAACTGGGCTTATCCATATCGCCCAAAAGAGTGGCTTTTAGTGGGATTAAGACATTTTTACGATACTTTGAGTGGTTATTCTTTAAAATATTTTTTATAAGATACATCATTAATGCTATTATGGCAGAAAAGACTTTTAAAGAACTGGCAACTGTGATTGCCATATTCTGTGGTATGTTCCTGATAACAACCATTATTAATACATATTATACACAGGTCTTAGAGCCATTAACAGCAACTGATATATACCAAAAGTTGTATAAAAGATTGTTTGCCAAGGCAAAAAATGTGGAATTGAAGTGTTTTGAAGATGCAGAATTCTATAATTCCTATACTATGGCGATTGATAATTCGGCTGACCGTGTGATGAGTGGTATCGATAGTGTTTTTGATATCGTATTCGGAGTCATCGCAGGTTTTATATCTTTGTATGCGTTGTTCACCATTGATAAGATGTCCGTGCTTTTTATTATTTTCCCGATGATAGGTAATTTCTTCTTTGGGAAGCGGTTAAATAAGATGTACGGAAAACGTTATGAGGACAACGTATTAAATGACAGAAAAACCCAGTATATTAACCGAGTTATGTATCTTTCGGATTATGCTAAAGAGATGCGTTTATCAAATGTATATAATATTGTAAAGGGGCAGTATAAGGAAGCGACAGATGATACAGTGGATGTGATGAACAAACATTCTAAGGACGGTATTGTAAACAATTGGCTGCAGAATGTATTTACATTCCCGGCTGTTTTTGAAGGCATCATGTTGTATTCTGTTTACAGGGCAATGATTTCCAAGACCATAGGTATCGGAGAACTGGCAGTTATGTTTACGATTATGGATACTGCATCATGGATTATATTTTCCATGTACCGTAATATCGTAAAGGCTATGGAAAATGGCGTCTATTTAAACAACCTGATTAATTTCATGGAATATAAAGAGACAATACCGGAAGACCAGACCGGTATCATACCGAATACTAACATAGAGAGTATAGAGTTTAGGAATGTGACATTCTATTACAAGGAGGATGCACCTCTGATTCAGAACTTATCCTTTACGATAAAAGGTGGAGAAACCATTGCCTTTTGTGGACATAATGGCGCAGGTAAGACTACTATTTTGAAGCTGCTTTTCCGTTTGTATGATCCGGTAGAAGGTATGATATTGGTAAACGGTATCAATATTAAGGAATATGAATTAAAATCATACCGAAGACTTTTTGCAACTGCTTTTCAGGATTACAAGGTATTCGGAACCTCTATTTTCAGCAATGTTACAATGGGTAGAGAGGATATTAGCAGAGAAGAAGTGCAGAAAGCATTGAGAAAAACGGGTATATTGGATGCAGTGAATCAATGTACGGAAAAAGAAGATACTGTCTTGACTAAAGAGTTTAATCAGGACGGTGTGGTCTTTTCAGGTGGGCAGACACAAAAATTGGTACTGGCGAGAGTATTTGCGCAGCCGGCAGAGATTAAAATTTTTGACGAGCCTTCTTCAGCGTTAGACCCGGTGGCAGAATATGAACTGTATCAAAATATATTGAAAGAAAAGCAAGAGCACACCATGATTTTTATTTCGCATCGCCTTTCCTCCGTGAAAGATGCGGATAGAATTATGATGTTTGAGCATGGTAAGCTGATAGAAGAAGGTACGCATGCGGAACTGATGCAATCAAATGGTAAGTATGCAGAAATGTATATGTTCCAGGCAAAGAACTATCTGATTGTAGAATAAGGGGGCATTGAAGCGTATGAAAAGAAAAAAAGAACAAGGTTTATTACATACCTATAAAAATAATTTTTATCTGATAAAAATATGTTTACAGGCAGCACCGTCTGTAGTGTTTGCAGTGATTTTTGAAGCAGTTCGAAATGAAATTGTTACGTTTCTGGAATTTACCTTCGGATTAAACTATGTTTTGGAAGCTGTAGAATATCAGAAACCGTTCAGTGAAGTCCTTTTATTTTTAGTGGGATTATTTATATTTGTATTTATTGGATTATTGTTTAATGCAACCCTGTATCATCGGATAATGACAAAAGGAACACCAAAGATAAAGTACAAGTTCAAATCCATGTTATATGAGAAAGCCAAAACGGTTGAGCTGGAGTACTATGATAATCCGGAGTATTACAACGAATATATTACTGCGATTTCTGAGGCAGACCAGCAGATAGACAGAGTCATTAATATGCTTTCTCAGTTGTTTGGAAGTATAACCATGTTGGCTTTAGTAGGCGGATTCTATATTAGTCAGAATTTTGTTTCTCTGATTTTCGTAGTAGTTTCCTTTGTGTTATCTTTTGCAATAAACAGTAAGTTAAATAAGATGAACTATGATATTAAGATGCAGAAGTATACTCAGGTCAAGAAAAGAAACTATATCAGCAGAATTTTCTATCTGGCAGACTACGCAAAAGAAATCCGTTTACATCCTGAAGTTTCCGGACAGTTTGAAGGGGAGTTTGAGGAAGCCAACAAAGAAATTAAGGAGATAGATAAAAAATATGGCAAGAAGAAAATGCTTTTGTCCATCCTTAACAATTTCGGGTGTAATGAGTTTATTATTAATGGTATTTACATTGTTTATCTGATTTACTGTGCAGCAGTTTTAGGGACAATCTCTTATGGAGACGTAGTGGTATTATTTAACAGCGCTAATCGATTAAAAAATCAGTTGCGTATAGCGGCACAATTACAGCCTTATGCCATGGAAACCAGCATGTACGTGGACAGAATTCAGAAGTTTTTGAATTTAGAAGCTAAGATTGTAAGTACGCAGAATAGAGAGGTTTCCGATACACCACAGGAAATAAAATTTGAACATGTCAGCTTTAAGTATGATAAAAAAGAGATATTGTCAGACCTGAATCTCAACATTCAACCTAAAACCAAGATAGCAATTGTAGGTTATAACGGTGCCGGTAAAACGACTCTGGTAAAATTGCTGACGCGTTTGTATGACCCTACATCAGGAGAAATCAAACTGGGCGACCATAGTATAAAAGAATACAATCTGGAGCGGTACAGAGAACAGATTGGAGTAGCTTTTCAGGACTTTTGTGTATATGCGGCATCCGTTCGTGACAATATTGTGATGGATAAGAGCGAGAATATAGATGAAAACAGACTTAAGGATGCCGTTGCACAAAGTGGTCTTTCAGAAAGAGTCGCATCTATGAAACACGGTCTGGATACACAACTTACACAGGAATTTGACACAGACGGTGTGAGTCTGTCCGGAGGCGAAAAACAGAAAGTAGCCATTGCCAGAGTGATTTATGCAGATAACAATATCGTGGTCATGGATGAGCCGTCTGCGGCATTAGACCCCATCGCAGAATATAATCTGAACCAGATTATCAGTAAACTGGCAGATGAAAAGACAGTTATATTTATTACCCACAGACTGGCGACTACCAGAATTGCAGACAAAATCATTTTTATGGAGAACGGTAAGATTGAAGAGGCCGGAACACATCAGGAGTTGCTGATGAAAGACGGTAAATATGCAAGAATGTGGAACTTGCAGGCAAGTCAGTATAATGAGATAAGCCAGACGGTTGTATGTGGTTCGTAAAAAATAAGAAATACTTGCAAGTTTTATGATTTTTACGCGGGTGTTGTTGACATTTTTTGTAATCGTGGGTATATATATAAATATGAAACCACATAGTGGATTCATATTTTCGAATAGCATATCCCTAGTAGTAATCCTCCCGCCATAAGGGAAGTGATGAAACTAGGGATATTTTTGTACCATAACAAAAATTTAAATTGTTTCTAATAAAACACATAATTATTAGAAATAATAATATTGCACCAATAATTGATGGAGGTGCAAATATTGCACTTTGTGATTGACAAAAGTGCAAATATTGCATTATCATATAGTTGGAGGTGCTAAAAATGAACGAAATTAAAAAATTGAGAACTGAAAAGAAACTGACACAACAACAGGTTGCAGATTTAGTAGGTATTTCTTTGCGCTCATATAAATCATATGAAAATGATGAAGAAAAGAGAGAGACTATAAAGTATAAATATATCATGGAAAAACTGGCAGAGGTAAATTATATTGATGAAGAACATGGAGTTCTTGAAGTCGAAGATATAGTGCAAAAATGCAAAATGGTATTAGATAGATATGATGTGAACTTTTGTTATCTTTTTGGCTCGTATGCAAAAGGCAAGGCAAAATCTACAAGCGATGTCGACCTTTTGATATCTGCGAATGTAAAAGGATTACAATTTTATGGCTTGGTTGAGGAGATACGAACAGAACTTCACAAGAAAGTAGACGTTTTGGATGTCAATCAACTTAAGGATAATTTGGAATTAACGGAAGAAATACTAAAGGATGGAATAAAGATATATGGATAATGTGAAAAATGATAATTACTATATTCAAAAAATCAAAAAGGATTTGGCGTTTATGGTAATACATATGCGAGATGTTGATTTAGAAGAATTAAATATAAATGAGATATTGCTGGATTCTATGTTGTTTCGTATGATTCAGATTTCTGAGAATGCAAAGAGATTGTCGGATGAATATAAACAGGCTCATGGTAATGTTCCTTGGAATGCATTGTATGGTTTAAGAAATCGAATTGTACATGATTATGGTAATGTGGATTTAAATATTGTATATGAAACATTAAAGAAAGATATTCCTGAATTGCTGGATATGATATCGGAATAATATGGGAGAAGATACATTTTCTTTACATAAAACAGGGAAATAAAGGGATACTGCATAATAAAACGATAGCGCCTAACGGCATACCAAAGTTTGCCTGTGGCAGAAAGTGAGGTCCCTATGGATAAAAAAGAACAGGAACAGTATCACCGTCAGGAAAATCTCAATAAATTTAACAGTATCACGCAAAAAGAAAAGCCCGAAAACCAGAACCAGGAGCACAATGTGCGCAAGGAAGGTATTGGGCCTGTAAACCAGAAACGATAAAGAGAGAGTAGCAGAAGATTTCTAAGTCCATCCACAGCAAAAAGTTTCTGCGCAGACACGCTCCCGCTCCATGAAAAACGTAGCAGTATTAAGAATTTTTCTGCGCATAACTTGAAAAATTCAAGTGCTGACGTTTTCCAAGGGTCTGCGCCAGAAAGCTTTTTGCCGTGGATGGTCTAAAGAACTATTCTGTTACTCTCTCTTTGAGAGAGGACGAAATCTCCAGCCTCCTCATAATAACCCAATAGCTGATAACCAATACAATATCCGCACCGACCCATGCGGCAATCTCTGCGTAGAAGATACCGGTTTCGCCGATGAGTTTGGGTAAAAGCAGGGCAGTACCGGTTCGCATAAGCAGTTCTGCAATGCCGGAGAGCATGGGTAAAAAGGTGTTTCCGATGCCTTGTATGGCAGAACGTATTACATGCAGTAAATATAAAACAGGCAGGCACACACTCATAATAGCCAGATAGAAATAGGCAATTTTCATGGTAGCGGTTACTTCTTCGGGAGTACCAGAAATAAATCCGCTTAAAATCAGTTTACCGAATAATAACATTAGCGCAGCAATTACAACAGAAGTAATGGTAGCGATTACCAGAGCAGACCGCATCCCTTGTTTGATGCGATCTTTTTTGCCGGCACCTAAATTTTGTCCTACATAAGTGATGATTGCGTAACCGTAGGAGGTTGCGGCAATTTCAAGCAGTCCGTAAAGCTTGTTGGTGGCGGTAAAACCTGCGATAAAGATAACACCGAACCCGTTGACTACGAACTGGACCACCATGCCTCCCACGGCAATAATCGCGTTCTGGAAGGCCATGGGAGAGCCGAGGTAAAGCAAATGACCCAAGAGCCTGTTTTCGAGCTTAAAATCGCTTTTAGAGAGTCTTAAGATGTCCAGTTTGCGGATATGCCAAAAACAGAATATGCCTGATAATACCTGTGCAATCAGCGTAGCAATAGCTGCACCTGCAATGCCCCACTGAAAGCCAAATACAAATAATACGTCCAGCACAATATTGGTGATAGAGGCAATAATCATAGCGTGCAGGGGCGTTTTGCTGTTACCCAGGGAACGCAGAATGCAGGCAAGCAGATTATAAAACATCACAATGGGGATGCCTGCAAACATAATATAAATATATAAAAGAGAAGAAGGCATGATATCACCGGGAGTCTGTAAAAGATTAAGGACCGGTTTCGCAGCCAATATGCCTGCAATCACCAACACAATAGAGAAGAGTGCGGATAGGATTGCAGAGTTGCCAATAACCTTTCGCAAATGGACATAATCACCGGCACCGAAGTCCTGTGCCATTTTGATGGCAAATCCCTGAGTAAAGCCTTGAATGATACCTAACATCATCCAGTTTAGCCAGTCGGTAGCACCTAAAGCGGCAAGTGCATCCACCCCTAAAAACTGTCCGACTACCATGGTATCCACTACAGTGTATAATTGCTGAAATATATTACCTGCCATCAGGGGCAGGGCAAAGGTAAAGAGTAATTTTACAGGCTTACCCTGCGTCATGTTTTGTACTTTGGAGGACATAATAAAAACCTTTCATTGTAATCTTCAAAGAGATACTATATCATATAAATAGGAAAAGTCAATTGAAGGAGGTTTGATATATGGTTACAAAGCAGGATGTATTTAAAATGTTGGAAGACTTTGGAATAAAGCATGATGATAAAGTGACAATGCATACTTCTCTAAAAGCAATCGGAGAAATTGAGGGAGGTGCTGACGGGCTGATAGATGCCTTTTGCGAATATTTAAGTGATGGTCTGTTTATTGTGCCTACCCACACATGGGCAAATGTCAATAAAGAAAACCCTTACTTTAATGTAAAAGAAACTATTCCCTGTATCGGTGCATTACCTACCGTTGCAGCATTCAGGCCTGATGCAAAACGTTCCTTACATCCTACGCATTCTCTTGCAGTGTTCGGAAAAGGAGCAGAAGACTACATTAAAGGAGAGGACAGGCATACCACACCTGCACCGGTAGGCGGAGCACTCAGCAGATTGTATGAGGAAAAGGGTAAAATTCTGTTAGTGGGAGTGGGACATGAGAAAAACACATATCTGCATGCGGTAGATGAACGGCTGAACATTCCTAACAGAATTAACACAGAAAGCTTTGTGGTAACGATTACAGATGCGGACGGCAACATATTCCAATCACAGCCTTTTCATCCGCACCACACCGAAGGTATCGACGTAGGCTGTTCAGATTTTTATCCTAATTACAAAAAGGCATTTGAAGTGTTGGGAGGCGTAACTTATGGTAAATTGGGCAATGCATTGGTTTATTGTTGTGATGTAAAAAGGATTACCGATATCGTAGAAAGGATTTGGAAGCATACAGACCATGACATTTGCGTGAAGGAAGAAGAAATACCGGAAGCGTATTATATCGAGTAGTATTTTTTGAATATAGAAAACAAATACCAACCGCCAATAACAGGTGGTTGGTATTTTTGTATGAAGTTCTTATAAAATATAATTACTGCCAAAGAGTGGGAATTATGGGTCAATCTGAATATTATCGGCATTTGTTGAAATGGATATTGCAATTTCATAGACGTCGACATTAGCTCCGATAGAATAGGAACCAACATACGTGTATTGCAAAGAGTTTTCTTCTGGAAGAGACTCTATAGAAAAATCTTCTTTTTGTGCAAAATATACAGTATAGCCGCTATTGAGCCAGAATGCAATTTGTGATAGGGAATCCAACTCCTGTGCGTTATCGTATACGGTTTTTATAATGGGATATTGAGGTTGTCCCCATATATAGCTTCCAGTTTCTGATAATCCGCAGATAGTACTGCTGACATGATCATCATCGGTAATAAATTTTGTGTTTTCATCAAATGATTCAATAAAATTCATGGCAGTGGTGCCGTTTTCTGTGGCTGTAGATTCGTCCAGGATAAAAGAAATTAAACTGTTGCTACTTAACACGATTAAAAATATAGTAAGAAAACTTTTGAAAAAAGTATTTTTTTGTTTGTTTATAATTAATATAAGACCAAACCAAAAACATAAAAGCCCCGGCATCATATAGCGTGAGACGAATACTGGTCGGATTATGAGAGAGGCGATGATTCCGACTAAGATGGTTCCAATTGGGACGCTGATACCCATGAAGGAGAGAAACAGTGTTGGATAGTCTGTCCGGTGTTTTAAAGCATTGCAGAGAAATAACATAAAGGAGGCAAACATTATAAGCAAAGTAATATTGTTATCCAAAAGAAAGTAAATGTAGCTGAGTACTGTGCCTGGTGTAATATCAGGAATCCAATAGTTGGAACTGATTCGTACGGCCTGTTTGATAACAACAAATAGCCATGGCAAATATAAAGCAATGGTAGCGAAGGATATTAACAGCATACATTTTAGCTTTTGACGCTCTTTTATGATAATCCGGACCAGTAATACTAAGTATAAGATTGCAACAGCAACACACGCAAAATAGTGAGTATATGCGGCGGCAATACTAAATAAAAGAAATAGTGAAAAAAATTTCTTCTTAGAAGAAATAAGAATATAGTGAGCGCAAAAAAAGGATAAAGTTACAAATAACAAGGCCCAACTGTACATTCTGATTTCTACACCATAGGAAATCATATTAGGCATACCTAAAAGGCATAAGGAACACATGCCTGCAACAAAATTTCCAAATTCTTTCCGAACATGGGTAATAAGAAATACGAGCAAAATGATATAAGGAACAACAGATACTGCTTTTGCCGTAAATATAGTAGGTACTTTAGGAAAGATAAGTTGTATGATATCAACAAAAAATTTTAAGATAAAGTAATAAAGCGGAGGATGGACATCTGCTGCTGTGAGAGAAACTATATCAATATAGTTATGCTGGATCATTTTTAAAGAAAAGGCTTCGTCTGTCCATATATCATAGCTGAAAGAATAGTAACACTGGGTTGCAATGCCAAAGAAGGCAAAGAAAATGCATGCCACAAAAAACTTTTTTGAATGAAGCGTGGAATGTAAATGGTGAGAAATGATTTCTTTTTCAGAAGAAAAAATCATGTTAATAGTATGCAAGATAAATGGAAGGGAAAATATACTTCCGAGTATGCTGCATATTATAAGTAGAAAGCTTGCGTGTATACTCAAATTTGTAGCCAAAGCAGTTACTTTGGAGGAGGAAATCCAATGTACAAAAAATATATAACCTGATAAGATTGCAATAATTGCTGAAGCAATAAAAATCCATTTTTCTTTAGGATACTTGAGGGTAGGAAAAGAGCGGGTTATAAAATATAGAATTAAGGCTGCAAAAAGAGAGGAAAAAATCCCCATAAACCTTGCCGGGGCAATCAATAAGAAGAAAGAAGCACCGGAAATAATGAAAGTGAGATTTTTGAATAAGATATTGTTATAAGTCATTATTATAGCCTTTCCGTTACATTAGTAATGAATTGTTGTAAGAATAAAAAATATTTGATGGTAATATTTGAGGAGTTCGTGCATTTTATTCAGAATATTAAAATAAAACCATGTAAATCTATAATACGCCTGATAACATGTTCTAGTCAACTGAAAGTTGATTAGAACATCATAAGTAGACAAAAGGGGAATATAATGTTTTTGGGAGTGATTACATGATTTATTTTGGAGAGAAATTACGAGCATTGCGGTTGAAGCAGGGAATGACACAACAGCAACTTGCAGATAGAATTGATTTGGTGAAGGCTTCGATATCGGCTTATGAACAGAGTGCGAAGTATCCGTCATTGGAAGTTCTGATAAAAATATGTGAGGTGTTCGATGTGTCAGCAGATTATATGTTGGGATTATCTGATGATATGAAGTTGCAGAAATCAGACTTGACTGATGAACAGATGGCTTTAGTGCGTAGTTTAATCAGGGAATTAGAGCAGTCGAATCATTTGAAAGATAAAAAGTGATAATAGAGGTAGTTTGTATTGTACGAAAATAGAGTATTCAGAAAAGCAGATAATACAAAAAAGGAAACTCGGTTGAGTTTCCTTTTTTAAAAGAGCTGCTGACGGGAATCGGACCCGTGACCTCCGCACTACCAATGCGACGCTCTACCGACTGAGCCACAGCAGCACAGTTATGTGAAAGAAGCTTGTCTCTCGCAATCACCGAATACTAATATAGCATAGGGTTCTATCTTTGTCAACGGTTTTTTTTGAGAAATATTACAAGAAATATTTTGCGGATAAAAGTTGACAAACGGGGGTAGTTTGCATATGCTAAAGGAAGGTAAAATATGTTGGAAAAGGTAGCAGGGGAGAGCGTTTTTTATGGGTATGATACGCTTTGTTAAAGAAGAAATTAATATAATAAGAGAGCGGGACCCCGCGATTCATTCCAATTGGGAAGTGCTTTTGTATCCCAGTTTTAAGGCAATGATTTATTATCGGATTGCACATAAATTGTACAAGAAGAAACATTTCTTTTTGGCACGTCTGATATCCCAGAAGGGAGCACACAAAACAGGGATAGAGATTCATCCCGGTGCACAGATTGGAAAAGGATTTTTTATTGACCATGGGCATGGTGTGATTATCGGTGAGACTACGATTATCGGTGACAATGTGACTTTATATCAGGGGGTAACGTTAGGCGGTACAGGTAAGGAGCATGGTAAGCGACATCCTACCCTTGGGAATAATGTGATGGTAAGTGCCGGTGCAAAGGTACTGGGGTCATTTACCATTGGTGAAAATTCCAAGATAGGAGCCGGTAGCGTGGTGTTGGCGGAAGTGCCACCCAATTCTACCGTAGTGGGTGTACCCGGACGGGTTGTAAAAAGAGACAACCGTTCTGTACCCAGAGATGATATGAATCAGGTGGATTTACCCAATCCTGTACAGGAAGATATCTTGCAGCTGCAGCGTACCAATGCCGAGCTTACTAATCGGTTGCTTGATTTGGAAAACGAGATGCGGCTTTTGAGAAAAGGTGGAAAACAGACCGTAGAGTCTGTAAGTGTGGAAGAGGCACAACAGTAGAGGCAGGTTGCTGAACACAGAACAACAGAAAAGCAAGGAGGATACGAAAATGGATTTTTTTAATAAGGTAGAAGAAACTCTTACAACAAAGGGGAAGGTTGTGGCAGACAAAGCCAAGGAGATGGCAGAGATTGCCAGCTTAAAGAGCCAGATTGGTACTTGCGAAGATGTTATTAAAAAAAATTATGCAGAAATCGGCCGTATCTACTATGAAAACTTTGGGGACTGTGCAGAGGAGCTGTTTGCAAAGCAGTGCCGTGCCATTAAGAATGCACAGATAGGTGTCAGCGAGTTAGAACAAAAGATTAAAGATATTAAAGGTATCTAAAAAAGGTTGTTCCGGTGTTTAACCGGGACAACCTTTTTTTATGGTTTGAAAATCTATTCCGTTTTCAATCAATTTAACTTACCACTGCGGAGCAGGTGTCGGCGTTGCGTTCGGGTCAGGCGTGTTGTAGAAATTGTAACCACGCTGTAACAATTCCGCACGTTGCTGCTCGATAAGGTTAAGGTTATTAGGATCTGCCATAAATATTTCATTATGAGGGCAGATATTGGTAGTCTGAGGTGTAATTGTAGTAACAGTACCGTCAGGGTTTTCAATAATGGTATTGGAGCCTGCATGTAGGGAAACATCCTCTTCCGGAATCAGGGTAACAACACCCGGTAACTGGAAGGGACAGGTTGCCTGAGCTGGAAGCAGGGTATATGCACACACCTGACCGAGTGCATGCACATCACAGGTTTCGGTAGGTTCTGTGCCTGCTGCAAAATATTCCGGCGCGATAGTGGTAGTACCGGTCATATCGCAAAGTCCCGGAATAGGAAGCTTACCGGACTGAGAACATACAGATACCTGCACAATATCGCTGGGTATCGGGAAACTCTGTTTGGGAAGTTCCTCGTGTATCTGAGCCATAACTGCACGCCACAATTTTTTCGCTAAATTGGTTTCACCGTTTCGGCTGCTTAGATCAGCGTTGTTGTCGTAACCGGCCCATGTAACAGCTGTATAGTAAGGGGTATAGCCGGCAAACCATACGTCCTTGTTATCAGAAGTTGTACCGGTCTTGCCGGCAATTGCCATGCCACCGAAATTAACGGATGTACCGGTACCGATAGTAACGGTATCGACCATGGCATCTGTTAAAAGGAAAGCAGTGGTTTCTTTTAATACAGGTTTGTTTTCCGGAACGGAATGGTCAAGAATCACATTACCGTCGGAATCCAGTACACGGGTATAAAGCTTGGGTTCATTGTAATAACCGTTATTTGCAATGGTTGCATAGGCAGCACAAAGCTCAATATTTGTAACACCACCGACACCGCCCAAAGCCATAGGCTGGTAACAGTCCTCTAATTCGTTTAAGGTGGTAAAACCGAAATCCTCCAAGTATTCAAAGCCAAGCTTGGGAGTAATCTGGGTCAGACATTTTACGGTTACAATATTCATGGAGTGGTAAATACCTTTTCGGATGGAACTGAGTCCTTCATACTCAGGATTGTCATACCAGTTATTAATAGGAGTACCATTGCTGTAGTTAAATGGTGCATCGTTAAATACAGTCGCAAGAGTCATACCGGCACTGTCCAAAGCAGGTGCATATGCAGCTAATACTTTGAAAGTAGAGCCAGGCTGTCGTGCAGAGTCGGTAGCACGGTTTAAGGTACGGCTGCCTTCCTTAGCACCACGACCGCCAATCATGGCAACCACATAACCGGTACTCTGGTCAATAATTGTTAAAGAAACCTGAGGCTGGGGCGTCAGGGAGATGTTTTCGGCAATTACTTCATCATCTTCACTAAGCACTGCAGCTTTATAAACCTCAATAGCTTCATAGGCTTCTTCCATGGAATCAAAAAGAAGGTCAAATTTTTTGTTTTGATTTTCCACGAACCAGGCCTTTAACATTTCCTTGCTGTGGTTGACGTATTCGCCATTGGCGGTTTTTACAGTCAATTCGTAGGACAAATACCATCGTACAGCTTCCGGATAGTTGTCGGGATTGGAAAATACTTCGTCCGCAATGGCCTGAATCTGAGGGTCTAAAGTAGACTCGATACGAAGACCGCCACTGTAAAGCATGGCAGAAGCCTGTGTGGCACTATAGCCGGCTTCATCAATTAAATCCTGATAAACTTCTTCGGTCAAGGCATCTACGAAGTAGGAGCTGACACCGTTGTTGACCTGGGCAATATTTACTTCCTGAATACGGGAGTAAACATCATCAGCCATAGCTTCGTCATATTCTGCCTGTGTAATATATCCTTGTTCCAACATTTTTTCCAAAACGCGGGCTCTTCGTTCCGCATTGTTTTCCGGATGGGAAATTGGATTCCATTTGGAAGGGTTCTGGGTAATGGCTGCAATAACCGCACATTCAGACAGAGTCAATTCGCTGACATCCTTGTTGAAGTAGCGCAGAGATGCTGCCTGTACGCCTAAAGTGTTTTGACCTAAATTGATGGTATTCATATAACGCAGAAGAATTTCTTCTTTGCTGAGCTGCTTGGTAATTTCCAGTGCCAGATACTGTTCCTGGAACTTACGCTGTAATTTTTCAATCAGACCATCTTCATTTACCCAGTTGGTAAAGACAGTGTTTTTTAATAACTGCTGGGTAATGGTACTTGCACCTTCGGCTCTGGCAAAGCCGGATTTGATGAAGGTGTATCCGGCACGGATAATACCTTTGATGTCAATACCGTTGTGTTCATAGAAACGTTCATCCTCAATGGCAACAAAAGCATCTGCCAAATCCTGAGGAATCTTATCCATGGTTACCGATATACGGTTGGAGTTAGTTGCAACCAGTTTGTCAATTTGATTTCCTTCGTTGTCATATACGAAAGTGGAAAAACCGACCGGAGCAACGTCACTGACATCAATATCGGGTGCGGAAGCGATAATACCCTTAAATGCACCGATGCCGGCGGATGTACCGATAATGCTGACGGCAATTATACCGACAAGTACAATCTTGACACAGGAGAAGGCAAGTTTTCGTCCCCATTTGGAGGATTTGGAATTTAAGGCTTTCTGCTTGGCACGAACTCCCTTTTTTCCGTAATTCATATTATGTTCACCTTTCTGTCTGGGATACAGACGTTAGAGTAGTTGCGTTAGGATTTCTTATAGTATCCTTAGGGCAATATTTAGCCACTATGCATAGTATAACAAAAAATAAGTGGTAAATAAAGGTTTTTATTCTATATTTAGAATTATTCACAAAAAAATCATGTTTTATGCTATACTTTTAAGGCAGAAGTTTTTTGTAAGGTGAAAGTAGGATAGGATTTTCAGGATTAAAATAGTGTTTCATAAGACTTTTGTGTAAGAAAATGAGTTTGCGGCAAGGCAGAATGCGAGGAAACATGGAAAGAGAACAGTATCGTATTATAATAGAAGAAGGCGAAGGGGAAATTGTAGAAAAGAAGTCCCGTTTTATTGCTACTGTGAAAAAAGTAGAAACTGAGGAAGAAGCAGTGGCTTTTATTGATGCCATGAAGAAAAAGTACTGGGATGCCAGACATAATTGTTCCGCATTTGTGTTGGGCAGCAGGGGAGAGGTGACCAGATGCAGTGATGATGGAGAACCCTCCGGTACGGCTGGACGTCCTATGTTGGAAGTACTTTTAGGAGCCAATCTTAGGAATGTGGCAGTGGTGGTGACCAGATACTTTGGAGGTGTGCTTTTGGGCACAGGCGGATTGGTGCGTGCCTATACACAGGCGGTTAAAGAAGGTCTTGCGGCATGTGTATTGGGAACCATGCGGGAAGGTGTCAGACTGCAGGTAGAAACGGATTATAACGGTATCGGTAAGATTTTATATATTTTAGGCAGCAAGGGGATTGAGCCGGAGGCAAGTGAGTATACTGATGTGGTGAAATTGACATTGCTTTTTCCTATAGAATGGAAAGATGCATTATGTAAAGAATTTACGGAAGTGACTGCCGGAAAAGCAAAAATGGAAGTGTTAGAAGAAATTTATTACGTTGACAAAGGCACTTTACTTGACTAAAATAATAAGTGGCAAAAAAATGATTGTTTATTTTGGCTGTTTGGTGTAAAGAACTTTTGCCGGATTATAAAAGTTTCCTGATAGAAAGGTGGTGGTTTGCATGAAGTCGCACAGTAAGAAGATTAGTAACGATAGCCCTCTTCCTGCCCGATGCATGAAGACCATCTTTTTTTATGGAGGAAACAGAATATGGATGAAATCAAGGAATTATTAGAAACCCGCCAGTATACCTCCCTGCGTCAAAAAATTGCAGAGATGAATGAGGCGGACGTTGCGGTGATTTTAGAAGAGCTGGAAACGGAAGATATGTTAAAGGTTTTTCGTATCCTTCCCAAAGATTTGGCAGCGGACGTGTTTTCTTATATGGAAGTGGAAAATCAGCAGATGATTATTACTTCCATGTCAGAAAAAGATGCGGCAGTGATTATTGATAACCTGATGGCCGATGATGCGACCAGCCTGTTAGAAGAGATGCCTGCTAATATTGTAAAAAAGCTTTTGGCAAATGCCAGTCCGGAAACCCGCAGTAATATTAATCACCTGCTGCGATATCCGGAGTATTCTGCCGGCAGTATTATGACGGTGGAATACGTAGATTTAAAAGAAAGTCTGACGGTGGAGCAGGCCATTGCCCGTATCCGTAAAGTGGGTGTGGACAGTGAAACCATTAATATCTGCTATGTATTGGATGCCCAGAGAAGGCTTTTGGGAACGGTAGCGTTACGTTATTTGCTACTCAGTGAGCCGGACGATATTATTGGGGACATCATGCATGAAAATGTTATTTCCCTGCATACCCTGATGGATCAGGAAGAGGTTGCTGCACAGTTTAAAAAGTACGACTTTACTTCCATGCCCGTAGTGGACAACGAAAACCGTCTGGTGGGTATTATCACCGTCGATGACGTTGTGGATATCATGGTAGAAGAAGCTACCGAAGATATCGAAAAAATGGCGGCGATTGTATCCTCAGACAAGCCTTACATGAAAACCGGTATTTTTGAAACCTTCGGCAAAAGAATCCCCTGGCTTTTGTTGCTGATGGTAACCTCTACCTTTACCGAGCAGATTATTAATATATTTACAGAGGCGTTAAGTGCCTGTGCGGCACTGACCATGTTTATTCCTATGTTAATGGGTACCGGCGGTAATGCGGGGGGACAGGTCAGTGTAACCGTTATCCGTGGTCTTTCACTTGGAGAAATTGAGTATAGGGATGTGCCTAAGATTATATGGAAAGAAATGCGTGTGGCACTGATGTGCGGACTGACTCTTTCTGTGGCAAGTTTTGTGAAGCTGATGTTCTTTAACCGTGTGGGGCTGATGGTAGCACTGGTAGTCAGCCTTACCCTTATCTTTGTACTGTTGTTATCAAAGATTATCGGTTGTACCCTTCCTATTCTGGCAAAACGCATCGGTTTTGACCCGGCAGTTATGGCAAGCCCTCTGATTACAACTATTCTGGATGCATTGTCACTGATTGTGTACTTCCAGTTTGCAACGCATATGTTGGGATTGTAGTAAAAAGAAAAATAAAATGGTAAATACAAAAGTGAATTCTGCGAAGATGCGGGGTTCACTTTTTGATTTAACGGATTAGGAGGTGAAAAGGTACTTATTTCATTTGTGAGTGGCAAGTTGCACAAAATTATTTCGTCCTTTGTGTAATGTTTCGGATATAAAATTTTCTAAATGTTCTGTACAAGATGCGTATTCCCTTACGCAACCGGCTGAAATTCGGCATCCGTGCCTCAATTCAGCCTTCCTACAACATCGTGTTGTAGGATTGCTGCAAACCAACAGAACATTAAGAAAAACTAATATCCTGCACAAGTCACAAATGCCAAAATAATTTTGTACAACTTGACGAATTCAATTGTCAGAAGTACCTTTTCACATCCTAATCCGTAAAAGAAAGAAAAAATGAAAACCCTTAAATTGAGGGTCAAAAAACTGTTGACAAGCCCTTAAAATAGGGGTAACATATAAAAAAAGCATTGGGGAGAGGATTATGGGAAAACCGCAATTTGCATTTGCAGATGCACTGACCGCTGCAGATATCAAAATAATCAGAAATCAATTAAAAATGACCCAAAAGGAATTTGCAGCATTGGTTAATGTTACGCATAAAACCATTGAGCGCTGGGAAAGTAGTGAAAAAGAGATTACGGGTCCCATTGTGCCGTTGGTAAAAATTTTACGGGAAAATACTGATATTGTGGATATGCTTAAGGTTCCCGAAAAAAAATATTCTATTCGTTTGTGGTATATGTACAATAGCGAGGTTTGTACGATTATCGATGTGAATGAACAAGAACGTAAAGTGGCTATATATAACTATACAAATCGCATTATGTTCCGGGCATTCGGAAAAGTAGAAAATCCTACCTTTGAGCAGTATGAGGAATTTTTGGAATCCAGATGTTTTCCAAGAACCCGGGATAAAATGAAGCTGATGTTACGGGAGTTTGATTTGCCCTTTTATGATCCGCTTATGATTATAGAAAGAACGCAGGGAAGAATGGCAGAGGATCAGTTTTGGATAAAAATTGAGAGGTAGCAGCCTATGGTAGAATTATTTAGTGAAAACAGAAAATTGGATGGCAGACAGTCCTCTAAGGGAAATCAGTTAAAATGGTTTGATGATACTTTTTGGTTTAAGGCAGATTTTACCGGATATGAAGGGCTGGCTGAATATATGGTGTCCGCCTTGTTAAAATATTGTAATTTACAGTCTGAGGAATATGTTTTATATGATACGGAAGAAATTATGTATGAGTCTGCCCGGTACTTAGGATGTAAGAGTAAAAGTTTCCTGCCGGAAGGGTGGCAACTGATTACATTAGAGCGTTTGTTTTATAATTTTCATGGGGAAAGTTTATATAAAAGTATTTTTAAGATAGAGAATTTGGAAAACAGAGTAACCTTTTTGGTAGAGCAGATAGAACGCATTACCGGCTTGAATGAATTTGGAAAATATATGTCGAAACTGTTGACCATAGATGCCTTGTTTTTGAATGAAGACAGACATACCCACAATATGGCTGTTTTGCTGGATACAAAAGGCGAATATCATTATTGTCCTATTTTTGATAATGGAGGCGCTCTTTTGTCGGACACAACAATGGATTATCCTATGAGCGAAGATATTTATACACTGCTTGATAAGGTAAAATCAAAAACCTTTTGCCAAGACTTTGATGAGCAGTTGGACGTAGTGGAAAGATTATACGGACAACACCTTCAATTTACCTTTGATAGAAAAGTAATAGCGGATTTACTGGATAAGGAATCTTATTATCCGGAGGAAATTAAGACTAGAGTGGAGAAAATTCTGCTAAACCAGAGGCGGAAGTATGAGTATTTGTTTTAGAAAGTTTTCCTTCCGGACACGTTTACCACAATCGTAAGCGTGTCCGGAAGGAAGTTTTTTACAAGGAATATTTTATTCTACAAACATTCTATTTTTTACAATACACCCCAATAGCTTCTCTTACAAACTCCGCCGTGCCTTCCCCACCGGCTTTATCGATATTTTTCTTCATGCGTTCATCGCCCACATACATTTCACCTAAACCGCTTAAAATTTCATCGGTACAGGTATAATAGTGCTCTGTAATAAAATCCTGCAAAGCTTTAATTTTTTCCTGGACTTCTTTGGCAGCGGGGGCGTTTTCTTTCAAGGCCCCGATTTCTGCAAATATTTCCATCAACCGGTCTGCATTATCTGCAAAATCCTTATCTGTTTTATTCTTCGTCTTTTCTGCGTATTCTTTGTAAGCAGTAGTGTTGCCCCATTTTTCTTTGGCTTCTGCTTTATAAGTTTCTATTTCGCCGGTATCAAATACATTAAAATCCATTTCAAAACTTCCTTTCTTTTGGATTTCACGGGCATAGGAAATCAGTTCGCCTATATGCTTGTATTGCAGTTCCAACAGTTCGATTTGCTGCGACAGAGCCTCTGACGGGTCAAAGCAGGGACTGTCTAAAATCTCTTTAATCTCCTTTAAAGGAAACTGTAATTCCCGAAATAACAAAATATGTTGCAAACGGCTAAGGGATGTATCGTCATACAACCGATAGCCTGCATCGGTAACTTTTGCCGGCTTTAAAAGCCCGATGGCATCATAGTGGTGCAGTGTGCGCACACTCACCCCTGTCATTTTGCTGACTTCATGCACTGTTTTCATGATTTTTACCTCCCGTGATAATACTACCATAAACTATGACGCAACGTAAGAGTCAATAGGAATTTGAAAGAAAAATAAAAAACTTTACAACCGCCTACAAAACTACTCTGATTCTTTCCGGAATAGAAAATCTTTGTTGAAAAAGTGCTATATATCTGGACTGAAAAAAGATTCCTCCACAGACCCTTGGCAAACGCCGGCACTTAGCGAGAAGACTTCTCATAGAGAAGGTTTCGAGCTTAGTACCGCTGCGTTTGTCATGGAGCGAAAGCGTGTCTGTGGAGGAATCTTTTTTCAGTCAATCCGATATAAATTTTACAACGACGATTCTTTTATTCCGCCTTTAAAAAATCATACTGGGACATATACAATCTGTAATATTCACCCTTCTCGGCAATCAATTCATCATGGTTACCCTTTTCCAAGATGGCACCCTTATCCACGTACATAATGCAGTCTGCATTTTTGATGGTGGAGAGACGGTGTGCAATGATAAAAGAGGTACGCCCCTTTAACAATTCGTTTAAGCCCTTCTGTAACAGTATTTCTGTTTCCGTATCGATACTGGAGGTTGCTTCGTCCAAAATTAAGATACGGGGGTTAGCAAGCAATGCTCTTGCAAAGGAAATCAGCTGACGCTGGCCTGCAGAAAGGCGGCTGCCTCGCTCATTTACCTCAGTATAGTAACCATTGTCCATTTCCATAATAAAGTCGTGGGCACATACGGTTTTTGCCGCACGGATAACGTCCTCATCACTGGCCTCCATATTGCCGTAACGGATATTGTCCATAATGGTACCGGCAAAGATGAAGGAATCCTGCATCATAATACCCATCTGGGTACGCAGGGAGTGGAGCTGTACCTTGGAAATATCCACGCCATCAATTAACACTCGGCCGGAATCTACATTGTAGAAGCGGCTGATTAAGTTGACGATAGTAGTTTTTCCTGCACCGGTAGGACCTACAATGGCGTAGGTTTCGCCCTGTTTTGCGGTAAAGTTGATAGAGTCCAAAATCTTATGTCCTTCTTCGTAACTGAAGGAAACATTTTCGAAAGTAATTTCTCCGTGGATAGGAGGCATAGGTGTTGCATCCGGCGCATCTTTGACCTTAACGGGTTCATCAATGGTTTCAAAAATACGTTCCAGATAGGATACTGCCGTCAGCAGGGAATTGTAAAAGCTTGCAAGTGTGTTGATTGGCTGCCAGAACCTGCCGATGTAGGAGGTAAAGGCAATCAGAATACCGGTAGTTAAAGTAACGTCAGGGTCAAGTATCATATTTACACCCAGCACATAAATTAAGGAAGTAGTAGCCGTAGAAATAATATCAATACTGGGCCACAGGGTAAAATTGAATACCACGGCACGCATCCACGCTGAACGGTAGCTGGTACTCAGACGGTTAAAAATGCCTGTGTTTTCTTCTTCTCTTACGAAGGACTGGGTAATGCGGATGCCATTGATACTTTCTGCAATATAAGCATTTAAGTTGGACTGCTTGTTACTCTGAATCTGCCATGCACGACGCTGTCTTCTTTTAATAAAGATAATAACTAAAGCTAAGACCGGAAGACCGCAAAGGCATACCAAAGTCAATCTTACATCCAGTGCCAGCATAAAAATCAGAATGAAAAACAGGTTGCACAAATCGGTAAAGGTGTTAACAATACCATTACTTAACAAATCACTTAAGCTGTTTACGTAGTTTACCACACGCACCTGAATTTTTCCGTGAGGTCTGTCATCATAGTAAGAGAAAGGAAGCTTCTGCAAATGACAGAAAATATCGGAGCGTAAATCATGGACAATGTTTTGTCCGATGCTGCTCATATGTCTGATTTTCATACGTAGTGCCAAAGCGGAATATAAAGCGATTAACAGGGTAAGACCTGCGTAAATGCAAATGGCTTTCATATCCTTGGCAGGTATGGATTCGTCCATGATTCTTTGCATAAAAGTAGGAATTAACATAGTCAGGGCAGAAGAGGAAAGCATCAGTATGACTACGAAAATCATTTGCTTCTTGTAAGGCTTAATATATCCTGCCAGACGTTTTAGCTGGTTTATGTCAAAGCTGTCTTCTAAGACTTCATCCACATCATATCGGTTTCGTGCCATATCAGTTGCCTCCTTTCTCTAATAGTTCTGCGGGGATTTCGCCGTACTGGTTGCGGAAAGCGGTAGCATAATAGCCGCCTTTTGCTACCAGTGCTTCATGAGTACCCTGTTCAATAATGCGTCCCTTATCCATAACCAGAATTAAATCTGCATCTTTTATGGAAGAAATGCGGTATGCAATAATAAAGATGGTACAATTCTTCTGGATATTCTTAAGCTGCTTCTGGATATAACTTTCGGTTTCCATATCCACCGCAGAAGTAGTATCGTCCAAAATCAGGATAGAAGGGTCTTTTAACAGTGCTCTTGCCAGGGAGATACGCTGTTTCTGACCGCCGGAAAGACCGACACCTCGTTCGCCAACAATGGTATCGTAACCGTCAGGCATGGCGGAAATAAAGTGGTTGGCATCCGCCATAATGGCCGCTTTTTTTACTTCTTCAAAGGAACAGTCCGGACGACCGTAAGCAATATTTCCTTCGATAGTGTCGGAAAAGAGGAATACATCCTGCATTGCCATACCGATATTGTCTCTCAGGTTATAAAGGTCCATATCGCGCACATCGTTACCATCTACATAGACATTGCCGGAGGTAGTGTCGTAGAAACGGCATAACAGGTTCATAATGGTGGATTTACCGGAACCGGTGGAACCGATAATACCTACAGTCTGGCCGGGTTCTACTTTGAAATTGATGTCCATAACAATATCTTCATCATCAGCCCTGTAAGATACATCTTTGAATTCAATGCTACCCTGTAATTTCTTTTTGATACCGTGACGGGGTGTTTTTACATCAGGTTCTTCACTGTAGGTAGCATGTATCTTTTCTACGGAGGTAATAAAGTTACCAATGTCGTTTACAAGCCAGCCCGCCATACGCAAAGGCTGGTTTAACATCCACAGATAGCCGCTGATGGTAACTAAGTTACCCAGAGTCATTTCACCGTGGATAACCAGGTAGCCGCCATATAACATAAGTACCACGTTAAGGGCATAGGCCAGAACTTCAAAAATCGGTACGAATTTCATCCAGACTTTGGAAGCGGATATCTGGGCATCCCTGTAAGCATTGTTTTCTTTGTTGAATTTTTCAATTTCAAACTCTTCTTTGGAGAAGGCTCTTACCACGCGGTTACCGCTGACATTTTCCTGTACAAAGGCATTTAAGGAAGAAAAGCATTCGCGGTTTCTCTTAAAAGCGGGTTTGACTTCTTTGGATTGTCTGTAGGTGGCAAAGGCAGTAAAAGGTAATACAACTAGCATACACAATGCAAGTTTTACATTTACGGTAAATATCATAGCCAGAGCAAAGACAAACATCAATATCTGTTCGCAGGTGGCATAAACCACGTAGGCTACAAAATGTCTGATAGCGTCCATATCACCGGTCTGACGGCTCATTAAGTCGCCGGTACGCTTTTTGTTGTAAAAGCGGAAGTCTTCCTGTAAGAGTTTGCGGTATACTTTGTCGCGCATATCGTAAAGTACGCCCTGGGAAGCGGTTTCGAATACATATTGGTAAAAGAAACGCATGACGCTTCGTACTAAAATGACGCCTATCATACAGAGAACTGCCGGCATTAATTTGTCATAATTGCCTTTATCAATAACATTATCTACAATAAATCCGGATAACTGTGGATTTACCACATTTAAGGCAGTAATCAATACTGTCAGTGTAATACCCAATATCATGTGCTTGCGGTATTTCTTTAAAAAAGAAAAGAACCATTTCATCGGTGTCATAAAAAATCCTCCTGTAAAAACAATGGATATTAGTAGTTTGGCACTTTATAAGTTCATACTACCATTCCCTGTTTAAAAAGAAATGGAATATCTTGTAGCAAAAATGTATCTTTTTGCAAAGATAAAAATATGGTTTTTGCAAAGAAACATAGTAGAAAAACATTAAAAGATATGATATTCTGAAAAAGTATGAAGTGAGAAGAATTTACAATAAGAAGAAAGTTGAAATATACTCTCTGCTTTGAAATGTCAGGAGGCAGATTATGGCAAGATATACAAGAGATTTAGTATTAAATAAGCCTATGGATTTTGTGGCGTATATGATGAACGATTATTTGCAGAAAAACGGTTTTTCCATGTCGGAATGGAAGGGAGAACCGGCTTATCGTGCAGGAGACGCCCTGTTAGAGGGCTATAAATATATGAAATGGTATTATGACGGTTACATGCTTCATGTAGAGGCATGGATGAAGGGATCTTTCGGCGGAGAAATGGATTTGGACGGATTTGTGGGAGCATTACAGAAAAAGCCTTTCAAAGAAAGTCTGGAACAGCTTTTTATCCTGCTTATGCAACAGATTCCGGCGGCGCAACCCGGTATGATGATGCAGTCCGGCATGCAGGGACAGGTAGTGCCGGTCATTCCAGTACAGACTGTGGATAACCCAACAGCAGCCATACTGGCACTGGTACTTGGTATATTCAGTATTGTGTTAGGATTTATAATTCCGCTTTTTGGACTGATTTGTGCAGTATTGGGAGTGAATCAGGCAAGACTGGGCGGCGGCTCCAGTAAAGCCGGAGTGGCAACGGCAGGAAAGGTGTTGAGTATTATCGGTCTGGTGGTCTGTGCAATTATGTGGATGCTGAATATTTTGATTGCTATATTAGTATAAGTATATTTTTATATTGAGAAAGTATTGGGTAACAGCTGAGAAACAAGAGTGGAAAAATAGAGCGAGGGAAGAGTTACATATGAATAGCGATTATAAAGATCTGTTTGTGGAAGATTTGAATCCGACATTCCTATTTACTTGGAAGGGAAAAAGAATGAAGGACGAAAAGTATCATTCCCATGACCATTTGGAACTGGCATTTATGATGTCCGGTAGCGGCAAATACCGTATAGATGATGTAGTGTATGATGTAAAAGAGGGGGATTTGTTGATTTTAAATCCGGGAATGAAGCATCAGGGTTTGGTAACGGACACAGTTAATACATTGACGGAATTTTTTGTAGGAGTGGCAGATATACGTTTTAAGGATCAGGCTGAAAATTTTATGCCGATGCCGAAAGAAGGTCCTATCTTACATACGACGGGAGAGTTTCGCCAGAAGATGTTAAAAATATGTGCGTCCATGGAGGCTGAAAATGCAGTGTGCTGGCAGGGACGTTACTTTATGCTGAAGGCATATTTGATGCAGATGTTACTTTTGATTGTGCGGCAGCAGTCAGAGCCGGTGGAATTAAAAACAGGGTATGCGTTTGAATCTGTCAATAAGAAATATGTGGTGGAGCAGATTATCAGTTATTTTGAAGACCACTATGCAGAAAAAATATCACTTGACCGGATTGCAGAAAATATGTATTTAAGTCCTTTTTATGTATCCAGAATTTTTAAAAGTGAAATAGGGGATACCCCTATACACTATCTCATTAATATTCGTTTAGAGCGGGCAATGGAACTGTTACAGTCTGGATTTGTAGGAAGTATTCAGGAAGTGGCAGAACAGGTTGGATATGAGGACGCATATCACTTTAGTAAATTGTTTAAAAAGCGTTACGGATACCCGCCTTCCAAGGTGCGAAAAGCCTGAAAGATTGATACTTTTTTGTCAGCATGTTTTTTTTTCAGTACTTTCGCAAAATTACGGAAAAATCATTTGCAATGATTGTAGAATTTGCTACAATCTTTGTATACAGATTTTGTAAAAGGAAAGGCGGTTACCAAATGAGGTATTTTTTTAACGGAAAGATTGAAAAAAAAGAAAAAGGATATATGATTCAGATTCCTTTTAATGTATGGGAAGTTTGCAAACAGAGAGAAGTGATTCAGGCAGATATGGTATTAGATAACAAGATTATCGAATGTGAGCTGCTTCCGAAAGAAAAAGGCAACTATGAAATACATGTAGAAGATGAGGATGCCATTCAGGTAGATTTGGCACAGTCCCACAAGATTCTGTTGCATATTAATGGCAGCCTGATTAAGATGGAGCAAAACAGCCCTTACAGCTTTGAAAATCCTATACGCAAGATTGACAGCATGGAAGTCATTATCCAGCCTGAAGATGGCCTGTGCGGACAGACCTGTGTTGCCATGTTGGCAGGGGTTACCATTGCGGACGTTATCCGTGTTATGGATTGCAGAGAGTGGCAGGCAACCATGGGACGTGTGATTTCTGCATTAAATTATTACGGTATCGACCATACAGATATCATTACCTATACCGAGGGAGCTGATTGTGTACTGCCCAAATGTTGTATTCTTATGGAAAGAATGGGACGTTTCTGCCATTATCTGGTAGCTTATAACGGTAAGTTCTATGACCCCAACTTAGGTGTTATGGAAGAGTATGATATGAGTAAACTTTTGGGTTATCTGGAAATCAAATGTGAATAAATGCTTCAAAAGTGAAATACAAATAGGAAAAAACGGTCATTGTGGTGTGTACGCAGGACAGGTTAAATATGCGGGAGAGAAAAATGGATAGTAATATGAATAACAACGTGGATAATACTACTAATTACAATACCACGGATTATAATAATGCGAATAACAATAATGCAAATTATAATAATGCAAATTATAATGATGCAAATTATGCCAATGCGAATTATACAAATGTCAATTATACTAATGCAAACTATAATGCCGGCAATTATAATATGGGCTACAACAATGTAAATGGTATGAATACCGGGTATGCACCTTCTCCGGTAATTGAGAAACCCCATAGAATGCGGGGCGTTTTAGGTGCACTGGGCGGAGCTCTTCTCGGTGGTGTTGCATGGACATTAATCGGATGTCTGGGCTATGTATCCGGTTATATTGCAATTTTGATATTTATTCTGGCAAACGGCGGTTACAAGCTGCTTAGTAAAAAGTCCGATACTTTTGGTGTTATTGTATCTGTTATATTCGGACTGATAACCATCATACCTGCCACTTATTGTTCTTTCGCTTTTAGTGTGCTGAAAGCGTTAAAAGAAAACTTGTCGGGACACTTTACTTATGGAGAAGTTTTAATGGATTTGCCCATGTATATGGATCGCTATGATTGGTGGGGCGATTTTTGGGGAAATCTGGCACAGGGTTATATCTTTACGATTGTCGTGGCAATTTTCTTTATTGTAGATGCTGTAAAAAAGCGTAAATAAGTAGTTAAAGCAAAAAGAAAATAAACAAATTCTAAAATAAATATTAAATCCACACAAAAGAGAAAAAGTGAGAAAACAAGAGATAACGAGAGGAAACGGGAGATAGTGGCGGTTAAATACCGACCACTATCTTTTCATGCAGTTGCAAAGACTTACATATAAATTTATTATAAATTCCAGAAGTTAGCACTCGATTTAGAGGAGTGCTAATAATTAAGAAAAGAGACATATTAAGGAGGCAATAAATATGAAATTAGTACCTTTAGGTGACAGAGTTGTATTAAAGCAGTTAGTGGCAGAAGAAACCACCAAGTCCGGCATTGTTCTTCCCGGTCAGAATAAGGAAAAACCCCAGCAGGCAGAAGTTGTGGCAGTAGGTCCCGGCGGAATGGTTGACGGTAAGGAAATAAAAATGGAAGTTAAAGTTGGTGATCAGGTAATTTATTCTAAATACGCAGGCACTGACGTAAAGATTGAGGACGAAGAATACATCATTGTAAAGCAGAATGACATTCTTGCAATTATTGAGTAGTGAAGAATGTCAGTTGAAAATCCGCGAGAGAACTTGCTTGCGGGGCAGATGCACTATATAAACACATTTTAATATTGGAGGCAGATTAATATGGCAAAGGAAATTAAATACGGCGCAGAAGCACGTGCAGCATTAGGAAGCGGTGTTGACCAGTTAGCAAACACCGTAAGAGTAACTTTAGGACCCAAAGGAAGAAACGTAGTACTGGATAAATCTTTCGGTGCACCTTTGATTACCAATGACGGTGTAACCATTGCAAAAGAAATCGAGTTAGAAGATGCATTTGAAAACATGGGCGCACAGCTTGTAAAAGAAGTAGCTACCAAGACCAATGACGTAGCAGGTGACGGTACCACAACCGCAACTGTTCTGGCACAGGCAATGATTAATGCAGGTATGAAGAACCTGGAAGCAGGTGCAAACCCTATTATCTTAAGAAAGGGTATGAAGAAAGCAACTGACTGTGCAGTAGAAGCTATTGCAAAGATGAGCTCCAAGGTAAACGGTAAAGAACATATCGCAAGAGTTGCAGCAATCTCTGCAGGTGATGAAGGCGTAGGCCAGCTGGTTGCAGATGCTATGGAAAAGGTTTCTAATGATGGTGTCATTACTATCGAAGAAAGCAAGACCATGCAGACCGAACTGGATTTGGTAGAAGGTATGCAGTTTGACAGAGGTTATATCTCTGCATACATGGCAACCGATATGGATAAGATGGAAGCAGTTCTTGACAATCCTTATATCTTAATTACTGACAAGAAGATTTCCAATATTCAGGAAATCCTGCCTCTTTTAGAGCAGATTGTACAGTCCGGTGCAAAACTGTTAATTATTGCAGAAGATGTGGAAGGCGAAGCCCTGACTACCTTAATCGTAAACAAACTGCGTGGTACATTCAATGTAGTAGCAGTTAAGGCTCCCGGTTATGGTGACAGAAGAAAAGCAATGTTGGAAGACATCGCTATTTTAACCGGCGGTCAGGTAATCAGCTCCGAACTGGGTCTGGAATTAAAGGATACTACCATGGCACAGTTAGGTCATGCAAAATCCGTTAAGGTACAGAAAGAAAACACTGTTATCGTAGACGGTGATGGTGATAAGGATGCAATCGCTGCACGTATTGCACAGATTAAGAAGCAGATTGAAGAAACCACTTCTGAATTTGATAAAGAAAAATTACAGGAAAGACTTGCCAAGCTGGCAGGCGGTGTAGCTGTTATCCGTGTAGGTGCAGCAACCGAAACCGAAATGAAGGAAGCAAAGCTTCGTCTGGAGGATGCACTGGCAGCTACCAGAGCAGCAGTGGAAGAAGGTATCATCGGTGGTGGTGGTTCCGCATACATCCACGCTTCCAAGGAAGTGGAAAAACTGCGTGATACCTTGGAAGGTGACGAAAAGACCGGTGCAAACATCGTATTAAAGGCACTGGAAGCACCTCTGTTCCACATTGCAGCAAACGCAGGCTTAGAAGGCAGCGTAATTGTAAATAAAGTAAAAGAAATGGAAGCAGGCAAGGGCTTCGATGCACTGAAGGAAGAATACGTAGACATGGTAGAAGTGGGTATCTTAGACCCTGCAAAGGTTACCAGAAGTGCATTACAGAATGCAACCAGCGTGGCATCCACACTGCTTACTACCGAATCCGTTGTGGCAAACATCAAAGAAGATGTTCCTGCAATGCCTGCAGGCGGCGGTATGGGCGGCATGATGTAAGTTAAAAGCAATTTAAGTAGGACTGTTGGAGGAATGTCTGATTAAGAGGCATTATTTCAACAGTCCTTTTTTGATAATATTTCTAAATATTAAGAATAAGATAGCAAAAAATACCGGATGATGATAAAATAAAAGTAGTGTATTAAGGTAAAAGAAATTACAGATGCGAAAGGATAAGGGAAATTATATGAAGTCAGGCATATGGAAAAAATGGATGGCATGTTTTTTGACAGTTCTTTTTATGATGCAGGCTGTCGGATGTGGAAAAACCATGCAAGAAAGCCCCGTAAGAGCTGTGCTTACAATGGACGAAGATATGACCATTACCAGACCGGAAGGACAGGATGCTTCTGAAGGTGATGACAGTTTCTATGAAGATTTATTTACAAGCAGACATGTTTACAGTCAGACAATTATGATTTATATGGTTGGTTCGGATTTGGAATCCCAATATGGTAATGCCAGTGCCGATTTGCGTGAAATACAGAATGCAATGCCCGATACGGATATGCACAATATTGTGGTATATGCAGGGGGAACAGAAAACTGGCAGTTATCTTCACTTACCGATGGAAAAGACAATTTGTTGGAATTGACGGAAGATGGATTTGAGGTAATAGAGACCACAAGAGAAAAGAATATGGGTAAGGCGGAAACTTTGAGTAGTTTTATTACCTATTGTCTGGAAAATTATGAAACAGATAAATACGGATTAATACTTTGGAATCATGGAGCAGGACCGGTATTAGGTTTTGGAGTAGATGAAAACTATAAAGATCTTTTGACAATGGAAGAAATAGGGGAGGCTTTAGAAGACTCTGTAGGTGCCACGGATGACAAATTGGAATGGATTGGTTTTGATGCCTGCCTGATGAATTCCATGGAGGTCGCAGATGTTTTAAGTCCCTATGCCAATTATATGATTGCATCACAGGAAACGGAACCCGGTTGGGGATGGGATTATGATTTCCTGAGTTCTTTGTCTGAACCGGATATGGATGGTGCAAGACTTGGAAAAGTTATTATCGATTCTTACATTGAGTGCGGAGAAAGAATTTTTGAGATAAATGAGCGGTATTATTCGGATTTGACGTTATCCTGCATTGATTTGAACCGTTATGATACTGCCGAGGAGGCATTAAATTATTTCTTTGAGCAGACGGGCAATATGTTAGATGTAACTACATTCCCACAAATGGTTCGTGATCGTAATGAGGTAAGAGATTTTGGTACTTATTCCACTAATTACAATTATAGTCTGGTGGATGTAATACAGCTTTTGAAGCAGTTTTCACAGGATTCACCGGATATGTCGGAAGAAGCAATCAGTGCAATTGAGCGTATGGTGGTTTATTCCCGAAGCAACGTGGAAGAAGCAGGAGGAATTTCCATATGTTATCCCCATGGTGCTGAAGAAGATTATACCAATTATTATATTGAATGTCAGGAAGAAAACCAGTTTGCACCTGAATATGTGAATTTCTTAAAATCTTTTTACGCAATTGAAGACGGAGAACAAATAGTCAGCCAGTGGAATGTGGAAGAAGCGGAAACTGATGTAGAGACAGTTGAAGTAGAGGAAGAAACCAGTGGCGGTATCAGTGATATTACACTGGCATTGACAGAAGAACAGCAACAGAATTTTGCGGATGCGTATTTTCTCATTTTATGTAATGCGCAGGCTTCCGGTTATCTTTCGCCTGAAGAAAATGAGAGAGCTGATGAAATGTATTTTTATATTCACTGCGGACAGGATGTAGTAATGGATGAAAATGGGGTATTGCATGCATACTATAACAATTCTGTATTATATATGAAAGACAATGAGACAAATGAATACTCTGCGATACCTATGATTTTGGTGGAGGATGAGTCCGGAAATGATGAAAAAAGATATTTCGCCCATGCAGTATTGAGTGATTTTGGGGATGGTGATTTTTCTGATTGGACATGGACCGGGGCTAAATTGCAGATTGTAGTGGATGAAGAAAATCCGAACGGTGTAATCAGAAGCGTGGTGCCCACGGAGGATGAAGAGCTGGGCAATCCCAGCAGACAACTTCTGGATTTAGATGATTACGATTTGATAGAGGTGGTAGCGGGAGCAAGTTACCTGACCAGAGATGAGGACGGAAAAATGATGTCTTTTCTTGATTGGGAAGAGTCGACATGGATATTTGGATTTGATCAGGATTTAGCGGTAGATTATTCATTGGAGGCAATACCGCTTATTAATCCGGAAAATTATGTATGTATGTTTTATATCAAGGATTCCCAGGGCAATATGACAGTTTCAGAACTGATTCCATTAGGTTAATGGGACGGAGGTAATTAAATGGAGCAGTATACAGTAACAGGAATGAGCTGTGCGGCATGTAGTGCGAGAGTAGAAAAAGCAGTCAGTAAAGTGCCGGGAGTAACAACCTGTTCGGTGAGTCTTCTGACAAATTCCATGGGTGTGGAAGGTACGGCAACAGAGGCTGACATTATAAAGGCAGTAGAAAATGCAGGATACGGCATTGCAAAGAAAACAAACGGGGTAAGTAACCGGGGACAGGCGAAAGAGAAAGAGGATGCATTACAGGATAAGACAACACCGGCATTAAAAAAACGATTGTTGGCATCCGTAGGCTTTTTAGCAGTGCTGATGTATTTTTCAATGGGACATATGATGTGGGGCTGGCCTGTGCCGGCGTTCTTGTCAGAAAACCATGTAGCAATGGGGCTTTTGCAGATGCTTTTAACCATAGCGGTCATGGTTATTAACCAGCACTTTTTTATTAGCGGATTTAAAGGATTGCTCCATAGAGCTCCAAATATGGATACATTGGTGGCCATGGGTTCGGGAGCAGCCTTTGTATACAGCACTTATGCGTTGTTTGCCATGATAGATGCCATGGCAAAGGGCAATACGGAAGGTGTAATGCATTATATGCATGAGTTCTATTTTGAGTCTGCCGCTATGATACTGACCTTGATTACCGTAGGAAAGATGTTGGAGGCACGTTCCAAGGGCAAGACCACGGATGCTTTGAAGGGGCTTATGAAACTGGCACCCAAAACGGCAACTATTTTGGTAGACGGAACAGAAAGGGAAGTACCCATAGAGCAGGTGAAAAAAGGCGATATATTTGTAGTCAGACCGGGTGAAAATATTCCTGTGGATGGAATTGTGACAGAGGGAAACAGTGCGGTTAATGAAGCAGCATTGACCGGGGAGAGCCTGCCGGTAGATAAACAAGCCGGGGACAGAGTATCTGCGGCAACCGTAAACCAGTCCGGTTATTTAAAGTGTGAAGCCCTTCGGGTAGGGGAAGATACTACGTTATCACAGATTATCAAGATGGTAAGTGATGCGGCAGCAACCAAAGCACCTATTGCAAAGGTGGCAGATAAGGTATCGGGTATTTTTGTGCCGGCAGTGATTGCGATTGGAGTAGTGACTGTAATCATTTGGCTTCTTTTAGATAAGGGCATAGGATTTGCATTGGCAAGAGGTATTTCGGTGCTGGTTATCAGTTGTCCCTGTGCACTGGGACTGGCAACGCCTGTGGCAATTATGGTAGGCAACGGCTGTGGTGCAAAAAACGGCATTATGTTTAAAACTGCGGTGGCATTGGAAAATGCGGGAAAAGTAAAGATTGTGGCATTAGATAAAACGGGGACGATTACCAGCGGCTATCCCGAAGTGACAGATATTTGGCCCGCAGAGAATATCACAGAAACAGAATTGCTCACATGGGTATGTTCCTTGGAAACGAAAAGTGAGCATCCGTTGGCGAGGGCGGTGCTTACCTATGCAGATAAAAAGGGGATACAGGCAAAAGAAGTTACGGATTTTAAGGCTATGCCCGGAAATGGTCTTTCCGCCGTTTTCGAAGGAGAAGCAGTTTTTGGAGGAAATGCTTCGTTTATCCAAAAATATGCAGCACTTTCCAATGAGATAAAAGAAAAAGCAGAAGTGCTGGCGGAGGAAGGAAAAACCCCCCTGTTTTTTGCTAAAGGAAATAAGTTAATTGGTATGATTGCCGTAGCAGATACCATAAAAGAAGACAGTGCGGAGGCAGTCAGGGCATTACAGGATATGGGCATTAAAGTAGTGATGCTTACCGGTGACAATGAAAAAACGGCAAGGGCAATCGGAAAACAGGCAGGTGTGGATGAAGTTATTGCAGGAGTGTTGCCGGAGGGAAAAGAAAGCGTCATTCGTTCTTTGCAGGAAAAAGGCAAGGTGGCAATGGTTGGCGACGGTATCAACGATGCACCGGCGCTGACAAGAGCGGATATAGGTATTGCCATCGGAGCAGGTACGGATATCGCCATTGATGCGGCAGATGTGGTATTGATGAAGAGCAGGTTACGGGATGTACCTGCAGCTATCCGTTTAAGCAGGGCTACTCTGCGTAATATCCACCAGAATTTATTCTGGGCATTTATTTATAATATAATCGGTATTCCGCTGGCAGCAGGCTTGTGGATACCTATATTCGGCTGGCAGTTAAATCCCATGTTTGGGGCAGCAGCAATGAGTTTATCCAGCTTTTGCGTGGTAACGAATGCACTGCGGTTAAATCTTGTAGACATTTATGCCTCCATAAAGAAAACAAGTGGTCAGAAAGAAACACCTGATAAAGAGAATATGAAAAAAACAGCAGAAAAAAATGCAGAGCAGGAGGATAACAAAATGGAAAGAACAATGAAAATTGAAGGTATGATGTGCGGACATTGTGAGGCAAGGGTAAAGAAGTGTTTAGAGGCACTCCCGGAGGTAATGGAAGCAATAGTAAGCCATGAGGCAGGTACGGCAGTTGTGAAACTGGGTGCAGAACTGGATAATGAAGTGTTGAAAAAAACTGTGGAAGCACAGGACTACACAGTGTTGTCTGTACAGTATACAAAGAACCATGGATTTTGAGTGATTAAAGTAGCTACGACAAAATAGCAGAAGAGAGGAAATATGAAGCTGCAGGTATTGGTTTCGGCAATGCATAAAGAACCTAAGGCATTGGCAGAAAAAATGAATCTGTGTACAGAGGCTGTTATTATAAATCAGTGTGACACCCATGCAAAGGAGTGCTTTACTGTTTTAGATGAAGATGGTAAGGAGAGAAACATTTGTGCCTATTCTTTTTATGAGAGAGGCGTGGGATTGAGCAGAAATAATGCACTTTTGCGTGCAACTGCTGATATCAGTCTGTTTTCAGATGATGATATTATTTATGATGCAGATTACGAAAAGAAAATATTGGAAGAATTTGCAGCACATAAAGATGCAGATGTGCTTCTTTTTAATGTGGAAGTCAATGAAAAGCGCAGAACTTATTACAATACAGATTTTCACAGGGTAAGGTGGTACAACTGCGGCAGATATCCGGCATATGCCATTGCCATAAAGACGGAGAAAATGCATGCACACAATTTGACCTTTTCTTTGTTGTTTGGAGGCGGGGCAAAGTACAGTAACGGAGAGGACAGTCTGTTTTTAGTGGATTGTCTGAAAGCAGGACTAAAGCTGTATGCCAGCCCGGTAAAGATTGGAAAGGAAGAAGAAAGAAACAGCGGTTCCACATGGTTTGCGGGTTATAACAAAAAATTCTTTTATGACAGAGGTGTTTTGTACCGTTATTTGTATGGTATTATGGCAAAGGTATTCGGACTTAGGTTTCTGTTAAAGATTAAAAAGCAGATGAGTGAAGAAGTAACCTTTAAACAGGCATATAAGTGGCTGAAAGAAGGCATATATTTTGCAAAAACCGGAAAGGAGAAGTCACATGAGTCTTAAATTCAGTATTGTGACAGTGTGCTACAATCCCGGTGAAAAACTGGCAGAGACTATAAAGACAGCTCTGCAACAGGAGTATGACAATTTTGAGATTATTATAAAGGATGGTATGTCTGGGGACAATTCACTGGAAAGCCTTCCTGTGGATGATAGGATTAAGGTACTTCGAAGTCCCGATAAAGGCATCTATGATGCGATGAATCAGGCAGTGGAGCATATCACAGGAGATTTTGTATATTTCTTAAACTGTGGGGATTCTTTTTATGACAGTGCAGTGCTTAAAAAAGTGGCAACTTGCATAGAAGAAAATCCAGGGGCGGGGATTTATTATGGGGATACCTACAAAGAAAGCACAGCTTCTGAGGTGCCTATGCCGGGAAAGATAACAGCCTTTACCTGTTATAGGAACATTCCTTGTCATCAGGCCTGCTTTTATGCTGCAGAGCTGTTTAAAGAGCGGGGCTATGATTTAAATTATAAAATCAGGGCGGATTATGAGCATTTTTTGTGGTGTTTTTTCAAAAAGAATGTGCAACCCGTGCACACGGGACTGCTGATAGCCAATTATGAAGGCGGCGGTTTTTCTGAGACAAAGGAGAATCAGAAGCAGGACAGAAAAGAGCATCAGCAGATTGTAAAAAAATATATGAAGAAGAGTCAGTTGTTTCTGGCAAAAAGCTATATGGTAGTTACCCTGATGCCTCTGCGCAGATGGTTGGGAAACAGCAGACATTTTTCTAAATTTTATAACGGATTAAAGAAATGCATATACAGAAAAAGATAGGAATGCAGTAAAGCAGTGTGTATGGCAAGAGATATCAATTACCGGATGATAAGTATAGAGATGTCTTAAATGTTAGGAGGTTGAGGAAGATGGCCAGACGAAAAATAATCGGATTGATTACAGCAGTGCCGGAGTCTATTCATGCCAAAAGAGTTTTGCAGGGGGTTTTTGACCAGTGTGAAAAATATGGTTACGATGTGGCTGTATTTGCACCGTTAACCCATTTCAGCATGGTGCATAAAGACTATGTTGAAGGAGAACTTAATATATATGAACTTCCTAATTTTGATTTGCTTGACGGAGTGATTGTAGACAGTATCTCCCTGATTGAAAATAATGATGAATCTATTAGAAATTATATATGTGATAAATTGAAAAAGGAATGCAGACGTCCGGTTGTATCATTGAACCTGCCGCTGGGTGAGTATATGACTGCCAACAGCAGTGACCGCCCGGTATTTCGGGAGATGGTAGAACATGTGCTGGATGTACATAAAGTAACAGATATCTGCTTTTTAACAGGACAAAAAGACTATCCTATTTCAGAAGAACGTGTACAGATTTTTAGGGAAGTTATGCAGGAGAGGGGATTAACTGTTAATGCAGAGCAGATTGTTTACGGGGATTTCTGGTATACGGGTGGTATTGCACTTGCTGATAAAATGATTGCAGGAGAGAAGTCTATACCTGAAGCTGTCATTTGTGCCAGTGATCATATGGCTATCGGTTTGGCAAACAAGCTGGCAGATAACGGTATCAAGGTGCCGGAAGACGTGATTGTGTTGGGATTTGAAGCTTCCCAGGAAGCAGCATTGAATGAGATATCCATAACCTCTTTTGAATCCAACGAAGCCAAAACGGCGGCAGAAGCGGTGAATATGCTTCGGCAAAAGATAGAGCCCAATGCAGAAATAATATCATATGATGTACAAAAATCAAAATATCTGCATGCAGGAATGAGTTGTGGTTGTGACCCGGATTTTCTGCACTCTGCCAGAACCTTTAAAGATTCATTTTATTATCTGTTTGGCAATTATGAGCAAAATGACTGGCTTAATAATATAGATATCGGTCTGCTTATGGAGGGCTATGTAGTAGAGCAGCTTTCGGCGACGGAACTGCCACAGGAGTGCCTGCAAAAGATATACCTGAATACATTTTATGCACGTCCTTACAGTGAATTTTATTTGTGTTTAAAAGAGGATTGGCTGAATACGGAAAAAGTAATTACCAAAGGATATCCGGATAAGATGAAGACGGTAGTGGTAACCATGGATGCAGAAGGTACCGGTTACTATGAGGACGAAAAGAGCGAAATTTTTGAAACGAAGTGGATGCTGCCGCAGATGTTTGAGGAACATGAAGCACCTTCAGTGTATTATTTTTCACCGGTGCATTTTCAGGAGAAAATGCTGGGGTATGCCGTTCTTTGCCGGAAACTGAGCGAAAAGAGAAAAGTAGGTATAGTTTATCGTAACTGGCTTAGGAACGTAAATAATGCATTGGAAATGATAAGAGCCAAGAACAGTCTGCGAAAGTTATCTATTTATGATGTGATGACAGGAGCCTATAACCGCCGTGGCATGGATATGATGTTACAGAATATGTTAAGCAGTGCAGGCGAGGGAGACAGCCTGTTTGTAAGTGTCATAGATATGGATGGTTTGAAATATGTCAATGACAATTTTGGGCATGCAGAAGGTGATTTTGGTATTAAACTGGTGTGTGATTCTGCTATAAAAACTTCCAGACCGGAGGAAATCTGTATTCGTGCCGGTGGGGATGAATTTTATGTAGTAGGTGTAGGAAAGTATACACAGGAGGATATTGTACAACGTAAAAAAGAGTTTTATGACAGTATCCGTATGGCAGACCGGACTTCCGGTAAACCATATCCCATATCCGCAAGTATTGGTTGTGCAATCGCACCGGTTTGTGAAAATCTGTATATTATAGGTGTAGTAAACGAAGCAGATGAAGATATGTATAAAAATAAAGTAGAGAGGAAAAAGGCTGCTAAGTAGTCTTAGGTACATAGGATGTATGCAACAATATGGGCACTGTTGCCACCGTTAATTGCAATTATATTGGCGTTGATTACAAAAGAGGTTTATAGCTCTTTGTTTATCGGTATTGTAGTAGGAGCACTGCTTTATGCAGGGTTTAATGTGGAAATAGCTGTAAACCATATATTTCAGGACGGTATGGTAGGTGTTCTTTCGGACAAGAATAATATAGGCATTCTGATATTTCTTGTAATATTGGGCGTTATGGTATGCCTGATGAACAAAGCAGGTGGTTCTGAAGCTTTTGGCAGGTTTGCCGGAGAAAAGATTAAAACCAAGATGGGGGCACAGCTTGCTACGGTAGTGTTGGGAATCTTGATCTTTATTGATGATTATTTTAATTGTCTGACAGTAGGCAGTGTCATGCGGCCGGTAACGGCAAAACATGGGATTTCCAAAGAGAAGCTGGCATATCTGATTGATGCTACGGCAGCTCCGGTATGTATTATTGCACCAATTTCCTCATGGGCAGCGGCAGTAAACGGATTTGTGGAAGGTGAGGATGGATTTTCCCTGTTTTTACAGGCAATACCCTTTAACTTTTATGCATTACTGACAATTTTGTTCGTGGTACTGGCAATTGTTATGAAAGTGGAATTCGGTCCCATGAAAAAAAGAGAATCCAATGTAGTCAGAATGCATGAGATGGCACAGGTGATAACGGATAAGAAACAGGACAAGAAAGGTAGAGTAATGGATTTGGTGGTTCCCGTGATTGCCTTACTTATCAGTTGTATTGTCGGCATGATATATTCGGGAGGATTTTTTGAAGGAAAAGATTTTATTACTGCTTTTTCAGACAGTAATGCGTCCGTAGGTCTGATGTTGGGAAGTTTTATAGCATTGGTGATTACCATTATATATTATATGCTTCGCCGTATAATGACGATGAAAGAATGTATGGAATGTCTGCCGGAAGGGTTTAAGGCTATGGTGCCTGCAATCCTGATACTGGCCTTTGCATGGACACTTAAGGCAATGACGGATAGTCTGGGGGCAAATGAGTATGTGGAAATGATGATGAGCGGCAGTGCAGAAGGTTTGATGCGTCTGTTGCCTGCAATTATTTTCTTAGTGGCTTGTTTCCTTGCTTTTGCTACCGGAACCAGTTGGGGAACCTTTGGTATTCTGATTCCTATTGTAGTAGAAGTGTTTGCAGGAAACGACCATACCTTAATGGTAATTTCCATTGCAGCATGTATGGCAGGTGCAGTGTGTGGTGACCATTGCTCGCCGATTTCTGATACTACCATTATGGCATCGGCGGGGGCGGACTGTGACCATGTAAGTCACGTGACCACCCAGCTTCCGTATGCAATAGTGGTAGCGGCAATTTCCTTTGTAACCTATATTGTTGCCGGTCTGACCAAAAGTGTTTGGATTAGTCTTCCCACAGGTATAGTCTTAGTATTGGCAGTATTGTTTATTTTTAAGATGCGAGATAAAAATAAAGCTGTGGTAAAATAGTTTTGTTTAGATATGAACTGACAAAAAGCTTTCAGACACAGACCCTTGTAAAACGTCGGCACTTAGCAAGAAGACTTCTCGCAGAGAAGTTTTCGCGCTTAGTACCGCTACGTTTTGCATGGAGCGAGAGCGTGTCTGTGTGGAAACTTTTTGCAGTTCATATCAAAATAAGCTATTTACCACAGTGTTATTTTGAACATAGGTAATTGAGAATCATATCCGGTGTGGCGGTGATGCTTCCTTGAATCATGGGAGTGTTGCCGCCACATTTTGCTCCCAGTTCCTGACGGAGTATTTGTGCCAATTCTTTACAGTCTGCATGTTTACTTCCTACAATAAACTGATAGCCGTCGTTTTCACTGCCGGAAAAAACAGCACAGTAGCCGGTATAGCTTTCCACCAGTTCATTGACGGTGTTACGGATGGCAATGGTATCCATAGGCCCTACAAAAAGAACGGCATCGTTGCTTTGGGCGGGGGATGGCAGGGCTGAGAGACTTAATTTTAAGTATTGTGCCTGTAAGTCATTATACTTTTCTTTCTGACGCAGGTTTTCTTCTTTGAGTCGTAAAACAGCATCTGCTATCAGGTTTGGTTTGGCAGAGAGTGCAACGGAAACAGCAGTAACACTGTTTTGTTTTTGGTTGTAGTCTGTAAGGGCACGTTGACCGCACAGAATATTCAGGCGGACACCACCTCTGTGACTCTGGCAGTTTGTAATTTTTATCATGCCGATAGAGCCTGTATAAGCTACATGGGGAGCACAACAGGCACACACGTCCACACCGGGAATGGTAATGATACGCACCTGACCTTCGATTTCTATTTTACTGCGGTAGGAAAGCACTGCCAGTTCCTCTTTGGTGGGATAGCTGATTTCAATAGGAAGATTTTGGAAGACAACTTCGTTGGCTTCTTTTTCAATCATTGCTATTTGTTCAGGGGTCAGTTCCCCATTAAAATCCAGAGTGACTTCGTTGACACTTAAGTGAAAGCCTACGTTGTTGTAGCCGAAGTGTTTGTGCACCAGACCGGAAACAATGTGTTCTCCTGAGTGCTGCTGCATAAAGTCAAACCTCTGTGTCCAGTCTACATGACCGGAAATGGTAGTGCCCACTTCTAAAGGCTTCTCTACATAGTGGTAAATCAAGTCCTTTTCAATCTGCACGTCCAATACGGACTGGTTGCCAAGAGTACCCTTGTCTGCACTTTGTCCGCCTTCTTCCGGGAAAAAGGCAGTAGCGTCCAATAAGACACGGTAGGTTTTACCTGCGTCAATCGGTTCACAGGCTGTTACGGTAGCGGTAAAATCTGTTATATTGATATCCTCATAAAAAAGTTTACGCATAAGTTGTCCTTTCCAAATACAAAATGATATTATTTATCTTTAGTATAAGAAAAATAAAAAGAAATGGCAATGTGAACTTAATTATATATGGGGAATGATTTGAAAGAGTGTGGGCTGTTTGCTATAATAAAAGCTATATATATGAACAGAAAACACAAGAAAAAGAGAAAGGTATGGATGAGGTTATGTATCAATTCCACAACGATAAAAGAGAAATCAGTTTTGATAAGTATAATACACCGACCCCTTGGATGAATTATTTATCTAATGGGACTTTTCATGTGATGATGAGTCAGGCGGGGGGAGGTGTTGCCTTTTATAAGAGTCCTCAGATTTGGAGAATCAATCATTACAGATTCTTTCATCTGCCTACGGACCGCAGCGGATTTTATACATACATAAAGGATGGTAACGAATTTTGGTGTCCTACAAGTGAACCCTGCCAAAACAAGCCGGAGAACTGGGCGGCCTCCCATGGAATGGGGTATACCCGTTTTGAGGCAGAACAAAACGGTATCCGGGCAGTGGCAACCTATTTTGTGGGAAAACTGGAAAATGCATTGGTTTGGAATCTGAAGCTGACTGCGGATACCGATAAAAAGGTAAGCATTTTCCCTTATGTGGAGCTTGGCATGATGGAGTTTATGCGGGAATTGCAGTGGCAGTGCTACAACAAGCACCAGCTGGCAGTGTATGCTATGGATAAAGATGTACTGGTTTATAAATATGGTGTGGAAATGCAGTCCAAGCCCGAAGAAACACCGCTTGTGTATTTTGCAACCGATGTTCCGGTTTCTGCATATGACTGCGACAGGGATGAGTTTGTAGGCTCATACCGCAGCGAAGAAAATCCCATAGGTGTGGAAACAGGTAGTTGTAGCGGTTCTACCCTTTATGGTGGGGACCCCTGTTTTGCCCTGCAACTGGATGTGGAACTGAAAGCAGGGGAAGAAAAAGAAATCAATATCTTCTTAGGCACTGCCATGACGGAAGAGGAAATAAAGTCATGTGTGGCTCATTGCAGGGAAAGGGACTTTGTAGAAAAATCTTTTGCTACCGTAACCAAAGAATGGGATACTTTCCTAAGTAAGTTTCAGTGCGAAGTGCCCGATAAGGATGCAGAAACCATGATTAATATCTGGAATCCTTATCAGGCAGAAAAGAATTTTAAGTTTTCCAGAAATATCAGTTACTATGCTACCGGCACGTTCAGGGGAATCGGTGTCAGGGATACCGCACAGGATATTCTGGCGATGATACCCTTTGATACCGATAGGGCGAAAGAGAAATTGAATCTGTTGTTTACCCAGCAGTATAGAGACGGGCATTGTAACCATTACTGTTTCCCTACTGAGGGGTGGGAACCATTAACCAGAATACACTCCGACAACCATTTGTGGCTGGTAATGACCTGTTATCATATTGTTATGGAAGAGGGAAAAACAGACTATTTAGATGAAATAGTAGAATACTATGATGGTGGACAGGCAACAGTCTGGGAGCATATTAAAAAGTCCATTGACTTTTGTATGGAGAATTTGGGTGAACACGGTTTTCCTTTGATGCTTGCCTCTGACTGGAACGATATGCTTTATAAGGTATGCAGGGAAGGAAAAGGAGAAAGTATCTGGACCTCCATGCAGCTTGGCACGGTTTTACCTATGATTGTAAAATTGGCAGAATTAAAAGGAGAAGATACAAAGAGATATATAGAGATTTATGAGAGCCAGAAGAATCTTATCAATGAAGCAGCTTGGGATGGCGCGTGGTTTAGACGGTGTATTACGGACGAAGGACGTTTTATCGGTTCTAAGGACGAGCCACAGGCAAAAATCTGGCTGAATACCCAGAGTTGGTCCGTTATCAGCAATATGGGCGATAAGGATAAGCAGATACAGGCAATGGATAGTGTAAAACGTATGTTGGACACAGAACTTGGTATCAAGAAAATTCATCCGGCAATGGCAGACTATCCGACCAAGGAAGACCCGCTTACCCATTACAATAAAGGCTGTGGAGAAAACGGCAGTATTTTCTGCCATGCCAATACATGGGCCATTATTGCGGAATGCATGTTGAAGCGTCCCGAAAATGCCTACAAATATTATCATCAGCTACTGCCTATGGTGGCACAGGCAAAAGCAGGAGAGTGGCGCTACAAGGCAGAACCCTATGTCTATTCCTCCAATATTTTCGGACCGGAAAGTGATAAGTTTGGTCTTGCCAATGTAAGCTGGCTGACCGGAACGGCAGCGTGGATGTACATTGCTGTTACCCAGTATATGCTTGGTATCCGTGCTACATGGGAAGGTTTGGAAATTGACCCTTGTCTGGCACCTGAGATGTTACCGGCAAAGGTAACCAGAGTATTCAGGGGATGTAAGTACGAAATAGAAATTACCGCAAATAAGAAGATTTTGATACCTCACGTGGAGGGACGTAAAGAGTATAGTTGTAAAATCAGTTAAGATGAGGCATATGGGGTTATTGCAAAATAGTAGTTTCCGAATCGTTTGTAAAAAGTTTCTTTGCAGACACGTTCTCGCTCGTGCCGAACGTAACGGTACTACGCATTCTCCTTCGCAAAAATTGCTCGTAGAATGCAAGTGCCGACGTTCGCCAAAGGTCTGCACCAGAAAGCTTTTTACAAATGATTCGGAAACCAGCCTATTTTGCAACAGCCCCGCTAGGTAGTTTCTTTTTCATGATGTATCTTTTTAGTGTTATACATATTTTTATCCGCTTCTTTGTACAAATCGGCAATATCTTCAGGTTTAGTAATTTTTTCCAACACACCACCAATACTGGTAGAAAGCAGATAAGGGAACTTGCCGGACTGGTTAATGGCATCCAGTTTTTCTGCAACTTTTTGGACGGTATCTTCAATCTTAGTATCGGAATAGTTGTCACAACCTAAGATAACAAATTCATCACCGCCTACACGGGCACAGATTTCTGTATCGCTGGTAACGGAAAGCAGTACTCTGGCAATTTCGTGGATTGCCTGGTCACCTGCCTGATGTCCATAGGTATCATTGATGGTTTTCAATCTGTCCAAGTCAGCCATCATTACCATGAAACGATAATTTTCATCATGGATGTGATTTAAAAGCATATCCACATTTTGTTCAATACCGGCACGGGTATAAGCACCGGTGAGGGAATCAATCAGTGCGGCACCGGATAATCTGGACTGTATGCGGAAATATTCCAGTGCATTACATACATGCTTGGTCCAGTTCATATAGTTGATGTCAAAGGTTTTGTTGGTATTGCCGTAGGATAAAACGGAGTAACCAAAACGCTTTTTGTTCATGTGAATGGGTAAAAAATAAAAAGTCTGTGGTTCGGGATGTTCCTCATAAAGGGTAGGCAGCATCAGCTTGCGGTCAAATATTTCCTGCACAGTACGGGAATTGCCGACCTTGGATTTGATATAATGAATCATCTGGTCGGTATAACCGTCGGTATGGTAAGAGTCGGCACCGTCAAACGGATCATAGTCCAGCCAGTCATTACACAGGCACAGATGAAATTCGTACCATTCCGGTACTAAGTACAGGAAAAAGTCAATTTTATTAAGTAAGGAAAGGAAAGAGTCAGCTTCTGCCAAATCCTCCATCATACTGCTGTTGAGAAATCCTTCGTAGTTTAAGTTAGTTTCGTTGCGGTAATAAATTCGTTTGGTGTAACGGAAATCCTCCTGACATCCGCAACTGCCGCCCAGTTCCAGGCGACCACGGGAAACAACCCAATTGGAAGGCGTAGTATTATTGATTTTCGCATCTAAGGCAATTACGGCATTGGCACCGGTTGCGTTGATGGGAGGGGTGTAGGAAGTGATGGGAGGCTTACATTTTAAACAATCATCCTCTGCATCGTGTCCGGTAATGATAATATCCTCGGGAATCTTCCAACCGGTGGACTGAAATACATTCATAGCACCGATTGCCATATGGTCACCGCAGAAAGCAATGGCATCGGGACGGGGTCTTTTACCTTCAATGATTTCCCGGGCAATCTGTTCACCGCCTTCAATCCAAAAGTTGCCATCAAAGCTTACAAAATCGGGATTGAGTGCAATATTGTGTTTTTGCAGGGAATTTTTGTAGCCTTCATAGCGGGTACGGGTAGAAGAAACATCATAGGAACCGCTGTAAAACAAAATATTGCGGCAACCGTGTACATCAATCAGGTGGTCGATGATTTCTTCAAAGGAAATGGTGTCATTGGTAGTGATGTTTTCGTAGCCCATATCATTTTCGTAGTCAATGAAAACGATAGGACATTTACACTCGTTCTGCAATTTGGGGAAAAGTTCTTCTTTGAGTCCGCGAACCTGTAAAGTATCGCCTGCAATGATAAGACCATCCAACTGGTCAAAATTGATTAAGCTAAATATATTCTTTTCTCCGTATTCATAATTTTCATGAAAACACAATTTTACAAAGGTGGCAAAAACAAGCACATCATAGCCTAGACTATGTGCCTTGCTATTGATACCCTTCAGTAGTTCGGTTTGATAAACGCCGGTAGCTTCACAAATGATGACACCAATTCGCTTAAACATATTGCGCCTCCTTAGCTGTGATATTCACAACTTTATTGTACATTATTTTAACATGGTTTTATCAAAATGTTAAGTTGTAAAACATTAAATTTATAAAGTTGTGAATTAAAGAGGTATAGTCACGTGTGCAGGGAAATACCATATGTGACATTTACAGTAAAATATGGACATTTACGGCTTTTTTCATTATAATGGGGAAAGATGTATGGAAAGGAAGGAATACTATGAAAGTTGTATTAAAGAACCTGACAAAAAAATTTCCCGGTCGTGACAGGAAAAATCCTGCGGATGTAATTGCTGTCAATGACTTTACTTTTGAAATACCGGACGGTAAACTGATTGGTTTGTTGGGACCTTCCGGCTGTGGCAAAAGTACGATGTTAAATCTGATAAGCGGATTACAGAAGCCCACCAGTGGACAGATTTTTTTTGGTGAGGATGATGTGACGGAATTACCGCCAGAAAACAGAGGAATCGGTCTGGTGTTCCAGAATTATGCACTTTATCCGCATCTGACGGTCAGAAAAAATATTACGTTTCCCCTTGAAAATCTGAAGGGAAAAGATAAGCTGACCAAGGAAGAAATGAATGAAAAGGCTTATGAAGCAGCTAAACTGGTACAGATTGAAGAATTAATGGACAGAAAGCCCGGCGAACTCTCCGGAGGACAGCAGCAGCGAGTGGCGATTGCCCGTGCACTGGTAAAGAAACCCTGCGTATTGTTATTGGACGAGCCTTTATCCAATCTGGATGCCCGTTTGAGAATACAGACAAGGGAAGAAATCCGCAGAATCCAGAGAGAAACCAAGATTACCACTATTTTTGTTACCCACGATCAGGAAGAGGCTATGAGTATTTCCGATATGATTGTAGTAATGAAGGATGGTATTTTACAACAACTTGGAAAGCCTCAGGAAGTATATGATAATCCCATAAATTTGTTTGTGGCAAAATTTTTGGGCACACCGCCCATCAATGTGTTTGACGGTGAAGTAAAGGACAATAAGTTATATATCGGCGGAGACGCGGTTCTCAATATAAAAGGAGTCAGCAATCAAAAAGTATATGTAGGTGTCAGACCGGAGGGATTGGACCTTGACGAAGCAGGACCTTTTGTTTGTGATTTGACCGGTGTGGAGGTTATGGGACGTGATATCAGCATTATTTCTACCCATAAGGCTTCCCTGAATACTACCGTGCGCTCCATTGCAAGTACCGGAGATACTACGGCAGAAGTGGAAGGGGAACAGGTAAGATTTTCTTTAGCTCCCCACAAGGTGTTTATTTTTAACAAGGAAACCGAAGAAAGAATTGCGTTTGTGGCAGAAGTGGAGCAGTGAGATGATTAAGAAGATATTGCAAAACAACAACATAAAAGCATGGTTGTATTTGCTGCCTGCCATACTGTTTCTGGGTGTATTTATGGTATATCCGCTGATTGATGTGTTTGTATATTCTTTTGAAGAAGGATACAATTCCGCATCCCAGACCTACTTCGGTATCGGCACATACAATTATGATTATGTGTTAAGAGACCCTTATTTTTTACAGGCAGTTAAGAACACATTTATATTGGTTATTATTACGGTGCCTTTGTCTACGGGAATTGCTCTTTTGATTTCAGTAGGTTTAAGCTCTATAACCAAACTGAGAAATTTATTTCAGACCATTTATTTTTTACCCTATGTGACTAATACACTGGCGGTAGGTCTGGTATTTATGATTTTATTTAAAAAGACCGCATATTCAGACGGACTTATCAATCTGCTGATTAACTGGTTTGGTGGCAGCTCCGTGGATTTTATAGACGGACCTTACTGGGCAAAGATGCTGGTATTGTGTATTTATACTATTTGGATAGTGTTGCCCTTTAAGATTTTGATTTTGACCAGTGCACTTTCCTCGGTCAATCCGATGTATTACAATGCGGCAAGAGTGGATGGTACACCCAAATGGAGAATCTTTACACGGATTACGCTGCCCATGATTTCGCCCATGATTTTTTATCTGGTGATTACAGGCTTTATCGGTGCATTTAAGGCATACAGCGATGCGGTGGCATTGTTTGGTACGGATTTGAATGCGGCAGAGATGAATACCATTGTAGGATATGTTTACGATATGCTCTATGGTGACAGCGGCGGGTATCCGTCCTATGCATCAGCAGCGGCGATTATTCTGTTTACGATTGTACTTACGATTACCTGTATCAATTTGTTAATCAGTAAGAAAAAGGTTCACTATTAAGAGGGCAGACAATATGGAAAAAAATATTGATTATGCAAAAATAGAAAAAAATGCCAGAAACCGTAAAAAGGTCATGAATGGGGTTACCTATACTCTTTTGGCAGTTTGGGCAGTTGTAGTATTGTTTCCTTTTTACTGGATGCTTTTAACCTCTGTAAAAAGTTATGGTGCTTACAACTCAGAACATATACCGCAGTTCTTTACGTTGTCACCGACCTTGCAGAACTATGTGGATGCATTTACCGCAGTCCCCCTTGCAAAGTATTTTTTAAATACTGCAATTTTTACTGTTGTGACAACGGCAATTATGCTGGTGGTGATTACTCTTGCAGCATTTGCTTTTGCAAGGCTGGATTTTAAGGGGAAAAATATTGTGTTTGTCATATTTTTATCCCTGATGATGATACCCAATGAACTGGTGGTTATCACAAACTTTGTAACCATTACCGATTTGGATATGCGCAATACCTTTGCGGGATTGATTCTGCCTTCCGTTACATCGGTATTTTATATCTATCTGTTAAAAGAAAATTTTGAGCAGATACCGGATACCTTGTATTATGCGGCAAAGGTGGATGGTACTTCTGATTTAAAATATTTGTTTAAGGTAATGATACCTATTTCCAAACCCACGTTGATTACCGTTACTATCTTAAAGGTAATTGAATGCTGGAACTCCTATGTATGGCCCAGACTGATTACAGATGATGAAAACTATTATCTGGTGTCAAACGGTATCCAGGAAATCCGGGAAAACGGTTTCGGACGCGAAAATATTCCTGCCATGATGGCAGCGGTGGTAGTGATTTCCGTACCGTTGATTGTGTTGTTTTTGATATTCCGTAAGAGAATTATGGAAGGGGTATCCAGAGGAGGTACAAAGGGATGATGAAAATGCGTAAAAAAATTATGTCAGCAATCCTTTTTTGTATGATCACGGTGGGTAGTGCCCTTACGCTTACCGGCTGTCACGGTTCAAGAGGAATGGACCCCTTTGTGGTGCCGGAGGAATTTGATACCTCAAGAGAGTATGAGATTACTTTCTGGGCAAAAAATGATACCAATAAAACGCAGACTATGATTTACGAACAGGCCATTGCGGATTTTGAAGCACTGTATCCCAATATCAACGTAAATTTACGTCTGTATACGGATTACGGTAAAATCTACAATGATGTAATTACCAATATTGCTACCAATACCACACCAAATGTGTGTATCACCTATCCGGACCATATTGCAACGTATCTGACGGGTGACAATCAGGTAGTACCTTTAGATGAATTGTTTGGGAATGAAAAATATGGGCTGGGCGGCAGTGAAGTCAGATTTGACGCACCTACACAGGAAGAAATTATTCCGAAGTTCTTGGAAGAATGTGCATTTGGAGGGCATTATTATGCACTGCCTTATATGCGCTCCACGGAAGCCTGCTATATCAATAAGACCTACGTAGAAGCATTGGGATATACTTTACCGGAAGAACTTACATGGGACTTTGTCTGGGAAGTGTCGGAGGCTGCTATGGCACAGGATGCAGAAGGCAATTTTTTGGTAAACGGTCAGCAGGTGCTGATACCTTTTATTTATAAGTCCACTGACAATATGATGATACAAATGCTGGCACAAAGAGGCGCCGGATATTCCACGGAAGACGGAGAAATTTTGCTTTTTAACGATACAACAAAGGAATTGCTGTATACCATCGCAGAGCATGGTGAAAGCAGGGCATTTTCTACCTTCAAGATTTCCAGCTACCCTGCAAACTTCTTAAATGCAGGACAGTGTATTTTTGCCATTGACTCTACGGCAGGTGCAACATGGATGGGAACCGATGCACCGCTTTGCGATATTGCAGAGGATAAAATTGTGGAGTTTGAAACGGTGGTAATGCCGATTCCACAGTTTGATACGGAAAATCCCCGGATGATATCACAGGGGCCTTCCGTGTGTGTCTTTAATAAAGAAGACCCGCAGGAAGTAATGGCGTCATGGCTCTTTGTACAGTTTTTATTAACCAATGACGTACAGATTGCTTATGCACAGACCGAAGGGTATGTGCCGGTAACAAGTAAGGCACAGGAATCAGAGGCCTATCAGGATTATCTATCCCGAAGCGGCGAAGACAATGCACTTTACTATGAAGTGAAGCTTGCTGCAACAAAGCTGTTGCTTGATAATGTAGAGAATACCTTTGTAACGCCGGTGTTTAACGGCTCCGCTTCGCTTCGTGATGCGGCGGGACAGTTAATAGAAAATACGGTAAAAGCGGTAAGAAGAGATCAGACAGTGGACGAAGGCTATATGGAGAAGTTATATAGTGATATTACCGCACTGCACCGTTTGGACCAGGTGGGCAGTCGGGATATGGCAGGCGGCAAAGAAGAACTGGGAGCCCTTCCCCAAACTTCCGTTGTATTGCTGGCTTCACTGGCGGGAGCATGGGTTCTGATTGTGCTCTATGTTGTTTTTCAGGCAGTAAAAACAAAAAGAAATAGTAAATAATACTATTGATTTCTTTAAAATATTGAGTATAATTTATTTCGAAAGTTACTCAAAAACTATTTTGCATATATTGCAAAACAATCGGAAGAGGAGAGAGAACATGAAGAAATTAGTTACATTACTGTTAGCTGTTACACTTGCATTTGCATGCGTTGGCTGTGGCGGTGGAGACACCGATAAAAAGTCTGAAGGCGTTATGACTTACGAAGAGTATGTAGCAGCAGCTATGGACAGCGAAGTTGTAATTGAAGCGTATGTACAGGCAAAGCAGTCCTGGTGGGATAACACCGCAACCGTTTATTTACAGGATAAAGACGGTGCTTACTTTGTTTACAACATGGCTTGTAGCGAAGAAGACTATGCTAAACTGGAAAACGGTACAAAGATTAAAGTTACCGGTTACAAGGCTGAATGGTCCGGTGAAGTAGAAATTATCGATGCTACTTTTGAAATCATGGATGGTAAGTATGTTGCAGAAGCAAAAGACGTAACCGGCATGTTAGGCAGTGATGACCTGATTAACTATCAGAACCAGTTTGTATCTTTCAAGGATATGAAGGTAGTAGCTGCAGGTCAGGATGCAAACGGTAATGATGTTGCATACTTATACAAATGGGATGGTTCCGGTCAGGAAGGCGATGATTTGTACTTCAATGTAGAAGTAAACGGCGCTACCTATACCTTTACCGTAGAATCTTATCTGTGCGACAGCAGCACTGATGTTTATGCAGCAGTAAAGGGTCTGCAGATTGGTGATACCGTAGATATGGAAGGTTTCCTGTATTGGTATGAAGGTGCTAACCCTCACATCACCTCTGTAACAGTAAAATAAAAAGACTTGATACAAAAACAGTTATAACAAATTTACGTGTAAAATAATACCCCAACAGACCTTTGGTAAACGTCAGCACTTGATTTTTTCGAGTATTACGAAGAAAAAATCTTAGTACTGCTACGTTTACCACGCGCGAAAGCATGTCTGTTGGGGTATTTTTTACACTAAATATATAATTCTGTTTTGTATCAAGTCTTTTTATTTTACGATGTCGGTTTTCGCAGCGGGCAGGCGGACATGCTGATTTTATCTTTTAAAACATGCAAGCCGCAGTCGGTCAGGTAGTCCTGCAAAATAGGCAGGGACTGGGAAGATGTGGGACCGATAATAATTTCACCGACCAAATCTGATAAGTGCATATTTAGTTTACCGCACATTCTGTTTAAATCCAGAGGGTAGTATTTTTTGATGCGGCCTTCAGATACATGGTATTTGGGCTCGATAGCAAATTCGTTAGAAATAAAGGGCGAAACTACCAGGCGGAACTCCCGTTCACTGGCAAAGGAAGGGTGCTTAAATGCAGCAGACTGTACCCAGGCATCATTCATCAGGTCATGCAGTTTGGACTGACTTTCGGAAAAGTCAGCAGTTTCTTTTATTAACTGATAGAATTCATCTACAAGCCAATGTTCTCTCATATCTGCCTGATAATACACTTCTTTTAAGAATACGGAACCGGCAATCATTTTTTGCAGTAAATCTTCGTGGAACGCGATGCATACACCCTGCCCCAGATGACCGTAGCGTTCCCATTGTGCCGCATCATCCCTGTACTTGGAGAAACATGCAGCATAAGCGGAGTAATGAAATTCCTTTTCTAATTCTCTTTGGAAAAAAGACTCGGCATCACGACTTTTTTTAGTCTCATCATCTGCATTCAGTTTTTCAATTACTGCCTTGCAGATACCATTCATAAATAAACGCATTTCAGCGGCATCATTCATGTTCAAAATGTTGTTAAGTCTAAGTTCAGCGCATTTGATAATACCGTCAAATGCGGCAAAGTCTGTATAGTGATATAACATAATTTACCTCCACAAATCAGATACAAAATACATGAGAGCAGCCCAGGTATAAACGGAGTAAAAGATACCGTCAGTATCCCGTCCGGCTTTTAATATATCCTTTGCTTCTGCAACGGAAAGAAGTTTAAAACCGTCAAAGCATTCACCGCCCACAGCACCTTCCTGTGAAAGCACAGAAGTATCCTCCAAATTGATAACTGCACAAACCAGTGCATTGCTTTCATCAGTAATACCCGGTGAAGAAAAGAGCAGGGGATTGACAATAGAAAGAGTATCCTTTTTACTCAGAACAATTCCAGTTTCTTCTTTAATTTCTCTTGCGGCAGCAGAAAGAATAGGGTTCTCCAAGTCTTCATCTTCTGCATCCAAAAGTCCGGCCGGTGGACTTAACAAAAATTGGCCGGTTGGATAGCGGAACTCCTGACTTAATAATAATCTGGGTTCGTCACCTTTTATCTTTAGTATTACCACACATGTTACCGCATCCGGCAGCATGGAACGAAACTCGTCGTCGGATTTGGTTGCCACAAGCTTTTCTATGGGTCTGCGGGTAGCATTGTAGTAATGACTGTCTTGGTTGTATTGCAGGTCAAAGACCTTGATATATTTAGACTCAAATAAGGGAGTAATACTTTGGTTTGTAATACTTGGTTTCATAGCGGTTCCTTTCACATTGGTTCCTTTCATAGAAAGATTACTGATACTATTGTAGTACAAGTTGAGGCAAAAGGCAAATGTGCCAGTTCTGTTAGGACGCCATTTTTTGGGCAGTATAAACTTTTGAGCATGAACCATGCACAGTAAAGTCAGAAGGACGGATTTCGAATGCAGTCGGGTGAATAAAATTGCATTTATGGGCATATACAATATATTTTGCATGGTGATGCCCAAAACTAATGAATTTTTACGGTTATTTTGGCGATTTTGGGCATAGAAAGCAAAAAAGCGGTGCTAGTGCCCATATTTTGTCTTTTTTGTGGGCATCAGACAGTTAAATTATTCCGTAATGCCCAAAAAGGTCTCTTTTTAAGGATAAAATGCGATTTTTTGGGCATGGGAGCAGAAAAAAGTCCATTTATGCCCATTTTGAATAGAGTGTTGTTCGTCCCCTAACTTAATGGTAGAAAAATCCGATAAAATAAGGAGAAAGGAGCAGATTTCAAAAACTCCATTCCTTAACTTAATAATTATTTTATTAACTAAATGGCATTGGTTTCGACCTTCTTTTTTATGCATAAATCTTCATTGTAAAAACTTGATTGTAATAAATGCAGATGATAAACTTTATGTGTAAGTTAAGGAAACAATGATGAGTGAAGATTTTGGACTATTAATTCGAAAGGTGATGATGATTCATGGATAACTCACTAAAAATGTCAGTATCCGCCATTTGTACAAAAGAAGGGGAAAAGTATGCCTTTGTGTCTTTTACGGATGGAAGCCGGACTGCGGAAGGAAAGATACCCGCTTGCAAAATTATATCCAATAAAGGCTTTAGCCAAATCGAAATAGAGCAGCTGGAAGCGTATATGCAGAGGGAATTGGTACAATTAAAAAAGATGGCAGCAGGTATTCATGTTCTGGATGCTTTTATGAAAGATGACGAATAGGGACAAACTTGCTGCCGGAATGGTGGAATAGCGGTAAAATACAAAGAAATTACAAGGAATTGCAACTTTTTTCTTGAAATAATGAGAAAGCGATTGTATAGTTAAATAGATATGTTCTTTTTTGAACGGGTTTTTATATGAAGGAGGAAATTTTACATGAAAAAACTTATTTCTGTTGTGCTGACTTGTGTTTTGGCACTGTCATTGGTAGCTTGCGGCGGTTCCGCTTCAGGCAAGATGACCATGGGTACCGGCGGTACTGCAGGTACATATTATGGTTATGGCGGTGTGCTTGGTCAGTATATTAAAAATGAAGCAGGTATTGATGTAGTAGTTGTTTCTACTGACGGTTCTAAAGCAAATATCCAGGGTATTGCAGCTGGTGACTATCAGTTAGGTACTGTACAGTCCGACGTTATGGCATATGCTTGGGAAGGTACCCGCTCTTTTGAAAGCGAAGGCAAGATTGATTCTTTCCGTGTTGTAGCAGGTCTGTATGCAGAAGCAATTCAGTTAGTAACCATGGACCCTGAAATTAAGAGTGTAGCTGATTTGGCAGGCAAGACTGTTTCTATCGGTGCACCCGGTTCCGGTGTTTACTTTAATGCAGTGGATGTTTTAAATGCAGCAGGTTTAACTGAAGATGACATCAATGCACAGTATCAGTCTTTCGCAGACAGTGCTGATGCTTTAAAGGATGGAAAGATTGATGCAGCATTTATCGTAGCAGGTCCGCCCACTCCCGCAATTACTGAGTTGTGTACCACCAATGATGCCTATCTGGTTCCCATTGATGGTGAAGTGGCAGAAAACCTGATGAATTCTTGTCCTTTCTACACTGTACATACCATCCCCGCAGGTACTTATGCAGGACAGGAAGCAGATGTACAGACAGTAACCGTTAAGGCTACTTTGATTGTAAGTGCAGATGCTTCTGAAGAAGATGTTTATAAGCTGACTGCTGCTATTTTCGATAACATCGATGCAATTTCTGCTGAAAATGCAAAGGGTAATGAATTAAGCATTGAAAACGCTACAAGCGGTATGACAGTTCCTTTCCACGCAGGTGCAGCAAAATATTTTGCTGAAAAAGGAATAGAGGTTGAAGTAAACTAAGAGTAGTAAAACACAATTGGGCTACGACGAGTTTTCGCCGCAGCCCAATTCTTTTGCAATGAAAAATATGATTATAAGGAGGTATTCATGGGATTTTTTAAGAAAAACAAAGCTGTGGAAAATCAGGAAGCAATGGATTTGGATGCTGTAATGAAAAAGTACGACAGAGAGTCCAATACCCGTATTTGGGAAGGCATACCCAAAATTGTGGTAACATCTGTTCTGGCGATATTTTCACTTTTTTGTATTTATGTCACATTGTTTGCAAGCTGGCTTGAGGAAATTCGTCTGACATCCTTTGTGGCTTTTATTATCTTTATTGGTTATTTGGTGTTCCCTGCTAAAAAGGGACAACAGAAAGTAAATTACATGCCATGGTATGATGTGGTGTTGATGATTTGCGGTACGGGGGCATTTTTGTATTATACGTTTAATGCCGAGACTATTGTTCGGAATATGGGTACTTTGGAATGGTATCAGCTTTTGATAGGTATAGTAGGTATTCTGTCTTTGGTAGAAGTTTGCCGCCGAAGCGTAGGTTTGCCTATTTTGATTGTGGCAGGTTGTCTTATTGTATATGCATTGATTTGGGGATTATCCAATCCGACACTCAGCGGTAAATTAAACTATACGGTTCGCTATCTGTTTTACAGTAAAGAGGGTATTTTGTCCACACCCATCAATGTATGTTCCAAGTTTATTGTAGTGTTTATTATCTTCGGTGCCTTTTTGGAGCGTACCGGTATTGCAGATTTCTTTATCAATATTGCAAATGCATTTGTAGGCGGCTTCTCCGGCGGTCCTGCAAAGGTAGCCGTTGTGGCAAGTGCTATGGAAGGTATGGTTTCCGGTTCATCTGTTGCGAATACGGTAGGTTCCGGTTCAGTAACGATTCCTTTGATGAAAAAGACCGGTTACAAGCCTGAATTTGCGGCAGCCGCCGAAGCATCTGCATCTACCGGTGGACAGATTATGCCCCCTATTATGGGTGCGGCAGCATTCCTTATGGCAGATTATGTAGGTGTACCGTACAGTAACATTGTTGTACGTGCGATTTTGCCCGCAGTATTGTATTTTGCCGGTATTTTTATTACCGTACATCTGGAAGCAAAAAAAGAAGGTTTACGCGGCTTAAGTAAAGAAGAATTACCAAGAATTAAGCCGTTGTTAAAGCAGGTTTATTTATTGTTGCCGCTGGTTCTTTTGATTTATCTGGTTGGTACCAGTCAGCGTTCTATCCAATATGCGGCAGCAATTGCTATTATAGCAGCTATCGTGGTAAGTTTATTTAACAAAGGAAACCGTATTACTCCTAAACGTATATGGGAAGCATTGGCAGCAGGCGGTCAGGGTATGATTACAGTAGCTGCGGCTTGTGGTGTGGCAGGTATGATTGCCGGAACCATCACCATGACCGGTCTGGCAAATGTGTTAATCAACGGAATTGTTGCATTGGCAGGTAATCAGGTTATTATAGCGTTAGTATTGACCATGTTATGCTGTATTGTACTTGGTATGGGTGTGCCTACCACGGCAAATTACTGTATTATGGCAGCAACCTGTGCCCCCATTTTGATTCGTATGGGTGTACCTACATTGGCAGCACATTTCTTCGTATTCTACTTCGGTATTGTAGCTGACCTGACACCGCCCGTAGCGCTGGCAGCTTATGCGGGCGCGGCGATTGCACAGGCGAACCCTATGAAGACGGCTATTACGGCAACCAAGCTGGCAATCGGAGCGTTTATTGTTCCCTATGTATTTGCATTAAATCCGGCGATGTTGTTTATCGATACCACGATATTTGAGATTGTACAGATTTGTATTACCTCTCTGGTTGGTATCTTTGCGGTATCGGCTGCATTGGAGGGATACTTCCTTTGCCGTATGACATGGTATCAGCGCCTGTTGAGCCTCATAGGCGGTCTGATGTTGATTTATCCTGGTCTTATCACGGATGCAGTTGGTTTAGGACTGGTAATTGCCATGGCTATTATGCAGATGGTGGCAAAAAGAAAAGTTGCCGGTACGGCATAAAAAATAGAAATGACCATCAATCTTTTGTTTCAATATTACTTGTTTTTGTGATAAAATATGTAAAAGATATCAAAAAAACTATTTGGGGAGAGAAAAAGTATGAAAGATTTTTGTTATGTGGTAGGATGTATTGTTATGGTATTGGGGGTTATAGGCTCAATCGTACTGGCAGCTAGTTTGGGAGTAGAAGTCTCATATTCGCATTATGGAACATTAAGAGAAGAACGCAATTGGCTTTTGACTATAGTTTGGTTCGGAGTGGGAGTTTTATCAACAGCAGTTGTGTCTTCCATTTTATTTGCATTGAGTGAAGTTTTGGGATATTTAGCACGTATTAATAATAAATTAACGAGTAGTGATATTAATAGCGTTATTGATAGTATGAAGTTAGTAGAAGGGAGCGAATGGAGGTGTTCCCGCTGTGGACGAATTAATAATAAAGCAGTTGGTACTTGTGCTTGTGGGCAAAGTAGAGAATAGAAGAAATTAGAAAAGAACAGACTTTAATAATAAATAGCGAGATAGAAAAGTTCTTTTGCTATTTAAATTTTGAAATTATTTTAATGGATTTTGAACTGGAGGAGTGTCGCGAAATAACTAAATTTTAGTTTGCGACACTCCTGTTATATTATAGTTTGTTGCCATTACAGTTTGGTAAGTCATTTCAGATAGGTAGTGTTTGCATATTTTTCGTGTGTAGTAGTTTATATTAAGGACGCAGTCCCAGATCGCCTTCCAGAGTCAATGTTTCACCGGTTAAATACTTAAAGTCAGGATGAGTTAACTGTACAATACTCTGCCGATATACTCTTCAGGGTCGCCGAAAAAGCCATGGGCGGGGGGGGGGTACATTTTTTCAAAGGCATCTGGGTAAGCAGTTTTGAAATTTTCTAACTGGGAGGTCCATGCCAGAGGACAAATAATGTTGACATTGATACCGTCCTTGCTTCATTCAGTCGCTGCTACACGGGTCAGACCACGGATAACTTCCTTGGTTGCGGCATAGCACACTGACCGAAGTTGCCGAAAAGTCCTGTGCCGGAAGCAAAATTGATAACCGTACCCTTTGCTTTTGCCAGATGAGGATAGCAGGCCTGCATATAATAAAATGTAGCATATAAGACTGAGTAAATGGCCAGAACAAACTGGGCGGTGGTATGTTCGCTGAGAGGAACGCCGGAAGCGGAAGTCTGAGCGTTGTTAATCAAAACATCAATACCGCCAAATTCGGCTACAGCCTGCTCCACTACAGAAGCCACAATGCTTTCATTGTCAGCTCCGGTGGAAATGTCAGCCTGAATGGGTAATACTTTTACACCGTAAAGGCGTTCCAATTCTTCTTTTGCATCGTTAAGCTTCTGTACATTACGGCCTGTAATGACGATATTTGCTCCTTCTTTTGCATAGGCGGTTGCAATGCCGTAGCCGATAGAACCTGCTTTGCCGTTAGAAAGTACGGTTCTGCTGCCACCGGTAATGAGAACCGTTTTGGTTGTTAAAAATCCCATGTCTTTGCCCTCCTGATATTTATATTTTGATTGTGTAATTAAAATCATGCACAATTTGTCAGATTTTAAAAGTTATACACCTGAATTGTTGTACCACAAAAGATATTAAAGCACAAATATTAAGAGATGTTTTAGCGGTGCAAAGAGAGGTGCACTATTTTTTTTGTTTGCATTTGTATCGTAGAACGATATAATGTAAATAGGGGTAAAATATTCTCCCGTGTATTTAATGTAAACAAATAGCAAAAGAAAGATTTTACGTAAGTAAAAATATTGGGAAGCGGCATATGGAAAAACAAAAGGACTATAAAATGAAAATCATACAGTGGATATTAGGGATAATGATGGCAGCTTCATTTGTGTTCTTTATGGTGGGTGAAGTGTCGGCACCTCCGGAAAATAATGTGGAAAAGAGTACTTTTCATGTGTTTGAGTCTGATTGGTATCAGATATTGTCTGATGGAACTCAAGTGCCAATTACGGTTCCAGGAGAATGTGAAGCAGATCCGGGTGAGTGGGTAACTATTACCACCACTTTGCCATCAGATCAGGAAGAAACATGGATTTCTGTCCGGAGTATGCAGCAGGAACTGAAAATTTATGTAGGGGATGAACTGCGTAAAGAGTATTCCACGCTGGAGATACAACCCTTTGGAAAGACCAGTACTATGACATATGTTACTTTCAGGCTATATGAGCGTGATGCGGGGGAAACTCTTCGTATTGAATTTATGACCGATTCTTTTTATGCAGGCTATGTCAGTGATATGTATGCAGGGGAAATGAATGATATTACCAGGCATTTTATGGGGCTTCACGCACCGTCTGTCATAGTTGCCGCCTTGATGTTTCTGATAGGTTTGCTGGTTATATGTGGTTGCATGGTTGTACGTTTCTTTTATAAGAGAAAAGTAGAATTAATACATTTGGGCAATGCCATTTTAATTGCATCCACATGGCTGCTTGTGGAGTCCAAAATTAGGCAGTTTTTCTTTCCAAGCAGTACAATAGCCATGTTAATGGGCTTTTTAATGATTGCAATATTGCCCTATCCGTTTATGTCATACATAAACAGTGTGCAAAAATATCGCTATGAGAAAGTATATATGCTGATAGGAGCAGCCACGGCAGTAAACTTTGCAGTTGTTGTAGCACTTCAGGTGTTTAATGTCAGAGACTTTTTTGAAACGATGACATCATCCCATGTTATTATTTTGTTGTTGGTTTTGACTATGGGTATTACGATTGTGCGCGACATCATGAAAGGATATGTGAAAGAATACAGTGAAGTTGCCATCGGATTTGCGGGATTGATGGTAGCCGGAGTATGTGAAATAGCATTGACTTATACGGTGGATTCCAGACTTAACGGAATAGCATTATGTGTGGGGCTCGTATTATTGTTGGCTTCTGCAGCATTAAAATCTGTGCGTGATTTGTTTAGAATAGAACAGGAAAAACAAAGAGCGATTGCAGCCAGTGAATCAAAAGCCAAATTCCTTGCAAATATGTCCCATGAAATCCGTACACCCATCAATACCATGATTGGTATGAATGAGTTGATATTGCGGGAAAATAAGGATGCTACCATTGAAGAGTACGCTTACAATGTAAAAAGGGCAAGTCAGATGTTGTTGGCACTTATCAATGATGTTTTAGATTTTTCAAAAATTGAGGCCGGAAAATTTCAATTGGTAGAAAAAAATTATCAAGTGGCACCTATGCTGAATGATGTCATATTGAGCCTGAAAACCCGTATGGGGCAGAAGGAGCTGGAATTAAAGTTTGAGATAGACGAAACAATACCGTCGGTATTAGAAGGCGATGAAATCCGCATTATGCAGATTTTAAATAATTTGTTATCCAATGCAGTAAAGTATACCGAAAAAGGCAGTGTTACCTTTTCTGTTAAGGGCATTCATGGTGAAGAGGGTTTTTCCCTGCACATGTCGGTAGAAGATACCGGAATAGGTATTAAAAAAGAAGATATGGAAAAATTGTTTGATAGTTTTGAACGTCTGGAACTGACAAAGAACCGTTACATAGAAGGAACCGGACTGGGATTGAATATTACCAAACAATTAGTTAGTCTTATGAACGGGACTCTGCACGTGGAGAGTGAGTATGGAAAAGGTTCCTGCTTTACGGTTCAAATTCCGCAAAAGATTGTAGATGCCACGGCGATGGGAAAATTAGAGCAGAAACGTAAAAACACTCATGTGGAGAAAGAAAACACAAAATGTACTATTTATATACCGGATGCTCAAATTTTACTGGTAGACGATACCATAGTAAATCTGGTAGTACTTCAAAAACTTTTGAAACATACCCATGCACAGTTAGATTTGGCAACAGGCGGAATGGAATGTTTTGAGAAGACTAAACAGAAAAAATATGACCTGATTCTTATGGATCATATGATGCCTAAACCGGATGGAATAGAGACTTTTGGCATGATTCGGGACGATGAGGAGAATCCTAACCGGAATACACCGATTGTTGTGCTGACAGCCAATGCCATTGAAGGAATGCGTGAACGTTATATGCAAGTTGGATTTGAAGATTATCTGACAAAACCGGTAGATGTAAATAAATTGGAAGAAATGCTGGAAAAGTTTTTAGGATAGTCTCATGCATGATGAAAATTGCTAAAATATGATTTACATTGACAATTGCTATGGTATATAATAAATAAAATAGGTTAAGTATGCCTTGCTTTGTGGTTGTGCGGTAAGGAAAAAGGAATGATAACAAGGTGAACGAAAGAAAAAGAATAAAGGCAACAAGAGTGATACCTTATGTTTTAGCAGCCGGTGCCTTAGCATTGGTTTTTTCTGCTTTCCTTTATTTCAATTCTATTTATCCGGACAGTGTGGATACAGATACCTTTGGACATTTGTTTAAGAGTAATTATTTGTACCACTCACTGAAAGAAGGTACACTGTATCCTATCTATACAGAGTATTGGTATAATGGCATGGAGTTGTTCAGATATTGGCCGCCCCTTGCCTATTATGTGTTGTCTTTATTGCAGTTTCTCACCGGAGGAGATGTACTGACTGCATTTTATCTGTTTGCGGGAGTTGTTTACCTGTTGAATATGGCAGGCTGGTTTTTGGTGGGAAAAAGTGAAGGCAGGCTGGGAATGGCTTTTCTGGCAGGCAATTTATACTTTTTCTGCCCGGACAATATCAGAATTTTTATGGCAGAGGGAAATATTCCCAGAATTTTTATCAATGCATTATTACCATTTGCCTTTTATTGTGTTTGGGAGTGTTTGCATTATAAACACTGGAAAAAACTGACAGGACTGGTAGTTGTTACTTTTCTGATTACTACATCCCACTACATGATAGCGGCGATGACGGGTATCTCTATTTTTATTTTCTGTGCGGTCTACTGTATCATTAACAGAGAATGGAAAGGGATTGTTTATATAACCATAGATTTGGGATGTGCCTATCTGGCATCCGGTATTTTTTTGCTTCCCGGTTTGACCGGAGGTGGATTGACGAGCCAGAATTCCGAGGCGTCCATTGCTACGATTAACCAGTGGGCACAGGAAGCGTTAAAATCATTAAATCCTTTTTTCAGAGATGGGGAAGGATATATCCGCAGCTTTTATTTCGGATTGGTTATTTTTATCATTGTACTTTTGGGAATAGTGGCTGCCAATAAAAAAACAGGGGCAGGTTTTATTACCACACTGTTTATCTTTGTGTGTACCACCACCTCGGCGGCTTCCGTAGTAAGAATGCTTCCCATGAGTCAGGTATTTTGGATGCAGCGTTTTGTACCCATGGCAATGTGCATCTTTTTCCTTACTTTCTCTATGTGGAAGGAATTAAAAAGGCATGTACTGGTATTGTTTACACTGGCTATGATGGCAGATGGTGTTATGACTTTTTCCATGCTGTCGGAGGTAAGAGAAGAACCGGTTGCAGAGCTTGTAGAGCAGGATATGAGTAGGTATTTACTGGCTGAAGCGGTAGAACTGACGGAAAACAGAATGGGTATTCTGGATAACAGTACGTGGGGGGCGGTGCCAAGCTGGTATCTCAGCAAGGGCATGGATGATGACAGCGTGCAGTATAGCTTTGGCTGGGCATATCAGGGAGCGGAAACTCTGAATAATATTGTCAGTATTAATGAAGCGGCACAGGGCAGCTTTTTTGAGTATGTATTTGACCGTTTGCTGGAACTGGGGGATGATACGGTTCTGGTAGATAAAAAACTGATAGCAGAAGATGATATGGCTGCACTGAAAAGAGCCGCAGAGAAAATAGGATATACCCTTTATGAGGAAAATAACAGAGTCCTGTTGTATCATTTTGATGAAGCCGAAGGCACCTTTGGTGTGATAAAGCAGTATAGGAATATTGCCATTGGTGAACATGCACAGGTATTTTGTTACATATATCCCCAGTTTGGTTACGGGGAAAGTGCTTGTCTGGATGATTATAGTTTGGACGAATTGTTGCAGTATGAAAAGATATATCTGTCCGGTTTTACTTACAATGACAAGGAAACGGCCGAAGAACTTTTAAAGAGCGTAGCAGACAGTGGTGTTCAGATTTATATTGATATGCAGCATATTCCTGAAAATAAACTTACCGGTAAATCGGAATTTTTGGGAGTATATGCCCAGTATGTAGCTTTTACGGAGAAATTTCCGGTGCTTGCCACCGATAACGGTTCACAGTTTAAACTGGATTTTAAGACGGCAGGATACGATGCGTGGAATACTGTGTATCTGTCAGGAGCGTCTGAAAAAATTAAACAGGCGTATTATGATGATATTACCAGTTTGACTTATGTGGCGCAGAACGACATACCCAATATTACATTTTTGGGTTTCAATATGGTCTATTATTATCATGAAAACAGGCTGCCGGAGCTTTTAACTTTTTTAAACGAGGTTTTTGATGAAGAACCCGGACAGGTTTGTGAGAGTGAAGTAGTGCCCATAGAGGTTGTATATGAAAGTGATAAAGTAACGGTTACATCAAAGAATGACAATGTCATTACGGGAATTGCAGCATTGGATTGTTTTGTAGCGTCCGAAACACAGGAAGCGGATACGCAGAGTAATCTTTTGGTAGTAGAAAGCGGAACAACGGTTTTTAAAGTGAAATATACAGATTTTAAGTTAGGTATGGCAGCTTCTGTTATGGGGATTGCAGGATGTTGTCTGTTCTGGGGAATTTTGTTCGGACTTCGTAAGGAGGGCGACAAGAAATGAATGCTTTAGGTTGGATATGTATGTGGGTATTTTCTTTGATACCCACTGTAATAGGCATGACAGAAGACGAGGCAGTGGCGGCGTTGCAGGAGATTGCTTTGTCTGATGGTTCGGACGTGGAGATTATTAAAAGCTATGAATATTCCTCTGAGTATGAGGAGGATATTGTCTTTGAACAGACTCCCGCAGGCGAAGTTTATGCGGAGGAAGCAGAAAAAGTTTATATCACTATCAGTATGGGAGAAGAGCCGAACGAAAATCTGGCAGAAGTGACAGAAGGAGCGGGTTCTGTCAGCTCCTTTGGTATTGCAAGTTATCTGACGGAGGAAAATACAGTATCAAATGCATCTCCTACTACATCTGTAGTAGGTATTGACTGGGACAGCGTTCCGTCATCCTATGAATTTGTATACGATAACTCTGACAGCTGTTGGAACTGGGGCGTGTGGAAAGACGGAGTGTGTTATAAGAGTCCGCCGGGAGAGTACAATACAGATGTGAGGCATCTTATGCAGTTTCATTGTGATGGCAGGTACGTGTACTTACGCATTGTGTTTGCAACGGTGTATGATCAGGACGCCTGCGGAGACAATTATTTATTCTATTTAGATGGAGAGCAGACCCAGTACCAGTTGGCATTGGAGGGAGAGGACAGTATTACCGGAAAAACGGAAGAACTGGGTAACGGTGTCCATCAGCTGGTGGTAGAACATGTGGATTCAGGGCTCTCCGGTGAAGAAGCAACCGGTGCAATCGCATATCTGCTAAAAAGTGAAGAGGCCAATACTGAAGTACAAATGAAGATTCCCTTATCGGAAATGTGGACACAAAATACAGTCATTGATTTGGAAAATCTGAACACCATAGAGTTTCGTTGTTATCCTTTGATGTATCGTAATCTTACGGCATCAGGAGCAGATACCTTACCCTGGCTGGGAGCTGCCGTGGCATTTGTGGTGATTCCGGGAAGTACGGTATTGTTAAGAAGGCGAAATAAAAAGAAGGTAAAAGAACTTCATGAAGAGAACGTATAAATGGCAGTTTCATTTTAATGCCGTACATAATATGACACCGGAGAAGGAAGAAAACAAACATACCCATTCTTTTCTGGTGATATTGTGGATGGAAGTGACAGACATGGATATGGAACAGCAGAACCTTTGTGAAAAGGAGTTAAAGCACTATCTCGGTCAATATAACGGAAAGTATCTAAATGAACTGGATAAGTTTCAGGGAAAAATTCCTACGATTGAAACGATTTGTGAGACGCTGTATTACGATACAGAAAAAATTGCGGCAGCTTACGGCATGGAACAGATACAAATGGAGGTTGGAGACAGTCCGGTAGCCTTATTTGTGATGGGAAAAAAGCTGTTGCTGGGAGGAACGGGGCAGATAGTATCGGACGAGCTGTTTGAGGAGTACAGACAGCAGTTAGACCAATGATAAGAAGGCTGTGGTATAAATAATGAATTTGATGATGCTTGTCCTGTTTATGGTAATCTGGGCATATGCAATAGGAGTATTTTATAGAAAAAAACAAAGCTTCTTTTTTTTCTTTGTAGGCTGCGTAGGCTTGTTTGTGTTTTTATTTATTATATGTGAACCTATATTGACGGCACCACTGGCAAAAGCCGTATGTTACCTGACGGGACTGGTAGGCAAAATGACAGGAATCTTTTCCGCATACAGCAGTTACGGTATCCTGTTTATTGAGGCAGAGAGCGGTCCGGTTTCTTTGTATGTTGATTTTGAATGTGCGGGATTGGTGGAAATACTGGTGTATGTTTGTCTGCTTGTATTTTTTCAGGCCTATAAATGGCATGAAAAGCTTTTGGTGGGCATTACGGGAGTAGTTGGCATTGTAGCCGCCAATGTACTGCGTCTGGTAGTAATCTGCATGATTATTCATTTTGGGGGAAATAAGGTTTACTATCTTGCCCATACCATTGTGGGACGATTTGTATTTTATCTGTTTACGATTACGCTGTATTTTTATGTATTTACCAGAAGGCAAATCAGGCAGCAGCGTGTAGGAGAGTTCGATTATAATGACAAAAATGACTAGTATTATCTGGTATTGGGCAGCGTGGATAGTGATACCGCTTGTACTGGAAATCATACCCAATATTTTTTCTTCGCTGGTATTGCTGTGGAAAAAGCTGTTTCTTATGCATAAAGAAAAAGATTTGTCAGAATTTAAACCGGTTATTACCTTGATTGTGCCGGTGTACAATTCACAGGCAACATTGTATCGTTGTATTCAGTCTATCAGAGAGTCCACTTATCCGGTGGAGTGTATAGAGGTCTTACTGGTGGATAATGGCTCAAAGGACGACAGCTTTAAAGAATTTGAACGGGCTCAGTTGGATTTTCCTGAACTGGGAATGTGGTGGATGTATTCCAGACAGGGCAAATCCAAGGCTTTGAATAAGGCAATTTTTAACAGTAACGGTAAATATATTATCAATATTGACAGTGACGGAATTTTACAGAAGGATGCACTGGCTAATATGGTAAGACGTTTTGAAAATTATCCCGATATTGTGTGCATGACAGGTGCCATTCTGATAGAGCCTGCATTGATTGAGAAGACTGACAAGTTTTGGCTGCGTCAGTTCCAGAAGATGGAATTTGTGGAATATACCCATGCCTTTCTGGCTGGGCGTAATTTGGAATCCCAGTTTCATAGTCTGTTTACCTTATCCGGTGCCTTTTCCGCATTCAGAAAGTCGGTTTTGTTAAAGACATTTTTATATAATACCAATACCATATGCGAGGATGCACATCTGGCGTTTCAGATTAGGGATATTTTAAAGAAAGAAGTTTTGTTCTGCCATGATGCTTTGTTCATGGTAGACCCCATAGAGAGCATCAATAAATTTTATACCCAGAGACAGCGCTGGCAGATTGGCGAACTGGAAGTTACCAATATGTTTATGAAAAATAAAATGCGAAACCCCATTCTCGGTTATTTTAAAAGTTCCAGTATGCGTGTGCTGATTCAGGACCATACCTTTGCATTTCCGCGTATGTTGTGGTATTTTGCTTTGATTGCGTTAGGCTGTGTCAATTATGATTTTTCCAATATCATATTGGTAAATCTTTTGATTTATGCCATGTATGTGTTCGGTGCACTCTTGTACTACGGAAATATTATTTCTTTCCTGTCGCCGTTTAAAGATATTCAGAAGTATTATGCAAAGAAAATAGGGTATGTAGTGCTTTTGCCGCTTTACAATATGTTTGCGTTCTTTATCCGTTTTGCAGGTATGATTAACTCTATTAAGCGGAAAAGTTCATGGAAGACCAAAACTTTTACTGTCGAAAAGAATGAAGTGTCAGATACGGTGAAGAAGGATTTTGAAATATTGAAGGCTCTGCGAAAATGGGTGAAAAACTTACTGGAAGAACCGGAGGAAGCAGAATGCTATACAGACAATATAAATACAAATTCTATTTAAATATGAACCACTCCATCGAGATGGGAGGGCAGCAGGGAGCCATTCATTCCCATACATGGGAGATGTCCATGGGAATTGTAGTGGATGAAAAGTTGTTTGTCAGCTTTTCTGAAATAGAGAAATGTGTCAGCGGTTTACTGGATAAATATCAGGATAAATATTTAAACAGTGTGGCTCCGTTTAATGTGATAAATCCTACTTTGGAAAATGTATGTGATTATATGTTTGAGTTTTTACAGAAAGAGCTGGGGAAAAGGGGCTGGACGCTTCTTGTTATGGAAATGAGCGAAACCCCTTCCCGTATTTATCAGGTCTGCGGTGTAAATCCGCAGGATGACTTTACCTTTGTTTAAGACTGATTTAGTTGTTCAGATATCTTTTTGGAGATGGATGTTCTAAGGACTGTGATAAGCAGTCCTATTATAATGCCTAAAATCGTTACAAGTGAAATGCATTCACCCAGTCGCCAGGATAGGGGCTCTTTAAAGAACACAGATACATCACCGTCAAAACCGGCAGGAACTTCCATACGGATAATATTATTCTCTCCCTTTTCCAGTGTAAGTGTACCATCCTTTGAAACGGCAGTATATCCTTCGTAGTATAAAAGGGGAAGGTCTACATAGCCGGCAGACTCTTTAGCTGTTATATGCAAAGATATATGAGTACCGTTTTTCGCATAGTCAGAGACTTCGATACCCGCATCAGGTGTGGGCGTGGTAGCGGTTAATTGGGAAAGTACAGTACCTGTGGGCAGATATTCCTCCGTACCCAGAAGCATACTGTTTAAATCGGTGTCTGCATAGGGGCGGTATACATCTCCACGGTTCAAAATGTCGTAATAAAACCAACAGGTGGAAGTGATAAAAAAGCACATAAGAATACCAAGGATACAGACAAATTTTTCTTTTGCAAAGTGCTTTTTCGCAGCAAGCAGGGCACTGCAGGTAACCATAACCAGAAAAAGCGTGGCAATGGTAAGGAAACGCCAGGGGAACTGCAGGTTGTATACCATGGTGGTAAATAAATCGCCCCATTCGGCAAGTGCATTCCACGGGAAAAGGTTGGTGGACATATAAAGGGCAAGTACTGCCAGCAGGGCAGAAAAGTTGGCAAATTTATAAGGTGTTCCCTTATCCTCGGTTTGGGGATTGCAAAAACGCAGATAGAAGAAAAGCAATAGCCCGATAAAAAGGGTAAAGCCTGCACCCAGAGGCATCTCGCCGCCCATGCCGTTTGCAGTGATGGTGGAACTGCCTACACCGTTCTGGAAGATAGGGAACAGCTGTGCAATGTAAGCTCCGGCACCTTGGATGGGGGTACTGTACCAATCCGGCGAATTCATTACAAAATCTCCGCCATAATAACTGAGGAAGGGTACAAGGAAGTTTAAATTTAACAGCGCGGTAACAAAAGCAGCCAGACATAAGGTAAAGAATACCCGCAGGTTGCAAATTTTTTTAATCATAATCAGGCAGGCTAGGATAATAAAAATGCCCACCATTTCACAACTGATAACATGACACTGAATAATGCCCGTAAGGCCGAGGGCAGGGAAGAGGAAGTTCTTCCAGTAGCCCTTCTTTTTCGGGTCATCCGTAAAAATCCGGTAGAAGCCATATAAAACCAAGGGCATAAAGGTAAGAGCAGTATATTCGCCCACAGAGCACCGGAGATACACATTGCTGAGACGATAGGGTGCTAAAGTGTAAAGAAATGCACCAATCAGTCCGATACGCTCGTTTTGAAAAATGCCCTTGAAGCACTTAAAGGCAATCAATACGGTAATCAGGTTTATCAAGAAAACGTAAGCCTTGTAGGCTTCCAAAAGGGAAAAGCCTGCAATCCGTAAAAGTGCGGGAATATGTAAAAGGATATCCCCGTAGAAAACACCTACGGCATAACCGTAATCATTGGCCCAGAAGGGTTGGATTTTTACAGGGAAGGAGCCCTGCATCAGCCCCTGTGCCAGTCCCTCTATTCTGGTGATATGGAAGGGCAGGTCGTGACCGGCGGTGATGTAATCCGTAAATAACGGATAGCAGGAAGCCAAGGTTATCAGTGAAAGCCAGAGAAGTTTGTTTCTCACAGGCGTCTCTGAAACATAAAAATAGTAAGCTGCCAGTACAAGCAGACATCCAAAAAGGGTAATAAAAATGTTGCGGATATGGTAGGTCGGAGTTTTGGTAAGCTCGATTTGCTCAATACATAAAGAGCCCTGCCCGCAATATTCCGTGATAATCTCCAAATCCTCAACCCTTTGTGAAATAAGAAAAGTGAAGGTAACAGAATCCTGTTCCTTAGGCAGGGATATACGGTAGGAACTGTGTAACTGGGAACTTGTCAGGGAAGAAGAATGTACATAGCAGGAGTTACCGTCGGTATCTGTCTGATAATACAGGGTTACGGAATAGGTGCCTTTCCCCAATTCGCCTATATGGTTTGACGGATTAGCAGCAGAAAGACGGTTAGTTTCCCCACTTTCAAAACTAACATAGGCATTTATTGCATACGTTACAAATAAAAGTTCAATAACCAGTAAAAAGATAAGATATTTCTTGGGAGATTTTTTTATCATAAGTAGCTCCTTGCTATTATTGGTATGAAAAATTGTCTTGGCTATTATTATAAGGGAACGGAGGAGAAAAGAAAAGAGGGGGGGATAACAGTTTTTTTGTGGCTTTGTGAAGAAGTGTTTTCTTTTATGAAGTAAGTGCTTTCTTTGTCATTGACCGAGGGTGTGGAGCGGGGTATACTGTATATAGAGGGACGATGGCAATGTGATGGAAACCAAGAAATGCAACATAACATATTGATAAAAGGCATGAGGTTAGAAAGCAGCATACAAGGAGACTTATGAAGAACAAAAAAATGAGTATGACAATTACAACGGCAATATTGGCAGTTAATGTGATATGTTTGTTGTTATTGTATATACTGGCTAATACAAGTATGACAAAAATCATGAAGCAGTCTGCAATGGAAAATCTGCATGATTCTCTGAATGTACAGGCAAATATGATAGAAGAGTATATTTTGCATCAGGAAGATTTGCTGATTGCATATAGTAATGACAGTGTTGTGATAGAATTCTTAAAAGATCCTGACAATGAAGAAAAGAGAGTCTTGGCACAGGAATATACAGAAGAATATTACGGCTGGCTGGATAATTGGGAAGGGCTTTATATCGGAGAGTGGGATACCCATGTAATTGCACACTCCAATCCTGCGGTTGTTGGTATGGTGACACGTGAAGGTGAAGCATTAAAGCAGTTGCAGGAAGAAATATTAGTTGCAAACGGACCTTATAATGCGGGTATGATTGTATCACCTGCATCCCAAAATCTGGTAGTATCCATGTATTGTCCGGTTTTTGATTATGACGGAGAAACCATTATCGGATATGTGGGCGGTGGCCCTTTTGCAGAAGAACTGGATGCCCTATTGTCATCTGTGAAAGAAGAAACTGCTACGTATTATATGATTAATCCGGAAACAGGGACCTATATTTTTGCGGAAGAAGACGAATTGATGGCAACAGAGATAGAAGATGAGATGTTGTTATCGATAATGTCAGAAGTTGCAAGTGATGGGGAAAAACGGATAGGGGACGTTGAGTATATTCATCAAACAGAAGGCAGGTCTATTGCAGCATATCAGTATCTGCCTGAGTACGGGTGGATATTGGTATCCTGTAACAGCGAAAAAAATATATATGCCGATGTACACAAGAATATGTATATTCTGGGAGTTGTCTGTGTAGTATCTGAAGTGTTAATCGGTATACTGTCATGGCTTTTTATCCATTTAAGCACCAGACCGTTGAAATATGTGGAAAAAGCCATTATGCAGTTGAAAGAGTTGAAACTGGAAAAGGATCCTAAACTGGATGACTATATTAACTGCAAGAGTGAAGTGGGACAGATAGCAACGGCAATTGATTCCCTGTATGATTCCATCGGAGAAATGTTGGAGGCTGAAAAAGAAAAACAGATTGCCATCGCAGAGCGGGAAGCCAAGGAAAAATTCTTTGCAAGTATGTCCCATGAAATCCGTACGCCGATTAATATTGTAATCGGTATGAATGAAATGATTCTGCGCGAAAGTGAAAACGAGAACATTCAGCAGTACGCAAGCAGTATCGAAAGTGCAAGCCGTATGCTTTTAGGCATTGTAAACGATGTGTTGGATATTTCAAAAATGGAAGCCGGAAAACTACAGATTGTAGAGAGCGATTATGAGGTATCTTCCATGTTGAGTGATGCGGTGCTGGCTGTTACGGCACGTATCCGGCAAAAAGATTTGGAGCTGAAACAAGAATTTGATGCTTCGCTTCCTTCCGTACTGAGGGGGGACGAAATCCGTATCAAACAGATTTTAAATAACCTGCTATCTAATGCTGCTAAATATACCGAGAAGGGAAGCATTACATTTGCAGCAAAAGGTATTTATGATGAAAAAGGCTTTTCTCTGGAGATGTCCGTTACAGATACCGGTATCGGTATCCGCAAGGAAGACATGGAGAAGCTGTTTGAGCGGTTTTTACGTCTGGATATGGAGAAAAACCGATTTGTTGAAGGCACCGGACTGGGACTTAGCATTACAAAACAGTTGATAGACAGTATGAGCGGTACAATCAGTGTAACCAGCGAATATGGAAAAGGAAGCAGCTTTACCGTTCGAATACCTCAAACAATCGTGGCTGAGACACCTATAAGCAAAGCGAAACAGGCGGATAAGAATGTACAATGTGGAAAGCCGGACACTTATTTTTGTATGCCGCAGGCAAGGGTTTTAGTGGTAGATGACAACAGAGCCAATCTGATGATGATGGAAATGTTGTTAAGGCGTTCCCAGATGCAAATAGAATGTGCAGATGGCGGAAATGAATGCCTGCAAATGACCAAACAGACAAAGTATGACCTGATACTGATGGACCATATGATGCCGGAGCCAAACGGTATCCAGACCCTGCATCTGCTCCGCGCAGACCGGGACAACCCAAACCGGGAGACAAAGGTCATTGTAACCACCGCCAACGCCATTTCAGGAATGGAAGAACTATATAAGAATGAAGGCTTCGACGGTTACATTACTAAACCCATTATGCCTGAGAAGATGGAAGAACTGCTGGTGAAGTATTTGGCGGGGGATGGGGAGAAATAGGAGACCAAAAGAATATACGATAAGCCCGGACTGTAAGGGAAATCCTTACAGCCCGGGCTTTTTTCAAAGAGTCCCATTGAGGGGCTCCTTTCACGATTTTCGCTGTCTGTGTTTTTGGTGTCAAGTATCAGATCAGTAGAACCAAAGCACTTCATCCTCAAGATACAGCGCAAGCCAGATAGAGCCCTCTTCGCTGTCCGGCAGGGCTCCGCCCTGGTCGGCGTAGAGACCGAAGGACGCCTTGCTGCCATCGTCGAAGGAGATTAAACAGGAATATGCGCTGTCCATCTCATAGTTGAAAGGACGCCCTTTTTCATTGTCTGTCCAGAAACATCCGCGGCCATCCTCCTCAAATGTAAGGAATCTCACATCGTCACTTGTTTCAAAACTTATTTCACCGGACGTCGTGTTAACAATCTCGTACAAAATATAATATTCATCTGCCATCAGAACCTTTGCATCGAATGGGGCAACCTCAAGGCACGTCGTATCCAGAGCACAGAACACACTGTCTTCTTGCGATTCCTCGGAATAATCGGGGGACGTGGTACTATCGGACCAATTGCCGTCCTCGGTCTCAAACCGGCAGTCATCTTCAAACACAAAGTTTTCATGGTCCTTCAATTCCTCATTGATGCGCTGACTTTCCCAACGGCCGAAGGTACAGCGTTCAAAGTGTGCTCCGCTTTCGCTGTCACTGTGGTAGTAAGCGGGAAGAAAATTGTCACCCTCGTTTCCGGTGAAGGAGCAACCTTCGAAGTAGGCGAAGGAGCCGCTGAGGCTCAGCATGTCGAAGCCGCCGTTGTCCCTGAAAGTGCAATCCTCAAAGACGGTGTCGCTGGATAGCAGGTCGACGATGCCGTAGCTACACTCTCGGATAATGCAGTCCTTGAGCGCAATGCCCACCGTGTGGTCTGCCACCACGCCGTAGGTGCCGCAGCCGTAGAGATCCAGACCGTCGAGACTGATTTTTCGGCAGTAATCAAACGCCAACACCGCACCCTCACAGTTTCCCGGCTCAATCGTATGACCGAAGGTGATGTTCTCGATGACAATATCGGAACAGTTGTTGAAGTAGAGCACATCAGAATAGCGTGGCTCCACCACGACCTCGACCTTGCCGTCCTCTGCACCGCGAATCGTCAGCCCCTCGACATCGTGGATATCTGCCTGCCAACCGTCAGTGAAGGTGCGCACAACATAGTCCGAGACGTTATCGGAAGACTTGCGGAGATACTCCGTAAGGTTATAGGTGCCCGGCGCGAGCTCAATGACTACGTCCGGGGCGATAGCCTCAAGGAACTCGCCCGCCGTGCTGACATGAATCACTTCGTCTTCAGCCACCGATTCTTCCGGCAGCGTGGAAGAATCCGGCAGAGTCAGTGCGGGAGCGGTGGAAGTCTGTTCAGGCGTCACTGCAGGTTCTTCTTTGTCGGAAGCCCCACCACAACCGACAAGCGGCACGAGCAGTAAAAACGATAGTGCAAAGGCACAGATGTTCAATTTCTTATTCATATTTCTTATTCCTTTTCCTTTTTTCTACAATGGATTGTTTCAGCATAACAAAAGAGATAAGACCTGCTGATTGTTCAGCAGGACATACTTTCATTATTATTTACTATATCATGACCGGACAAACAAAAGCTACTGTTTTTGCATTGCGGAGGCAGTTTTTGTGTTTATTTATCTAAAAATAAACCGGATGGCAAAGAACACTTTACCGATGAAGTGGTTACAAGCAGGGATAAAAAGAAAAATGAGATATGCACCCTGCATAATCTGCAAATTATTCGTGTAGAAAATTCCTATGCGCGACGATACAATCACATTAAAGAAATTTTGTTGAGTTATTTTTCTATCAGGCATTAGGAGTGTGGTTGCGGAAAATGTTATATTAGGGCAGTGTTTGTAGCGGGGCAGGCTACAGGGAGAAATCCTTGTGGTTCGGGTCTTTTTTATGTGTTTTTGGAGAAGTGTGCCAGTTGTGTTAAGGTGGAAAAGGGGAGGGTGGGGTATAATGGGGAATAGAATTACATTATTATTTGTGCTGGATAAGTAGATGTTCCTGTCCGCATAATGCAGAAGAGTGGCGTATAGTAACAATTTAATGGAAGAATATTATAATAATATTCTTTCTTAATTACAAACAGAAAGGTAGGTATTTGTATGCAAAAGTATAAGAATGTAGGGGGAGACTCAGGAGTAGAAGCGTTTGAAATTGGCGTAGATTTTATTGAGGTTAAGTTTGCAAAAACTATTAAGACATATAAATATTCATATGAGAGTGCGGGAAAAGAAGCAGTGGAACATATGAAAAAGCTTGCTCTTCGTGGAATGTGTTCTTTTGTTTTGTTAGAAAAGTATATTTCGGCTGAAATATCAAATAAACAATTGATATTTCAGCCGAAATTGCGTATAATCTGTTTAAAGACATGAAATACTAATTTCAAAAGGGAGGATACCGAATGAAATCAAGTGAGCAAATAGCTGAAGAATGGGGACTCTCAAAGATTACAATAAATGACTTGTGTAACAAAGGAAAAATTCCAGGTGCTGTTAAGGAAGGAAGAAAATGGCTTATTCCAGATGATACAGTAAGACCTGCGGACGGTCGCGTATCTTCCGGTAAATATGTAAAGAAAAAGAATGTCGGTACTAGATCTTTACCAATCGGCGTTTCAGATTATATTCGTGCGCAGGCTGAATATTACTACGTAGATAAGACTCTGTTAATTAAGGATTTTCTGGATCAGAAACCTTTGGTTTCTTTATTTACAAGACCAAGACGTTTTGGAAAGACCATGAACATGGATATGCTCCGCGTATTCTTTGAAATTTCGGATGAGGATACGAGCCAATACTTTGTAGACAAAGCTATTTGGAAATGTGGAGAAGAGTATCGTATACATCAGGGGAAATATCCGGTTATATTTTTGACTTTCAAGGATGTGAAATTTGATTCTTGGGAAGAGACGATGGTTAAGATTCGTGGACTCTTACAGAAAGAGTTCGGAAGACATCAGGAACTGTTAAACAGTAGCAAACTGGCAGAGTATGAGAAAGCATATTTTGCTAAAGTGTTAAAAGAAGAAGCGTCTGAGGTGGAAATGTCAGAGGCACTTGAAAGATTATCGCAGATGCTTGCTACACATTACGGCAAGGCTCCTATCATCATTATCGATGAATATGATACGCCAATTCAGGAAGGCTATTCGAAGGATTTCTATGATGAAATCATTGGTTTTATGAGAAACTTTTTCTCTGGAGCTTTTAAGGATAACAAGAATATTACCTATGGATTCCTTACAGGAATTTTGCGTATTGCACAGGAGAGTATTTTCAGTGGGTTAAATAATCTAACAGTGAATTCTGTAATGGATGATGAGTATGATGAATTCTTTGGTTTTACTTCTTCGGAAGTAAGAAAAATGCTTGAATACTATGGCGTTGCAGATAAAGAGGAAGAGCTTAAAGATTGGTACGATGGCTACCTGTTTGGCAGTACAGAGATTTATAATCCGTGGTCTGTAATTAACTATATTTCAAGAGGTTGTATTCCGCAGGCATACTGGGTTAATACCGGAAAAAATGAAGTGCTGGAAGATGTACTTACCATTGCTACAGATGATATCACAGAGAGACTGTATGCGTTGCTGCGAGGAGAGAGAGTAATTGCAAGAATTGACCAGAATGTGGTATACAGATCACTGGCTGAAGACCCTGCAAATATTTATAGTCTTTTATTAGTGGCCGGATATCTTAAGACGCCTAAAAAGGAATTACAGGCAGATGGAGCATATTTGTGTGAGGTGTCCATTCCAAACAAAGAGATTGCGGCAGTGTATAAGAGCGAGATACTGTCGCATTTGATGCAAATTGGTGCTATTACAAGAACTACAGCAAATATGATTGCTGAAAGCTTGTATGCAAATGATATTAAAAAACTGCAAAAAGCAATTTCAGAGTATATGGACAAATCCATAAGCTTTTATGATGCCGGAGCAGAGGGCTTTTATCATGGACTTACGCTTGGGCTGATTGCTTTGCTGGATAATCAGTATAGGATTAAATCTAACAGAGAATCCGGTGATGGCAGATATGATATCAGCTTGATTCCGAGAGAAAAGAAATATCCGGGCATTATTATGGAACTGAAATGGAAGAGTGGCTTGGAAGAGGCTGAACTTGAAAAACTCTCAACGGAAGCACTTAACCAGATTGATGAAAAACGATATGACTTGGAGCTTAAGGAAGAAGGAATTGAGAATATCATTAAGCTTGGAATTGCATTTTCGGGTAAGAAAGTTGTAATAAAGACAAAATAGAGTGTCTCTTTAATGCGAAGTGATACAGAGGATGATAAATGCTTTTTATCAGTGCGGTAGTTGATAAAACACTGTTTTTATGTGCAAGGCATTTTTTCGATACATGGGAGGAAATAACGGAATTAGTAGAGCAATTGGAAGAAATGGGAGTGAATTGCTCGGAACGGAGATTTGATAAGTGAGAATCTTTTGAGGAAATAATAAATCAGATTGCCAAGGAATTGAATGGTTATTAATCTGTTGAAGAAAGCTTATAGAAAGGGTGTGATATTATCCTATGTTCCCAACAATCAACCTTAGAGAATTGCGTATATAAAGGATTTGTACAAACAAGTCCAAAATGTAACGGTCTTCGAAGGTACATTGGATAAGCGTAAGGATGACAGAAGAGAGAGAGCAAAACAGTTATCAAATCTTTTGAAGAAATATGAAGAGGTGCTGGAACTCAAAGATAGGAAAGATGCTATTAATCAGGTGATGGAATATCAAAACAGAAATACTGTATCCATGCAGATGCTCCCTTTTCGGACAGATTTGCAGGGGCGCCAATTGCGGCAGGTGGAAGAGCGGATTAGTGCAGCAGGAGAATTTACGGATGAGCAGGCAATCGCATTGATTGACTCTGATTATGCACAGTTACAACAGTATTTATATTATATATCTGCCAGATATATTAAGAAGTTGGGAACGAATCCGTATAAGGATTTGCATTATATTATTTTTGAAGAAGATCCTACGACGCAGGTGGAAAGCTTTTCAAAATATCTGAGTAAGACGGAGAATGTGAAAAAGTTACAGAAGATATTCCCCATCATTATTACAACCTGTATCTCAGCACATAAACTTGGGGAACCTACCCCTGTTTTTGATATGGTTATTATGGATGAGGCAAGCCAATGTAATACAGCCATTTCACTGGTGCCGGTTATACGTGGTGATAATTTAATGCTGGTAGGGGATCCGCAACAGTTGAATCCGGTTATATTGCTGGATGAGGATACCAATCAAAAGCTACGTAAAAAGTATAATGTTGCGGAGGAATATGATTACCGGAAGAACTCTGTATATAAAACATTTCTGGCATGTGATTCGGTAAGTGATGAAGTGTTGCTGCGGAATCATTACAGATGCAATGATAAAATCATAGAGTTCAACAACAAAAAATATTACAATTCCAGACTTAAGATTTGCTCAAACAGTGCTGAGACGCAACCGTTAGTTTATGTAGACATAAAAAATGAGTATATGGATATAAAGAATACGGCACCTGCGGAAGTTGAGGCCATCATTGATTATGCCATGACTAACAAAGATAAGAGCATAGGTGTAATTACCCCCTTTGTAAATCAAAAGAAATTGATTGAAGAAGAACTCAAGTCTAAGGGATTGGCAAATGTGGCTTGCGGAACCGTGCATGCGTTTCAGGGAGATGAAAAGGATGTAGTGCTATTTTCAACGGTGCTTACCAATCAGACACAGAGAGGTACGTACGATTGGTTAAAGAATAATAAGGAACTGATTAATGTTGCAACATCCGGTGCCCTTGGTGTCAAACCATTCAGTACGGCAACAGAAGAGGCATTTTTGGAGAATTTGAACCACGCATTGGAAAATATCTGGCTATCGCAAAACAAGTATCAGATTCAAAAGGAAGTAGCGATTTCCCAGGTATTTAGCGACAATGTCAATTATAGTGATTTGTTTTATTCCGGAAGATTTGATTTTGTTGTTTATGAAAAGATGGGCAAGCAACAGATTCCGGTATTGGCAATTGAACTGGATGGCAAAGAACACTTTACCGATGAAGTGGTTAAAAGCAGGGATAAAAAGAAAAATGAGATATGCGCCCTGCACAATCTGCAGATTATTCGTGTAGAAAATTCTTATGCAAGACGTTACAATCATATTAAAGAAATTTTGTTGAGTTATTTTTCTATTAGGCATTAGGAGTGTGGGGAGAGGAAAAAGTTATATTAGGACAGTGTTCGTAGTGGGCTCGGACTACAGGGAGAAATCCTTGTGGTCCGGGTCTTTTTTGTGTATTTTTGGAGAAGTGTGCCAGTTTTGTTAAGGTGGAAAAAGGGAGGGTGGGGTATAATGGGGAGGGAATAGAAGTTGAGAGAGTAAGCAATGTGTTCATGCGGCAGAATATGAAATGATTTTCAGTTTATTTGATAGGTGAACGTTTGAAAGGAGAATATGCATGACAACAGTATCATTGGAAAATATTATAAAAAATAGCGAAGAATATACGCAAGTAGTTACTTTGATTTTGGCAGTTGGAGGTGCAATAGTTGCTTGCGTGAAAGTAATCGTCAATATGTGTGCAACAGCAATGGCAACACCTGTTGAGATAGCACTAATGAAAAAAGGAGAGCAATACAAACATACATTGGCGAATTTTGGAATATTGTGGTTCTCATTTACGATGATATTAGTTCTTTTGGGGGTAGCAATTGGGGGTTCTAATTTTGAATATCGGTCAGAAAAAAACTCTACATCAATGTATCAAAACGAACAAATAGAAGATAGTATGCAAGCTGAGAATGGCTTTGTAAGTGAAGAGAGTGTAGACACAGTGATGAAGAGTGAACAAGCTGGCTCACAAGTACAGGTAGAGACGAAAAAGGATAATATGACTGATGCAGTAGTGGCCTTGATGTTTATTCTAGGGTTTTTTGGTACATTATATTTTGGATTAGCATTGTTACTGCTTTGGTGTATACAAAAAATAAGTCAATTTATTTGCAGGCATAAGAAGGAACTACAAGGAAACAACAAAGAGGTATTAGGGGGAATTATAAAGGCAATTTTACTGGTGATGATATGTGTGTGTATAGTAATTTTGAAGGTAAATTTGATTTGGAAAATCATACTAATTGCCTCGGTTTGCATTGGCGTGTCTTATGTTGGAAAAAAGGGGTTTGAGAAAGGGAAAGAGGTATTAAAGAATATATTATTGGTATTTGGCATTTTGTTGAGTTTTGGATTAAATGGTATTTTGGTATGGAATAAGGATAACTATACTTCTGTGGGTTCAATACTATGGATGATACTTGCGAGTACGATATTAGCATTGGTTACATGCTTTTTTCTTTATCTTATCATTGTGTGGAATGCTAATTCCGGGAAGGCAAGGGTTAAGTACTTTAATAAAATATTGAATAAAGATATATATTTGTATTCAAAATATAATGATGAGTTCTTTTTGGCAGGTGAAAAGGAAAAATTAGAAGAGTGCCAAGTGTACTATCTTGTAAAAGTAGATGACGTATTAGGTGATAGGTTGGAAAGAATAACAAGTGATACTATTAAACGGTCCTCAATTTATGGTGAAAATATAATTCTTCAGTTAAACGGAAAAGGTGATATTGCGTTAGATGGCATTATGAGTAAATTGTTTATAAAATTGGAAAACGCCGGTGTGACAATGGATGAGTATAGGAAGACTAAGATATATATTAATGAGCAGAAACAAAGGGTTTATTTTTACTTGCCAAATGAAAAGATTCCTCGTGAGGAACAGAATTTTGAACTTTAGATGAATGAGACAGGAAATAAGCTCGGTATTAAATTACATATTATGAAACAAAATATAATAGAGTTACCACGGCAAGAAGTTGATTTTCTGGAAGAATGTAGGAAAATCAAGGGTTTCGGGAGTTTGAGAGAGGATTTTTATGAAAAAGTATCAAAAGTACAATGTTGAGGCAACAGAGGATAGCGTAAAAGAATCAATAAAGGATAATACATATGGTAGGGCAAATTCTATCAAAAGCTTTATTGAGGGGCTAGATATGATAGAGGATAATGTTTTTATAAGCTTGGATGCAAAGTGGGGACAGGGAAAGACATTTTATGTTAGACAAATCGAAATGACATTAAAGTATTTATCTAAGAAAAAACTTGAACAAGATGTATCGGATTTAGAAGATGTTTTTGAAAAATCCATTTTGAAGAATGTACCTTTAGAAAAAACATATTTACCAATTTACTATAATTCATGGTTGTATGATAACCATAATGATCCACTGATGTCCTTGTTGTATGTGATGATTAAAGAGAGTGAAAAATATGTATCAACAACAATAGACACGAAATCTTTGGGAGACAAATTGTTATCGCTACTATCACCATTTTCTATAGCACTCCCTTTTTTGCAGTTATCAGGAGATATGGAAAAAATCAAGGAAAATTTTGTTGGAAAAGATTTACTACAAGAAATTAAAACTGCTGAAGAAATTAGAGATATAGTTAAACAAATCTTGAATGAAGTGATAGTAGAAAGCGCTCAAAAGTTAGTGATTTTTATTGATGAATTAGATAGATGTAAGCCGAGTTATGCAATTGAAATGCTTGAACGAATAAAGCATTATTTTGATGATGAGCGACTTGTATTTGTGGCATCTGTAAACAAGGAGCAATTAGTACATACTATTTCGAATTATTATGGAGATGCATTTGATGCGACAGGATATTTGAATAAGTTCTTTGACATTAATATATACTTACCAGAAATCCCTAAGTATCTGAGAGAAAATAGTATACTGAAGACAAATAATGAACAGTATTTTGTAAGAAGAATAGTGGAAGAATTAGTTGAATATTATAATTTATCGTTAAGAGATACGATAATCTATCAACAAAATATGGAAGCAACCTCAAAACAACATTATAATGATACACGTGTACAAGGTTGTATGGTATCAATTTTTGTGCCAGTGATACAAATTTTAGATATAGTAAGTCAATCAATGAAAAAGGACTTTATGGAAGGAAAAGGAAGCATATTTGACGAATTATGCGAGAATATACCTAGCATACATAGAATGATTTGTCGGTTTGGAACTAATGGTTCAGATGACGATGAGAATTATAGAGTAGGATATGAGAAAGTATCAAAGGTATATGAGTGTATATTTAAAGCGAATAAGCCATATGATGGAACATTAGATATTTCACGTGATTTACGGGATATATGTATTCGTGTATGTAATGGAGAATAGTAGAGGTTAGTGCTGATGTATATATGAATATTATAAGCAAGTATCAGCTAAATGCAGAGCTATTATATCAATTGGTAGATTGTATTGAGTAAATAAAGTAATATGGAGGAGATACATTATGGATTTTTTACGGGAGATATTGTTAGCTTGTATAACAGGAATAATTACTTTTTTAATCACAAAATATGAGTATCATAGAAATGTTCCACTGGAAAAAATGGAAGTAGCATATAATAGAATTTATTTTCCGTTGTTTCAATTGATAAGAAATGAGAAGGATGTTGCGAAAATAGTCAAGCAAAGTGAACAGTATTTTCAAAAGTATTATAAATATGTTGATAGATCGACACTGATTGCATTCAATTACATTAGAGAATGTAAAGAGGACTATGATGAGAAGTTGGTTAGTAATTACAAGGACAATATTTATAGTATGAATAGTAAACTGCGTAGGCGGCTGGGATATCTTGAACCTACTTTGATAAGTGCATATAGGAGTATGTCAACCATGGAAAGAAGGATAATGCGAATTGTTCTATGGATGATGTTTACTTATCTATTAAGTGTGGCATTTACAATGCCGTTTTTGGAAAAATATGAATATGAAATAACCATTGGATTTGCTATAGTTTTCATTACTTTTATTGGTGAGCTTTTGGTGCTTTTTGTTGAGAGTGTCGTAAAGTGGTTTAAAACAAGAAAAAAGAAATTACAACAAAAACCAGAACTGCCTCGCTAAACTTGGCAGTTCCGGGCGAAAAGGAACATAAAAACACAATGAATAAGGAATATTCATCTGTCACGGCAGCAAGTTGCTTTTCTGGAAGAATGTAGGAAAATCAAGGGCTGTGAGAGTTTGAGAGAGGATTTTTATACCAAATTTAAGCCAAAAATTAAGGATTTGGGGCTGTGACATGGTGGGAATAATGATGAAAAAGGATAAAACAATTGTGAGAAAAATATCAGATGAACAAATTATAAAAGCATTTCTTTTTACCGTAGAAGAGTATAAGCGGTTTGGAAAATATTTTCCGGTTATAAAAAAACACACATTATTAGATGACTATAAAGAGGATGATTATGTTGCTGTACAAACAAAGCTAATGATATTGAGAAAATATAGCTATCGTTCGGATACAGTATATATTCCTAAGGTAATAGAAGCTGCAAAGAATTTGTACAAGGATATTAATGTGTTGTTAACAGATATTCAGAGTCGGTATGATGATATTGAAAAAAATCAACTACAAGCAGTTCTTTCAGATGGTAGCAAATTATCGCTTTTTGAAATGCAGGAATGTGTTGTATATGGATTGTATTTACATGCTGATGAAGATAAGATAGAAAAGTTATTGAGTACAAATGAAGCCTTAGTATTTACAATGAATCGAAAATTTGTTGAAGACTTAGAGGAGTTGTTGTTAGAGTTTTATGAATTATTAATAACAAAGGTGCAAGAGAAATATGAAAGAAAGCAATATCAAAAAGCATCAATGATATTTGCGGGAGATAGTGAGCGAAATGAGCAAGAAATAAAAGGCTCTCCATTTTGGTCTAATTTGTACGGAAAAGATGCATCTGAAGAGGAACTAAGAAAAACCTTTTTTGAAAACACGGAAGAAGATATGATAATAATTTTAAAGTGTTTGGCATTTTTGACGGAAGGGAAAAAGGACAATTATTCTGTTAATGTTTTGGAAAAATTAGTATTTCCACCTACTCGAGAACAATGGGGAGATTTCTCTCAGTTGAACAGTATGTGCAAAAATGAATTATCTCAAGTTGGTTGGAGTACAAAAGTGCGATATAACGATGAACATAATATGGCATATGTTCACCTATATCCAAATGTAGAAGAACCGTTTCTTTTGGAACAACCTCATGTAATAACGGATTTAACTGTGATAACGTTAGTGTGTGAGAATGATACATATGGTTGGAGAATATTTGCTATTGGGGGAAGAGTAGAGAATTATAAAGAAAACATTAGTCTAGGAGAATGGTTTAGGCGTGTTTTTGAGAAAAACAGAAAAGAAGATTAGAGTGGGGATTTTTGTAATATGGAAAATAATTTTACAGTAGTGCAAAGTGCTGCACTATCCTTAATTCAAAGTGATTTAAGTTTTTTGTATACAGTAATAAAAAAGATTAATCCGGAGGAATCTAATTATATTCCGTCACTTTTACCTTATATGGGGGTGATTGTAGATGGGACAGAGGATTGGATAAAAGCGTATAATAATTCAAAGAAGAATAAAATAAATGCACCTGTGTTTAATCAGTCAGAGCAAATGTATTATGAGAAAATGCGTGACAGTATTAAAATGTGGCAAAAAGGTTATGATGAGGTGTATGAATCACTTAAAGAAGCTTATGAAGAAAGCGATAGATATTTTAGTGGTTTGTGTAAGCCTATTGCTAAGCAATTGAAATTATATGATATATATGGTGTGGATAGAGTAAATGGTGTGATTTGTGGAAATACCATTTTGTGTTATGTTTACAATCCTTTATATTCCTTTGATGGTAATAATGGAGAATACATAAAATCGATGGCAGAGATTGGAGGAAAATATATAGTTCTATTTGATGCGGCAAATGAATATCCAACGGATACTTCATTAAAGTTTGATACATTTGACTATGGAGGATTTCAAAAATCTCCTGTAGGAAATGATTTTAGTGATAAGTTTGTATTATTTTCAATCTTAAGTCAGATTAATTTTTTGCTGTACGGTGTTGAACAATGGATTAAAGAAGAGATACCAACAAAAATGAGATTTCTATATTTGTTGTACTATGCTTTGTTGGAGGCTATTCCACAAATAAATCAAAAGTTGGGTACAACATTCAGAATGGATAGAAAGTGGAAGTCTAAAGAGTTTAGAAATGCAATGGCACATTATAAGTTAGGCGTTGCACTAAGGGAAGAAGAATTGGTTGTAGATGATAAATTGTTTGGGTTGACACAAAAATTTTTTGATGAGCCATACATGGAAGTCAAAAAAGCAATTGCAAGTGAGTTGCTAGGTTTTTCAAAGCAGATTGCAAGGTATTTACAAGTAGATAGGAAGTAAGGTCTACTATGAGCGAAACAGTATTCTTTAAAAAGTATTGGTAATATGATATGCTAATTAATAAATTGGTGCTGTGGACAAATGGAAAGTCACGCCTCTTTATAGTACATATATTGTACCTTTAAAAGGTGGGATGCCAGTTCGAGTCTGGTCGGCACCATTTATATTTAGAGGAGTTTGTATGAAAACATATAGGATACAAAAGTATGGAGCTTTTGGAAAGTTCAAAAAGGATATAGGTAGTAATAATCATTTTTTAATAACGGCATTAGTAGGACTAGATAAAATTGATGAATCTGATATTGGAAAAGTAGAACCGGCACCATGGAATCCGCAAGATGTAAAAGCCTCTGTGACTCGTAGTAGAGAATTTGTCATAAAGGCAGGTCTGGCATGGGCGATAACTTGCTTGGACGTTTTCTTAAAGGATTTTTTTGCGTCCTTTTTTGATAGTGAAGATGAGTTTTATCAATTGCCCAATTCTTCTGTTGTTGTTTGCTATGAGAAGGCAAGTGTGAGTCCTGTTATAAAAAATGAAGAAAATAAGAAGAGCTATAATGAGGTCTATAGAAGCGTATATTTTAAATTTACGGTAATCAGCCATTTGTTGGAAGTATATAAGGAACAGTTGAAAGATTGGAGAATAAAAGCGGATTATAGGAAAGGAAAAGAGGGGAAACCAGCATATTTTCCAGAAATAGAATTGGTATCAGCCCTTATTGATTTAGCAATACAATGGCGAAATGTATTAGTACATGAAGGCATAGACAATTCGCTCTCAAATAATACATATAGAGTTTTAAGTAAATATAGGGGGCAGTTGAATGAAAATGAATATGGTACGTTGGATGTGGAGGAAATGAAACAACATTTCAAAGATAGAAAAGTGATGACGTTTAAAGAAGTTGCTGTGCTGATAAGAAATATTGTTGATTTTGGATATATATTGAATGCGTATTGGATCAATGCTGTTGATAAGCAAATATATATAACAGAAATGTTGAAAAAGATTTTGCCAGAGTCAAAGGAGGAGATGGTAAATACAGAAGAAAACGGTAAAGGGGATTCTAAAAAGCAATACTATAATGAGTTATATACTTTAGAGCCAGATAGAAGAAAGAACAATGTATGTATGAGGCTGATGCAGTATAATGTTCATTTGGAAATAGTAGATGAGGAAGCTATAAGCGTTGAGGATTATACAATAGAAAGTTATTTGTCAAAATTGTTTTCAGAGCTATTATTCATAAGAACAGTATAGGTAAGTTTCAAGATAATAATATTTTAGAAGTGGAATGCAAACAATAGATAAGGTGCAGTTGAGGGAGAAGATATGTCTGATATTAATAGAGTGGATTTTTTCTGGGATTACTATATGAGTATTGAGCGAGAACTGTATAAAACGGTTGAATATGTTGAGCCATGCGAGGAGAATTTCAGTACGTATTCACAGGAATATGCGAAAATTATTAACGTTGCATGTGCAGAAGCGGATGTTATCTTTAAAGAATTATGTATGCTAATAGATTCTTCATATAAGCCCAAGGGTAAGAATGAAAACATAGATACATATATGAGAATAATATTAGAAAAGTTTCCTCAAATTGAAGAAACATGGCTTCGAATAGATAGATCTAAGATAGATATATTTCCGTTTAGAGGTTGGTCGGATACAGGAAAATTATTTTGGTGGAAAGACTATCAAAAGATAAAGCATGAAAGGAAGGAGCATTATTCAAAAGCCAATTTAAAAAATGCGATATTTTCAGTAGGGGCATTAAGGATATTGGAATTATATTATTTGAGAATGCACTCAAAAAATAAGAATAATTTAGCAAATAAAAATGGCCCGTTTTTTAAAACGGTATATACAAATGAATTGCTTTTTTTGAGTGATAACATTGATTTGCCAGATTTTATTGAAGAGAATAAAAAAGAAACGAGCTACCCGATTGAGACATAAGGCTGTACACGACACAAAACCCGCTTCATGAATTCATATTACCCAGCTTTGGTGGGAGAATCAAGAGAAATTTTTGATAACACCGGATATATTAGGAGTAAATGAAAAATGTTTCGTTGGGAATAAAAAAATCAGAAGTAACATAAAATGGCACAAAGTAACATGAGTGATGTTACTATAGATAAAAATATGTTACTAAGAAAAGTTTGTGTTGAAGAAAATTGTCGCTTGCGTCAAAAATATTCAATATGTTTACTGGAGGAGGTAGTCGTGCTAGGCTACTTTGCCGACAAGGCGCAGGTTTGTAGGACGATGTTCTGTGAGTCTGTGCCTTTTCTTATTGCCTTGCAGCATGACTACGGGTGCCTGCAGTCAACATATTGTGTCTTATATTTCTTACAAGTGTCTTATTATATAGATTGACTTATCGTATAACATTTTATATAATTTATATTAGAACAAATGTTATAAGTTGTAATGAGACATGGAGATGATATTATGCAAGATTTAATCAAGAAAATACGCTCACATATGAATATGAATCAGACGGAATTTGCAGAACTTTTGAATGTAACGTTTGCGACTGTAAACCGTTGGGAAAATGGGCGTGCGTTACCAAATAAGCTTGCACAGGATAAAATATATGATTTATGCAAGGAATATGATGTTCCGGTATACGATATGGTTTTAGAGAAGATAGAAGCAGCTTCTGGAAGCATTAAGCTTGAAAAAGGGAGAGTGCTGCTGTATCACGGTTCAAAATCAGGAATAGAGGGGGATATTGCACCACTGAGCCGAAAACAGTGCGATTTCGGAGAAGGATTCTATATGGGAACTGAGCCGAGCCAAGCACTTACACTAATTTGTGATTATGAGAGTGCAAAGTTTTATATTGTTTCCATATCAGTGGATAACCTTGCTGTATTAGATGTTCCGGCTGATTTGGAATGGGCGATGATTGTCGCATATCATAGAGGACGAATGGAAAAAATAAAAGGAACACCTTTTTATAGCAAGTATCAAGAAATGACCAAGGATAAAGACTTGGTTATCGGAAGCATCGCAAATGACAGAATGTTCTTTGTTATTGACAACTTCTTCATTGGAAACGTAACTGATGCGGCGTTAATAAATAGTTTGTCTGCATTGGAACTTGGAAAACAGTATGTTGCAGTTACACAAAAGGGATGTGATGCAGTGCGGATTGAAAAGGAAATCCCAATTTCTTATTTAGAGAAATTGTTTATGAAGGAAGTCTCAGAGGCAAATCGTGTAAAAGGTTCTTCATTGGCAAATGATATCTGTAGGAACTATCGTAGAGAAGGATTGTTTTTTGACGAGATTTTAGACCAAGCGGCAGGAGGCAAATCATGAACGAAATACAATTAAAACTGTGTGATATTCAGGGTAGATTATTTGAACTTTCTGTAGATAGACAGTTGGGAAGTGCTAGCTTTATAAAGGCGTTCATGAATTCTGAAACTGCAAAGGCTTTGGACTCTACTTACAACCGTATGCAGTGGGCAGGAGAAGAATATTTGCTCGAAGAGGTTATGGAGGCCGCAGGGGATAAATTGGATGAGAAAGGTGAAGTGTATTCCAAGGATGTGATTTATTGGATTGGATACATTTATAGATATTGGCATTACTATACAGAAGAATCCAGTAAAGCAATATACAAACAAGCTCCTGTGGAAACAATGAAACGAAATTATTTGATGTTTCATACGATGGCTCCTGAGGTGGCGATAGAGGATTTGAAGGAAATATATTTGCAAAAGAATAAAATGTAAAGGGGATTTGCGTATGAAAAAAATTAAAAAGTACATCGGATTAATAACATTAATATTTTTGGCTATTGCATCGGCAATTCTTGACGTGGTTTTGAAATCTAATAGTACGGTTTTTAATGAAGTTAATAGAATATTGTTTACTTTGGTGACTGTGATAGCAGGTTTCTGGGTAACATGCTATTTGCTCTTTCTGCAAATATATAAAGATAGATATCCTTTGAAATTTATAAAGAATAAGTACCTTCCACAAATGAAGTATAATATAACATATATAATTTACTGCATTATTTTTGGGTGTTTTGTCATTATTAAAAACGGTGGTATTATTGAAAATTTTTGGTATGCAACATCGTCGCTATTTACCATCTTTATTATTTTGAAGAATATTTATGATACGAGTAAAACGTTGATGGTTAATACATATATAGATGAATTTTGTAATGAAATATCACTCAAGCTTACTAATAATGAAAATAGTGTAAAAAAAGGAATATTTAAAGATATCAAGTACGTTTTAGACGAATGTATTGTAAAAGAGGAATATTTTGTTATTCAGAATATATCTACAAGGACTGGAGAAATATTTCGTGATTTTTTGAAAAATTCAATAGGATTAATTGAAGAAGGAACGGACAAAAGTGAAATCGAAGACGCATTTGGAAGGATCGTAAATATAGGTGTATATCAATTAGAATTGTGTAAAGATATTAGTTCAGAATTGCTTATAGATGAAATTGCTTTACAGCAAATAAGTAATATAGAGTTTTGTATTGAAACAAATCAATATGAGTGGTTCAAGAAATATATCCAGAAGATGAGTATACTGACTTTTCATGCGCAAGAAGACAATGAAGATAGGGTAGTTGCTGAGACTTTTAGTATTTATACAAGTATTTTAAAAAATTTAATAGATGATGGAAAAAAAGAATGGATTGAATATATGTTGGATAAGTTGTTTTCGATCACAACGTCTTTAAATTTTCTTTCCAGCAATATAAATCTTAAATATTTTGCATCTTTAAATGTGTACGGATTATTGAATTGCAAAGAAGGAGAAGTGTATGACTATATCTATGAAGTGTTTGAGAAGTTTACTAGCGTAGCATGTAGAGTAAGCAAGGGATTCGTAGATATAAAAGTTTATTATGCATTGTACTTTAATGACATAGTAAAACAAAATAATAAGAAATTACTAGTTCAATTTTTTGAAACGATTTTTCAGTACGGGCAGGACAGAGGTAACGATGTTGCTTGGACAGAGTTTAAATTCTATTGTATAAAAGAGGTGCTGGAACGGAAAGACGATCCAAGAGAGATTGATATTGACGAATATCATATCAGATTGCTTGTAGAAGTTATAGAAATGAAGGACCACTATAACGGCTACATGTTTTTGCCTAGATTTGAAGAAAAGTTTGATGAAGGACAATCTTCGAAGGAGGAGTATGAAACTATCTGTAATGATATCAGATATTTGCTTAATAAATGTATTATTAATGACAATTTGAATTTATTCTTTGTAGTAATTAAGAGTGTTAATGCATGTATACTTAATACAGAAGCAAGAAATAAGGATATGCAGATTGCATTATTTGATTTGTATATTTGGTTGGTGGAAAGAACCAAGAGACTTAACAATAAGCAATATTTGGAAATTGTTTTTAGTGAAATTGAAGATGTTTTAAATGAATTAGATAAAAAACGAGCTATCTCCAAAGATTTTGGTGATAGAGTTATTTCTGATTTGGCAGATTTGGCTAAACACTCAGATTCGGATGGTTATATTGTAGTGCTTTATGTCATTGAATTATTTTCTAATTTCCTTAAGGAAAACAAGGAATTATATTTTGTAAATAATTATCCAGAGCGTAAAGAAAAGCTGTATAAAGGTTTATTTAATATTGCTACAAATTGTATAGAGAATGACTTTGAGGAAGGTGTACGGAGATGCTCTAATACTATTGGATGGTTTACGATATATAGCATAAAGCAAGGTAATGGAAAATTAACAAAGTATCTTATTAAATTGGCTAAGGGAATGTTAGAAATAGCAATAGATATGAACGTGACAACTAAGACGAAAGCCTTTTTAATGACGTTATTTACTACTGTAGGAATGTTCTGTTGTAAAGATAGCAGTAATTATTTATATGTTGAAGCAATCTTAGATGCAATCTGTAATGTTGATAAAAACTTGGTGTATACGGCTATAAAGATTCGAACATATGAGAACGATATGTGGGATAATCTTATGGAGAAGAACACTCAGCAGTTAGCAGCAACATTTAGAAAGAAATATGAAGAGCATTATTTGAAAAAGAAAAGCAAATAGTAATGGTGTTGATTAAAGATATAAGAATAGATTACTGTATGCTGATTTAATAAGGAGAGGAAGTTATGGCAGGTTATGATCTTGCAGAAGGACGATATGAAAATAGAGCATTGTCGGACGATGAGATGTGGTCTGCATTTAGTAATCTGTTCTCATCTCGTTCAAAGAATTCCAGTAGTTATAAGTTTGGTTTTTTGAAAGCAATTATGGACAACCTTTATAATGTAGATGAAAATCTGACGTTGACCTTTGACCAGCTTTTTGGAACTTTCACAGAGGTGTATTGGAATTTGGTGTTAAAGCATGGAATCAGGCAGCAGCCAGTTAGTGAGCGTTCAGATGGGACATATTTGGAGCAAGCATTAAATTTAACAGCGGTGAAATATACAATAACACCGGAGATTCCTTTTGAAAGTATTTCTGATGAAGCCAAGATAGAGGTTTGCAAGAGGATTAAGAGCAAATGCAAAGTAAATGTTGTAGGTGCTTTGTTTGGGGATACTAAAGGGCTTTTCTATTCGTTTTCCAGAAAAGAAGAATGGCTGCAAATCAATCCACAGATGTACCAATTTGTTTGTAAGCATAAGTTGGCGATTGAAAAGCTGAACTATTATGAGTGGGCTAAGTATCTTGAAAAGATAAATGATGATTCAGTAATGGACCATCTGCTTACAAAAATTGATAAGAGTTCTGAAAGAGAAAATCTTTCTATATATCGAAGGATTCTTTTTGAAGAATTTGAAAATGAAAGCTGCTTTTATTGTGGTAAGAAACTATCGAACGATGGACAGAAAGTACATGTAGACCACTTTGTTCCAAGAGCATTTATTAAAGATGATAAGATGTGGAATTTAGTTCTGGCATGTCCGACTTGTAATTTACAAAAGAATGATAAGCTTGCATCGATTATTTATTTGGAAAAATTGTTGGATAGAAACAAGAAGATTGTTTTGGTAAATAAAAAAGCAAAGGATATGGGTACTTATAGTGCACAGAATCTTAGGGCAGTTTATTATTGGGCGAAGATAAATGGTTATGATACTATATGGCAGCCAAAGAAAATGAAAGAGGTGTAGTGATGGGAAAATTGGTGAGGGATAGAATTCCGGAAATTATAAAAAACGATGGTAAAAATCCGATTATTAAAATTTTATCAAATGAAGACTACTTGAAAGAACTTGATAAGAAGTTAAATGAAGAGGTGGCGGAGTATCAGGCTGATAAGTCCATTGAAGAAATGGCAGATGTCCTTGAGGTGTTATTTGCAATATGTGAAGGACGAGGACATACTGTGGAAGAATTACTGCAGGTGCGAGAGTCTAAACGAGAAAAACGAGGCGGGTTTAAGAATAAAATTTATTGGGTTGGAAATGAGGAATAACAGATGACCGAAGAAAAAATAACAGAACTTCAAAACGGTTTAAATACAGCATTTATAGATAGTTCGTATAACTCTAATTTAGCATATAGGCCGCAGTTCATTTACAACGACAACAAGAATGGTCAGAAGGTATTCTCTTCAATCGAAGACGAATTGCTTAGATGTGATAGCTTTGCGATTAGCGTTGCTTTTATCACAAGAGGTGGCATTACTCCGCTTTTACAGACATTGCAAGAATTAGAGCGAAGAGGTGTACAAGGCCGAATATTGACTACAGATTATCTTAGCTTCAGTGATCCGGTGGCGTTAGATACAATAGCGAGCCTTTCTAACATTGAACTTCGTATGTATCAGACAGAACGTGCAGGAAGTGGATTCCACACAAAGGGATATATCTTCCAAAAGAATGAAGAGTATCGTTTCATCATTGGTAGCTCCAATTTGACACAGGATGCATTGACGCGAAACATGGAGTGGAATACAAAGCTTGTGTCTACCAATAAAGGTGAAATGGTAGGCTCTGTTTTGTCGGAATTTGAGAAGCTTTGGAATGCAACGGAATATACAAGACCGTATGCGGATTTTATCGAGGAATATAGAAGAAAATACGAAGAAAAGCAACTGTTTAATAAGATGGTTGCAGAGCAGAAACGAATTGCAAAGAGTGAGGCGCTTCCTTCTGTTGAGGCATATAAATTACAGCCTAATTCTATGCAGAGAGCGTTTATATATAATTTGTTGGAATTAAGAAACAAAGGTGTGGATAAGGCATTGTTGATTTCTGCTACGGGTACAGGAAAAACCTATGCTTCTGCTTTTGCAATGAGAGAACTGGGATTCAAACGAGTTCTGTTTTTGGTGCATAGAAACCAAATTGCGAAACAGGCGAAAGCTTCGTTTGAGAGGGTATTTGGCAGTAGAATCAAGACCGGTTTAGTGTCCGGGATTAAGCATGATTATGAAGCGGATTTTGTGTTTGCAACAGTTCAGACATTAAGTAAACAAGAGAACTTGGAGAGATTTCCAAGAGATTATTTTGATGCATGTATTTATGATGAGGCGCATCATACCAGTGCAGGAAGTTATAAATGTGTCATGGATTATTTCACGCCGGAGTTTACGCTGGGAATGACAGCGACACCTGACAAGCGTGATGACAATATAGAAGGACGCAATATCTATGAAATTTTTGACCATAATATTGCATACGAAATTCGATTGCAGCAAGCAATGGATGAGGATTTGTTGTGTCCGTTCCATTACTTTGGAATTACTGATTTGGCAATGATATCTGATGAGGGGAATTCAAAAGAAGAGCAGCTTGAAAATTTCAGATATTTGACCAGCGATGACCGTGTGAAATATGTTATGGAGCAGGCGGCTTACTTTGGATATTCTGGCGATAGAGTGAAAGGATTAATTTTCTGCAGTAGAATAGATGAAGCCAGAGAATTGTCTAAGAAGTTCAATGAGCAAGGATTAAGGACAATTGCGTTAAGCGGTGCTGATTCAGAAGAAACAAGAGCGGAAGCAATTGAGCGTTTGACAATGGATGTACAGTCAGAAGAAGATGACTATTTGGACTACATTATTACTGTGGATATCTTTTCTGAAGGTACTGATATTGTAGAAGTGAATCAAGTTATTATGCTTCGTCCTACACAGTCTCCAATTGTCTTTATTCAGCAGTTAGGTCGTGGGCTTAGAAAGGCATCGGAGAAAGAATATGTAGTTATTCTCGATTTTATCGGTAATTACAAGAACAATTTTATGATTCCGATTGCGCTATCAGGAGACCGAAGTTATAACAAGGATAATATTAGAAGATACTTGATGGAAGGCGGTCGCGTGATTCCGGGGGCTAGTACGATTCATTTTGATGAGATTAGCAGAAAGCGCATCTTTGCAGCGGTTGATAATGCTAACTTCAGTGATATTAAGCTCATCAAAGAGAACTATACCAATCTTAAAAATAAGCTTGGCAGAATTCCAAGACTAAGAGATTTTGATGATTATGGTGAGATGGATGTCCTTCGAATTTTTGATAACAATAGTCTAGGAAGCTATTACAAATTTCTCGTGAAATATGAAAAGGAATATGAAGTTAGATTAGCGCCAGAAGAGGAAAAAGTGATTGAATTTGTATCTAAAAAGCTTGCTAGTGGTAAACGAATTCAAGAACTGCGTCTTCTGAACAGAATGCTTGCTTATGCACATAGATTAATGCTTTTTGCTGGACTACAAGAAGAACTCAGAGTTGATTATGGTATTCAAATGAGTGAGGACCAGAAGGATAACATTATTAACATCATGACAAATGAGTTCCCTGCTGGTGCAAGCAAGAATACATATGCAGAATGTGTTTTTATTGAAAAAGATAGTGGGACTGATTATCATGTTTCTAAGTCCTTTGAGAAAATGCTTGCCAATAAGGATTTCTATGAGATTTTGAAAGAGCTTATTGAATTTGGTATCAGCCGTTATGAGCGTAATTTTTCTGACACATACCGGGGAACAGATTTCGTATTATATCAGAAATATACATATGAGGATGTATGTCGCTTGCTTAATTGGGAAACAAACGAAGTGCCGTTGAATATTGGCGGATATAAGTATGATAAAAAGACCAAAACATTCCCGGTATTTATAAACTACGATAAGTCAGAGGATATTAGTGACACGACTAAATACGAAGACCACTTTACAAGCAGTAGTAGCCTGATTGCAATATCGAAATCTGGAAGAAGCATTGCATCCGAGGATGTACAGAACTTTTTACATGCTACCGAAAAAGGAATACAGGTGCATTTGTTTGTGCGTAAAAATAAGGACGATAAGATTTCTAAAGAATTTTATTATTTAGGACATATGCAAGCAAGTGGTAAAGTAAGAGAATTTGTAATGCCGAATACGGACAAGACTGCTGTTGAAATTGAATGGCTGTTGGATGTTCCGGTACGTGAGGATTTATACGAATACATAGTAAATGAGTAAGAGGTGAAAGCTTCTGCCTGCATAAGTGGGCAAAGGCATAAATTTTACTTCGGAAAATTGCTTTGCAAAACGAGGAGACTTAACATGAAAACAATACGCGTAGTAGCAGCAATCATAAAAACAACAACCGAAAACGGCACCCCCCTCATCTTCGCCACCCAAAGAGGCTACGGAGATTTCAAAGGTGGCTGGGAGTTCCCCGGTGGAAAAATCGAAGCAGGAGAAACGCCTCAAGAGGCTTTGATTCGTGAGATAAGAGAAGAACTGGAAACAGAAATAATAGTCGGAGAACTAATAGACACCATAGAATACGATTATCCCACGTTCCACCTTTCCATGGATTGCTTCTGGGCAGAGATTGTCTCAGGTGATTTGGTGCTAAAGGAGCATGAAGCAGCCAAATGGTTGACGAGGGAAGAATTGGATTCTGTAGAATGGCTACCAGCGGATATTACATTGATTGAGAAGATAAAGTGTGCGTTGGAGTGACGAGGGGGCAATGAAATTAGGAAACATATAACTTAAATCATTCATAAAAGTGTTTTTACTGAATGATTTCTTGAGTTGATACTAGGGGAGAGAATCTACAAATGAACGCAACTGAAGTCTTAAAACAATATTTTGGCTATGACTCTTTTAGAGAGGGACAAGAAACAATCATTAATAGCATAATTGCCGGAAGGGATTCTTTGGCAATTATGCCTACAGGTGCAGGAAAATCGATATGTTATCAGGTTCCTGCACTATTATTTTCCGGAATTACTATTGTGATTTCGCCATTGATTTCTTTAATGCAGGATCAGGTCAAGGCACTTAATGAGGCCGGCGTGCATGCGGCATTTATTAACTCTTCCTTATCGGAGAGCCAGATATCCAAAGCACTGGAAAAGGCGTCAGAAGGCGCTTATAAAATAATATATGTTGCACCGGAGCGTTTGGAAAGCAGGGATTTTGTAAGATTTTCGCAGAAAGTAGATATTTCCATGGTGACGGTGGATGAAGCCCATTGTATATCCCAATGGGGACAGGATTTTAGACCAAGTTATTTAAAAATCATTGATTTTGTAAAAAGCTTGAAAAAGAGACCCATCTTGAGTGCATTTACCGCAACGGCTACGGAAGAGGTAAAGAATGATATTGCATGTATTTTAAGTCTGCAAAATCCGAATATTGTGGTGACTGGGTTTGACCGGGAAAACTTGTATTACAGAGTGGAAAGCATAAGAGGAAAAGATGAGTTTGTCATTGATTATATAGAAAAACATCCCAATGAAAGTGGCATCATTTACTGTGCAACCCGTAAAAATGTTGATGCGGTACATGAAAAGTTACTTAAGAAAGGTGTGCCTGTAACCAAGTATCATGCCGGAATGGATAATGAGACCAGAAAGAAAAGTCAGGATGATTTTATCTATGACCGGGCTCCGATTATTGTGGCAACAAACGCCTTTGGTATGGGGATTGATAAGTCCAATGTCCGCTATGTGATTCATTATAATATGCCGCAGAGCATGGAAAACTATTATCAGGAAGCAGGCCGTGCTGGAAGAGATGGAGAGCCGTCTCAATGCATATTGTTGTTTTCTGCACAAGATATCATAATTAACAAATTCTTACTGGAGAGAAAAGATTTTAGTGATATTCCCATGGAGGATATCGAACTGATACAACAAAGAGATTTGAGACGTTTGCAGGTTATGGAGGGGTACTGTAGAACCACGTCCTGTTTGAGAAATTATATACTGGACTATTTTGGAGAAAAGACATCAGGCCCTTGTGATAATTGTGGCAACTGTCATAGAGAGTATCGGGAAGTGGATATGACAGAGGCGGCAAAGTGGATGATCAATTGTGTGGCAGAAACAAGAGGGCGTTACGGTCTGACAATTGTTTTAGGAACGGTAATGGGAGCGAACAGAGCCCGATTAAAGGAATTAGGAACCGTAAATTATAAATCCTATGGAAAGCTAAGTGCGTATTCCGAGGCCGCATTAAGAATATTGCTAAATCAGCTTATTCTGGACGGATATCTGTACCAGACAGAAGAACAGTACAGTGTGCTCAAAATGGGGGACATTTCACCGCTGAAAAATCCTTATACGCAAATTATAGTTAAGATGTATGAGGAAAAAGAAAAGCCTGCGAAACAGAAATCCGGCAAGAAGAGAAAGACGGATGCACTTACTGGTGCGGGATATGACCTGTTTGAAAAACTTAGAAGCCTTCGACTTGCAATCGCCCGGGAAGAGGCATTGCCTCCGTATATTGTTTTCAGTGATAAAACATTGATTGATATGTGTGTGAAAGTACCGCAAAATAAGGCAGAGATGTTAAATGTATCCGGTGTTGGCGCTATGAAGTTTGAGAAATACGGGCAAAGATTTCTTAATGCGATTGTAGAGTACCAATTGAGTCATCCGGGGGCGGTGATTAGTATAGATGAGTAAAAAATATCAACGGGACTATTATGTAAAGAACAGGGTTAAACTATGTGAAAAACATGTAGAAGTGTACATGCCTAACACGATTAAAAGAATTGCGCTGATTATACCGGAAGAAATTACAAAATTGTATAATGAATATCCATATGAAGTATATGGTGACCCGTATTTGCATAAAATACTTAAAATTTATGGGATAAGGCAAAGCGAAGAGGCTTTTGCCGAGTGTTATGAAGTAGCCATGATAGGTTACATATATAGTATCCACCGTTGCGCATACATGGGATATACACATACAGACAACTATATTAAATTTATGATTAGATGTTGCATCAAAATGGGTATCGTTCTTGCGAATAAAGAGAGATACGCTATGCAAAGTGAAAATTATAAAATGGTATATTTGGATGATGAAATAAACCGAAACAGATTTTGAATTATTTTTTTTAGTGCACACGATGAATAACTTTGGCATATGTGTCAAAAATATTCAATAACAAATTGCTTGTGTGCACCAAGAGGTGTATAATAGTATTGAAGAAATTTGTCACAAATGTCAAAAATAATCAAAAAGGAGTTTGGGCATGGATATAAAAAGAGATAAATATTTGAATGACTTAATAAATAGAATGCATAATGGAATGATTAAAGTAGTAACCGGCATTAGAAGGTCTGGGAAATCATATTTGCTTTTTACAATTTTCAAAAACTATTTATTGGAGCAAGGTATAGATGAGAATCACATAGTGTCTATTGAGTTGGATCAAAGAAAGGATAAGAAATATAGGGATCCGGATGCTATTTTGGACTATATTGAGTCTAGGATTACAGATGAAGAACAGTATTACATTTTGTTGGATGAAGTTCAGTTATTAGAAGAATTTGAAGAAGTATTGAATTCGTTGCTCCACATTAAAAATGCGGATGTTTATGTAACCGGAAGTAACTCCAAATTTTTATCCAAGGATATTATTACAGAGTTTCGAGGCAGAGGTGATGAAATTCATGTTTATCCATTAACATTTAAGGAATTCATGCAAGTATATGAGGGTGATATGTATCATGGATGGGCAGAGTATGTTGTTTATGGTGGCTTGCCTCTGACTGTGACGATGAAGACCGAAGAGCAGAAGGTTAATTATTTGACCAGGTTGTTTGAAGAGACCTATTTGAAGGATATTATTGAAAGACATCACATTGAAAAGACGCAGGAATTGGAGGCATTGGTGAATGTTCTTGCCTCAGCAATCGGTTCTCTTACAAATGTGCCTAAAATTGAAGCGACTTTTAAGAGCGTGATACAGTCAAATATCAGTGCTAATACAATCAGGCAGTATATTGAGTACTTGGAGGATGCTTTTGTTATCAACAAAGCGAATCGCTACACCGTAAAGGGCAGAAGGTATATTGGTACTCCGTTGAAGTACTATTTTGAGGATGTAGGGTTGAGGAATGCAAGATTAGGCTTTCGACAAATTGAAGAAACACATATCATGGAGAATATCGTGTATAACGAGTTGCGTAGTCGAGGATATTCTGTGGATGTGGGTGTTGTAGAAAAAAGAGGTTTAAATGCAGAAGGAAAAACAGAGAGAACTTATTTGGAGATTGATTTTATAGCGAATCTTGGAAGTAAGCGTTATTATCTTCAGTCTGCATTCAGCATGCCGACAGAAGAGAAAAGAATGCAGGAGAAGGCGTCGCTGGTTAATGTAAATGATTCCTTTAAGAAGATAATTCTAGTTAAGGATGTTATGAACGTGACGAGAGATGAGGATGGAATTACAACCATGAGCATCTATGACTTTCTTATGAAAGAGAATAGTTTGGAGTTGTAATAAGTCCTGAAAATTGGACAGTAAATAGTTCATAATTGATAAAACAAACTTATAGGCAAGAAGTTTTGTACTAAATACATGAAAAATATGGAGGCGGATATATTTTATGTTTCATGTTTTTAATGTGATTCCAACAGGATTTTTTAATAATTTAGCGAGTGGAAGTAATCAAAGAATCTATTCGGATTGTATTCAACTGATTTACAAAGAGTATGAAAGAGAAATTAGTTATCGTATTCCACGAAACAGAATAAGAGATACATTAGCAATCTATTTTTTGGAAAATCATGTGGAATTATCGCATGATGAGTACAGTGGAGATAGAACAGCAAATGATATGGCGGGAGCTGTAATACGAAAGTTTCTTTCGAAAGAAGTTGGCTGGTTGGACGAAGAAATTGATGATGCTACTTATGAAAAGCAGATTGTGATGACTGAAAACGGAATTGCTCTTGCTGAGTTTTTAAATCAGTTGGAAAAACCTGAGCAAGAGGAGTTTTCTAGTTATATTTATAATATATACAATACTTTAAACAATGCAGAGCAGTGGAAAGAGAATCCATATGTAAATGGAATAAAGAATATTAATAAAAATGCCAGAGATTTATCAAAAGCATTAAAGAAGTTATCTACATTCATTCGTAAGATTATCGAGAAAATGGTTCAGGAAAAGACTTTGGAGAGTCTGACTGAGAATATCTTGGAATATTGCGAAGGAAATTTTATTCGAGAATATTCCAGACTGACGAAACAACAGAACATACATATCTACAGAATGTTTATTAAGACGAAATTGGATGCAATGATTGTAGATGATACTGTTTTTGGACGAATGGTGGAAGATTGTTGCAAAGAAGAAAATATTGATTATGTGCAGGCTCAGGATGCCGTGTTGGATATGATACAGGCGACAAAGCGGTTTTTGGTTGAAGATTATGATCAGATCATGAGGGACATTAAACACAAAATAAATGTTTATCTTCAAATTGCCGTAGGAAGAGCCAGATTTATTAGGAATCGTGAAAAGGATGTGCGAGGAAATGTTGAGCGCACAATGCGGTTTATAATGGAAGAACTGACAGAGCTTTCTATGAAGGATGTTTTGCCGGATGATATGGACGTTCTATTTACTATGAATCGCCATGAATTTATTGATGAGGGTTCTATTCGGTATCCACGACAAAATCAAACAATTAAAGTGCCGGTAGTATCTGAAATAGAGGAAATGACAGAGGATGCAATCCAGACAGCAAGGGAGGCTCAGCAAAAAGAAGCATATAATCCATATTCGAGAGATTTAATGAAGATTTATTTGGAAAAGAAGATAGGTGATAGTGGGGAAATTAACAGTGATGAATTACCGTTAAATAGTAAAGGGGACATGCTGACCAATCTTTCATCGATTGCGTATGCTAAGGACAATGGATTTGCTGTAGAGCTATTGGATGGATATTATGAAGTAAATGATATGATTTTGCGTCGATTTAAAATTGCTAGGGAGGAATCTTAATGAGTATAGAAACTATGTGGGAGGATCTGACATCTTCGGAGAAGGATATGTTTCAAAGAAGTTGCAGAAGGCTTTTAAAACAGACTTTTATTGTTCGGGATAAAGACGAAGAGAATAAAAAGTTATACTATTTTGCGTCGAAGCGTCCTGAAATTTTTACGCAATATTTTTCATTTATTGGCTTTGATATTGTACTTGATCGGGAAAATGGAGTAATTATGCTTCGTAACTGTGCTGATTTTGGAGAAAACGGTAAAATACAAGCGAACAGATTGGGACTGAAAAAGGCTGAAAGTATGGTTTTATGCTGCCTGTGGACACTATATGCGGATAGATTACGAAGCGGGAGCCTGGCACAGACTATTATTGTTTCGATGACAGATCTAAGGTTTGCATTAGAAAAGTATGGAATGAAAGAACCGTTAGATAAAACAACAATGGCTAATATATTGAATTTGCTATCAAAATATAACTTGATTGATGTAAATGGAAAAATTGGAGAGGCTGATTGTTTGATTCGATTGTATGCGTCTTTACAATTTGCGTTAGATACAGAAGAATTTAAAAAGTTTGTGGAAGCTACGGAAAAGAGGATGTTGGTAAAAGAAGGAGCAGAAACGGAGGATACAGAGGATGACGCAGAATAGAAAAACAGCAACAAAATTATTGTTGGTTCAATGGTCTCGTTTTCAAAACGTAAGTATCAAATTGGAAGGTTCTACTTTGTTTACCGGCGTGAATGGTAGCGGTAAGTCTACCATCTTGGATGCAATGACTTATTTGCTTACAGGTAATACACAATTTAATAAGGCGGCGAAAGACAGAGACAGAACGGTAAAGGGGTATGTTAGAGGAGATACCAAAAGTAATGGTGCAATGAGGTATTTGCGCCAGGGACAAATAATAAGTTATGTGGCGATGGAGTTTTGGTCACCAAGTGAGCAGGAGAATATGGTGATTGGTGTATGTATCGAGTCGCAGGATGAGGTGTCGAATCCTACCAGTAGTTGGTTTATATGTAAAAATGCTACGATAGAAGACATTAATTTCGTAAATATAGAAGGTAAAAATTTGTATGTTACGCCTAAAAGTCTATTACAGCTTAAAGGAGTTCGAATGAAGTCTGCCGAGTTTATGGGTAGAGAGCGTGGGACGGAGCAGATAGTGAGAGCTTTAGGTCTGCGATGTGAAGTAAGTAAATATCGTTCCAAGTTGATTAAAATGATGGCGTTTAATCCGGAGAATAATATCGATCAGTTCATTGCGGAATGTGTTTTGGAACCGGGAACAGTTAACTCACTTAAAGAACTTAGGCAACAGCGGGAGCAGTTTGAGCATATCAAAAAGATTTATGAGGATTTGCGAGACGGCAAAGAGAAGTTGGAAGAGGTAGAATGCAAAATTCAGGAATATGAAACCAGGAAAAGGAATCTGGATATTCGTGAAATGTTATTGCGTTATCAGGAATTGTTGGTAAAACAAAAAGAGAGAGAAGATATTCAGTTTCGGTTAGTTGCGTTAGAACAAAAGAAATTAGAATTGGAAAAGCAGAGGGAAAATGTTCAGGGACTCTTTGAGGAAGCACGAAAGAGACTACAGATTGCGGAATCAAATGATGCTTATCAAGGAATGCAAACATCTATACAAAATCTAGAGAATCAGATTAATCTGCTGGAATTTAGTATAAAGCAAGAGGAGGAGAAGGTTGCAAAGCTATTACGGTTGCAAAAATCTTTGACGGCGGAAATTTCATGGACAATAAAGGAATGGGCTGAAGAAAGTAAAAGGTATTTATTGCATATAGCAGATGAAGGATATTCTGTGGATAAAAAACGTAAGGAGTTAATTTTTTTCATTGATTCTGTTGAGAAGTTACAAAATGATTTGGGAACGGAGAAAGTTCATCTTGAAGATGAATTGAATGCGTTAAAACAGGAACTTGTGAAATTGGAGCAACAGCTCAAGACGCTTGAATCGAATCAGGCAATTTTTCCAGAGGAAATAGTGAATGCCAAGCAGGTGATAAAGGATGAGTTTGCAAAAAGGGGGATTGCTACAGAGGTTCGTACTTTCGCGGAGTTAGTGCAGTCAATAAAGGATGTGTCATGGCGTAGGGCAATCGAGACTTTCTTGGGACGCAAAAGATTTTATATTATTGTAGATGGTCAATATTGTCATGAAGCCATGAAGGTTTTGCAGGAAAAGAAATTACACGTGGCAAATGTAGTCATTACGGACAAGCTACCGGATTCAGAAGTTATAAAGGGATCTGCTGCAGAACAATTGGTAATACCTAATGTTTATGCTAGAAGATATGCTAACTATTTGTTGAATCGAATTCATTTGTGTGAGACATTAGAGGAATTGCATGAATATCCCAAAGGTGGTCTAATGAAGGATGGTATGTTGGCAAAGAGTTATTCGGTTGCATGCATGAATATAAAAAAGACGCAGATATGCTTAGGGCAGGATGCGATTGAATGGCAAAAGAAGGCCGTGTTGGAGCAAAAGCGTGTAACACAGGAGATGTATAATCATAAAAATGACACATTCGAAAAAGTATGTGGAAAAATTGGTTCTTTGCGAAGTGTTGATCTTGAATTAACCAATTATCAGTTGGAAGCGCCGGATTTATTTGTTGAAAATCAAGAGAAGAAACGTAAGTATGAAGATAATATAAAGCAAATAAAGGGGAATCCAGAATTTCTTGCAGTCCTTCAGGAACAACAGGATGCCCAGAATGCTTTTAATGAGATTGATAAAAGAAGAAGTAAGATTGACTCGGATATAGGCGAATGTAAAAAGGAATTGGAAAATGAACTAGAACGTAAAAAGACTATAGCTGGTGAAATTCATTCGAAACAGAATATGTATGACGAAATCAGAATGACTCATATTGAACTGGAAAATGCTATGTTGGAAGAGTATAGTAAATTGCATGCAAAACGTGGTGAGATAAGAGTTATTACTGAAAAGACAGTGCAAAATTTAAGAACTGACTTAGATGCTTGTATAAAAGCTATGGAAAATGTACAGTTGGATTATTGCAGGATATCAGAAATTGATATTAATAAACGAGGAATCGGTTATATCCCATTTTATCGTGAAGAGTATCGCAATATTGCTAATGTGAAAATTGAAGAGGCACATAGTCGTTTGGTTGAGCAGGCTCAGAAACTGGAAAGTGCATTTATGAATGATTTTGTTGCTGAAATAAATGAAACCATAGGAGAGGCAAAACGAGAAATTGACGCAATTAATCGTGAGTTGAAGCAAATTCCTTTTGGACAGGACACTTATAAATTTAAGATGGATGAGAAGCCAGAAAGAATGCTATTTTTCCGTATATGTAAGAAACTGGAGAATTATATGAATTCACCGGAAATATACATGAATTCTAGTCGAGACGATGAAGAGATGGAAAGGGACATTCAGGAGTTTATGAATATGATCCTTAACGAAGAGGATGAGGCAGAATATACAGATTATAGAAAATATTTCACTTATGACATGGAGATTACAAGTCATCAGGGTGGAGAGGAAATAACAGCGGATCTTTCCAAAAAGCAAGGCTCTGCATCGAATGGTGAAAAGCAGACACCATATTTTATCATTTTGGCAGCTAGTTTATTGCAGTGTTATCCAAGAAGAAATTGTTGTGCGCGTTTGGCCTTTATCGATGAAGCTTTTTCAGCACTATCGAGAGAACGTATTGAGCAGATGGTAAAATATTTGGAAGAGAATGATTTCCAAGTGATATATGCAGCTCCACCAGAGAAAATTAGCAGTATTGGTCAGTTTATTCAATCAACAGTCAGTTTGGTGACCACGGGACGATATACTAATGCAGTGGAAGGATTAGTGAGAGTGAATGAAATTTACAGTTAATCAGGAAAAACTTTTGAATGCTTTGTTAGACAGGTACGAGAGAAGTAAAACACATGAGGGAACCAATTTAGTTCCGCAGAATTTTGCAGTAGATCCGATTGTTATATGGTCGGAGTATGTTTCTGATTTTGCAGATGTAGAACAGGTCAAAGATTTTGAAACCGAGATGCGTTATTTAGAGAGTATTGGTCTGATAACAATTCGTGAGAAAGATGGAGCTATTGCCAAGCTTGTCGCTTGTAGCGAAAAGTTGACGGATTATTATGACCTGTTACAAAGAAAAAGAAAAAAGGATGTTATTCAGGAACAGATTGCATTTTTTGAGGAGTGGGGCAAGAATGGAAAAACTTTGATTACTTCTTTTTGCAATGAGCAGCTTGAGCGTATTGGGGCTGGGAAGAAGCCTATATATACGGTTGAGGTGTGTGAAAAGGTTTTGCAGATTTTAAATTTTATATTAGAGAATAAAGAAGAATTATTGGAGAGAGAGTTGTCAATATTATTATTGGCGGATAGTAAGGTTTTTGAAGAGAAATATCGAAATAAAATCTGCAAAATGCTTTGTACTTATATGGACTTTTCGGAAAAGTTGGTGGGAATTGATGATGTAAGAGAGCAGGAAAAAGTAATACTTGAAGAATTTAATATTTACACAAATCCATCATATGTTTATCTTAAGGGAATGATTACAATGGATTTTGAAGATGAAAAAATAATTCGGATTGATTCTGCACCAGTGGCATTATCTTCAAATTTGTTAAAAAAACTTACACGTATTACTGTTGAAACTGAAAATATTGTTACGGTTGAGAATTTGACTTCATTTCATCGTGTAAATGATGATAATTGTACGTATATATATTTAGCAGGATATCATAACAGTGAAAAGCAAGCATTATTACGACGGATTAATAAAGAGAATCCGCAAAAGAAATGGTATCATTTTGGGGATATTGATCCAGATGGATTTTATATTCTGGAGCATCTTAGAAAAGGAACCGGAATTGATTTTGAACCATTGTATATGAGTGTACTTGATTTAATGAAGTACACTCAATATTGCAAAGAGCTAACTGATAAAGATAAGGTAAAGGCAGATAATCTTATTGTAAAAGGGAAGTATGTAGAAACTTTACAATATATGTTGAATAATAATTGTAAATTGGAGCAAGAGATTATTAGTATTTCTCGTTGAATATTGGCTGTTTTCCCAGTGGTACGCCCCTCAACTTTACCACTTTTGCAGGGGATGATATGCCATTTTACCCCTATTTGGCGTCTGCATCCCGGTAGACTAACATCAAGAATCTAGAAAAAAAGCCCGTATTTTCAGAAGATTGCCACGATATACTAAGATATGACAAGAAACGAAAGGAAATTTGGAATTATGCTTAAAATATTATTTGTTTGCCACGGCAACATCTGCCGCAGCACCATGGCGCAGTCCGTCTTCACCCACCTGGTACAACAGAATCACCTTACCCCCTATTTCGAAATCAACTCCGCGGCGACCAGCCGCGAGGAAATAGGGAATGGCCCGCACTACGGAACGGTGGCAAAACTCAGGCAGGTAGGTATCCCGGTAGTGCCCCACCGGGCGGTACAGATGACACCGGCAGATTACGAATATTATGATTACCTCATCGGTATGGATTCTGCCAATATCCGCAATATGACCCGTATCGCAGGTGGCGATAATGACCATAAAATCTACAAACTACTAGACTTTACCTCCCGTAAGGGAGACATCGCAGACCCTTGGTATACCGGCAACTTTGATGAAACATACGAAGATGTGTTGGAAGGCTGCAACGGTTTTCTAAACTACTTGAAACAAAAAGGTCAAATCAAATAACAAACCATACAAAAAACAACTCCCAATGCAGATAGTTGAACATCCACCAAAAGTTAATTCCTAAATGTAACGATTGGGGTGATGCAATCCACGTCGGGAGGGGTATCTATTTAGTCTATGGGTAGATATCACTTTTTACTCCAGACCCGGCACATATTTTTTCAAATATTTCTGTGCATAGTAGGCGCACAACCCCGTAAAAAGCCCGGTCACGGTGCCGCTTAGTATCAGAAATGGCAGGTAGGCAAATACTCCTGCAGTACCGGTTACAAAAAAGGCGGCACACAGTTGTCCTATATTGTGGAACAATGCACCAAAGATGCTGGTGATAAAGATAAAATGTCCTGATAAAAAACGGTGTAAGAGGCACATAATAACAAAGCAAAACAGCCCGCCGCAGAGGCTGTAAACCAGATACAGTGCACCACCCGTAAACAGGGAGGACAAAAGAATACGTACAAGCAGTACATAAAAGGCATCTGCCGGTTTGTAATTTAGAAGTAAAAATAGTGTTACAATATTGGAAAGTCCCAGCTTGATACCCGGCAGGGGAACCGGTACGGGAATGACACTTTCCACCACAAATATAGTTAAAGCAATCACAGTAAAAACTGCAAGAGTAGTCAATCTTTTGAGGCGCATAGGTGCCTCCTTTCTTTTTAGTAAGTCATTCCGTCAATGGGTTCTCCTTCAGTTTCCATTATTTGTATTACCAGCGAATGGGGCAGGCATACTATGGGAAGGAGGGATGAGTCTGCGTAACCCATGGAAACACAGAGTTTGTCGGGGCAGTCGGCATCGCAGATGCCGATGGCTCCGGGGCGGACGGTGATGGTGTTAAATCCGCTGTCAGGGCATTCTACGGTAAAAGAATAGGGCTCGGTTACCGCAGATAAATCTATGGTTTGCAACAGTTCGCCGTTTTGGTAAATTTCCGCATGAAGGCAAGCGGTGGCAGGCTGTTTTTTTATAAAAATAAAAAATACCGACACTATACACAAAACCAGCAAAAGAAATAACAGTACCAATGCCCGAACCATAGCGGAGTCCGGTTTGAAAACATGTTGCGAGGCGGAGTCCGGTTTGCTACATGGCCCGGTATCCGCTCCGTGGTCGGTCTGTTTTATATGTATTTGCTTTTTCTCAGAATTTTTAGTATTATTTGGCATGGTGTTTCCCTATATTGTCAGCAATTAAATTTTTTGGTATACTTACAAATAGTATAACAAAAGGATCTGTTGAAATGAAGAGGAACAGAGAGAAAATTTTTGTAAAGCTATTGGGCACCGGTCTGTTGGCAGCAGGCATTTGTTGTTGGGCAGGCTGTGGCAGAACCCTAAAATATACCTCAGTCAATACAGCGATGGGAACCTTTGTGTACCAGACGGTGTATACTTCGGAAGAAGATGTGACTGCAGATGTGACTGGATTGATTAACGATTTGGAGCAGGATACTTTGTCATGGAGAACGGCAGAGTCGGAAATAGCACGTATCAATGCACAGGCAGGTAGCGAAGAAGGTTTTGTGCTTTCGGACAACCTCAGTGCAGATTTGGCAGTTTTAACAGAGGTATCCGAACGTAGTAGTGGAGCCTTTGACATTACCATGCACCCGGTAGTAGAACTTTGGAATATTGATGCATGGGCAGCAGGACAAGGTGCAGTACTGATGCAGCAAACGGTAGAGGGTACAGGAGAAACACTGGACAATCAACAGGCAGGTGGTGCAACGATACTGGAAGCACAGCCGTCAGACGTGGCAACGTTAATTAGTCTTCCCACCTCAAACCAAATAAGCCAGGCGCTGTCCTACACGGGCTATGAGGCAATCAACATAGAAAATAACACTTTGTATTTACCCGCAGATATGAGCCTTGATTTGGGAGCAGCAGGTAAAGGGATTGCCTGTGATGCGATTGCAGATTTTTTGAAAGAGAGTGAAGTGTCGGGAGCGGTCATTTCGGTGGGAGGCAGTGTGCTTACCTATGGCAGTAAGCCGGATGGTACGCCTTGGCAGGTGGCAATAGTCAATCCCCTGGATACGGCAAAGCAACTGGGGACTTTATCCTTATCAGGGGAATGGTTTGTATCTACTTCTGGTGATTATGAGCGTTATGTAGAGGTGGATGGTATCCGGTATCATCATATATTGGACCCGGATACGGGATATCCGGCAGCAAGCGGGGTACGCAGTGTGACGATTGTGTGCGACAGCGGGATTTTGAGTGATGCCCTTTCTACGGCATGTTTTGTGCTGGGGGTGGAAGAAGGCATGGAACTGGCGGAAAGCTATGGTGCGAAGGCTTTGTTTGTAGACGAAGCAGGACAGATTTTTATGACAGAGAGTATGCAGGGAATTTTTAAAGAAGCAGGAGAAAAGTAAGGTTTTATGGAACGATTTTATTATTTGGTTATCACACAGTTTTTTCTGATTATTTATTACATTATTAAAATGCGTCATTATGCAAATCATCCCAACAAGTACAGCGAAGAACGTCGCTTTCATCTGGGAGTGAAGTTAATTGAAAAGATTAAGAAAAAGGGGAAGATTACAACAGAGGTTTTCGGCAAGGAAACACTGCCGGAAGAAGGTGGCTATATTATGTATTCCAATCATCAGGGAAAATATGATGCATTGGGAATTATCGGTGCACATCCCAGTCCCTGTACGGTTGTAATGGATTTTGAGCGTGCCAAGATGCCTCTTTGTAACCAGTTTATTGATTTGTTACGGGGAAAAAGACTGGATAAGACCAATCCCAAGCAGCAGGTACAGGTAATGATGGAGATAGCCAAAGAGCTGAAAGAAGGCAGACGTTATCTGCTTTTCCCTGAGGGTGGCTATACAGACAACCGCAATACTTTGCAGGAGTTTCATGCAGGCAGCTTTAAATGTGCCCAGAAGGCAAAATGTCCCATTGTGCCGGTGGCAATTTGGGATTCTTATAAACCGTTTGAAGAAAAAGGTTTGAAAAAGGTTGTGACGCAGGTGCATTTTTTGAAAGCAATTTCTTTTGAGGAATATGCAGGTAAAACTACTGCGGAAATCAGAGACATTGTAAAGGAAAAGATTGAAGAGAGGATGAATCAGATTGCAGAAGGAGAAGGCAAAGCCTGCATATCTTAGTACTTATTGGGGAGAACAGGTTGCAGAAAGGGAATGCAAATCGGATGTACTTTGCGAATATCCCAGACCGTTTATGGTACGCGATACTTGGCAGTGCTTAAATGGTTTGTGGGAGTATGCATTTTTAGATAAAAAGGAAGTTCCCGCACAGGCGGAGGGCGAAATCTTAGTGCCTTTTTCTCCGGAAACCAATTTGTCCGGGGTGGGTAAACAGCTTTTACCGGGACAGTTTTTGTGGTATAAAAAGCAGGTGCAGCTTTCACAGGAAATAAAAGCCATATATCAAAACGGCGGTCGTCTGCTGTTGCATTTCGGTGCAGTGGACCAACGCTGTGAGGTGTTTGTGAACAGTAAATTTGCAGGTAGTCATTTTGGGGGCTATCTGCCTTTTTCGTTGGATATTACCGAATTGGTAAGAGAGGTGGGCTGTGAAGCAGTCTGCGCAGCGGATTGTCAGAATGAGGCGGGAGCAGGTCGTGCAGTGGCTTGTTTAAAAGAGGATACTTTTGAAATTACTCTTTTTGTGGAGGACGTGTCCGATTCTTCCTATCACAGTGTGGGAAAGCAGACCCTAAAGCCCGGCGGTATGTATTATCAGGCAACGAGCGGCATCTGGCAGACAGTATGGTTAGAAGCAGTACCGGGTGCTTATATCAAGGACATTACATGGGAAACAGGCTACGATAAAAAAACAGTGCAGCCTCTTGTGGAAATTGTGCCTGATAAAGGAAAGAGTCTGTCAGACTATACTTTGCGGGTGACTTTCTTAAAGGGAGAGTATGAAATGGCAGAGTGGCAGGCAGATGAGGAGCAAATACTGTGTTTGCCGGAGTTTATCCCATGGTGTCCTGAAAATCCTTATTTATATGAGGTAAAGGTGGAACTGCTTGAAAAAAACATGGATAGTGCCTTAGAAGAGCCGGACAGGAAGGACCCCGCCGTAACGTCGGATAGGGGTGATATGATGCAGGTTTGCGACGTCGTACAGAGTTATTTTGCCATGCGTAAGTGCAGTATCGGTACGGACGAAAAAGGTATCCGGCGTATTTTTTTAAACAACCGTCCCTATATGCAGGTAGGGCTTCTGGATCAGGGATATTGGCCGGAGAGTATGTATACGGCGCCTTCGGACGAAGCACTGCGTTATGACATTGAAAAAATGAAGGATTTAGGCTTTAATATGCTCCGTAAGCATATTAAGGTGGAGCCGGAGCGTTGGTACTACCATTGTGACCGCATGGGCATGCTGGTATGGCAGGATATGATAAACGGTGGCAGAAAAAACAAGGGCTGGTATGTGACGTATCTGGCAACGGTATTTCAGATACTGGGTATCCGGGCATCGGATAAGCACAAATATCTTTTGTCCCGCCAGGATAAGGCAGGCCGTGAGGCGTACGTGGCAGAGCTGAAAGAACTGATGGCACTGATGAAAAAGCATCCTTCCGTAGTTTGTATTGTACCTTTTAATGAAGGCTGGGGACAGTTTGAGACAAAGAGGATGGCGGAACTTGTGAAAAGAGAATGTCCCGACATTATTGTGGATGCCGCCAGTGGCTGGTACGACCAAGGTTGTGGTGATTTAAAGAGCATACACTGGTACTTTTTTAAATTTAAATATAAAAAAGAAAAAGAACGTGCTTTGGCATTGACCGAGTTCGGCGGTTATGTACAGCGGATAGAGGGGCATACCCTCCATGACAAGGAGTATGGCTACAAGATTTTTAAATCTAAAGAAGAGCTGGAAAAGGCATATGAGGATTTGATGGCGGAGGTGATTTTGCCTGCTGTGGCGGATGGTGTTAGTGCCACGGTATATACGCAGGTTTCAGACGTGGAGGAAGAAATCAATGGACTGTTAACCTATGACAGAAAGGTGTTAAAAATAGATGCCGGGCTGCTTAGAAAATGGAATGGGAGACTGCTGAAAACGGTTGCGGAAAAAGTAGAAAAATGATAAAATATATCAGTAACAGAAAAGGAGACTTTTCCTTGAGAAAAGTATAATTTGATAAGTATGAAAACGTTGTTTTCTGATGAAGCATTTTATCGAAAAGTATTTTTCTCAAATATTTATAAATTGCAAGGAGGATATGAAAAGACATGAAAGATTTAAAAGGCACAAAGACAGAAGCGAATTTACTGGCGGCATTTGCAGGGGAATCCCAGGCAAGAAACAAATACACCTATTTTGCAAGCAAGGCAAAAAAGGATGGCTATGTGCAGATTGCTGCTATTTTTGAAGAAACCGCAAACAATGAAAAAGAGCATGCAAAGATATGGTATAAGCTGTTAAACGGCGGTGCAGTAGGTAATACCATTGAAAACTTAAAGGAAGCAGCAGGCGGTGAAAACTACGAATGGACAGAGATGTATCCCACTTTTGCCAAGGAAGCAAGAGAAGAGGGTTTTGATGAAATCGCTGATTTGTTCGAAGGCGTTGCGGCTATTGAAAAAGAACACGAAGAACGCTACAAAAAGCTTCTTTCCAATATCGAAGGCGGTCTGGTATTTTCCAGAGATGGCGACATGATTTGGCAGTGTGCAAACTGTGGGCACATCTGTGTAGGCAAGCAGGCTCCTGAAGAGTGCCCTGTATGTGCACATCCTCAGAGCTATTTCCAGATTAAGGCTGAGAATTATTAAGGAATAAATACAAAAAGAGACTGTTACAACGGATATAGCAATTGATATGTACCCTCTTTACTGGACTAACCAGTAAGGAGGGTACATATCAAATTACCCGTTGCAACAGTCTCTTTTTGTATGGTTACCGTGACGACGGAGACAAAAGAACAGGAACCCTACTTTCGGGTGAAAACTGTTGGCTGCTCGCTGGTTGGAAGTAGTCGCCTCGACAAAATGAAATTTTCATTTGTATATTTTTCACTCATTGGTAATTCCATATTATAAAAGCCATAACGCAATTAAAAATAAAAAGCAATACTGGCAAACATCGAAGAACATTTTTTTCTTTTGAATTTTTTATTAACAAAATAAAAATTCCCACAATGATCAAAGGAACATACTAAAGATGCGTAAGGGACTGCCATGCCGTACTTGACAAATACAGGTAAAAATAGGTATACTTTTGAGGATTGGGTATATTTTAGAAAAAAGTGTGAAATATACCCACAAAATTGCATTTTTCTGGGTATGGAACACAATTTTTTTCCTATATACCCAAAAGGCTTGTTTTTGGTAAATAATAAGAAGAAAAATGGGTATATAGCCTTGAAAAAGGCTTGTTTATACCCAATTCCGGTATTTTGAAACGCGAGCCAGGCAATAGGACTACAAAACGCGAGCAAAGCAGTAGGACTACAAAATGCGAGCCGGGCAATAACCGGGACTATAAAACACGCACCCATCAATGCCTGAGAGTATAAAATGCGAACGCACCCGGCAATAACATAAGTGAGAACATAGAAACAGGCATATTTTCCCGAAAAGGGAATTAACTATAAGGAGATTTTTTATGAGCAAGATTATTTTAACCGGTGACCGTCCTACAGGTAAATTACATTTGGGTCACTATGTAGGTTCTTTAAAGAGACGTGTGGAGTTACAGAATTCCGGTGAATACGACAAGATTTTTATTATGATTGCGGATGCACAGGCTTTGACTGACAATGCAGACAATCCGGAGAAAATCCGTCAGAACATCATTGAAGTGGCACTGGATTATTTATCCTGTGGTTTGGACCCTGCAAAGTCTACTTTGTTTATCCAGTCCCAGATTCAGGAACTGACAGAGCTTTCCTTCTATTATATGAATCTGGTTACACTTTCAAGACTGGAGCGTAACCCTACCGTAAAGACTGAAATTAAGATGCGTAATTTTGAAACCAGTATTCCGGTTGGTTTCCTGACTTATCCTATCAGTCAGGCGGCTGATATTACTGCATTCAAGGCGACTACCGTACCTGTTGGTGAGGACCAGCTTCCCATGATTGAGCAGTGCCGCGAAATTGTAAGACGATTTAACTTTATCTACGGCGATACATTGGTAGAGCCGGAAGCATTGATTCCTCAGAATGAGGTGTGCTGCCGTCTGCCCGGTACTGACGGTAAGGCAAAGATGAGTAAGTCTTTAGGCAACTGTATTTATTTGTCTGACTCTGCCGATGAAGTGCGTACCAAGATTATGAGTATGTTTACCGACCCTAACCACTTAAAGATTACCGACCCCGGTTCGTTGGAAGGAAATGCGGTATTTACTTATTTGGATGCGTTCTGCAGGGATGAGCATTTTGAAAGATTTTTACCTGAGTATGCAAACTTAGATGAATTAAAGGGCCACTACCAGAGAGGTGGTTTAGGTGACGTAAAGGTTAAGAAGTTCTTAAACGCTATCGTGCAGGAAGAGTTAGAGCCTATCCGCGCACGCAGAAAGGAACTGGAAAAGCAGATTCCCGAAATCTATGATATTCTCAAAAAGGGTAGTGAAGTGGCAAGAGCGGCAGCAGCAGACACTATGTCAGAAGTAAAAGCAGCCATGAAGATTAACTACTTTGATGATGCGGCACTGATTGCGGAGCAGGCAGCCAGATTTGCAGAAAAGAGCGAATAATTTCGGCATAGTACAATACGACAGCTTCGAGATTTTTGCAGAAAAATAGTTATTTACAATTACTATATTTTATGGTATAGTGACTAAGTATGATTTTAGCCGGCACTCGGGTATCGGACACTCCGACCGCACCTTAGTACCAGGCGATTCAATAATAAGGAGGAAACAAAAATGATTTCTAAAGAAAAGAAAACAGCAATCATCAACGAGTATGCAACAAAGCCCGGCGATACCGGTTCACCTGAGGTTCAGATCGCAGTTCTGACCGAAAGAATCAAAGAGCTTACCGAGCATATGAAGGCAAATCCCAAGGATTATCATTCCAACAGAGGTTTGTTAAAGATGGTTGGTCAGAGACGTGGTCTTTTAGACTATCTGAAGAAGAAAGATATCGAAAGATATCGTGCAATCATTGCAAAACTCGGAATCAGAAAATAATTTTGAAAAGCATGAGGCGGAGTCAGGCCGGATATTTCGGCTGCTCTGCCTTTCTTCCGATAAAGGAAAACAAGTTTTTTTCTGTTTTTTGTATCGGTTGCGTTTCCTAAAGTGCAATGAGGAATGTATTTGTAACCCGTTCACTCTTCAGGTAATGCTATTCCGAGACCGCTGAAAAGCGTATCCGGTTCCGGTGATGTGCGAGTGATGGTCCAATACGGATCCGCCGCGTATCCGGTTCTCACAAATATGCGAGGGATAGCCCCAGACGGGCTCCGCCGCGTATCCGGTTGCAACCGGGTGAATTTTTCAGTAGTTTCGGTAGTTACCTGAAGCACCCCGCAATATTGCGGACCGCAGACAATTGCGGATTGTAAAGGAGATTAGTATGTACAAGTCTTTTACTATGGACCTTGCCGGCCGCACCTTACGTGTGGATATCGGCAGAGTAGGAAAGCAGGCTAATGGTTGTGCTTTCATGCAGTACGGTGATACTACCGTATTATCTTGTGCTACAGCATCTGACAAGCCCAGAGATGGTATTGATTTCTTCCCTCTGAGCGTAGAATACGAAGAAAAGCTGTATGCAGTTGGTAAAATCCCCGGCGGATTTAACAAGAGAGAAGGAAAGGCAAGCGAAAACGCAGTTTTAACCAGCCGTGTTATCGACAGACCTATGCGTCCTTTATTCCCCAAGGATTACCGTAACGATGTAACCTTAAACAATATGGTTATGAGTGTTGACCCTGAGTGCCGTCCTGAACTGGTGGCTATGTTAGGTGCAGCAATCGCAACCTGCATTTCCGACATTCCTTTCGACGGTCCTTGTGCTATGACCCAGATGGGTATGATTGACGGCGAACTGATTGTGAACCCTTCCCAGAAACAGTGGAAGGAAGGCGACTTAAACTTAACCGTTGCTTCCACCAAGGAAAAGGTTATCATGATCGAAGCCGGTGCTAATGAGATTCCCGAAGCTAAGATGATTGAAGCAATCTATAAGGCACATGAAATCAACCAGACCATTATCGCTTTCATCGACAGCATCGTTGCTGAAGTTGGTAAGCCTAAGCATGAATACACCAGCTGTGCGATTCCTGCTGAGATGTTTGAAGCTATGAAGACTATCGTAACTCCCGAAGAAATGGAAGTTGCAGTTTTCACTGATGACAAGCAGACCAGAGAAGAAAATATCAAGAATATCACTGCTAAATTAGAAGAAGCTTTTGCTGAAAACGAAGAGTGGCTTGCTGTACTGGGTGAAGCAGTTTACCAGTATGAAAAGAAGACTGTTCGTAAGATGATCTTAAAGGACCACAAGCGTCCCGACGGTCGTGAAATTACACAGATCCGTACTCTTGCAGCTGAAGTAGATATGATTCCCCGTGTACATGGTTCCGCTATGTTCACCAGAGGACAGACCCAGATTTGCAACGTTTGTACACTGGCTCCTTTATCCGAAGCACAGAGAGTTGACGGTCTTGATGAAAACGAGACTTCCAAGAGATATATGCACCACTACAATTTCCCTTCCTACTCCGTAGGCGAGACCAAGGTTTCCAGAGGTCCCGGACGTAGAGAAATCGGTCATGGTGCACTGGCAGAGAGAGCATTGATTCCGGTACTTCCTTCCGAGGAAGAATTCCCTTATGCAATCCGTACCGTATCTGAAACTTTTGAATCCAATGGTTCTACTTCCATGGCTTCTACCTGTGCATCCTGTATGTCCTTAATGGCTGCAGGTGTTCCCATCAAGAAGATGGTTGCAGGTATTTCCTGTGGTTTGGTAACCGGTGATACAGATGATGAATTTGTACTGCTTACCGATATCCAGGGTCTGGAAGACTTCTTCGGCGATATGGACTTTAAGGTAACCGGTACGGAAGACGGTATTACCGCTATCCAGATGGATATTAAGATTCACGGTCTGACCAGACCTATCGTAGAAGGCGCAATCGCAAGATGCCGTGAAGCAAGAATGTTCATCATGGAAAATTGTATGAAGCCTGCAATTGCAGAGCCCAGAAAAGAAGTTGGCGAGTACGCTCCCAAGATTATCTCTATCCAGATTGATCCTGAAAAGATTGGTGATGTTGTGGGTCAGAGAGGTAAGACTATCAACGAAATTATCGCACGCACCGGCGTGAAGATTGATATTACCGATGACGGTCAGGTATCTGTATGCGGTACCGACAAAGAAATGATGGACAAAGCAGTAGAGATGATTAAGATTATCACTACCGAATTTGCTGAAGGTCAGATTTTCAAGGGTAAAGTTGTCAGCATCAAAGAATTCGGTGCATTTATCGAATTCGCACCCGGTAAAGAAGGTATGGTTCACATTTCCAAGATTGCAAAGGAAAGAATCAACCATGTAGAAGATGTGCTGACTTTAGGTGACAATGTAACAGTAGTATGCCTTGGTAAAGACAAGATGGGCAGAATCAGCTTCTCCATGAAGGATGTTGCGCAGCAATAAAAAAAGGTATATAATTTAAATGCTATTATAAAGAGGAGGAAAAACGAATGAAGAAATTAGTAGCAATTATGCTTACATGTGTAATGGCAATGAGCCTTGTAGCATGTGGCAATTCAAAAGCAAAATGGACAGAGGAAGATCTGACCTTTACAGGTGATTCTGACTCTCAGGAAGTAAAAGTAGATCACGCAATCATTGTATATGAGGATGTAACCTACTATACTTCTTATGCAGACGGTTCTTATGAAGAATTCGCTGAAGAATTTGTAACTAACAGAGGTTTAGAACTTGGTATGTCTCTGGAAGATTACGAAAAACTTTACAATGTAAAGCCCGGTTATGCAGTATGGGAACTGTACAGCGGTGACAGCAACGAATGGACCAGCTTCGAAGCATATACAAATCAGGAACCCGGCGAAATGTATGATGAGTACAACAACGCATGGCTGGATATCGGATACAGCAAAGTAGACGGTAAGTGGGTACAGTTAGAAGACCACGAAGTAATGGATACATGGTTCTGTGATGCAGATATGGATGCTTATGAAGAAGTAGTTATTTTTGCAGTAAACTTTGATACGATGGGCAAGGTTACCGGTATTTCTTTAGAGCACTTCACCTATGATGAAGCATGGGTTGAATGGCAGGGATGGGCAGAATAATCTACCCATAATACATGAAACATAGAAACAGGAGACAGGAGACAGAAAAATCTGTCTCCTGTTTTTGCGTTCATAAACGGATTTTGCATATGTGTAGTTGCTTGTTACACTGCTTCGTGGAAAGTTCTGCTGATAACATCTGCCTGCTGTTCCGGTGTCAGCTTGATAAAGTTTACTGCATAGCCGGATACGCGGATGGTAAGCTGAGGATAATTTTCGGGGTGTTTTTGTGCATCCAAAAGCATATCTCTGTTAAGTACATTTACATTTAAGTGGTGACCACCTTTGCTGGTGTAGCCGTCTAAAAGAGCTACTAAATTGTCAACTTGTGCTGTGTTATACATAAAATTACCTCCTTTATAATATTTGATAATGATAATGATTACTATTTACAATATTATAATATCATCAATTTTCTAAAATGTCTACATAAAGAAGCATTTTTTATGTTCTTTTTTCTGTACAAAATATTTTGGTCATATCCGGGACAACATCACATATATTAGTGTAGGACAAAGAGTGAGAGACAAGTTTTGCTTGTCTTTCTACATAGGAAAAGAGGTGGATAGGTGAACGGTAGGGAAAGTGTTCTGCGTATTTTTCCACAAAACAGGAGAGGAATGTGGGAAAGGACGGCAGAAAGTTATGCTGAACTGGAAGAAATTCGGCTGAGAGCAGGAAAACCGGTACTGATAAAGTTACATGATGGGGAGTATTTTTTGACATCGGAAGGTGGTTTGGATAGGAGCATAAGAAGAGCCTATATTGCCGGAAAGGATGATTTGGATGCAATTTTACAGCAGGTTTGTCATGCTTCGGTATATGCTTATGAGGACGAAATCAGGCAGGGATTTTTGACAGTGCAGGGGGGACACCGGATTGGTATTGCAGGACAGGCTGTGTTAGCGGAAAACGGAAGACTCAGAACCTTGAAACATATTTCAGCGATGAATATCCGTATTTCCCATGAAATAAAGGGAGCAGCGGATAAGGTATTAGCTTCTTTGTACCAAAACGGATATTTGTGTAACACTTTGATTGTATCGCCACCGGGATGCGGGAAAACCACACTTTTACGGGACTTAATCAGGCAGATATCCAATGGGAACAGTTATGGGAACGGTATGACAGTAGGGGTAGTGGACGAGCGTTGTGAGATTGCAGGCAGTTATATGGGGGAAGCACAGAATGATTTGGGTATCAGGACGGATGTATTGGACGCCTGTCCCAAAGTGCACGGTATGATGATGCTGATACGCTCCATGACACCGCAGGTGGTCGCTATTGATGAGGTGGGCAGCATGGAAGATGTACAGGCATTGCAGAGAGTATCAGCGTGTGGTTGCCGATTGTTGGCAACTATACACGGTTTTGGAATGGAAGAGGTGCGGAAAAGAGCCTATATGCAGGAATTATTGGCGGAAGGGCTTTTTGAAAAATATATTGTTATGGATAAAAAAGGTGGGTGTCCGAGAGTAGCAGCCGTTTATGAGAAGGAGAATGTTGCATGTTGCGGATTTTAGGGGCCGGATTTATTCTGGCGGGGTGTACCGGTATTGGTTTGTTTTACAAGCAAAGGTTTCATGAGGCATTGTGGCATCTGCGGTATATGGAGCAGGTGTTGGAGAGATTTATCAGTGAAATCCGTTATGATAAAGCAACCCTGCCGGAGTGTTGCAAACGTATCGGAGAAAGGACAAAACAGCCTTATGGAGATGCCTTGGTTAAAATATATGAGGCAATGCTTTCGGATGAAGGGGATTTTTCGAAAAATTGGAAAAGCATTATGGGGGAGGCAGTAGCGGGACTACCCTTGGCAGTAGAAGAAAAACGCCCTTTTTTGGAATTCGCAGACAGTAATAATATGACAGACAATCTGATGCAGATTAAGGTGCTGGAGCAGTACAGGGACATGCTGGATATACATATTAAAAATCGGGAAGCGGATTTGGAAAAGCAGGGCAGAATGGCATCCGGGTTAGGTATTATGGCAGGGCTCTTGTTGACAGTCATACTGCTTTGACAGGCTCAAAAAAGAACGGCAAAGGAAAAAATGCCGGGGAACATAAGGAGGCAGTATGGGAGTTGGTCTTATATTTAAAATTGCAGCGGTGGGGCTGTTGGTTACCATTTTGAATCAGGTGCTGAAACACAGTGGCAGGGAGGAACAGGCTTTTTTAGTCAGTCTGGCAGGATTGATTCTGGTGCTGACATGGCTTGTGCCATACATATATGAGCTGTTTACTACGATTCAGGCACTGTTTTCTTTATGATTGGAAAAAGGGAGTGACAGATGGAGATTATAAAACTGAGCCTTTTCGGTATTATGGGAGTATTATTGGCAATCCAATTCAAAGGAATTAAATCAGAATTTAACTTCTATATTGGGATAGGAGTTGCTTTACTCATATTCTTTTATGCGGTAAACAGTCTTACTGCTCTGATCTCGGAATTGGGAGTTTTGCAGAAATATTTAAAGGGTGGAGAAAGCTATCTGGGCACACTGTTAAAAATAGTGGGAATTACGTATATTTGTGAATTCAGCTCCGGTATTTGTAAGGACGCCGGGTTTAGCTCCGTAGCAGGACAGATAGAGGTATTGGGGAAACTGGCGGTAATGTTTGCGGGACTGCCCATCTTGTTGGCGGTATTGGAACAGATACAGGGATTTATGTGAGGGATATGCTATGTCAATGGAACTATCGGAGGTCTGGGAAAAATACGGGATGGGTGATTTGGAAGCCGGGCTTGCGGGGATTTTTCCCGATACAGATTTTAGTCTCAGTGAAATGTTTTCCCTCATATTATCGGGAGATGTGTGGGGCGGTATTTCTTATGCTGTGCAGACCGCTGTCAATGGAGTGATTTCGGATTTTTCATCCATCAAAGAGATATTTATATGGATTATGGTGTTGGGGATTGCAGCGGCAGTCATTTCACATTTTATTGAAATTTTTGATAATCACCAGATTGCGGATATTGGCTTTTACTTTACCTATCTGTTGATGTCGGTACTGTTGTTAAAATGCTTTACGGAAACAGCAAAAGTGGCGGCAGATACCATGGGGGATATTGTTAATTTTATTACGGCATTTATTCCGGCGTATTTTTTATCGGTGGGGATGGCGACCGGCAGTGTGACCGCAACGGCAGGTTATCAGATAGTGTTACTTTTAATTTATCTGGTGGAAAATGTGCTGTTGACATTGGTACTGCCGTTAATTAACAGTTATATACTTCTGACTATGATAAATGGACTGTGGGCAGAGGAGAGACTGACGCTTCTTGTAGAAGGGATGGACAAGGCTATCCGCTTTTTACTTAAAATGTTATTGGGGCTGGTGACCGGTTTAAGTGTGTTGCAATCAATGATAACACCCGCTATTGATTCGGTGAAAGCTACGGCACTGCAAAAAGCGGTGGCTGCAATACCGGGGGTAGGCAATGCCGCGGACGGTGTGGTGGATATCATGCTGGGTTCGGCAGTGTTGATTAAAAACAGTATCGGTATCGTGTTGCTGTTGCTGCTGTTGGCATTTGCCGCAGCACCGCTTTTAAAAATACTGGTAGTGGCTTTTTTGTTAAAGGCAGCGGCAGCTTTTCTGGGAATGGTAAGCGACAAGCGGATTACTACCTGTACGGACAGGGTAGGTAACGGCGGACAGTTGTTGTTTAAAACGGTGGGGACTTCGGTTTTGTTGTTTCTGATTACGATTTCAGTGGCTTCGTATACTACCAACAGAGGGTTTTAGAACTTTCAAATGTGTAAAACGATAAAAACTTTAAGCTAATGCAGGAAAGGTTCATGATGGGCTTATAAAGGAAAGTTATGAGGTGGGAGTGAAAGCATGGGAAACGGTTTGTTGAGTCTTATTAAGCAGGTTAGTGTTTTTGTTATCTGTGCCCAGATGATTCTGCATTTTAAACCGACGGCACAGTATGGAAAATATATTAAGCTGCTAATCGGGCTTATGGTTTTAGTACAGATTTTTGTGCCGCTGATGTCCTTGTTTGGTAAAGGGGGTGCAACTGCCTTTTCGGAAAGAATGGAATATTATCAGAAGATAGTGGCAGACAGTATGACGGAGGTCGGATTAGAGGGAGTTACAACGGCAGAGCGGGTAGAAGAAATGAGATTAGAAGAAATTAAATCTATACTTAATAATGTGGAATTGGAGCGGGTAACAGAAAATGAAAATAAGGAAGGAGAGAAAACGGTTCTTTCACAGGCATCGGAGGGGACGGAGAGCCTGCTTACAGTAGGCGGAAATACAGAACAAACAGTGGTGCAGCAAGACAGTGGGCAGGACGGGATTTATATTGAAAGAATAGAGGTGGGACCGGATGATTGACAGAATAAAAGAGTTGGCAAAGAATAAAAATAATCTGGTAGTGCTGGTACTGGTAGGTGTACTGCTTATGGTAATCACGTTTCCTTTGGAAGAAAAAGAAGATATAAGTACCGGCGAGGCTGGCAGTGCGGCAGAAAACACAAATAATAACAATGGTTATTTAAATGTCGCGGGATACGGTAATAATAATATAGAAGGAGTCATGACGGAGGAACAGCTTTATGTGGCACAGATGGAGGAAAAGCTGGAAGAAGTTCTGAGTAAACTGGACGGTGCAGGAAATGTAGAGGTATTGATTACCTTACAGGCATCGGAAGAAAAAATCGTAGAGAAGGATATACCGGTGGTACGTTCCAATACTGAGGAGACGGATTCGGCAGGAGGAACACGTACGGTCAGCAATGTGGATATGGGGGAAAGTACCGTATATTCCGATGTGGACAATAATTCCCAACCATATGTTATTCAAACGATAAGTCCCAGAATAGAGGGGGTTGTGGTACTGGCAGAGGGAGCCGGCAGCGGAAATGTCAGCATAAATCTTACAGAAGCCGTACAGGTACTGTTTGGTGTAGAAGCACATAAAATAAAAGTAATGAAAATGGAAGGAACAAAATAGAGATGTCATGCATAGCGCGGACATAGCGTTAATATAATAAAATAGTAAAAAAAGAAACTGGTAAGCAGCCAGTAAAGGGGAGAATGACGTGAAGAATATTCTGAAAAAGAACCAACTTATGATTACCGCACTGGCAATTATGATTGCCGTAGCAGGCTACCTGCATTTTGCAGGAGAAAATCTGGAAGGTGAGGATTATGTAGCCACAGCGGGAGATGCACAGACTCTGAATGAAGTGGAGGTAGAGAATTTTACGGCCGGCAATGTGACAGAAGACTACTCTTTGGACGGACTGTTGGACTTGTCGGAGGAGGACCTTGCTTCTGAACAGCTTACGGAAATAGAAAGTATGGATTCGGATGTGACTGAAATCGTAGACAATTATCTGGATGAAGGCATGGATACGGCAGTCGTTACCGAAGGAGCGGCAACACCGGCAGAAGGAGAAATTCCGGGAGAAGCAGTATTTACAGGCACTACCGCTATAACCACTCTTTCAGAAGCCAAGCTGGAAAAAGAACAGGTGCGTGCAAGAAACAGGGAAACCTTACTTGAAATTATCAACAGTACCACTTTAAGTGATGAGCAGAAACAGAATGCGGTAGACACCATGGTAGAAATGACTGCCATTGCAGAGCAGGAAATGAGTGCGGAAATTTTGTTGGAGGCAAAAGGTTTTACGGATGTGGTAGTCAGTATCAGTGACGGCAGCGTGGATGTTGTGGTAAACGAACCGGAACTGACAGACGTACAGAGAGCACAGATTGAAGATATTGTAAAGAGAAAAACAAATGTAGAAGCGGCAAATATCGTAATCAGCACAGTTGTGCAGTAGGGAAGATTGTGATAAAATGTACGCGAAGCAAAAAGTAGGCACATAGAGTGGCTTTGAATATAGGGTGCAGTATTATTGGGCAGAATGCCTGTATTAGGAAGGAATTACGGATGAAAAGAATTTTTCTGATTGTACTGGACAGTTTTGGAATAGGCGAAATGCCGGATGCGAAGGAATTCGGAGACGTGGATGTCAATACACTTGGCAGAGTGGCAACGAGTTCTTATTTCGCAATGCCGAATATGAAAAAGTTAGGACTTTTCAATATAGACGGTGTTACATGTGGGGAAAAAGAAGCCTCACCACGGGCGGGATATGCCCGCCTGAAAGAGGCTTCCGCAGGAAAAGATACGACCATAGGACATTGGGAGATAGCGGGTGTCTGTTCCGGACAGCCGCTGCCCGTGTATCCGAATGGATTTCCACAGGAAGTACTGGATGCTTTTGCAGCACAGACGGGCAGAGGCATACTGTGTAATTTGCCTTATTCAGGTACTAAGGTAATCGAAGATTACGGAGAAGAGCATATCAAAACAGGCAAGCTGATTGTTTATACATCGGCGGACAGCGTATTCCAGATTGCAGCCCATGAGGATGTAGTGCCGGTGGAAGAGTTGTATGAATATTGTAAGATTGCCCGTAAAATCCTGACCGGTAAACACGGTGTAGGAAGAGTCATAGCCCGACCCTTTATCGGAGAAAAAGGCAGTTTTGTGCGTACGGCAAGGAGACATGATTTTTCCATAGATCCGCCTAAGCCTACCATGTTAGACCAACTTTCGGAAAACGGTAAAGCCGTTATCGGCGTAGGTAAAATCTATGATATTTTTGCAGGCAAAGGCATTACAGAGCATGTTTATACCACCGGCAATGCGGACGGTATCGACAAGACTTTGCAATATATGGACAAAGATTTTGAAGGACTCTGCTTTGTCAATCTGGTGGATTACGATATGCTTTACGGACACCGCAGGGATATTGACGGTTATGCAAAGGCACTGACTGCCTTTGATGAAAAATTGCCGGAAATTATGGCAAAAATGCGGGCAGAAGATATTCTGATGATAACCGCCGACCATGGTTGCGACCCGGGTTATCTGGCAACTACCGACCATACCAGGGAGTATGTGCCGTTTATTATGTGCGGAGAGCCGGTGAAGGCAAAAAATTTCGGTACAAGAGAAACCTTTGCAGATATAGGGGCAACTGTGTTACAATACTTTGGTATTGTGCCCGGCTTTGGCGGGAATAGTATGTTATAAAAAACATTTTGGAGGAAACAGACGTGGCAGCAAACTACGCAGACGAGATAAACAGAAGAAGGACATTTGCAATTATATCCCACCCCGATGCGGGTAAGACAACCTTGACGGAGAAGTTTCTCCTTTACGGCGGTGCCATCAACTTAGCCGGCAGCGTAAAGGGTAAGGCAACCGCCAGACATGCGGTATCCGACTGGATGGAAATAGAAAAAGAGAGAGGTATTTCCGTTACCTCATCCGTATTACAGTTTGAGTATGACGGTTTCTGTATCAATATTCTGGACACACCGGGACATCAGGACTTCTCGGAGGATACTTATCGTACCCTGATGGCAGCGGACTCCGCAGTCATGGTAATCGATGCATCCAAGGGTGTTGAGGCGCAGACCAGAAAACTTTTCAAGGTTTGTGTGATGAGAAAGATACCTATTTTTACTTTTATCAACAAAATGGACAGGGATGCAAATGACACCTTCGAACTGCTTGACGAAATTGAAAAAGAACTGGGCATCGCAACCTGTCCGGTAAACTGGCCTATCGGCTCCGGTAAAAGCTTTAAGGGCGTATATGACCGCAACAAAGAAGCCGTATATACCTTTTCCGATACCGAAAAGGGAACCAAGGAAGGGGAAACTACTGAGGTTTCCGTGGCAGAAAGAGACAAGCTGGTAGCCATTATCGGCGATGAAGCGGCGGACAAGCTTTACGATGAAATCGAGCTGCTTGACGGTGCCAGTGCAGAATTTGATTTGGATGCAGTCAGAAGCGGTGATTTGACACCGGTATTCTTCGGCTCCGCATTAACAAACTTCGGTGTGGAAATTTTCTTAAAGCATTTCCTGGAGATGACTACCACCCCCCTTGCCAGAAAAGCAGATATCGGTCTGATTGATCCGGTAGAAAATGAATTTTCAGCTTTTGTATTCAAAATACAGGCAAATATGAATAAGGCACACAGGGACAGAATTGCGTTTATGCGTATCTGCTCCGGTAAATTTGATGCCAGTCAGGAAGTACGGCATGTACAGGGCAATAAGGTAATGCGCCTTTCCCAGCCCCAGCAGATTATGGCGGACGAACGTAAGATATTGAGTGAAGCCTACGCGGGAGATATTATCGGTGTGTTTGACCCGGGTATTTTCTCTATCGGAGATACAGTCTGCATGCCCAAAGAAAAAATACAGTACGAAGGTATCCCTACCTTTGCACCGGAGCATTTTGCAAGAGTGCGTCAGATTGATACCATGAAGAGAAAGCAGTTTATCAAGGGTGTCAGCCAGATTGCACAGGAAGGTGCTATCCAGATTTTCCAGGAATTTAATACCGGTATGGAAGAAATCATTGTAGGTGTAGTAGGTGTGCTGCAGTTCGATGTTTTAAAATATCGTCTGGAAAATGAGTACAATGTGGAAATCCGCTTAGAGCCCCTGCCTTATGAGCATATCCGCTGGATTGAAAATAAGGATATTGACTTGAACAAACTGACAGGAACTTCCGATATGAAGAAGATTCAGGACTTAAAGGGCAATCCTCTGCTTTTGTTTGTTAACTCATGGAGCGTGGGCATGACATTGGAAAGAAACGAAGGACTGGTGCTTTCCGAGTTCGGCAGAAATTAGAAAAAGCGGTAGTAACTTAAGGGGAGAACCGGATGAAAAAAATAAATATAGTATTGTTGGCGGTACTGCTTAGTGTGTTTGCAAGTGCCTGCAATATGAAGGCGGGAGCTAATCCAACACCTGCTACTCCCGTGGAAAATCAAGCGGACGGAACTCAGGGAAACGGGCTTTCGGGTGACGGCAGCGATGCACAGGTAACCGGAACCGGTTTGGCGGGAACGGAAAATGGTTCGGCAACAGAGGGCAGTGAAGGCACCTTAGGTACAGAAAATGATTACGGAACCGGAGAGGTGCAGGAATTGGAGGCAAATGCACCGGCAAGCCCGGAAAATGTCATAACAGAGGCCTCACAAATAGTAAAAGAAGGCAGTGAGCACGGCTATTATTATGAGCAGTTAAGTGCTCCTGAAAAAACATGGTATGAAGAAATTTATGCCATATTGTCTTCCGTGTCCGGTGAATTGATTTTGTCGGCAGATGGTAATACAACCGTAGGGGCGGACGGTCTGGATAAAATATTCCAGTGTGTGATGCACGACCATCCTGAATTGTTTTTTGTAAAGGGTTATACCTATACACTTTATACCTATGGAGAAGAACTTGCCAAGATTGGATTTGCCGGCACTTATACCATGACGGCTGAGCAAAAAGAAGAAATGCAGAAGCAGATAGATGCAGCCGTGGAGGAATGTCTTTCGGGCATTGACAGGCAGGCTTCTGATTATGAAAAAGTAAAATATGTATATGAATATGTAATTTATAGGACAAGCTACAATAAAGAGGCTGTGGACAATCAAAATATCTGTTCGGTGTTTATCGGCAAAGAATCTGTTTGTCAGGGATATGCCAAATCCGTCCAGTATCTGTTACAAAAACTGGATATTCCCGCAACGCTTGTTATAGGCAAAGTACATGGTACGGAAAGCCATGCATGGAATCTGGTACAGGTGGACGGAGAATACTATTATCTGGATGCCACATGGGGCGACGCCTCTTATACAAGTCAGGGAGAGGCGGCAGCAGTGGCGGTACTACCGGATATCAGTTACGATTATTTGTGTGTGACAACGGCAGACATGGCTAAGACCCATACTATAGAAAGTCCGGTAACCATGCCCGAGTGCACGGCAATTGCTGCCAACTATTATGTGATGGAGGGTGCCTATTTTTATTCCTATGATACCAATGCACTGGCAGCATTTTTTGATAAGGGGTATGATGAGGATAGAGTGGCGGTAACGCTTCGGTGTGCGGATGAAGCAGTATATAATACTTTTTTCGAAGAATTGATTACCAACCAGCAGATATTTCACTACTTGAACAGTGTGGACGGCAGGGTAGCTTTTGCACAGGATGCAGATAAGTTTTCCATGACTTTTTGGCTTGTGAATGAATGAGTGATGTGTTATACTAATGCTTAGAAACCGAACTGAAACACCGTTATGTGCGGCAGAAGGAGAGAATGATGGAAGAGAAGAATATTTACGTATTACAGGAGAATGAAAATATTGGCGCAGTACAGATTGCGGATGACGTGGTAGTGATGATTGCGGGACTGGCAACCAGAGAAGTAGAAGGTGTATCCGCTATGGTCGGCAATGTGACAGGTGAACTGATGAGTAAGGTTGGCGTAAAGAATCTGGCAAAGGGCGTTAAAGTAGATATTTTAGGCAAGGATGTTACGGTGGATTTGGCTGTAAATGTAGAATACGGCTACAATATTCCTGCTGTGAGCCAGAAGATTCAGGCAAAGGTAAAAAGTGCTATTGAGAATATGACCGGTTTAAATGTTGTAGATGTAAATATCCGTATTGCCGGTGTGAATATGCAGAAGAGTAAATAAACGAGGACTGATATGGGAAGACGAGAACTGAGAGAACAGATTTTTCTTTTGCTGTTCCGTGTAGAATTTAATGAACTGTCCGACATGCCGGAGCAGATGCAGCTTTTTTTGGCTGATGAGGAAACCGTGCGCAAGCAGGCAGATGCGGACTACATTACAAAAAAGTACGATAAGATTATGGAGAAGCTGTCTGACATTGACGAACAGTTAGAGCAGAAGGCAGAGAACTGGAACGTTGCCCGTATGGGTAAAGTGGAACTTACCATTCTCAGACTGGCTTTGTATGAGATAATGTATGATGAAGATGTACCGGCAGGCGTTGCCATCAATGAGGCAGTGGAGCTGGCAAAGAAATTCGGGCAGGAAAGCTCCGGTTCCTTTGTAAATGCAGTGCTGGCTAAATTCGTATAAGGTCTGGTGATTACAATACAGAATATATATACAGTAGCACAAGTAAACACGTATATTAAAAATATGTTCATGCAGGATTTTATGTTGCAGTCCATCTTTGTCAGAGGCGAAGTGAGTAACTGCAAGTATCATTCTTCTGGACATATTTATTTTACGTTAAAAGATTCTAAGGGAACTATCGCCTGTGTAATGTTTGCAGGCAGCAGGAATGGTCTTACCTTTACTCTGCGGGAAGGTATGCAGGTAGTGGTAGGAGGTACGGTAGATGTCTATGAAAGGGACGGCAAGTACCAGCTTTATGCAAAGCAGATTTTGCAGGAAGGCTCCGGTTTCCTTTATGAAAAATTTGAAGAGTTAAAAAGAGAGTTGGAGGAACGGGGCATGTTTGCTGCACAGTACAAACGACCCGTTCCAAAATATATCCGCACATTGGGGGTGGTAACCGCACCTACGGGGGCAGCGGTCAGAGATATCATCAATGTGGCAACCAGACGCAATCCTCATATCCGCATTATTCTGTATCCTGCCATTGTGCAGGGAGAAGCGGCAGCCGCCAGCATTGTAAACGGTATCCGGGCGCTGGAGCGTCAGGGCGTGGATGTGATGATAGTAGGTCGTGGCGGTGGTTCCATGGAGGATTTGTGGGCATTCAATGAAGAAATAGTGGCACAGGCGGTTTTTGATTGTGAAGTACCCATTATTTCTGCGGTAGGACATGAAACAGACACAACCATTATTGACTATGTGGCTGATTTGCGGGCACCGACCCCTTCGGCAGCGGCAGAACTGGCAGTTTATGACTATGAACAGACCCTACTTACATTGGGGGGCTATGCGGACAAGCTGCATACATTGATGCAAAAGAAGATTGCAGAGAAGCGTAGCGAGGCAGAAAATAAATATCTGCGGTTAAAGCTGTTAAGTCCCGAAAGTCGTATCAGGGAAAAGAGAACCCGTGCCATGCAATTGGAAGAAAGCATGACCCGCGCCATGGAAGAAAAGCTTTTGAAGCGGAAGCACAGACTGGCGTTGTTTATAGAGCAGTTTAAGGGCTTGTCCCCTCTTAATAAACTAAATCAGGGATATTCCTATGTAGAAGACAAAGAAGGAAAAGCTTTAAAGAGGATAGAGCAGGTACAAACGGGGGATACGTTGACCATTCATGTATCCGACGGTAAAGTACTTGCCAAGGTAACAGACAAAATAAGTTCTGCCACAGAGGAGGAATAAAAGATGTCTTTAGAGGAAAATTTTGCCAAATTAGAAGAAGCGGTTGAAAAACTGGAAGCGGAAGATATTTCTTTAGAAGAGTCTTTCCGCATATATAAAGAGGGTATGGAGTTGTTAAGACAGTGTAACACGGATATCGACAAGGTAGAGAAACAGGTGTTATTATTGAACGAAACAGGGGAATTAGAGGAATTTGCATAAAAAGCAGGTATGGAAAAACGAGCGGACAGTACAAATAGGACAGCAGGAAACGTTGGCTGTCTGACTTAAGCAGGCGAATGCTTTGTATGAAAGGTGTAGCAAAATGGAAGCAGTAAACAGAAGTGATATAGAAAAGCAGATAAATCAGAAAGCCCGGGAAATTGAGCAGATTATTACAAAATATCTTCCCAAAGAAGAAGGCTACCAGAAGACGGTAATTGAAGCCATGCATTACAGTGTGCTGGCAGGCGGTAAACGCCTACGCCCCATGCTGATGCAGGAAACCTACCGCATGTGCGGTGGTAGGGGGAGTGTGGTAGAGCCCTTTATGGCAGCCATGGAAATGATACATACCTATTCGTTGGTACATGACGATTTACCTGCCATGGACAATGATGAATACCGCAGGGGTCGCAAGACCACACATATTGTGTACGGAGAAGGTATGGCAGTGCTGGCAGGAGATGCCTTGTTAAATTATGCATTTGAGACAGCTATGAAAGCCTTTGATTCCTGTAAGGTGGATGATATTCCTCTGACAGAGAGATATATGGCAGTTGCACAGGCGCTTTCCGTGCTGGCAAAAAAAGCAGGTATTTATGGTATGATTGGCGGGCAGACTGCAGATATTGAAGCTGAGAACAGTGAGGCGGTTAATGAAGAACAACTGTTATTTATCCACAAACACAAGACTGCGGCATTGATTGAGGCTTCTATGATGGTGGGAGCAATCCTTGCGGGTGCCTCAGAAGAAACCGTAAAGCAGATGGAAAAATGTGCGGGCAATATCGGCATTGCTTTCCAGATTCAGGATGATATTTTAGACATTACAGGTGATACACAAACTTTGGGAAAAGCAGTGGGCAGTGATGAAAAGAACCACAAGCAGACCTACGTGACCCTGCGTGGCATGGAACAGGCAGCCAAAGAGGTAGAAGCTCTGTCCAAAGAAGCTGTAAGTATTTTAAAAAATTGCACCGGTGACAGTACCTTTTTGGAAAATCTGACGGAATATCTTATTGACAGAAATAAATAGAAAACGTCTTTTAAACAAAGACGGAGGTGACTTTATGTTATTAGAGCAGATTGAAAAAGAAAATGACATAAAAAAAATAGCGAAAGAAGATTATGATGCCTTAGCAGAGGAAATCAGACAGTTTTTAATAGAAAAAATCAGCGTAACCGGAGGACATTTAGGTTCCAATTTAGGAGCGGTGGAGCTGACGATGGCACTGCATCTGGCACTGGATTTGCCGGGGGATAAAATCATCTGGGACGTAGGCCACCAATCCTATACCCACAAGCTTTTGACCGGCAGACGGGAAGGCTTTACTTCTTTGCGTAAATTTCACGGTATGAGTGGTTTTCCTAAGCGTAAGGAAAGTGACTGTGACTGTTTTGATACGGGACATAGTTCAACCTCTATTTCCGCAGGACTGGGTCTGGTAAAAGCAAGAGACTTAAAAGGAGAGCAGAATACAATCGTTTCCGTTATCGGTGATGGCTCCTTAACCGGCGGTATGGCATACGAGGCACTGAACAATGCCTCTCGTCTGGATACCAATTTTATCGTTATCTTAAACGACAACAATATGTCTATTTCCGAAAATGTGGGCGGTATTTCCAGTTACTTAAACAATGTCCGTACAGCAAACAGCTATCTGGATTTAAAAGAGGGTGTACACAAGGCATTAGGCAATAGCAATAGAGGCAATTCCCTGGTTGCCAAAATCAGAAAAATCAAAAGTGGCGTAAAATCACTGGTCATTCCCGGTATGTTCTTTGAAGATATGGGAATTACCTATTTAGGTCCGGTCAACGGTCACGATATCAACTCACTGGTAAAAGTCATCAAAGAGGCACAGAGAGTCAAAGGGCCTGTTATGATTCATGTGATTACGGAAAAAGGAAAAGGTTATGTGCCGGCAGAGCGTCATCCTGCCAGATTCCATGGTGCAGAGCCCTTTGAAATAGAGACGGGACTACCTAAAAATCCCAGAACCACAGCCAATTACACGGATATTTTTTCCACGGTTATGTGCAAATTGGGACAACGCAATGAAAAGGTAGTAGCCATTACGGCAGCCATGCCCGACGGCACGGGACTTAAGCGTTTCCGTAATATGTATCCCGACAGATTTTTTGATGTGGGCATTGCAGAAGAGCATGCCGTAACCTTTGCGGCAGGGCTGGCGGCAGGAGGTATGAAGCCGGTAGTGGCAATTTATTCTTCTTTCTTACAGAGAGCCTATGACCAGATACTGCATGATGTCTGTATCCAGAACTTGCCCGTGGTATTTGCTTTGGACAGAGCAGGACTGGTAGGCAGTGACGGAGAAACCCATCAGGGCATTTTTGACCTGTCGTATTTATCCTGTATTCCCGGTATGCATATTATGGCACCCAAAAACAAGTGGGAGCTTTCCGATATGTTAAAGTTTGCAGTGGACTTTGATGGTCCCATGGCAATCCGTTATCCCCGCGGTGAGGCATATGCGGGATTAAAAGGGTACAGGGAGCCTATTGTATACGGTAAGAGCGAATGGATTTATGAAGAAGCAGACATTGCTTTGCTGGCAGTGGGCAGTATGGTGAAAACTGCAGAAGAAGTGCGGCTTAAATTAAAAGAAGCAGGCTATGCATGCAGCTTAGTCAATGCCCGTTTCGTAAAACCCATAGATGAAGAAATGGTGAAAAAAGCGGCTGCAGGACATAAACTGATAGTGACATTGGAAGAAAATGTGGCGAGTGGCGGTTTCGGAGAGAAAGTCAGAAATTGTCTGGATAGCCATAAGTTGGCAAACAATTTGCTTTCGGTACACATTCCGGATGCTTATGTGGAACACGGTAGTGTGGATTTACTTAAAAAAGAAATCGGTATGGATGCTGAAAGCATCTTTGAACAGATAAAGAAGTGCATGGCATAAACGTGCAGCAGGATAAAAGGAATACCCTTAAAGGGTTGCGGAGCATTTTATGAAAGAAAGACTGGATGTGATTCTGGTTTCCGAAGGATATGCAGAATCCAGAGAAAAAGCAAAAGCCATTATCATGGCAGGGAATGTCTTTGTGGACGGACAGCGAGAAGACAAAGCAGGAACTACCTTTGATACGGACAAAGTAAAGATAGAAGTAAAGGGAGCAACCCTTAAATATGTCAGTCGCGGCGGACTGAAGTTAGAAAAAGCAATGACCCATTTCGGACTTTCCTTAGAGGGAAAGGTATGTATGGATATTGGTGCTTCCACCGGTGGTTTTACGGACTGCATGTTACAAAACGGTGCCACCAAGGTCTATGCAGTGGACGTAGGACACGGACAGCTTGCATGGAAACTTAGAAATGATGAGAGAGTAGTCTGCATGGAAAAGACCAATTTCCGCTATATGGTAAGAGAAGATATTGCAGACGATTTGGATTTTGCATCGGTAGATGTATCCTTTATTTCCCTTACCAAGATTTTGCTGCCCGCAAAGAAACTGTTAAAAGACGGCGGTCAAATGGTCTGCCTGATAAAGCCCCAGTTTGAGGCAGGCAGGGATAAAGTCGGCAAAAAAGGGGTTGTCAGAGAAGCTTCCGTACATAGGGAAGTCATCTGCAAGGTACTTGATTATGCGGACAGTCTGGGATTTGTAATTAAAAATCTGGAATACTCCCCCATAAAAGGGCCGGAAGGTAATATTGAATATTTAGTATTTCTGGAGATAAAGAAGGACAGTAAACCGGAAAGTAATGAGTGGAGCGAAGCGGAAGCAGAACAGAATTTAAAAATACTGACCGAAGAAAAGAGTGGTGTTTCTACTACCGAAGAATGGAAAAAAGTGATTGCAGAGACGGTGGAGAAGGCACACGGAGAACTGGATAAAACCTGATTTTACGGAAAGCAAATGCAGGCAATTGCAAGCATCAAAAACCGATACGTTGAAACGCCGTTCTGCGGCAGATTGTGAGGAAACTTGAAAAACTTTTGTGTATATACCAATACCCATAAAGATAAAAATCTGGAAATGACAAACAGAGTATGCCGGTTTCTTGGTGAAAAAGGGATGCAGTACAGTGTCCGTGCAAAAGAAACGAAAGAGCCCCTGCCGGATGTGGACTGTATTCTGGTATTGGGCGGCGACGGTACTATGTTAAAGGCAGCCAGAGAGATGGAGAGCCGTAAGAGAGTACCGCTTTTAGGTATCAATCTGGGAACCTTGGGATACCTGACGGAGGTAGAGCCGGACAATGTAGAGGCGGCACTGACTCAGCTGCTTGAAGGCGATTATGAATTAGAAAGCAGGATGATGCTAAACGGCACGATTTATCATAAGGATGGTACAAAGCAGGAAGAGTGGGCATTAAATGATATTGTCATCGGCAGAAGAGGTATTCAGCAGGTGATGAACTTTAATGTGTACGTAAATAGGAAATTATTACATAAATATCTGGCAGACGGTATTATTGTGACCACACCCACCGGGTCTACCGGTTATAATTTATCCGCAGGTGGTCCGATTGTGGAACCGGGTGCAAGATTGTTGGTGTTGACCCCCATTTGTCCGCATACCATGAATCAGAGAAGCGTGGTGCTGTCTTCGGAGGACGAAGTCGTAATTGAAGTGCCTGCCGGAAGAGAAGGAAAAAAGCAGTGTGCGGCAGTGAATTTTGACGGCTATGCAGTAGAATTACAGACAGGCGATGCGGTACGGATAGTACGTTCTGAACGTACTACGGAGTTTATAAAACTCAGTAAAGCCGGCTTTTTAGAGATACTTCACAAAAAAATGGGCGATACCTAAAAGAATTATAAAAGGACTTACAACCCAAAGTTTACAATCAAAAGCACATAAACAAAATGTCCTATCCTGAAAAAGGAGACTTTATGAAAAAGACAAGACACGGAAAAATTATAGAGATTATTGAAGAACATGATATAGAAACCCAGGAAGAGCTGGCATCCTACTTAAAAGAAGCAGGATATGAAGTGACACAGGCTACCGTTTCCAGAGACATCAGGGAATTAAAGCTGTCCAAGGTGCCCATGGGCGGCGGCAGGCAAAAATATATTGTTATCAGGCAGCATGACAATCATCTTGGGGATAAGTATATCCGTGTTTTAAAAGACGGTTTTCATTCCATGGACATGGCACAGAATATTTTAGTCATTAAGACCGTGGCAGGCATGGCAATGGCGGTGGCTGCGGCAGTGGATGCCCTCAAGTTTAAAGAAATCGTAGGGTGTATTGCTGGGGATGACACCATTATGGTGGCAGTCAGAACCGTGGAAGAAACTAAGGATCTGATGGATAAAATACAGAGGATGATAGAAGGAGATATATGTTAGTCAGCTTATATGTAAAAAATCTGGCACTGATAGAAGAAACGGAAGTAGAATTTACGCCCGGATTAAATATCTTAACCGGTGAAACCGGTGCAGGTAAATCCATTTTGTTAGGCTCTGTCAATCTGGCACTGGGAGCTAAAGCAGATAAGGATTTAATCAGACGGGGGGCAGACTCTGCCTTGGTGGAGCTTACTTTTTCAGGAGAAAACGAAAGAGTAAGAGAAAAATTGAAAGAAATGGAACTGCCCTGCGAAGAGGTGGTTACCATTACCCGAAAAATCCAGCCGGCAAGAAGTATCAGCCGTATCAACGGGGAAACTGTCAATGTAAAGCAGTTAAAAGAAATTGCAGAGCTGCTTTTGGATGTGCACGGACAGCATGAGCATCAGTCCCTGCTGCACAAAAAGAAACATCTGGAAATTCTGGATGCTTATGTGGGTGAAGAGTTATATCCGCTGCTTTCATCGGTAAAAAGACTATATCAGGAGAAAAACCGTATTTTGACTGAGATAGAAGCACAGGATATGGATGATGCGGGCCGAAACAGGGAAGCTGAGCTTTTAAACTTTGAATTACAGGAAATTGAGCAGGCACAGGTACGTCCCGGTGAGGATGAAGAACTGGAAAGCCGTTACCGCAGAATGGTAAACAGCAAAAAAATAGGGGAAGCATTAGGGAACTGTTACCGTTGTACGGAAGGTGACGGGGAAGGCGCATCCTCCTTAATCGGCAGAGCTGTACGGGAATTAAATAGTGCGGCAGTCTATGATGAAGGCTTGGAAGGACTTTCCTCCCAGATTAGTGAAATAGAAGCTTTATTGAGTGATTTTAACAGAGAACTGTCTGATTACATGGATGATATGGAGTTTGACGGAGCGGATTTTGCCGCAGTGGAAGAACGTCTCAATCTGTTAAATCATTTAAAGGATAAATATGGAAAAACTTTAGAAGAAGTATTGGTATATAAAGAGAGCCTTCTTCAAAAAATAGAAAAGCTGGAAAACTACGAGCTGTATATGCAGAAACTGCATAAAGAGTTGCAGGATATAGAAGGAGAGTTAGAGACTGTTTGTGAGCAGGTATCAAAAAAGCGAAGCATACAGGCAAAAAGACTGGAGCAGACCTTAAAACAGGCATTGGAAGAATTAAATTTCCTAACGGTTGCATTTTCCGTGAAAATCGAAAGAAAAGAAGTTTCTACGGATGGTTATGATGATGTGGAATTTATGATATCCACCAATCCCGGTGAAGAGGTAAAACCTTTAGGCATGGTAGCCAGTGGCGGTGAACTTTCCCGTATTATGTTGGGAATTAAGACCGTATTGGCAGACAAGGATGCAGTGGACACCCTGATTTTTGATGAAATTGATGCAGGTATCAGCGGTAGAACCGCATGGAAGGTATCAGAAAAACTGGGACAACTGGGACAGGCCCATCAGGTAATCTGTATTACTCATCTGCCTCAGATAGCGGCTATGGCAGATACCCATTTTGTAATCGAAAAGCAGACGGACGGAAACAGCACCGTAACCGGTATCCGCAGTTTGGATGAACCGGGGACAAAAGAAGAACTGGCACGGCTTTTAGGTGCGGATTCTTTATCCGAAGCAGCACTTTCCAATGCGGAAGAAATAAAAATGCAGGCTGCCAAATTTAAGCAGTAAGTAAACTTTATTTTTGTGTTTAAACAATTGAAAATTGCCAACAATAAAAAGAGTATCCGATATGGATGCTCTTTTTTCATTTCATGAGAAATTTCCATGAGTGAAAAAGCTGACTGCAGGAGGCACACTGCGGCGAAAAGGAAAATGTCGCTGCACGACCCGACGCAGGCGCGAGAGTTTGCAAGCGAACTCTTTGTTTATTGAGGAATGTAGGAGGTGTGACTGTGAGATGTGCAAATAAAAAAATAATCAAGTTCAGAAAAAGAAGAAAAATTTACAGAGGGTGTCTTATTTGTGCAATGGTATTCACCTGTTTATCATTGGCAGGTCTTTGGTCACTGTCCGCCTACAAGCAGATTCCCGGCAATATTAAAATTAAATTGGGAGAAGAACTGGTGTGGAATATGGGATTGCCGATTGCTGGTGAAATTATAAAAATAGAAGAAGCAAGTGAACCGATGGCGGTAGCGGTAAACGGGCAGGAGGAGAGCAATATTCCTACGGGAACCATCCATATTGATTTGAGTGCACCGGTTACCATGCGGGCAGATACCCTAAGCAGTTATCAGATGGATTTAAAACTTTTTGGTATTATTCCCTTTAAACAAGTCAGTGTAGATGTCATTGAAAATATGACGCTGACACCCGTGGGTATGCCTATCGGAATTTATCTGAAAACGGATGGGGTACTTATTATCGGCATTGGAGATTATATTTCGCTGAACGGCAGCAAGGTATCTCCGGCAGAATATCTTTTAAAGAGCGGAGATTATATTCTGGCAGTGGACGGAGAACCGGTATCGGATAAGAATACATTTATAAAAATGGTGGAGGAATCGGGCGGAGAAGCATTGGTACTGACTATCCGCCGGGGAGAAGAGGAATTTGATGTAAAGTTAAAGCCCGTACAAAACCAGAACGGAGAGTATAAATTGGGAATCTGGGTCAGGGACAATGCACAGGGAGTGGGAACCATGACCTTTGTGGACGAACAGGGCAATTTCGGTGCATTGGGACATGGCATCAATGATGTGGATACCAGTCTGATATTACAGTTGGACAGCGGTACTTTATATAAGACGGACATTATTGCCATCAAAAAAGGAACCAGAGGGGATCCGGGAGAAATGACTGGCATGATTGATTATGCTGACAGCAATATACTGGGTGTGATTACAGACAATACGGAAAGAGGGATATTTGGCAGTTGTAATGAAAAAATGCTGGGTAAAATAGAAGCAGACCCATTACCCATAGGCCTAAAACAAGAGGTGGAGGCGGGACCGGCACAGATACTCTGTACCGTGGACGGCGAGCCGGCATATTATGACATTATGATAAAAGAAGTCCATCTGGACAACAACAATGTGAACAAAGGTATTGTATTACAGGTAACAGACCCGGAGCTGATAGCCCTGACAGGCGGCATTGTGCAGGGGATGAGCGGAGCCCCCATTATCCAGAACGGTAAAATAGTAGGGGCAGTTACCCATGTGTTAATTAACGATGCTACCAGTGGATATGGAATATTTATTGAGGAGATGTTAGAGCATAATTAAGAACAGAGCAGATATTACAAGGCTTTCTAAGCAGTTGTATTATCTGCTTTGTTTTATATATAAATTGATTAAAGTTGATGAAAGTGAAAAAAGAGATTAAGAAAAATAGGGACGAGTTATGTTGGGAGCAACAAAAATTTGCCCATTTTATGGAGGAGAAAAATGAATAAATTTATACCATTATTAAGTTTAAAAGATACAACAGGAATTGTTGAATTATGTAATAAGTCAGGCGAGCCTGTAGTGGTAAACAGAAATGGAGAACTTAAATTAGTTATTATGACAAAGGATATTTTCAATGAATATTTTCGGATTAGAAAACCGAACGGAGAATTAGATATTGAGAAGGAGTATTTTGGAATAAAAAATCAGAATTATGAATTAGAGGCAATCACGATTCAAAAACTAAAAAATCCGGCAGAGATTGTTAGAATATGTGAAAGCATTGATATGCCTTTTCCTATTATTAGAAATGGTTATGATGAATTGTATGTAATGAGTTATAAGGAGTATTTGAGAAAAAAAACAATTATAAACATTAGTAAAAAAATTTTTTGAAATAAGACATAATGATAGAAGATGTTTATTTCAAAAACGTAGTGACTTTTTGAAATAATGAAGGATTATACTTTTGGAAGGATATTTCCCAGTTTTTAAATTTTATTGATTTTGGGAAATAGATAATCTATAATTGAAAATGAGGTGATAAAATTATGAAACTGATAGATAGAACAGGATATTTACAAAAGTTAATAAATGTTATAGGAACGCCAGATATAAAAGTAATAACTGGTGTTAGACGTAGTGGAAAATCTAAATTATTGGAAGCCTTTAAGGAATATGTGCAAGAAACATATGTAGATGCAAATATCATTCATATCAATTTTAACTTAACAAAATATGAGGCATACAAGGATTATCATCTGTTAAATGATTATATTGAACAATCATATGTTAAGGGAAAAGAGAACTTTATCTTAATTGATGAAGTACAGATGTGTACAAATTTTGAATTAACGATAAATAGTCTGCATGCAATGGAAAAATTCGATATTTATATAACCGGGTCTAATGCATTTTTATTAAGTTCTGACTTGGCAACCTTGTTTACCGGAAGAACCTTTGAAGTGAAAGTATATCCGTTTTCGTTTAATGAATTTCTACAATACTATAGCTTGAATGACAATTACACTGCTTTTGACAGATATCTGAAAGAAGGAGGTATGGCAGGTTCTTACCTTTATAAGGAGCAGGAAGCAAAATATGATTATATTGCAGATGTGTTTGATACATTGATAGTGCGTGATATCCGACAGAAATATAAAATTCGTAATCGAATTCTGATGGATCGTATTGTTGATTTTTTGATGGACAACATTTCGAATCTGACATCTGCAAGAAATATCGCAGATGCACTTACTAACAACAAAGATAAGATTAATCATAAGACTGTAGGTAGTTATCTGGAATATCTGTGTAATGCTTTTGCATTCTACAAGTTCCGCAGATATGACATACAGGGGAAGAGATATCTAGCCTCAAATGATAAGTTGTATTTGAGTGACCATACTTTCCGCTATGCAAAATTGGGAACCAAAAATTTGGATGTTGGTCGTGTTCTTGAAAATATTGTTGCCATTGAACTTCTCAGGCGAGGTTATGAAGTATATGTTGGAGTTCTTTATAAGAAGGAAATTGATTTTGTTGCTTTGAAACGGAGTGAGAAGATATATATTCAGGTATCCGATAACATCAGTGATGAAAAAACTTTTAAACGTGAAGTAGAACCTCTACTTCAGATTAAGGATGCATACCCGAAGATGGTAATTGCACGAACCAGAAGCGAAGAATATCAGTATGAGGGAATTCGGATTATTGATATTGCAGACTGGCTTGCAGAAGAATGATTATTTCCCAAAATCCCAAAATGGAAAGTAGAAGAAACGGTGGTAGTGATGTTTACATTTGAAAAATGTACTTATGATGAATTACAGGTAATACGTTATGAGGCAGATTTGTTATTAAGCGGTTGGACGCTGCTTGAAAAGGAATATATAGATGAAACCGAAAAAATATATGATGAAGACGGAAAAATGGTGGCTCTGATCAATTATTACTTTTTGAATGAGAATAAAGAAAGAATGATGATTGCATTGTTCGAGGTGTTTAAACCATATCGAAACAGAGGTCTTGGCAAAAGGATTATAGCTCAATTTTTCCAAGATTATCATGGAGAAGTACATTTAGAGCCATCTGGAGAAGAAAGTGAATCTTTTTGGAAACAATGTGGATTTGAAAGTGGATGTTACTTAGATAGGAGAGTCAAATGAGACTTCTGTAATCCAAAATACTGTTGCATAACCATAGGGATATCAATATTAAAACTAACTTATTTTATTTCTTAACGCACTGATAATATGTTATAGGCTCTTGTAATAAAACGTATTGACAAACTAGGGAGACAGTGCTATTCTTTGTTCGGGAATATTACTAGTGTTAGTAATAAAGATTACAGGAAAGGCGGTATATATGTTAGTTTCGAAGAATATACAGATAGAATTTGCCAACTCATCAATGAAAGCTATTAATGCTATTCATGATATCCGGGAGGGGGTAAGAAGCGCATCGCTGAATCTTTATTCTCGTTATGATGTGCAAATTCAAACGCCCATGCTTTACGGGGAAGATAAGGTGGTTGTCGAAATAAAAATTCCAGAAGAAATAGTTGAGACATTCTCAATTGGACCACATTTGAAAGGTGTAGCAACTTACCTTCTAAAAAATTGTAATGGACGATACGACCAGTATCTGGTCGGTAAAAGATTATTGATGTACACAGAGGTAGCCACTCCAGATGCTTCAGACAATAGATTTCCTATGGAAGATAGGCTAGAGGCAATTGCGAAGTTTGCAAAGCTGTTGGAGAGGTCAGATGAAGAGGCTATGGATGCTATCAGTCAGATTTTAGTTATCTTAAAGGAGGTCAATAATGATATTACAGGTATTTAAGAACATAGGCGATAGATTGCTTGTCGCAGACGCATATACAAGTATGATAGCAGTTTATTCTGGACAATTATATCCGAAGAAAAAAGCGGCCGGGTCAATTGGTGGTGCGGTAAATGGTGGAACCATTATTTTAAGAAATGGTTATTATGAAAGGGTGAAATAGCATGGATGAAATGACATTACAGAATTGGTCGCAGAGTGCATCAGAAGCCGTAAAAAATTCTTCACTTTCTTTTTCGCTAGAAGGGTGGCCAGCAGCAGTTACATTAATTTCTATTTCAACCGCAGTTGTATTAATTTATGCAATAAAATCATTTGCGTAACAAAATTTCTTTATAACTGGAGCAAATCTAATGGTGAGAAGATTTTTTATACGCTAATTTTCTGCCTGTGTTATGCGGATATTGTAAGTTCTCTGTATACAGTGGCGTAGTCCACCGGCATATGCAAGTTTCGGTATTGAAATCTGTGAATATAGACATTACTAAAATTTGTGTTTTACACAGAATTTAGTAATGGTTTTGCCATTAATATCGGAAAATAGCAAAATATGCAGAAAAATGTTGCTCCCTACTTGACATGAAGGTGAGCGGAGCCCCCATTATCCAGAACGGTAAAATAGTAGGTGCAGTTACCCATGTGTTAATCAACGATGCTACCAGTGGATATGGAATATTTATTGAGGAGATGTTGGGAGAATAAATTTGGGTTTCAAGTAGTATTATTGCGAAATACACCTGTTTGTGATAGTATTAATATTAAAATATGGAGTTATATTATTCAAGTGGAGTGTTTTGCATGAAGAAAGCAGATAAGAAAAATTTATTTTTATCATATATTAAAGGTGCCAAGGCAGTTTTTTTTACCGCGGTTACGTTGGTTTTTGCATTCTGGATAATAGGGAGCTTTATTAGCCCGGATGAGCGGGAGGATATAAAAACCGATTGTCGAGAATTTGAAGCAGAATGGCAGCAGGTAGTGGAAAATGGTGAGAAAATTCCTGTAGAGGTGCCGGGAAAATTACCGGCAGAGTACGGGGAGGTAATTACGCTGACCACGATTTTGCCTGAGGATGTATATACCGGAGAATGTTTATGCTTTCGTCCGGTTTGGCAGGATGTAACAATTTATATTGATGGACAATTGCGATTGGATTACAGTACGGAAGAGTCCCGTCCTTTTGGTATTAACAGTACCATGAGATATTTGTTTCTGGAACTCAGAGAAGAGGATGCGGGCAAGGAAATGACTTACCGGTTTTCCAGTAATTCCAAATATGCAGGAGATATGGGGACTTCGTATATAGGTGACCGTTCCAGTATATGGTTTTATATGTTGGGTAAATCCGGAATACAAACTGCAGTATCCATCATATTATTGTTGTTATCCCTGTTTTGTATTGCAGTATGTGCAATCTTAAAAGGATTATACAAGAAGGATCTTTCTTTAAAATATCTGGCATGGACTATATTTTTCTGTGCATTGTGGATGGTATCGGAAAACGATTTCCGGCAGATGGTATTTAAAAATATTTCCATGTTATCCACGATTACGTATTGGAGCCTGATGTTGATACCGTTTCCATTGATTTTGTATATCGATGATGTGCAGGGAGGCCGGTATCGGAAATTATACTTTGTATCAATGGCCTATTCCACAATTATGTTAATTGTCGGTACAGTGTTACAAGTATGCGAAATATTACAATTTGTACAGCAGGTGCCCCTTATTCACGTGGGAATACTGATTCCGTTGGTTTGCATGATTGCCACCATTACCAAAGATCTTATTACTAAAAACATATCCCAATACTTATTTGTAGGAATTGGTATTTATGGTCTTCTTTTTACAGCGATACTGGAAATGGTGTTGTATTATCACAGTTCACCGCTTTCGCTGGGTACGGTTTTGGCGGTGGGGCTGTTGTTCCTGTTTTTGATGGCTGTGATTAAGACCGGTCAGGATTTGTTTAAATCCGAGCAGAACAAGAGAGAAGCTATTATGGCAAGAGAGGCACAGACCAAATTCCTTGCCAATATGTCCCACGAAATCCGTACGCCCATCAATGCCATTATTGGTATGAATGAGATGATACTGCGGGAGAATGAAGATGCGGATATCCGCAACTATGCAAAAGATATTCGCAGTGCAAGTAATATGTTGTTGGGATTGGTAAATGATGTATTGGATTTTACCAAGATTGAATCCGGCAGGTTGGAACTGGTTGAAGATACTTATCACTTAGGTAAGCTGCTTCGTGACGAGTTGTTACTGTTAAATACAAGAACAACGGGTAAACCTATATCTACCATAATAGACATTGATCCCCAATTACCATCGGAACTTTGGGGAGATGAACTGCGTATCAAACAGATTCTTGCCAATGTTCTTTCCAATGCAGTAAAGTATACGCATGAAGGCTATATTACGTTCAAAGTTACTTTTGAACAACAGGATGCGGATAATGTGATGCTTTGTTTTGCAGTTACAGATACCGGTATTGGTATTAAGCAGGAAGATTTATCTAAAATATTTGACAGCTTTAAACGTTTGGAACTGGATAAGAACCGCAATGTGCAAGGTACAGGTCTGGGGCTGAATATTGCCAAGCAGCTTGTAGATTTGATGCAGGGAAGTATCGAAGTAGAAAGTGAATATGAAAAAGGGTCTACTTTTACCGTTTATTTACCGCAGAGAGTAATAGATAAACAACCGGTAGGGTATTTGCATACTGTATTGCGTGAGCCTGAAAGTGAACAGCAGGAGTCAGCAAGTGTGTTTATGGCCCCCGGAGCAACAGTACTGGTAGTAGACGATAATTTTATGAATTTATCCCTGGTGAAGGGACTGCTAAAACGTACAAAGATGCAGATAGATACGGCAATAAGCGGAAAGAAATGTCTGGAACTTGCCAAGAACAAAAAATATGATGTTATCTTTATGGATCATATGATGCCGGAAATGGATGGTATAGAGACTTTACGTGCATTGAGAGCAGAAGAGTACAGCCTTAACCATGATACCGTAGTGATTGCCCTGACTGCCAACGCGATTGCCGGATGCCGGGAAATGTATATAGAATACGGTTTCAATGATTATTTATCCAAACCTATTCTGGCGGATAAATTGGAGGAATTGCTTGTGAGGTATTTGCAGGAAAAAGCAGTATGGAATACTGCGGAAGACAAAGCCGCAGAGAAATACATAAAAGAAGAAGTGAAAGCGGAAGTAAACGAAGAAGAGACAGATTTGCTTTTTATCAATCGTAAGGAGGGATTGGCTTACTGCATGGATTCTCAGGAGTTTTACACGGAGATTCTGGCAGAAGTCAATAAGCAGATACATATTTATCTGCCCCAATTGGAAGAATGTTTCAGAAATCGTGACTGGAAACAATACACCATTATTGTGCATGCTTTGAAGTCCAATACAAAGAATATTGGTGCGGCTAATTTTGCAGAGTTGTCCCTGCAGCACCAGCTTGCGGGAGAGGAAGAAAATATTTCTTATATTGAAAAAGAGTATGCCGGTTATATGGAAAAGCTCAGACAACTGGCTGATAAAATTGAGGAAATGATATAAAAACGAAAGAGAAAGCAACCAATAGGTTATTCCTGTTGGTTGTTCTTTTCTTTATAAATATTATATAAAATATGCCAATTATATTTTCAGGCTTGCATGAAGCGTATATTTTCGGTAAAATATGACATATATAATAAAGCTAAGGAGAAGGTTTATGAACGAAAACAAAGAATTTAAGCCTTATATTCCGGCTGAGAAGATTACCCCTGAGTTTACAGTAACGTCTATCGTCATGGGTATTTTTCTTGCGGTGATATTTGGTGCAGCCAACGCTTACTTAGGTCTTAGAGTAGGTATGACTGTTTCCGCATCCATTCCGGCTGCAGTTATTGCAATGGGTGTGATTCGCGTAGTAATGCGCAAGAATTCCATTTTGGAAAGTAATATTGTACAGACAGTAGGTTCTGCCGGTGAGTCACTGGCGGCAGGTGCTATCTTTACACTTCCTGCACTGTTTTTATGGGCAGCAGAAGGAAAAATGGACAAGCCCAATATTATTGAGATTACACTGATTGCATTATTTGGTGGTCTTTTGGGTGTATTTTTTATGGTTCCTTTGAGAAATGCACTGATTGTAAAAGAGCATGGAGTACTGCCTTATCCGGAAGGCACTGCATGTGCAGAAGTTCTTTTGGCAGGTGAAGAAGGTGGTGCCAATGCCACTACCGTATTTGCAGGTATGGGCTTTGCAGCCGCATTCAAAATGATTATTGATGGTTTAAAGGTGGTTCCCAGTGAGGTTTCCCTGAAAATTAAGAATTTCAGTGGTGAAATTGGTACACAGATTTATCCTGCGGTAATGAGTGTGGGTTATATTTGTGGTCCCCGTATTTCCTCCTACATGTTTGCCGGCGGTGTATTAAGCTGGATGGTTCTTATCCCGATTATTATGTTATTCGGTGAGCAGCTTGTGTTATATCCCGGTGAAGTAAGCATAGGTGAAATTTTTGCGGCAGACGGTGCATCCGGGATCTGGGGCACATATATCCGCTACATTGGTGCAGGTGCACTGGCAGCAGGCGGTATCATCAGCCTTGTGAAATCCTTGCCACTGATTGTACGTACTTTCCGCGATGCGATTAAAGGTATGAAGGGTTCTAAGGTCGGAGAAGTTACCCGTACTTCCAAGGATATCCCTATGGGAATTGTACTGGCTTGTATTGCAGCAATTACCGTTTTAATCTGGCTTGTGCCTGCTATTCCTGTCAGCTTTTTAGGTGCAGTTATTATTGTAATTTTTGGATTTTTCTTTGCAACAGTATCCTCCCGTATGGTAGGTCTGGTAGGAAGCAGTAATAACCCGGTATCCGGTATGGCAATTGCTACTTTACTGATTGCAACTGTTATTTTAAAGATGACAGGTGACAGTGGCGTGCATGGTATGCAGGGTGCGATTGCAATCGGCTCCATTATTTGTATCGTAGCGGCTATTTCCGGTGATACTTCACAGGACTTAAAAACAGGTTATCTTTTGGGTTCTACGCCCAGAAAACAGCAGATTGGTGAAGTGATTGGTGTTGTGGCATCAGCACTGGCAATCGGTGCAACCCTGTATTTATTGGACCAGGCATGGGGCTTCGGTTCTCAAGAACTGGGTGCACCTCAGGCTACTCTGATGAAGATGATTATCGAAGGTGTTATGGATAGCAACCTCCCTTGGGGACTGGTATTTATTGGTGTATGTCTGGCAGTTGTAGTAGAAATACTGGGCATTCCGGTGCTTCCTTTTGCAATCGGTGTATACTTACCTGTACAGTTAAATGCATGTATTATGGTAGGTGGTTTGGTTCGTCTGGCATTTGACAAGATGAAACGCAAGGAAGAAGAGAAGAAAGAAATTATCAGTGACGGTATCCTGTTCTGCTCCGGTATGATTGCAGGTGAAGGTCTGGTTGGTATTCTCTTAGCACTGTTAGCAGTAGTCGGCGTGGATAAGGCAATTGACTTGTCAAAGTATTTGAATCTGCCTCCGGTAGTAAGCAGTATAGGAAGCTTAGTAGTATTCGGCTTGGTAATTCTGTCATTGCTTAAGTTTTCTGTTTGGAAAAAGAGAAAATAAAAGGTTATGAAAAAAGAAAATAAAAAATCAGAAAATTATCTGGAACGCCGCCCTATGCGGCCGGAACAGATACAGTGGTCCGTGGATGAAGAGGGACTGATTACACTGGACATTGAAAACAAAGGTTTTTTTAATCGTCTGGCACAGAAACTGTTTCGTAGACCCAAAGTCAGTCATATTCATTTAGACAAGATGGGTAGCTTTGTATGGCCCCTGCTGGATGGAGAAAAGGATATTGTGGCACTGGGAGTTCTGGTAAAAGAACATTTTGGTGACGAAGCAGAACCTTTATATGAAAGACTGGCAAAATATTTTCAGATTCTGGACAGTTACGCATTTGTAACATGGAAGGAAAAAGAAGTACAATAAAATATAAGTTATCAAAACTCCGAAACAGAGACGTATAAGGTTTTTGTTTCGGAGTTTGTTATTTTGACGGAAAGGGGGACAAAACAGCACTGAAGGTTGCCTGTAAAAAGCTTTTCGCACAGACCCTTGTGGAACGTCGGTGCTTAACGAAATCAACCTCGCAGAGGGCAGATTGAGTTTAGCATCCGTTACGTTTCTCATGGAGCGAGAGCGTGTCTGTAAGGAAACTTTTTTCAGGCAATCTTCAGTGCTGGTTTGCAACAGTTTCCTGCTATGCATCTCACCCGTCAAAAAAGCAACTCATCCATCCAAAACTTTCCCCAAAAAGAAAGATATGCTAGTGTGAGTTTACACGAAAAATGTGTGATTACATAAAGAAAGAGGAAAATATAACAATGAAAAATAACAAATGGTTAAAGAGACTGGTGGTGTTGGGGAGTATATTGGCAGTTTTAGTGGTGGCATTTTTTATGCTGAAAGCATGGATATTTCCGCCTTATGAAGTTCCTGTGGGTACAGGAGAGTATGCGGTGTTGGAACAGACCTTTACATGGGAGGATGAAAGCAGGATAGAAACCTTTACAGATACGGGAGAAAATCGTGCACTTACCGTGAAAATCTGGTATCCTGAAACAGAAGGAACTTATCCGCTAATTATCTTTTCCCATGGAGCATTCGGTGTGATTGACAGTAATTACTCTACCTGTGTAGAACTGGCATCCCATGGCTATGTGGTAGCCAGTATAGGACATCCGTATCATGCGATGTTTGTAGAAGATGTACACGGTAAAAAGACCTATGTAGATATGGACTTTATGCAAAGGATTTACGCAGATAACGGAGAGTACAGTGAAGAATCGGAACGGGCGGTGTATGAATTCAGTTTGGAATGGATGGCAGTCAGAACCGAAGATATGCATTTTGTATTGGATACTATTTTAGAAAAGGTACAGGCCGGTGAGGTAGCTCCTTTTGCCTTGGTTGATACAGACAAAATAGGACTGTTCGGACATTCCATGGGTGGTGCTACTGTGGTGCAAATCGGCAGGGAGCGGGATGATATTGATGCAGTCATTGATTTGGAAGGTACCATGGCAGGTGAATATGTGGGTTTTGAAAACGGTTATGAGATTTATAATAATGCGCCCTATCCGATTCCTTTACTGGATGTAAATTCCAGTGGTGTAAGAGCAGATATAAATCAGCTTATGGCAGAGCATCCGGGCTGGGAATATGTCAATGACTATGTAGGCAGAAATGCGTTGGATTACAGGGAAGTCATGTTTATGGATGCAGGACATTTGAACTTTACGGATTTGCCCTTATTTTCACCGGTTCTTGCAGGTTTACTGGGAGTAGGAGATGTGGATGCAGAAGAATGTATCAACAATGTAAATGAAATGGTGCTTATCTTTTTCGATTATTATTTAAAGGGAGAGGGCAGCCTTTCAGACATCAAAGCAGAATATTAAAGAGGGATAAAATGCAGGTCAGTATCAGAAAAATTCTAAACAAAGAAAAAGAGCAGGTTATTATTGAATGTGTGGAAATTACGCCGCAAATAAAAGACATATATTCTTATGTGCAAAATAAGGGAACAGAGCTTTCCGGTATGACAGAGGAACAATACAGGAAGAAGTTTCGGTTGGAGGATGTTTATTATTTTGAGGCTCTGGATGAAAAGGTATTTGCTTATACCAAAGAGCAGGTGTACGAAATAAAAATGCGTCTCTATGAGGCGGAAGAAGCATTTAAGAAGAGACATTTTATCCGCTGTTCCAAGTCAGTGGTATTGAATCTGATGCTGCTTGACAGTATCAGTCCTGCTTTAAACGGACGTTTTTTCGCACATATGAAAAACGGAGAGAAACTGATGATTTCCAGACAGTACGCCAAACGTTTAAAACAAGTCGTTATGGGAGGAAATGATAATGAATCAGAAATCTAAGCTTTCGGAAATGTTAATTGCTTTTTTTATTTGTACAACCTGTATCACTATTTTACAAGGCGTTTTGGGATTGCTGCTTTATCCGGAAGAGAAATTGGGGTATGATGCCTTTTTGACACCACCCTTATGTGGTGCCATTTCCGTATTGCTTGGCGTTGTAACATGGTCTAAGAAGGAACTGAGTGTCAAACAGGTTTTGTTTAGAAGGGGAATACATCTGCTTTTGATTGAAAGTATGGTCTTTGGATTAAATTATCTGGCAGGGAACATTTTTCCTTTAAAGGAAAGTTTGGCACTGGCACTGGGCATAGCGCTTGTATTTGTGGCAGTTTATGTGATTCTCTGGATAAATGATAAAAAGAGTGCAGCTTCTTTTAATCAAAAATTGAAGGAGTATCAGGCTGCACAACTGTCGTAAACTGTGACTTTAAATATTTAGTAATTTGTTGTGTCATGTTTTTAAAGGGTATATAATGATACAATATAGAGAGATATTTAGTATGCGGATAGCACACAGATAAAGGAATGGTAAAGGCATTGAGGAAAAGCGGTAAAGTACTGGCGGTTATTTTTATAATATGGGGAAGCATGGTTACACTCTTAGGAATGTTTTTACTACTTCTTGTTGTAGCTATGATTGTGGAAGAGCCTGACAGTTTAGCAGTTTACATGGTGCTCGCAGCTATTATATTGGGAATTGTATTTTTACTGGGTGTCCTGCCTTTGAATGTGGGAATCAGAAGATTAAAAACGACGCAGAAACCGGAAAAGAAAGCAGTGAAAAAAACTGTAGAAGTGCCGCGGATGCTTGAAATACAGGAAGAAAAGGAAGGCAAACCGCAGGAAAAGAAAGTCTGCATGGAAAGAACGGCAACAAGGATTCTTTGCAGGGATAAGCAGTATGATAACGGAGATTTGCCACTGGTTATTTTTCTGCTAAAATGTATCGGTGTTACAATACTTCCGGTAGCACTGGCGATATTTGTTTCCAATCTTATCAGTAAAAGCGTCGGATACCGGATTCAGCCGGGAACATGGCAGGCATGGGCCAGTTTTTTAGCGGTAATAGGCGGTTCTGCTTTTGCAGTATTTGGACTTTGGCTTTGTAGCAGATATAACGCATTGGGCAATAAATTTTATTATTATATAATTGACGAAAAAGATGGGCTTTCCTTTGCACATATGGGCAGGGACAGTCTTGCATATTATGTGGAAAAAAAGGCGACATTATTTGAAAAAGTAAAGTCAAGCCCCTCATTCGTATATGTATTGATATATTTATTCGGCCGGCAAAGCAGAGGAATTGCGATTCAACTTGCACGGATGGAAATGTACTTTAAAGTAAATAGAAAGCACCATTTTGTGGAAGAGTTACTTTTGGGTGAAAGCTATGCAGGATATTGTGAAAAAATAGTAGGAGTCAGGAAAATTAAATATTTTTCTAAAGGCTGTGAAGTCTGGCTGTTTTCCTTAAAGGATGGTGTGGAGCAGGAAACAAAGCAGATTATTTATCGCAGTACTCAAAACTATGATTTGCTGATGAGTAAAATAAAGGCGTTTGGACCGGATGAGAGACGAGGGTTTGAGTTGCCCCATAATCATGTAAAGCAGGTACGCAGAAATATTTGTCGTCGAGTAGGTATTGTGATACTGGATATTTTATGTTTGACAGGAGTAATCATAGGATCTTTCAGGCTGTATCTTTCTGCAAGTTATAATGTTTCTGTATGGGAGGCAGGTGTTTTCCGTATGTTGGAGCAGCGGATTGCGTACAGAAGCAGAAGACGGATTTTTAGAGTGATTTATTTTATTATTTTTACGGTATTGGCGGCATTGGGAAAAATGCTTATGGATGCTTTCAGGCCCAATGTATTTACATATGTGTCCGCAGAAGTAGAAGAATATTATGAGCCTAAAGGCTCAGTTCTAAAGAAAGTAGCCGGAGATTACAGATATTTTGCAAAAGTAAAATATGGGGACGGAACGGTTAATGTAGGATTAAGCAAGGCTATGTGGACAAAAAAGGAAAATGTGAAACCATTACTGGTGCTTCGCAAAAATATACCCTATTGCCTGATTTATGATTGGGTAGAATAGAAACACTTTCCATAGAGCGGAACAATAAACGGAATGAAAAGAGTATAATAAGAAATTAGGAGGAAAAAGTATGAGAAAAAATTTTGGAGCCAAATCCTTTTTATATCCGATGCCGGTACTCATTATAGCAACTTATAGTGAAGACGGTACACCGGATGCCATGAATGCGGCATGGGGCAGTATTGCAGATACTAACCGTATTGCCATTTACCTGAGTGCGGAGCATAAAACCACAAAAAACATTCTGGCACGAAAAGCCTTTACTGTCAGCATGGCTGATGCAACGCATGTGGTAGAAGCAGATTATGTGGGTATCGTATCTGCAAACAATGTGCCGGACAAATTAGACAAAGCAGGTCTGCACACTACAAAGAGTATTTTTGTAGATGCACCGCTCATTGACGAATTACCCATGGCACTGGAATGTAAAATGGTAAGCTTTGATGAGGAAAGCGAACTTTTAATCGGAGAAATCGTAAATGTGTGTGCAGAGGAAAGTATCTTAGATGACAAAGGAAATATTGACCCTGCCAAATTAAACCCCATTACCTATGACCCGGTAAATCACGCATATCTGACGCTGGGAGAAAAAGTGGGAAATGCATTCAGTGACGGAAAGAAGCTGAAATAAATAAGCGGCCGCAACTGTAAACTACCTACGATGGTATGATGTTATTTTAACAGGATGATAAAAGAGTTTAGTTTTTGTGTATGTAATAAAAAAACATAGTGGATTGCAGCCACTATGTTTCTTTATTTTCTGGACAAAAACGGAGTATTGTTTTATGAAGGCAAAAAGCTGATAGAAGACTATACGCTGGTAGCGTTGACTATTTCGTGACGTATTTCTTATTGTTTTGACAGATAAAAACAGCATTCATTGCACTTTGCGGAATTTGTAGAATAAATACGATGTTTACAGGTTGCGGCGGCAAACGATGACACTTTATAATGATGACGAAAAAGTTTTGTAAAAAAAGGAGGTTTTTTCATGGAGCAGCTGAATGTACTGACTACGAAAGATAATGAAAAACTGTACAAAATAATCGGACAGTTGATGAGCACCGACAAAGAGTTCCAGATTATGATTACAGTACCCTCCACAAAAACGGAAATGCCGGAAAATAAAGGGACTGAGTTGACGAAAAAAACGGAAGAAAGAGATTTGGAGCAGGATGTGACCGATATGATTCATGAAATCGGAGTGCCTGCACATATTAAAGGATACCAGTATTTAAGAGAGGCAATTATGATGTCGGTAGAGGATAATTCCATGTTAAGTTCCATTACAAAAATTCTGTATCCGACTATTGCCAAAAAGTTTCAGACCACTCCAAGCAGGGTGGAAAGAGCAATCAGGCATGCAATTGAAGTGGCATGGAGCAGGGGAAGGATGGAAACTTTAGACGCACTGTTTGGGTACACCATCAATACGGGGAAAGGAAAACCTACAAACTCAGAGTTCATTGCCCTGATTGCGGACAGAATTCGGTTAAAATACAGAAATTAAACCTTTAAAAACCCTTGTCTATGATGTATAATAAAGAAAATACGGTATGGATAGGGAGGATTTTCCATGAAGAAGGTATTATTTGTGGCATCAGAAGGCGTACCCTTTATTAAAACAGGCGGGTTAGCAGATGTTGTAGGTTCTCTGCCCAAGGAACTGGACAAAGAATATTACGACGTACGCGTGATGCTTCCGAAGTACACCTGCATGAAACCGGAGATGCAGGAAAAACTGAAGTACATGACTCATTTTTATATGAGCTTTAACTGGGGAGAAGAGTATGTGGGAATTATGGAAGCAGAGGTAGACGGTATCAAGTATTATTTTATTGATAACGAACACTATTTCGGCGGCTTCAAGCCCTATGGTGACAATGCTTTGTTTGAAATTGAAAAATATGCATTTTTCTCTAAAGCAGCGTTGTCCGTATTACCGACTATTGATTTCAAACCGGACGTTATTCACTGTCATGACTGGCAGACAGGTCTGATTCCCGTATATTTAAAAGAACGCTTTATGGGCGGCAACGGATATTATTGGGGTATCAAGACGGTTATGACCATTCACAACTTAAAGTTCCAGGGTAAATGGGGCGTAGATGATGTGAAGAGTATTACCGGTCTGGGTGATGAATATTTTACCGCTGACAAATTGGAATCCTATGGCAATGCCAATTTGTTAAAGGGTGGTCTGGTATATGCAGATGCCATTACTACGGTAAGTGATACCTATGCGGAGGAAATCAAAACAGATTTCTACGGCGAAGGTTTAAACAGTCTGTTAAATTACAGGGCATGGGATTTGAGAGGTATTGTTAACGGTATCGATTATGAAGAATTCAATCCTGAAAAAGATCCTTATATCGAGCATCCTTACAATGCGGTTAATTTCCGCAAGGAAAAGATTAAAAATAAGCGTGCTTTACAGAAGCAGTTGAATCTGGCACAGGATGACAAGAAGTTTATGATAGGTATTGTTTCCCGTCTGACTGACCAGAAAGGTTTCGATTTGATTGCGTATGTAATGGATGAACTTTGCCAGGATGATGTACAGATTGTAGTATTGGGAACCGGTGAAGAACGTTATGAAAATATGTTCAGACACTTTGACTGGAAGTATGCAGACAAAGTATCAGCCAATATTTTCTATTCTGAGGATTTATCCCACAAGATATATGCTTCCTGTGATGCGTTTCTGATGCCGTCCCTGTTTGAGCCCTGCGGCTTAAGCCAGTTGATGTCATTGCGTTACGGTACTGTGCCCATTGTCAGGGAAACCGGTGGATTGAAGGACACTGTACAGCCTTACAATGAATACGAAAGCACAGGTACAGGATTCTCCTTTGCAAATTACAATGCACATGAAATGCTTCGGACTATCCGTTATGCAGAAGACATATACTACAACAAGAAGAGAGAATGGAACAAGATTGTAGACCGTGGCATGGCAGCAGACTTTTCATGGAAAGCATCTGCCGGCAAATATCAGGAGATGTATGACTGGTTAATCGGTTACTAAGTTCCGGAACGGATTTGATTTAAAATGGGTAAGAGCAGTAAAAAAGATGGATTTATCATACAGGCAGGGATACTGGCAGCAGCCGGTATCCTTTGCAGAATTATAGGGCTCCTTTACAGGAGTCCTTTAACTGCTGTTATCGGTGATGAAGGAAATGGTTATTATCAATCAGCTTACAATATTTACACATTGATTCTTTTGATTTCTTCTTATAGCATACCATCCGCTATTTCCAAGGTGATTGCACAAAAATTGGCAGTGAAAGAGTACCGTAATGCACACAGGGTATTTATTTGTGCAATTTGGTATGTGCTGGTAGTGGGAGGAATTGCAAGTCTGGTGCTCTTTTTCGGAGCGGAATTATTTGATAAAGGACCGGCAGTGACGGTTATCAGAGTATTTGCACCCACTGTTTTTCTTTATGGACTTTTGGGCGTGTTAAGAGGTTATTTTCAGGCACACAGGACCATGGTGCAGACCTCGGTGTCTCAGATTTTGGAGCAGATATTAAATGCAGTTGTCAGTATCGGTGCAGCCTGTCTGTTAATCAGTCTGACACTTTCTTCCATGGAAAAATATACTTTAAATGAGGACCATTCTGTCAGTTTAGGAAGTCAGATAGTGCAGGAAGTGGCAGAAACGGTAGTGGATGAAAGCGGCACCATTACTTATGTATTGAGTGCAGAACAACAGGCATGGAATACCAAGCATGCTACTTACGGAGCCATAGGCAGTGCCTTGGGAACCAGTTCAGGCGTGGTGATTGCATTGCTCTTTATGTGGGGAGTGTACAAATTAAATAAGCAGACAATTCACAGGCGTATAGCCAGAGATATACATGAAGAAGAAAGTTATCGCAGTATTTTTAAAACCATCAGCAGTGTGGTGGTGCCTTTTATTATGAGTACTGCTATCTATAATTTGAGTACGGTTGTCAACCAAAGTATTTATAAGTGGATTTGTTATCTGCAAAAGGGACTTTCTGATGCAGAAACTTCTACCAGATACGGCATTTTTTCCGGTAAGGCAGTGGTTATATCCAATATTCCCATAGCCCTGTCTTCGGCAATGTCCTCCGCACTTTTACCCAGTATTTCGGCAAGAGTCGGACAGGGCGATATGGAAGGGGCAAGGGAAAAAACAGCACAGGCAATCAAAACCACCATGTTTATTGCCATACCTGCAGCAGTGGGAATTGGCGTACTGGCAAGACCTGTTACGTGGCTTTTGTTTCCCCAGAAAAGCAGTCTGGATACAGCGGCAAACCTACTGATGGTATTGGCACCGTCCATTATATTTTATTCCTTATCGACTTTGACCAATACGGTTTTACAGGGCATCGGCAAAGTAAAAGTACCGGTACACAATGCGGCAATAGCACTGGCGGTGCAGACCTTTGGTGTAGCATTGCTTTTAGCCGTAACGGAACTGGATTTGTATGCACTGGTGATTGCCATGCTGGTATATTCCGGCATGATGTGTATTTTAAACCAGATGTCCTTACGTAAATATCTGCAGTATGAGCAGGAAATGTTTCGCACTATCGTGACACCCCTAATAGCCTCTTTCTTTATGGGTGCAGCAGCATTCGGTACCTATGCAGGCCTTAATTTCCTGTTAAAAGGTGGTGACTACCCTGCTATGTGGAAAAATGCAGTAGCACTGTTTGCCGCCATTCTGATAGGTTGCCTTGTATATTTCGTACTGGAAATAGTGTTAAAGGGAATTACAGAAACAGAACTTCGTGCTCTCCCTAAAGGACACTTAATTGTAAAACTAGCAAAAAAATGCAGGCTGTTGTAGGAAAGGAACCAATATGGCTTTTGACGGAATTACCATAGCAAATGTAGTAAAGGAAATGAACGATACGCTTATCGGCGGACGAATTTATAAGATTGCCCAGCCGGAGCCGGATGAGCTTTTACTTACCATAAAGACAACCACAGGACAGTATCGGTTGCTTATATCGGCAGGGGCTTCCCTGCCGCTTATTTATCTGACGGAGGCGAACAAGCAGGCACCGCTGACGGCTCCGGGATTTTGTATGCTTTTACGTAAGCACTTGCAAAATGGCAGGATTGTGGAAGTTACGCAGCCGGGATTGGAACGAATTGTCCATATCGGCGTGGAGCACTTAAATGAAATGGGCGATTTGTGCAAAAAGAAGCTGATTGTAGAAATCATGGGTAAGCACAGTAATATTATTTTCTGTGATGATAAAGAGATGATTATTGACAGTATCAAGCATATTTCAGGCTTGGTAAGCTCTGTCCGTGAAGTATTACCGGGAAAACCCTATTTTGTGGCAGATACCACCCACAAACAAAATCCTCTTGAAACAGAAGCTGCAGACTTTTCTAAAACGCTGCAAGGGGCTCCCATGCCTGTATTTAAGGCACTCTATACCTCCTATACAGGTATTTCCCCTATTATGGCACAGGAAATCTGTTACAGGGCCGGAGTAGATGGAGAGCAGCCGACTGCGGCACTTTCTCCACAGGATATGCAAAAGATATTTGCAGAGTGGGATAAGGTCATGCAGGCAGTTAAAAAAGGGGATTTTGCACCGGCGATTGCCTATGAAGGAAATAAACCGGTGGAGTTTGCTGCATTTCCCCTTACCATGTACGCGGAAGTAAAAAATTACGACTCCATGTCATGTTTGTTAGAAAGTTACTATGCAGAGAAAAATGCCATTACCCGTATCAGACAGCGTTCCGTGGATTTGCGTAAAATTGTGCAGACCGCATTAGAGCGTAATGTGAAAAAATATGACCTGCAGTTGCAGCAGATGAAGGATACGGAAAAAAGGGAAACTTACCGCATTTATGGGGAACTGTTAAATACCTACGGCTACGGTGTAGAGCCGGGGGCAAAATCCATGGAAGCGTTGAACTATTATACCAATGAAATGATAACGATTCCTTTGGATCCCACTTTATCCACTACGGAGAATGCCAAGAAATATTTTGACAAGTACGGAAAAATGAAACGTACTTACGAGGCATTATCTGAATTGACCGAAGAAGTCAAAAAAGAAATTGAACATCTGCGCTCGATCAGTGCAGCACTGGATATTGCCATAGGAGAAGAGGATTTGGTGCAAATCAAGGAAGAACTGATAGAGAGCGGGTATATCCGCAGAAAAAGCGGAAGCAAGAAAGTAAAGATTACCAGCAAGCCATTCCATTATATCAGCAGTGACGGTTACGATATGTATGTAGGAAAGAATAACTTCCAGAATGAGGAGCTGACCTTTAAATTTGCTACCGGTAACGACTGGTGGTTCCATGCAAAGGGCTGCCCCGGTTCCCATGTGGTGGTAAAGGTGCAGGGAGTTGAGGAAATGCCTGACAGTACTTTTGAAGAGGCGGCACGTCTTGCAGCCTATTATTCCGCCGGCAGGGAACAGGGTAAGGTGGAAGTGGATTATATCCAGAAAAAGCATGTGAAGAAGCCGAACGGTGCCAAGCCCGGATTTGTGGTATATTATACAAACTATTCCATGGTCATAGATGCGGATATTTCGGGGATTGTGCAGGCTGAGAGATAGAGCGATATATTTATGTTTGAGCCTTAATATTAGTAGGTACTGTATTGGAGGTTAGGTACATGGGATTATGGGAAATAATAAAAGGGGAACAACCTGGAATTATCAAAACCTTGATGAATTATGAAAATAAGGGGCAGTTTGGAGAATTTGCAACGGAATTTGCTCTGACTAATGATAATCTCGAGGGAGAACTGGTAGTTTTAAAAAATGTTTATGTTCCGATGCAAGGGAAATTTACGGAAGTTGATTTATTGATGATACATGAAAAAGGTATTTTTGTATTTGAAAGTAAAAATTATAGCGGATGGATTTTTGGGAGTGCAGAGCAATTAAATTGGACGCAATCTTTGCAGAATGGTAAGAAAAATAGTTTTTATAATCCGATTAGACAGAACCGTACTCATATTAAAGCATTATCTGAGTATATGGGAAAACCTATGTCAGACTTTATATCTTATATTGTGTTTTCAGAAAGGTGTACGTTAAGAAAAGTTCCTGAAGATACTGTTGATGTAATTATCGTGCGACGTCCTGATATGTTGAAAAAGTTACGATTGATGCTTAATAGTATGCTGCCTAAATATACGCATAATGAGATTCAATTCATGGCAAATAGGCTAATCGCTCTCTCACATAGAGATATTAATGAAAAACAACAACATATTGAAAATGTTAAGACAAAATGTCCGTTTTGTGGTCATGAACTTGTTTTGCGTAAAGGAAAGTATGGTCAATTTTGGGGGTGTAGTACATATCCTAGATGTAGGTTTACTCGAACAGAGAAATAATTGCCTTTACTTGACTACTTTTTCACTTTCAACTATAATATAACAGAATGTAAAAGTATGCGGTTCGGCCAATAGGAGAAGCACGGATTTTACATTGAGAGAAGGAAAATGATACAAAAGAGCCTGTGGGGCAGGCGGAGGGAGAACAAATGATTAAAAGTATGACCGGGTTCGGCAGATGTGAACTGATGGAAGGAAACCGTAAGTTTACGGTAGAGATGAAATCCGTCAATCACAGATATCTGGATGTCAATATCAAGATGCCCAAGAAACTGAACTTTTTTGAGTCCTCTATCAGGAACGAACTGAAAAATTATATCCAGAGAGGTAAAGTAGATATTTTTATTTCTTATGAAGATTTTTCAGAGTCTACCGGTTGTGTAAAGTACAACAAAGAAATTGCAACAGAATATTTCAATTATTTAAAGCAGATGGCGGCAGATTTTAATCTGGATGATGATATCAGAGTGTCTGCACTTGCCAGATATCCTGAAGTATTTACTTTAGAGGAACAGGAAGAGGATACCGATGAGATGTGGAAGGAACTGGACAAAGCCTTAAAGCAGGCAGCACAAGGTTTTGTGGAGACTCGCATCAAAGAGGGAGAAAACTTAAAGAATGACTTAATTGCCAAACTGGACGGTATGATGGAACATGTGACCTTCATTACCGAGCGTTCACCGGAGATTATTGCAGAATACAAACAGAAACTGTATGACAAGGTGCAGGATTTACTTAAGGATGCACAGGTGGATGATAACCGTTTGTTAATGGAAGTTACCATCTTTGCTGACAAGGTTTGCGTAGATGAGGAACTGGTTCGTTTAACAAGTCATATTGAGGCTACCAAAGCAGCACTGATAGAGGGCGGCAGTGTAGGACGTAAGCTGGATTTCATTGCACAGGAAATGAACAGGGAAGCCAATACTATTTTAAGTAAAACGACGGACCTGGAGGTTTCTGCACATGCCATTGATTTAAAGACTGAAATTGAAAAAGTGCGTGAGCAGATTCAGAATATCGAGTAAAAAGGGTAGATTACGGAATGGATAAACTGATTCATATTGGTTTTGGCAATATTGTAAATACCGGTAAGATTATAGCTATTGTCAGTCCGGATTCCGCACCTGTAAAGCGTATGGTGCAAAAGGCGAAGGAAGAAGGTATGGCAATTGATGCCACCCAGGGACGCAAGACTAAGGCAGTGCTGGTGATGGAGAACAGTCAGATTGTACTGTCGGCGCTCCTGCCGGAAACCATAGCCGGCAGAGCACAGGCTGCAAGCGGAGATGGGATGGGAACCGACAAAATGGACGCTGTGGCAGAAACAGATGAATAAGCACAGCAACAATTAAAGCCATCAATTTTGTAAACAGCAATAGGAAAAGGCGGTAAATAAAATGCAAAAAGGTATTTTGATTGTATTGTCCGGATTTTCCGGCGCGGGAAAAGGAACGCTCATGAAGGAACTTTTGAAAACGTATGACAATTATGCGCTTTCTATTTCCATGACGACCAGAAATCCCAGACCGGGAGAAGAAGACGGCAGAGAATACTTCTTTACAAATAAAGAAAATTTTGAAGAAAAGATTGCACAAAACGGTTTAATAGAGTATGCTGAATATTGTGGCAATTATTACGGAACTCCCAGAGATTATGTGGAGAAACAGCTTTCGGCAGGAAAAGACGTAATTCTGGAAATAGAAATTCAGGGTATGCGTAAGGTCAAGCAGATGTTTCCTGAGATGTTACCACTGTTTATAACGCCACCTTCCGCAGCAGAATTAAAGCGGAGGCTTACCGGCAGGGGAACAGAGACGGCTGAAGTAATTGAAAAGCGTATACAGAGAGCTGCACAGGAAGCAGAAGGTGTGGAGGATTATGAGTATCTGATTATCAACGACGATTTGCAGACCTGTGTGGAAGAAATTCACAGTATTGTGCAGGCAGCTAAGAGAGTACCCGCAAGAAATGTAGGATTTATCAACAATATCAGAGAAGAACTGAATGTTCTGTCGAAAGGAGAATAAATATATGTTACATCCATCTTATAGTGATTTAATGAAAGTAGTAAACGCAGACGTAGAGCCCGGTGAAGAACCTGTGGTAAGCAGCCGTTATTCTATCGTTATGGCAACGTCTAAGAGAGCAAGACAGATTATTGCAGGTGATGAACCTTTAGTGGAAGGTGCCGGCAAGAAACCTTTGTCTGTTGCAGTGGAAGAATTGAACGAAGGTAAGATTAAGATTATTAACGACGAAGAAGAATAACAGACCTAAATCCAATAGCAAAGAGAAATACCGGTTCCGGGATTTCTCTTTCGTTACTATATAGGAAAATTGAGTCATGTAGAAAACGTAGTGTACTCAGAGATGGTAAATGCTGTGAGAATGTACATTGCGTCGAAAGGAAAAAATATGAAAATTATGTTTGTCTCTTTGGGCTGCGATAAGAATCTGGTAGATTCCGAGATGATGTTGGGACAGCTTTTGGAAAAAGGCTATGAATTTACCGATGACGAAAATCAGGCAGACATTATTGTAGTAAACACATGCTGCTTTATCGGTGATGCCAAAGAAGAAAGTATCAATACCTTACTTGAAATGGCAGAATTAAAAAATACCGGTAAATTAAAAGCACTGATAGCGACCGGATGTCTGGCACAGCGTTACCGTGAAGAAATAAGAAGTGAAATACCGGAAGTGGATGCCGTTATCGGTACTATGGCAATTGATAAGATTGCAGATGCCGTAGAAGATGTAATAGCCGGTAAAGGGAATGAATATTATAGGGATATCAATGATACACCTGTTTACGGCAAGCGGAGAGTAGTCACAACAGGCGGACATTATGCATATTTAAAAATTGCAGAGGGCTGTGATAAGCACTGTACCTATTGCATTATTCCAAAAGTCAGGGGAAATTACCGGTCTGTACCTATGGAGGCATTGGTAAAAGAAGCGGAAGCCTTAGCAGAGAATGGTGTGCGGGAGCTGATTCTGGTTGCACAGGAAACTACCCTTTACGGCAAGGATTTATATGGCAAAAAGAGCCTGCCGGAGCTTTTGAAGAAACTGGCAACGGTAAGCGGAATTTACTGGATTCGTATTCTGTACTGTTATCCGGAAGAAATTGACGACGAGCTGATTGCCGCAATCAAAGCAGAGGATAAAGTGTGCAATTATCTGGACATTCCTATTCAACACGCATCTGATGCAGTATTAAAGCGAATGGGCAGACGGACCACGCAGGCAGACCTGCGGGCAGTGATAGCCAGACTGCGTAAGGAAATCCCGGATATTTGTCTGCGAACCACACTGATTGCCGGATTTCCGGGTGAAACGGAAGCAGACCATGAAGAAATGCTTGACTTTGTAGACGAAATGGAGTTTGACAGACTGGGCGTATTTGCTTATTCCCAGGAAGAGGATACTCCTGCGGCCATTATGAATGATCAGGTGCCGGAGGAAGTCAAAAAAGAACGTAGGGATGCCCTGATGGAGTTACAGCAGGCAATTGCTTTTGAGAAGGCAGAGGATATGGTCGGTAAAGTGTTGACTGTCATGGTAGAAGGTAAAGTGGCAGAAGAAGATGCGTATGTGGCACGTACTTACAGAGATGCACCGGGTGTGGACGGCTATCTGTTTATTAATACTACGGCAAATTTAATGACCGGTGATTTTGTAAAAGTAAAGGTAACCGATTATAACGAATACGATTTGATAGGAGAGATTTATCATGAATTTACCTAATAAGCTTACCATTATCAGAATGGTTTTGATTTTACCCTTTGTAGTACTGCTTTTAGGAGGATTTCATCAGTGGGGCTGGTTTACCGCCATTTTCGGAGGTATTCTGGAATATGTGGATTTTATTGCTTTGGCAATCTTTATTATTGCCAGTCTGACAGACTTGGTTGACGGTAAGATTGCGAGAAAATACAATCTGGTAACCAATTTTGGTAAATTTATGGACCCGTTGGCAGATAAACTTTTAGTTTGTGCGGCATTGATTTGTCTGGTAGAAATGGGACGCATTCCTGCGTGGATTGTGATTATTATTATGTCCCGTGAATTTATTATCAGCGGTTTCAGACTGGTGGCATCCGACAAAGGCGTAGTGATTGCCGCAAATTATTGGGGTAAGTTTAAAACAACCTTCCAGATGATTATGGTTTGTTTAATGATTGCCAACAATGATGTGATTCCTTCTGCAATCAGAGGTGGTTATCAGATTTTGACAGATATCATTATGTGGATTGCACTGGCATTGACAGTTATTTCTTTGATTGATTATGTTTGGAAAAACAGAAGTGTTATGTCTGATGCTAAATAATACCGTTACCAAATGATACAGGGAACATAACGTAAAATGTTACACAAGCCGGAAAAAATGTCGGGTTTGGGGAGCGTATAAATGGAAGTAGTAATAGAAAAAACAGTGGCGGATATTCTTGTGGCACGTGGTCTTACCATGACGTGTGCAGAGTCTTGTACGGGTGGTTTGATTTCAGCAAGAATGGTAAATGTACCTGGTGTTTCAGAAGTGTTTAAGGCAGGATTTGTAACTTATGCAAATGAAGCCAAACAAAAGCTTTTAGGTGTCAAAGAAGAAACTCTGATACAGTTTGGAGCAGTAAGCTGCCAGACAGCAGAGGAAATGGCAAGAGGAGCAGCAAAGGCTGCAGAAGCAGACGTGGCAATATCGGTAACCGGCATAGCAGGACCTGACGGTGGCACAAAAGAAAAACCGGTAGGACTGGTTTATATCGGATGCTATGTAAAAGGTGATGTACTGGTAAAGGAATATCATTTTAATGGTGACCGCATGCAGGTGAGACAAAGCAGTGCAGAAGCCGCATTAAAGCAGGTGTTAATGTGTCTGCAGGAATAGCAGACAGCATAAGTATATGTGATTATATAATGTGAAAAATATGATCCGGATTGTGTAAAAGAAAACGGAACAACAAAAGAGGGAGTAAAAAGATGGCAGATACCAGCAGATTTGATTTTTGTCCCCTATGTGGAGCATTGGCCCGTGACGGCGTATGCCAAAGCTGTGGACATAGAGATGAAAAAGTAGTAAAAGAAATGGAAGCACAAAGAATGCCCCTGCAGCAGCCTTACACAGGACAGGTGCAAAACGGCTATACGCAGCCGCCCATGCAGCAACCCTACGCAGGACAAGTACAGAACAGCTATAATCAGCAACCCATGCAGCAGCCTTACATGGGACAGGTACAGAGCGGATATAATCAGCAACCCATGCAGCAGCCTTACGCAGGGCAGATACAGAACGGCTATAATCAGTCGTATGTTAATCAGCAGAATTATACACCGGCAGTACCACCGGCACAGCCAAAGAAGAACAATACTGTACTGATAGTGATTATTAGTTTAATTGTAGTGCTATTGATAACGGGTGTAGCAGTATTTGTGGGCGTCAGAAGTATATTGAACGATAGCAGTGACAAAAATACAGAAGAAGTTTTTGACCGGGCGGATGATGACGAGGAAAATTCCGATGAGGAAACCATAGTGGCAGAAACTGATGCAGAAGAGACAACTGATGCCACACAAACAGATTCCACAGAAGAACCCCCTGTGGATGAGGGAACGCCGGCAGTTGACGAAACAGATGACACCGAAGATTTAGTAGGTTATTGTTATGAAAAGTCTATGGTAACGGCAGAAAACTGGGAAGAGGAAGGTCAGGACGAAACACTTCCGTATTACTCAGGACCGTACAATGCCTTGAAAACCGGACTTTCCTATGAGGTTTCCTTTATAGAAGAGGCTTTTTATGCAGGTGAGGAGGCTGATTTTGCCAATGTACACCTTTCCGTGGAATATCCGCAGATAAGCGGTGGTTCTCCTTATGAAGAGATTATCAATGATGTATTGTATGCGGAATATGAGTATTATTATATGTTGTTTACAGAGGAGTTTAAGCCGCTTATGCAGAACCAGGAAGATACCTATTACTGTGTGGTGGATTCCTATGTGACATATATGGATGAAAAAATCTTAAGTGTGGTATTTAGGGAAGATATTTATCTGAGTCTGGAAAACAATCCTTTCAGCATGCTGGATTTTTATTGTGTCAATATTGATTTGGAAACCGGTATGATAATGGAAAATACAGAAATACTGCGATTGGATGAGGCTTTTGCCGTTGACTTCAGAGAAAGAGAAGTAGCGGAAAATGGTGAGGGTGCACTGACTTATTATTCTGATCAGGAAATTCTTGACATGTTAAAAGATCCTGCTTATCTGGTGGCATTTTATACCCCTTACGGTATGGAAATCGGCTTGAATCTGGATGACAGAATTGTATATGTCATGTATGAAGATTACGAGACATTTATAAACACTTATTAAAATTTATAAAATGTACCGTATCTGCTTGTATTAAGCGGGCAGATATGGTACATTTTTTATATCAGCACTTTCTATGGCAAATCAGGCAATTCGCCACTTATTCCGTATAATGGTGCAGAAAAATAGGATGAAAGGGTGGTGAAGACGCCTATGAGGGAGTTTTATTGGACTTTTAACAGTATATAATAAACATGTTACACCGAAAGGACTTAAATTTTTATTTTTATTTATAGTCTAAAAAAATATTGACAAAACAGAACAAATGTTTTATTCTAAGTTCAGAACATTTGTTCCTTAACAAAAGGAGATTAGGATATGGAAAGAGATGAAAAATTAAAAGCATTGGATGCTGCCCTTGTGCAGATTGAAAAACAGTATGGAAAGGGTGCAGTTATGAAACTGGGAGACCCTTCCGCACAGATGAATGTGGAAACCATTCCCACCGGCTCATTGAGCTTGGATGTGGCTTTGGGACTGGGCGGTATTCCCAAGGGTAGAATTGTAGAAATATACGGACCTGAATCCAGTGGTAAGACTACCGTTACCCTGCACATGATTGCAGAAGTGCAGAAGAGAGGCGGTATTGCGGGCTTTATTGATGCAGAGCATGCACTGGATCCTGTTTATGCAAAGAATATAGGTGTAGATATAGACAATCTTTACATATCACAGCCGGACAACGGAGAACAGGCGTTGGAAATTACTGAGACCATGGTACGTTCCGGTGCTATTGATATTGTAGTAGTGGACTCCGTTGCGGCATTGGTTCCCAAGGCTGAAATTGAAGGTGATATGGGTGACTCACATGTAGGCTTACAGGCACGACTGATGTCCCAGGCACTTCGTAAGCTGACAGCTGTTATCAGTAAGTCTAACTGTACCGTAGTATTTATCAATCAGCTGCGTGAGAAGGTAGGTATTATGTTTGGTAATCCTGAGACGACTACCGGTGGACGTGCGTTAAAGTTTTATTCCTCCGTACGTCTGGACGTACGCCGTATCGAGTCCTTAAAGCAGGGCGGAGAAGTTATCGGTAACCGTACCAGAGTAAAAGTAGTAAAGAATAAGATTGCACCGCCTTTTAAAGAGGCAGAATTTGACATTATGTTCGGCGAAGGTATTTCCGTGGTAGGGGACATTCTGGATTTGGCTGCTGAAAATGGTATCATCAATAAGTCCGGTGCATGGTATGCTTATGAAGGCAACAAGATTGGACAGGGACGTGAAAATACTAAGCAGTATCTGAAAGATAATCCTGAAATTTGTGCAGAAGTAGAGCGTAGAGTCAGAGAACATTTCGGTATGCTTAATGATGTGAAGAATGATGCTAAAACAATTGATGCCAAAGCTGCTAAAGCGGAAACAAAAGAAAAATAAACATAGAGCAGTAGGAAAACCGGCAGATATTAACACAACATTTTTTAGCCGTCAGGGGTAACGCTATGATAGTTACAGATATTCAGGAAGTTTCATCTTCCAAGGTAAAAGTATATATTGATGAAGAATTCGCCTTTGTTTTATACAAAGGCGAAATTCGTAAGTATGGAATAAAAGCAGATAATATACTTTCCCAAAAGGTATATGAGGAATTGATGGGAGAGGTATTGCCCAAACGTGCAAAGTTACGTTGCATGAATTTATTGAAGTCCAGAGATTATACGGTTTCACAACTTAAGCAGAAGTTAAAGCAGGGCAATTATCCTGAGGCAGTGATAGAAGAAGCATTGGCATATGTGGCTTCTTTTCACTATACAGATGACTGTCGGTATGCACAGGATTTTATCAATACCCATTATGAGACAAGAAGCAGAAGAAAAATTGAGAATGATTTGCTGGGTAAGGGCATTACCAAAGATGTGATTATAAGGGCATGGGCACAATGGGAAGAAGAGGGCAATGCACAGGATGAGGATGCACAGATTGCACAATTGCTTAATAAGAAGCATTTTGACCCGGAAAATGCAGACCAAAGAGAAATGCAGAGAATATATGGTTTCTTGGCGAGAAGGGGCTTTTCTGCGGAAAAAATTTTAAAAGCAATGTCTAAAACGTCCTAAGATGTCTAAAACTCATTAAGACTTATACTTGACATAAGTATCATTTTCCTTTAAAATTTAAGTGTTGTAAAATTGCTTTTAGAATGTGCGCACATAGCCAATTGTTAAATGCTGGCAGTTACATACATTCTATAATAGATTTGGCATAGCCTGAAAGGTTATGTTTTGGTCTTTGGACCATGCACGAAAACTTAATAAGGAGGTGCTCCTGTACATGGAATGGTTGTGGGTATTGGGAGCGGTAGTCATCACGCTTATTATTGCTGTACCGGTGACTGCAGTCGTAGCTACGAACAGACGTAAGAAATACGTGGAAGCAAAGCTGGGAGATGCAGATACCAAGGCGAGAGAGATTATTGATGAAGCTCTGAAGACTGCAGAAGCCAAAAAGCGCGAGTCTATGCTTGAGATTAAAGAAGAGTCCATTCGTACCAAGAATGAATTGGACAAGGAAATCAAAGAGCGTAGAGCGGAAGCACAGCGCTACGAGAGAAGGGTTCAGCAGAAAGAAGAGAACATTGACAAAAAAGCAGATGCTATCGAGCGCAAAGAAGCAAGCCTGGCACAGAAAGAAGAATCTTTAAACAAGATGAAAGAAGAAGTGTCCAAGCTGAACGAACAGCGAGTACAGGAACTGGAGAGAATTTCCGGATTAACCTCTGAACAAGCAAAAGAGTATTTGTTGAAAATTGTTGAAGATGAAGTGAAACATGAAACGGCAGTGATGATCAAGGAACTTGAGAGTCGTGCCAAAGAAGAAGCAGACAAGAAAGCAAAGGAATACGTAGTGAATGCAATTCAGAGATGCGCAGCAGATCATGTCTCTGAGACTACTATTTCCGTTGTACAGCTTCCCAGTGACGAAATGAAGGGACGTATTATCGGTAGAGAGGGACGTAATATTCGTACCTTGGAAACTATGACCGGTGTTGATTTGATTATTGACGATACTCCCGAGGCAGTTATTCTGTCCGGATTTGATCCTATTCGCCGTGAGGTTGCAAGAATTGCGCTTGAAAAACTGATTGTTGATGGACGTATCCATCCTGCCAGAATCGAAGAAATGGTAGAAAAAGCGCAGAGAGAAGTAGAAGTAATGATTAAAGAGGAAGGTGAAGCCGCAACCCTTGAAGTGGGTGTACACGGTATCCATCCTGAACTGGTAAGATTACTTGGTAAGATGAAATTCAGAACCAGTTACGGTCAGAATGCGTTAAAGCACTCTATCGAAGTTGCTCAGCTTTCCGGCCTGTTGGCTGCAGAAATGGGACTGGATGTCCGCCTTGCAAAACGTGCAGGTTTACTGCATGATATCGGTAAGGCAGTTGACCATGAAATGGAAGGCTCCCATATCCAGCTTGGCTCTGAATTATGTAGAAAGTACAAAGAGAATGCGACTGTTATTAACGCAGTAGAATCTCACCACGGTGACGTGGAAGCTACATCCCTGATTGCATGTATTGTACAAGCTGCTGATACAATATCCGCTGCAAGACCGGGTGCTAGAAGGGAAACATTGGAAACCTATACTAGCAGATTAAGACAATTAGAAGAAATCACAAACAATTTCAAAGGTGTTGAAAAATCTTTTGCTATTCAGGCAGGTAGGGAAGTTCGCGTAATGGTAGTTCCTGAACAAATCACTGATGCAGACATGGTAGTAATGGCACGTGATATTTCCAAGCAGATCGAAGCTGAACTGGAATATCCCGGACAGATTAAGGTCAATGTCATCCGTGAGAGCCGCGTAATTGATTACGCAAAATAATTGAATAGGTTAAGAAAAGCGTAGATGGAGTTTCCGTTTACGCTTTTTTTGTAAATTATGCTTGCGTAAAGCGAGAGGTTATAGTAGAATATTACGAGATGTGTATGATTGTATACAATTATCCAATGAAAAAGCAATCATATAATAGAAATAAAAGTCTGTGACGATGGTGTTATCGGTAGATACAGATGACAGAAAGATATGGTGATAATGATGAAAGCCTATAAAGACATGAGTAAAGAAGAGTTGATGACACTCAAGGCAGAATTAGAAAAGGCATATGAAGATGCGAAAGGAAAAGGATTAAAACTGGACATGTCCAGAGGAAAACCGTCAGCATCACAGCTTGATTTATGTATGCCTATGATGAGTATTTTAGATACAGACAGTATTTTAAATACTGCAGAAGGAATGGATTGTAGAAATTATGGTATTCTTGACGGTATTCCTGAGGCAAAAGAGCTTATGGCAGAAATTATGGGAGTTAAAGCAGACAACGTAATTGTATGCGGTAATGCCAGTCTGCCGATTATGTATGATACCATATCCCGTTCTATGACACACGGTGTATGTGGCAGTACGCCGTGGTGCAAACTGGATACCATAAAGTTTTTATGTCCGGCACCCGGTTATGACAGACATTTTGCAATTACAGAGCACTTTGGTATTGAAATGATTACCATTCCCATGACAGAGGAAGGTCCTGACATGGATATGGTAGAACAGTATGTAAATAATGATGCGGCGGTAAAGGGTATCTGGTGTGTGCCTAAGTATTCCAATCCGCAAGGTATTGTATATTCTGATAGGGTAGTAAAAAGATTTGCGGCATTAAAGCCCGCAGCAGAAGATTTTAGGATTTTCTGGGATAATGCGTATGCAATTCATGATTTATATCCTGATGAGGAAGAAAATTTGTTAGATATTCTCAGTGAATGTGAGAAAGCCGGAAATCCTGATATGGTATATGAATTTGCGTCTACCTCCAAGGTAAGTTTTGCAGGTTCCGGTATTGCAGCAGTGGCTTCTTCCGTAAAGAACTTGGAATTTATGAAAAAGTCCATGACCATTCAGACCATTGGCTATGATAAAATCAACCAGTTACGTCATGTGAAGTATTTTAAAAATCTGGCTGGCTTAAAAGAGCAGATGAAAAAGCATGCAGATATTATGCGTCCTAAGTTTGAGGCAGTATTGTCTATTCTGGAAAGGGAACTGGGCGGTTTAGGCATTGCAGAGTGGATTAGCCCCAAGGGCGGTTACTTCATTTCCTTTGAATCCATGGAAGGTTGTGCAAAAGCCATTGTAGCAAAATGTAAGGAAGCAGGCGTGGTAATGACCGGTGCAGGTGCAACTTACCCTTATGGTAAGGATCCTAAAGACACCAATATCCGTATAGCCCCTTCTTTCCCCACACCGGAAGAAATGGCACAGGCAGCCGAACTGTTTGTTCTTTGTGTAAAACTGGTAAGCGTGGAAAAACTGTTGGCAGCATAGTTGAGTGAAATGCAGGTATGAAGCCTGCCGTGCGTAGAGCAGAAAGTTTTGCGGAAAGGATAGTAGTATGGCAGAGGAATTCAAGCGTTTAAGCAGGGATTTGGTACAAAAGGGTGCCATTATCGATTATTATCAGGATACAGTACAGGTGCCCAATGGCAATGTGGTAAAGTGGGACTTTATTGGTCATAAGGGTGCAGCAGCGGTAGTGCCCGTAACGGCAGACGGCAAGATTTTGATGGTGCGTCAGTATCGGAATGCATTGGACCGTTATACGTTGGAAATACCGGCAGGCGGTTTAAATGGTGCAGATGAGCCTACTAAAACGGCAGCCGCCAGAGAACTGGAAGAAGAAACCGGATTTCGTTGTGAGAATATTGAGTTTTTGGTAAGTATCTATACAACCGTGGCATTCTGTAATGAAAAGATAGATATCTACGTGGCAAAGGATTTGATTCAGAGTTGTCAAAATCTGGATGAAGATGAATTTATCAATGTGGAAGCATATACCGTAGAGGAATTAAAAGATATGATTTACAGTGGTACGATTCAGGATTCCAAAACCATATGTGCCATTATGACTTACGCAAGTAAGTACTCAGTGTAAAAATAAATAGTATATGGATAGGTCGGGCTGTTGCAGGATAACTATTTTGCAACAGTCTTATTTTATGTGGGCATGACTCTGTTGAGCGCACAGGCATGTGAAATATTAAGCACGCGATGCGGGTGTGAGAGTATGCTTGTCATAAAGATAAAAAAGTGGACATAGAATAGAGCGTATAAAAAAAGAAACGGCGGTGAAAGAATGCGCTTAAAGCCCATGGAGTCAAGGTACAACCGGTTAATCAGCAGGATTATGATAATAGGATTTGTGGTGGGAATCCTGATTATGAATATCGGAAAAAAGATACTGTTGGAGAATACAGGGTTATTAAGTGAATATACGCTCTATGACATGAAGTATTCGGCAATTGACAGTAACGCCTTTTTTGTATATGTATTACAAAAAAGGATAGGGGTGATGCTGGTGCTGGCAGTGCTTTCTACAACGTGGCTGGGGATGGCAGCAGCATGGACCGGTGCAGCGTGGTTAGGGATTTCCTTTGGCATGCTGGTGATGGCATCTTTGTTGCGATATGGGTTAAAAGGTATTCTCCTTGTGGGGACGGGGGTTTTTCCGCAGGCATTGATATATTTTCCAGTAGCACTGTTTATGTTGCAATGGAGTTATGAGTTTTGTAGCGCTATTTATTATCCGGAAAGGTTACAGATGGGGAAGGAATCTTTCGGGAAAAATCAATTGTTGCGTAAAAAGATGATACAGTTTCTTTTTTTGTTAGGGGTTGTCATAATTGGTTGTATCCTTGAAAGTTATGTAAACCCTACTTTGGTCTTAAATTTGTTAAAGATTTTTTAAAATTGCAATTGCTTTTCTTTTTTGGAGTGCGTATAATAGAATTCTAGCGACAAAATTTAGGGAGTACTTTAGGAAGAAAGGCAGAGTTAGTCATGGAAGCGGCAATAGAACTATTTATGTCTTATTTACATAATGTAAAAAAGATGTCTGAGAATACCAGACTGTCCTATCAGAGGGATTTAAAAAAAATGCAAAGCTTTCTGGCTGATTTGGATATCTATGAGGTGAACCGGGTATCCCAGACCAATTTGAATTCCTATGTACTCTATCTGGAAAAACAGCATTTTGCACCGGCAACCATTTCCAGAAACATTGCTTCCATAAAGGCATTTTATCATTTTTTGTTTAAGGAAAGAATGGTAGAAGAAGATATTTCCGATGAACTGAAAGCACCTAAGATAGAGAAGAAACTACCGGAGACAATGACAATTACCGAGGTGGACAGGCTTTTGACCCAGCCGTCAGGCGATACGCCAAAAGAACTGCGGGATAGGGCAATGCTGGAGCTTTTGTATGCAACGGGTATTCGGGTTTCTGAGCTGATTTCATTGACGATGTCTGACATCAATTTAAAAATGGGCTTTGTTATTTGTAGGGACGGAAGCAGAGAACGTGTCATTCCGTTTGGCAATAAGGCCCGCAAGGCGGTTATGGCATATTTGGAAAAGTCCAGAGGAGCATTGCTGAAAAGTGATGCAGAGGAGATACTTTTTGTAAATTGTTCAGGGAAACCTATGAGCAGACAGGGATTTTGGAAGTTGGTTAAATACTATGCTGAGAAAGCCGGAATTGAAGAAGAGATAACCCCTCATACTTTGAGACATTCTTTTGCGGTACATCTTTTGGAGAATGGAGCAGACCTGCATAGTGTACAGGAAATGATGGGACATTCCGATATTTCCACAACCCAGATATATATCAATAAAAACCGTAATAAAATACGGGAAGTATATACGAAAGCTCATCCGAGAGGGTAAATGCAGAAAGAGGTAGAACTAAAAAGGGAGTGTTGTTTGATAAGTGATTTTTGAAAATCATCTTATCAAGCAACACTCCGTATTATTTTTTATTCATAATCCGCAATATCATAAATCAGCTTTTCACTAGCTTCCCAGCCAAGGCAGGGGTCTGTGATGGATTTGCCGTAGACGCCGCCGCCAACCTTCTGGCAGCCGGGTTCGATGTAGCTTTCAATCATAACACCCTTCACCAGATTGTGAATGTCAGAATTTAACTTTCTGCTGTGCATAACTTCTTTAACGATACGAACCTGCTGTTCATATTGCTTGTTGGAGTTTGAATGGTTTGCATCGATGATACATGCAGGGTTCTTTAAATCTCTTTCGTTGTAAAGAGTTAAAAGTGTATTTAAATCCTCGTAGTGGTAATTGGCAATGTTCTGACCATGCTTGTTGGTAGCACCACGCAGTACAGTGTGTGCCAGTTCGTTACCGGTAGTAGCCACTTCGTATCCTCTGTAAATAAAGGAATGAGGATGCTGTGCCGCATATACAGAGTTTAACATTACGGAGAAGTCACCACTGGTAGGGTTCTTCATACCTGCGGGTACGTCGAAACCACTGCATGCCAGACGATGCTGCTGGTCTTCAACGGAACGTGCACCGATTGCGACATAAGATAAAATATCAGATACGTACAGCCAGTTTTCGGGATAGAGCATTTCATCGGCAGCGGTGAGACCGCTTTCTTCGATAGCTCTGATCTGCATCTTTCTCATGGCAATCAGACCTGCCAAAAAGTCCGGTTTCTTTTCAGGGTCAGGCTGGGATACGATACCCTTGTAGCCTTCGCCGGTAGTACGGGGCTTATTGGTATAGATACGGGGGATAAGAATTAACTTATCCTTTACTTTTTCATTGATTTTGCCCAGTCTGCTTACGTAATCGCATACAGATTCCTCGTTATCTGCGGAACAGGGACCGATAACTACCAGAAATTTATTGCTCTTTCCGGTAAATACGTCTCTGATTTCCGCATCTCTTTCTTCTTTTAATTTTGCCAGTTCTTTAGGCATGGGAAACTGTTCTTTGATTTCCTCAGGCGTGGGTAATTTCTTTATAAATTCGTAACTCATCATACACCTCTCTTTGGTACACAGATGAAAATTTAAGTATAAAATCTGCGTAACTGCTAGTCATTATATAATAAATCGCAGAATGGTGCAATCTTTTTTCAAAGATGTAGATCGCCAGAAATTTTCAAAGATGTAGATCGCCAGAAAAGCATTTGTGATTGCCGCTTATTTAAAAAGTAAGGTACAATAGTCTACAACAGACGGCGGAGAACCAGGTATAGGCAAATGGCGGAAAAAATCTGGCTGATTAACATGCCTGCTATGTAAGCGTTAATACCAAACTGCGGAAGCAGGAAAAAAACAAAGGCAAGCCGGATTAAAAGGGAAGAAACATTTATAAAAAAGATGCTGATGGTTTTTCCCAGACCATGCAGAATACCGGTTAAGGTGGTGCAAAGGTATAAAAAGGGACAAATGAAACTTAAGGAGCAGATAAATTTACCTGCAAGCTCGCTATTGTATAAGAGCTGCCCGGCAGGACGTCCCAGTAAGAGAAAGCCAAGGGTACAGATGCCGCCTAAAATCAGGCAGGAAGAAATTGTTTTCGAGGCGGCACGTCTGACTGTCTGTTTGTTACCTGTGGCATCTGCTTCTGAAACGATGGGCAGAAGCATTAAGGAAATAGAACCGGTTAAAGCATTGGGGAAAAGTACAAGAGGGAGTGCCATGCCGGTTAAGACACCATATACACTCAAGGCGGTAGCGGTGTCGTAACCGTAACTTTGTAATTTTTCAGGAATATAAACAGCTTCTATACTTTGTAACAAATTGATGACAATACGGTTGAAGGATAACGGAATGGCAAGTGCAAGTAGTTTGGCAGTAATGTCGGCGTAGGAGTTTTTAGAAGGTGCATAAGGTATGGGGACATGTTGGCGGTGAACTAAAGCAGCACCTGTTTTAGCAGAGCCGGTTTTTGGGGAAGACTTTTTGGAAATCCTGTAAAACCGTGAGTAAATGGCAATAATGGAAACCACCATGGCACAGAATTCTCCGACCACCAAACCGATAACGGCAGCATTGATAGTAGGAACACCTCCTGTCCGCGTAGCGATATAATCGGCTGAAAAGACACATAGTATTCGGCAAAATTGTTCTATTAACTGTGTTGCTGCGGGAATGCCCGCTTTTTTGATGCCATAAAAATAGCCGTTAATACAGCAATGTACGGCACATAGAGGAATGGAAAGAGCAATAATGCGAAGCATGGAGGCAGTACGGGGCTCTAAGAGGAAATTTAGGGCAATCCATTCTGAAAAATGTATGATACCCCACATACAGAGGAAGGATAGAATAAGAGAAACAACAAGCCCTGACAGTAAGGTACGCAGGGAGAATTTGTAGTCCTTTGTTGTTGCTTCTCCGGCTACATATTTGGAGATGGCAGTTTGTAACCCGGCAACGGTAACTGAAAAACTTAAAGCCAGTACAGGACTGGTCAGCTGATAAACGCCCATACCTTCTTCTCCAAAAAGGCGGGAAAGATAAATGCGGTAAAAAAAGCCGATGAAGCGGCTTAACAGGCCGGTCAGTGTTAAAATAATCGTACCGGTGATAAAGGGATGGTTTTTAAAGCGGTTCATGGTAAAGACTGCTCCAAAACGGTTTTAGACATATATATTCCGAAAAGAAAAGCACAAGAACGAAAATCGGCGGAGAAGAGGGCAAAAATGGAAATGGACGAACTGATAAAAACGTGCTAAAGTATAGGTGCTGTGATGTAGCACAGAGTGGAGATGGATGTAAAGTTTAGACGGACAGAAGAGGCGTCTTGTTTGCATAAAAAGAAATAGAAGCAGAAAGGCAGTATATGAGTAAAAAAGTAGTAGTAGGCATGTCGGGAGGCGTGGATTCTTCTGTGGCAGCATATCTTTTGAAAAAACAGGGATATGAAGTAATTGGTGTCACTATGCTGATGTGGCAGGAAGAAAGCCTGCATAATGAAAGTGGCACAGAGGTGTCAAAAGAGGTTGAGAACCAAAGTATTCAGGATGCCCGCAGGGTGGCAGAACAACTGGGTATCCCGCATTATGTGTTGGATTTTAGAAAAGAATTTAAAGCCGGTGTGGTGGATTATTTTATAGAAGAATATTTACAGGGGAGAACCCCCAATCCCTGCAATATCTGTAACCGCAAAGTAAAATGGGAAGCATTGTTGAACCGTTGCACGGAGTTTGGTGCTGATTATGTGGCAACCGGTCATTATGCCCGTATTGAGAAATTGGATAATGGGCGGTATACGGTAAAGAATTCCGTTACTGCAAAGAAAGACCAGACCTACGCTCTTTGCAATCTGACACAGGAACAGCTTGCACATACACTTATGCCGGTGGGAGATTATGAAAAAGAGGAAATCCGCCGCATAGCAGAAGAGTTGGGACTTTTTGTGGCGGGAAAAAAGGACAGTCAGGATATCTGCTTTATTCCTGACGGAGACTACGGTGCTTTTTTACAGAGGGAAGCTCCTGAAAGAATGCCGGGCAGCGGTAATTTTATCAGTACATCAGGAGAAGTGCTTGGACCCCATAAGGGCGTTACTCATTATACCATCGGACAGCGAAAAGGCTTGAATCTGGCAATGGGACATCCTGTTTTTGTGGCAGGGATTAAAGCGGATACCAACGAAGTAATTATTGGAGAAAATGAAGATATACACACCAATGTGGTATACTGTGACAAAATAAATTATATGGGTATGGAAGAGTTATCCGAACCCAGAAGGGCAATTGTTAAAATCCGCTATGCCCATGCAGGAACGCCCTGCCTTTTGGAAAAAATGCCGGATGGTAAAATAAAGTGTACCTTTGATGAGCTGGTGCGTGCGGCTACGCCGGGACAGGCAGCAGTTTTTTATGAGGATGGATATGTGCTGGGAAGTGGCACGATTTGTGGTAACAACATATAATCAGGCATATGTGAATGGTAAAATAAAGAGCTTTTGCAAAGTAGGTGAAAATCTATGAAGCAGGAGCTCTTTTTTAACCGTTTACATGTCAAAAATGACCGCTCACCTAAGATTTGTTGGCAGATAAAAAAAGAAGTGTTACTTTACGGGGGTGGAGTTCAAACAGGTATGCGGAGCGAAACAAAAAGAAAGTTGATGTACAGAACCGGTGAAATTTTGCTTACAGTCAACCGGTAGAATGAGAGGGAAATATGGAAGAGATTTTGGTAAAACTGGAACAGGTCACAAAAAAATACGGAAAGAAGGCAGCACTTGATAATTGCAGTCTGGAATTGAAAAAAGGAAAGATTTACGGTCTGGTTGGAAGAAACGGTGCAGGAAAAACTACCATGATGCGTATTATCGGCGGACTTTTACCGGTTACTTCGGGACAGGTAACGTCCAAAACAGACATCGGTATGCTAATCGAAGCACCGGGCGTGGTCGGCAGTATGACAGCCAGAGAAAATTTACATTTTTACGGAATGCTATCAGGGAATGCCGATGCAGAGAGAGAAACGGAACTTTTGGAACTGGTAGGCCTTGAGGACGATAAGAAGAAAAAAGTAAAGAACTATTCATTGGGAATGAGACAGCGCCTGGGTATAGCTATTGCATTGTTAAATCATCCCGGTTTCGTGATGTTAGATGAGCCCATTAACGGATTGGACCCTATCGGTGTGGTAGAAATCAGAAAGCTGATTACCAGACTGAATGAAGAGTTCGGTATGACGGTGTTGATTTCCAGTCACAATTTGGCGGAATTGTATCAGACGGCTACCGATTATATCATTATTGATAAAGGTGTAATAAAAAAGGAAATCAGTCAGGAAGCACTGGAGGCTGAAAACAATGAGAGTTTGGAAACTTATTTTTTGCAGGTGATTGGGCAGGCATCAGTATAAGAAACTAAATGTTTTAAGAGCAATTTTTTGAAGGGAACCTTTGGGAGGCATAAAATCCGGGTTTGAGAAAGGATAAGTGAGACTATGAAAAATCTTTTGAAAGCAACATTATACAGAGTATGGAAATCTTCTGGAGTAAAAATAGTATTTATGATTACGGTAGTGGTGGCAGCACTTTATTATATGTGCGGCAATATGGTAGCGGGCGGCAGTATTGATGCAGCCGGAGCGGGTTCGGTGACCGGGCTTGGTGATGCGATGATACTGTGGATATTTGGACCGTTGGTAACGGCTATGGTTATCGGTTCGGATTTTGAAAACAAAACCATACATGGGGCAATCGGCTACGGAAGAGGAAAAGTTATTGTAAATGATATGCTTGTATATGCAATATGCATGTTGGTGTTGACACTGCCCTATATTCTGGGTTCTGTGCTTTGCCTTGCGGGCGGAGTGAATATGGAAGGTGCACAGATGACTGCGGTTTCAGCGTGCATGGATACAGTTATCCGCTATAATGAGACATATGGTGTGGGAAAAGTAATTTTAACTTATCTGGCATTTGCCTGCGTAACAGTCGGACAAATCAGTATTTGTGTACCGGTGGCAGTAAAGGTGAAAAAACCGGTTATTGTAACGGCTTTCGGTTTTTTCTTTGGTATGATTACAGCGTTACTTGCGACATTGGCATCGAAGGTGGAGGCTTTTCAGAATGTTTATAAGCTGACGCCCTATGCTTATGGGCTGGCAGAAGTAAATCTGGATGCAGAAGTTTCGGACTTGCTTCTTGCCATTTTAATCAGTATGATATTTACAGGAGTGATGGGACTGGTTGCGTGGCTGCTTTTTAAAAAGGCAGAAATTAAGTGACCGTGGGAGGAACAACGTGCAGGTAAAAATCTTGGTACACAAAGATTACGAAGAGATGGAAATACATGTATGTCACCATGAAAAAAGCGAGCGGATGCTAGCGGTGGCAAAGCAGATAGATAATCTGGTGAATCTGACGATTACGGGAATGGATGACAAAGGTGCAAAAGTCATAAATGTAGAAGAAGTAATTCGCTTCTACACGCAGGAGCAGAAGGTGCTGGCACAGGATAAGGACGGTACGGTAACCATACCTTTTAAACTTTATGAACTGGAAGAAAAGCTGGACGACAAACGCTTTGTGCGAATTTCTAAATCGGAGATTGTAAACCTGAAAAAGATAAAGCGTTTGGATATGAGCGTTTCCGGTACCATAAAAGTAATATTTTATGATGAAAGCTGGACTTATACTTCCAGAAGAAATGTAACACGTTTAAAAAATGCACTGGGCTTAGGAAGGAGAGCAGAATAGCTATGAAAAAATGGATGATAAGAATAGGAACCAGTTTTGCAATTTCTGCAATCAGCGGTCTTGTGGTAAATATGATAGTAGAATTGGTAATGAGAATTGTCGTGGGCGTGGAAGATTTTCCCATGGTGTCACAGGAATTTACAGGACTGTTTCCTTCTAAGACAATAGCGGTAGAAGTTAATATTCTGCTTTATGGGCTGATAGGTGCAAGTTTCTCGGCGGCTACCTTTATTTACGAAAAGGACAATATCGGATTTTTGGTGCAGAATGTGCTGTATATGATAATGACAGCCTGCGTATGGATACCCATTGTATGCATGCTTTGGCAGTTACAGAAAAATATGCCGGCGTTTATATCTACATTGGGAGGTTTTGTGCTGACTTATGCGGTTATGAGCTTTGTGGGATATCAGATGACCCGGAAAGAGGTAGAAGATATAAACCGTCTGTTACTGATGCAGGATTAAAATAATCCACTCTTCTGGTTGGGAGAGTGGATTGTTTTTTTGAGGGGAGTTGATATGGCGGCATCTAAGAATTATGCATGAATTTGTAAATTATAGTTGAAATTATTATGAAATAGTGATACAATCTTTTCAAAGCAACAGATTTCTATAAAAGGTGTATTGCTAAACTTACACCTTACTGGCAGCAGCGCTGCATCTTTTGAACAATCAGTTCTTATTTTCTTGAAATCCTGCTTTTAAATCTCAAAACAGTTTAAAGCAGGAAAGAGAATGCACGTGTCGTACTTTCCTGCACGCAAAGTGAGGATAATCCTCCCCTCGCCCAGAGGGGCTCGGATTTTGCTTCGCAAAATTAAAGGAGGAATACTATGACACAAAATGCAAAAACATTATTGGACGGAATGAATTTGTCAAACAAATTTTTGTTTGATGAAACCATGGAAGATGCGGAAGCTTATTCTGCTACAGTGAGTATCCTGTTGGAACAGGAGATTGAACTCTTAAGCAGAGTGGAAACAGAAAAGGAGTTGCGTGTATCGCCGGAACTTCGCTCTGTCAGGCTGGATGTTGTAGGTATGGATACTGATAAAAAGGTGTACTATACCGAGATGCAGAAAAGAGATACTAATAATTTAAAGAAGCGTAGCCGCTATTATCAGGGACAGATGGATGTATCGTTATTGGAGCCGGGGTGTAAGGATTTTAATGCATTGCCGGATACCTGCTTTATACTGGTAGCACCTTTTGATATATTTGGGAGAGGTCTGTACCGGTACACTTTTGAGGGACAATGCAGGGAATGCCCTGATTTAAAGATAGATGACGGGGCGTTAAGGGTATTCATCAATACCAATGGAAGCAAAGAAGAGGGATTTTCCAAAGAGTTTCTGGATTTTATGGAGTACATCAATAAAACCACGGATGAAACGGCGGCAAAGGCTGAGAGTGAAAGAATTAAACTGATACATAAAAGAGTACAGAAAATCAGAACATCAGAAAAGATGGGAGTGAAGGTTATGCAGTGGTGGGAAGAATTAGAATATGAGAGAGAAGATGCAAGGGCAGCAGGGCATGCGGAGGGACATGCAGAAGGACATGCAGAAGGAATTGTATCAATTTGCCAAGAATTTGGTGTGCCCAAAGAAGAAATTAAGACTAGGCTGGAACAAAAACTGGCAATTTCACAGGAAAATGCAGAAATGTATATGAAGAAATTTTATGTAGAAGCATAAAAGAACTTTATGAATAAAAGCACACCCGAAAAGAAGGTGTGCTTTTTATTATAGCTTTTTCTTACAGTTTTTTATATTCAGGTAATCTGTTTTCGTAAACACAGTAGTATTTAAAACCGCAGCCGGTTAAAATTTCTGCGGCCCGCCCAAAATCAGCAGCAACATCATCAGCACAGTGTGCATCGGAACCGACAGTGATGATTTCACCGCCCAGTTCTTTGTAGCGTTTTAACACATCGGTACAGGGGCTTACGTCCTTTGTTCCTTTTCTGAGGCTGCCGGTATTTAATTCAATACCTTTTTCGTTTTCTAAAAGAAGCTCTAACATTTTGTCGAATAAATCCTTATATTTTGCGTAAGAATAATTCTTGTCCATGTTCGGACCGTAACGTACCACATAGTCCAAGTGTCCGCATACATCAAAGTTTTTAAATTTTTTGACGTTGTCAATAATGCTTTGAAAGTATTCCCGGTAAGCTTCTTCTTCGTCCCGTCCCTCGTAAAAAGCAGGGAAGTAAGGGTCTTTGCCGTTGGTAACATGGGTGGAACCGATAATAAAGTCAAATTCATAGGCACGGGCATACAAAGCCAGCTCTTTTTGCAAATGCGGCTGTAACCCTAATTCTACACCAAATAATATTTTGATGTCCTTTGCGTATTTTTCTTTGAAACGTGCCAAATCATAAAGGTAAGAATCTGTATTTAATAAAAATGTACCTTCCGGTGTTGCCTCTGAAACAGGATAGTCCATATCCATATGTTCCGTAAAACAAATATGAGTCAGCCCTTTTTGTATGGCAGCCTGTATCATATTTTCCATAGGCTCGGTACTGTCGCCGGAAAAAGAAGTGTGTAAATGGTAATCAGCGGTAATCATAGAAATGCTCCTTTCTGTGAAGCAGTCGTACCGGAACCGGATTCCTTTTTGCTGTTTGTAATCTGCTTATGCCAAACATTCCGCCAAGCCTTAAATCAATACCATGTTCAGCAAGGGCTTCCATGGTACTTGGGTCTTGGCTCCATGGCATAAAAGGATTGTAAACAGTAAAAAGGAATCCAAATCCGTTAAAACCTTTTCACAGAACCTATTATAGCAGAAAAATTGAGAAAAAAATAAAATTTCCCTCAAAATGGCAAATATTTTTGATTTACATCTTGAATTATCCCATGGAATTAGGTAAAATAGACATGCTGATAAAATTTTGACAATCATATTGATTGGCTAAATAAATAAATTAAAAAGATTTTAGGAGGAAACTAAAATGGCAGTAAAAGTAGCAATTAATGGTTTCGGCCGTATTGGTCGTCTTGCATTCAGACAGATGTTCGATGCAGAAGGATATGAAGTAGTAGCAATCAACGATTTAACAAGTCCTGAGATGCTGGCTCACTTATTAAAGTATGATACCGCACAGGGTAAATACAAATATGCTGAAACTGTAGAATACGGTGAGGATTCCATCACTGTTAACGGTAAGAAGATTACCATCTACGCTAAGGCTAACGCAGCTGAACTTCCTTGGGGAGAATTAGACGTAGACGTAGTTCTGGAATGTACCGGTTTCTACACCTCTAAGGACAAAGCATCTGCACATATCACCGCTGGTGCTAAGAAGGTAGTTATTTCTGCTCCTGCAGGAAATGACCTTCCTACCATCGTTTACAATGTAAACCACAATACTTTAAAGCCTGAAGATACAGTTATTTCTGCAGCTTCTTGTACAACCAACTGCTTAGCTCCTATGGCTAAGGCATTAAATGATTTAGCACCTATCCAGTCCGGTATCATGACCACTGTTCATGCTTACACCGGTGACCAGATGATTCTTGACGGTCCTCAGAGAAAGGGTGACAAGAGACGTGCTCGTGCAGGTGCTCAGAACATCGTTCCTAACTCCACAGGTGCTGCAAAGGCTATCGGTCTTGTAATTCCTGAATTAAACGGTAAGTTAATCGGTTCCGCACAGCGTGTTCCTACCCCTACCGGTTCTACTACTATCTTAGTAGCAGTTGTTAAGGGTCAGGTTACCAAGGATCAGATCAATGCAGCTATGAAAGCAGCAGCTACCGATTCTTACGGCTACAACACTGATGAAATCGTATCTTCCGACGTTATCGGTATGACCTATGGTTCTTTATTCGATGCTACACAGACCATGGTTGCTCCTATGGAAGATGGCAATACTCAGGTACAGGTTGTATCTTGGTATGACAATGAAAACAGCTACACCTCTCAGATGGTTAAGACTATTAAGTACTTCGCTGAGTTAGCTTAATTGCTAAAGGTTAACTGAGGTAAATAAAAGACCTAATAAGGGTCCGGTCTTATGGACCGGACTCTTTTTTACTCATAGAATCCGTAGGGAACTTGTGGGTAAATATAACATGATAAATGAATTTTTTACGCCGAGGTAACGGCGTGAAGATGCACAGTGTGCAAATAAAATTAGATGGAGGTCAGTAAAATGGGCTTAAACAAAAAATCAGTAGATGATATTAATGCAAAAGGCAAAAGAGTGCTCGTAAGATGTGACTTTAACGTTCCTTTAAAGAATGGTGAAATTACCGACGAAACCCGTATCGTAGCAGCTCTGCCTACTATTCAGAAGTTAATTAACGACGGTGGCAAGGTTATTCTTTGCTCTCACTTAGGTAAGGTAAAGAACGGCCCCAACGAAGGCGAATCTTTAGCACCTGTTGCAAAGAGACTGTCCGAAAAGCTGGGTAAAGAAGTTGTTTTCGTTGCAGATTACAATGTAACCGGCGAAGAAGCTACCAAGGCTGTAGAAGCTATGAAGGAAGGCGATGTAGTTCTGCTTCAGAATACCCGTTTCCGTGGTGCAGAAGAAACCAAGAACGGCGAAGCATTCAGCAAAGAATTAGCTGATTTGGCTGATGATTATGTATGTGACGCATTTGGTTCTTCCCACAGAGCACATGCTTCTGTTGAAGGCGTAACCAAATTTATCTCTGCTAAGGGTGGTTCCAACGTAGTTGGTTACTTAATGCAGAAAGAAATCGATTTCTTAGGTAATGCAGTAGAAAACCCTGTAAGACCTTTCGTTGCAATCTTAGGTGGTGCAAAGGTTGCTGATAAGTTAAACGTTATCTCCAACCTGCTTGAGAAGTGCGATACTCTCATTATCGGTGGTGGTATGGCTTATACCTTCTTAAAGGCACAGGGCTACGAAATCGGTATCTCTTTAGTAGATGATTCCAAGATTGATTACTGTAAAGAAATGATGGAAAAGGCTGAAAAGCTTGGTAAGAAGTTACTTCTTCCTGTTGATGCAGTAACCATCAAAGATTTCCCTAATCCTATCGATGCGCCTGTTGAAGTAGAAGTTTATGATGCAACCAATATGCCTGCAGACAGAGAAGGCTGTGATATCGGACCTAAGACTGCTGCAATGTTTGCCGAAGCAGTTAAATCTGCTAAGACCGTTGTTTGGAACGGACCTATGGGCGTATTCGAAAATCCTACTCTTGCAGCAGGTACTATCGCTGTAGCTAAGGCTTTGGCAGAAACCGAAGCAACTACCATTATCGGTGGCGGTGACTCCGCAGCAGCTGTTAACCAGTTAGGCTTCGGTGACAAGATGAGCCACATCTCTACCGGTGGCGGTGCATCTCTTGAATTCTTAGAGGGCAAGGCACTTCCCGGTGTAGTAGCAGCAGACGACAAATAATACAGTGCACGAGTGCACTGTTAGAGTGGCATCAGTGGTGTACAAAATTCTTTACACCTGAGACCGTTTATTCACGTCGGTGCTTAATGAGGTATCGGACGAAACTTGTTTCGTTCGCGAATTTAGCACCGCTACGTGAATATCGAGCGAGAGCGCGTCGAAGGTGTAAATGACATTTTGTACAACACGGATGAAAGATAACAGAAAAGAGGAAACAAAAATGGCTAGAAGAAAAATTATTGCCGGCAACTGGAAGATGAACATGACACCTACCCAGGCCGTTGCATTAATCGAAAAATTAAAACCCTTAGTAGTAACTGAGGATGCAGACGTAGTATTCTGCGTACCTGCAATCGACATTATTCCTGCTGTAGAAGCAACTAAGGGAACCAATATCGAAATCGGTGCAGAAAATATGTATTTTGAAGAGAGCGGTGCTTACACCGGTGAAATCTCTCCCGCAATGCTTACCGATGCAGGTGTAAAATACGTTATCATCGGACATTCCGAAAGAAGAGAATACTTCGCAGAAACCGATGAAACCGTAAATAAGAAAGTATTAAAGGCTTTCGAACATGGTCTGACTCCCATTATCTGCTGTGGCGAATCTTTAACCCAGAGAGAACAGGGCATCACCATTGACTGGATTCGTCAGCAGATTAAGATTGCGTTCTTAAACGTAACCGCAGAGCAGGCAGCAAAGGCTGTTATCGCTTATGAGCCTATCTGGGCTATTGGCACAGGTAAAGTAGCAACTACCGAACAGGCACAGGAAGTATGTGCAGCAATCCGTGCATGTATCGCAGAAATTTATGATGATGCAACAGCAGCAGCAATCCGTATCCAGTACGGCGGTTCCGTATCCGCAGCAAGCGCACCTGAGCTGTTTGCACAGGCTGACATCGATGGCGGTCTGGTAGGCGGTGCTTCCCTCAAGGAAGATTTCGGCGCTATTGTAAATTATAAGTAATTAAAAAATATTGAACAATTTTTACAGATTTTAGGGTTGAAAAACCTAGTAAATAAGGGTGTCTTTTAGTAACTACTACTAATTGACGCCCTTTTTGGGCATATACTATGCATTTTTTTATGGTAATGCCCAAAAACAAGAAAAATTTATAGTTATTTTGGTGGTTTTGGGCATAGAGTGCAAAGAAAGTGAGACCTATGCCCACAGTTTAATGATTTTTTGGGCATCAGACAGATAAATTTACTTTGTAATGCCCAAAAAGGTCTTTTTTAAAGAATAAAATACAATTTTTTGGCATTGGAGCAGGAAAAAGTCCATTTATGCCCATTTTAAATAAAAGTGCTGTTTTTGATAACTTCCAATCATACTGCATTGGAAAATCCCGAAAACAGAACTGTCGTTAAAGTAATCATAACTTGCACTTTTCAGAAACGTTTTTATTCTGTGGATAGGTTGCCTGTTATAATAAAAGTGTGTTATAATGACAAAAGATATTGTATTTTGCCGAATGATACGGAGGGGGATCAAACGGTGTTGAGGATAATAACAAAAGAGGAGGAATGGCATGGTATACAATTACTACTTGGAAACGGCAGCACTGATTATTATGCTGTTCATTTTATTACATTTCGTAATAAACCGTCAGTTTCCGGTTGCTAGGACAAAGCTGTTTTTTTGTTTCCTGATAACTTCTATGCTGGCGTGTGCGTTTAATATTGCTTCCAGCATAGGTTGTGAATACAAAGACAGTATACCGGTATGGTTGAATGAATTTTTTGCGTTCAGCATATTCTTATATGAGTCGTTAGATTGTTATTTGTTTTTTATGTATACTATTCAGGTGTGTAACAGGGAAAAGAAGTGGCGGAGAACTTTGCAGTGGGCCGGATTTTTCCCGTGTGCACTGATGCTGGTTGTTACTATTCTTACTCCGTTTACAGACTGGCTCTATTATTTTGATGCAGACAGGATATACCGACAGGGGCCTTTGAACGGCTGGGGATTTTTCCTTGTAGCAGCATATGCAGTTGCTGAATTTGTCATGCTGTCGATGAACCGCAAGCGTATCAGAGAGAACAACAGGGTTGTTATAGGGGTTTATCTGGTGCTTATTTTTTCGGGAACGATTTTGCAGTTCTTTTTCAGGGAATTGCTTTTAAACGGTATTGTAAGGACCAATGTTATTTTACTGATTTATCTTTCCATGCAGAATCCGGGTACTTTGGTGGACGGTGCATCCGGCAGATACAATGAACTGGCTTTCAGGGCGGTAGCGGATGATAAGATTCGAAGAGGCAAAGCGTTTACGGCGTTGCATTTACATTTAAATAAATTCCACAGTATCAGTTCTGTTATTGGTTACAAGAATGTGGACAGCATTTTGGAACAGGTTGGTAATTTCCTGGCAGAAATCGGAGGGGAAGAGAATACCTATCGTACAGAGGCACATGTTTTTGCACTCATACTGCCGGAAGATGAAATAGCCGCAGAGCGGATTATATCTCTTATAGAGGCACGTTTTCGTGAAAAATGGCATGTAGGCAAGTTGGACTTGGTGTTAAATGCTAATATTGTGGTAGCAGGCTACCCGCAACATTTTGCATCTGTTTCGGAAATGGACGCATTACGGGAATACATGATGGAGAGAGCAAAAGCAAGAGGCACCAATTCTCTTGTAATGGCGGACGAAGAAATTGCCAGAGACTACGCGAGACTCAACAGTGTGGAGCGTGCCATTGCCAGAGCCATTGAAAACGACAGCTTACAGGTGCATTTCCAGCCTATTTATTCTGTAAAAGAAGGACGGCTGGTAGCTGCGGAGGCATTGGCGAGACTGGTGGATGAGGAATTGGGAAATGTACCTCCGGGAGAGTTTATTCCCATTGCTGAGAAGAACGGCACCATTATTGAACTGGGGAGACAGATTTTTGAAAAGTGCTGCAGATTTATAGCAGATGAACTGGTTCCGAGACCGGAACTGGGAATAGAATCCATACATATTAATCTTTCGGTAGTGCAGTGTCTGCAACCGGATATGTCAGAACAGTTTATCAGACTGATAGAAATTTACAAGGTGCCGCCCGGGATGCTCAATTTGGAACTGACGGAGAGGATTACATTGGACGCTACCGAACTGATGAAGATACATATGAAACGCCTGGGAAGCCGGGGCGTGAAGTTCTCGTTGGACGATTACGGTACAGGCAGTTCCAACTGTTCCTATCTGATTGATTATGCGTTCCGTATGGTGAAGTTTGACAAGAAGATGATGGATTCTTATTTTGAAAATAAAGAAGCCTATTATATTTTGAGTAACGAATTTAAGACGCTGCGTGAACTGGGGATTTCTATAGTGGCAGAAGGAATTGAAACGGAAGAACAGGTAAAACGGCTGACGGAAGTGGATATGAATTATATACAGGGGTATTATTTTGCAAAACCCGCTCCGGCAGCACAGTTTTTAAATGTAGTCAGACAACAAAATTTATAGAAGGTGTGGGTAAAAATATGGCGGATATAGGAAGAAAAAAAGTACGTCTTGGTGATGCACTGGTAAATGAAGGATTTATTACAGACGAACAGTTACATAAAGCACTGGAATTGCAGAAGAGCAGCGGCAAAAAACTGGGTGAAGCATTGGTGGATTCCGGCGTCGTAACGGAAGATACCATTGCCAGGGTTTTGGCGTCGCAGCTTAATTATGAATATGTGGATTTACTGAATGTTTCGGTGACAAAAGAAGTGCAGGATTTGGTTGCACCGGCGGTTTTGAAGAAAAATAAAGTATTGCCCTTAGAATTTGCACCGAATAACATGAATGTTTTGCGTGTGGCAATGGCAGATCCGCTGGATTTAGACGCTATGGACGATATTTCCATCATTACCGGTTGTCAGGTAGAACCTTTGGTAGCGACTTCCAGAGGTATTATGCTGGCGATTGATAAGGCATATGGTTCCGGTGAGGTGGCAAGTGCACTGGAGGAGTATACCAAGTCAAGACTGGAGGTAGAAGAAGAGGATACTTACAGTGAGGATATCAATAATTCCCCCATTGTTATGCTGGTAAAGGAAATGATTGAACAGGCAGCAAGACAGAGAGCATCCGATATCCATATCGAACCGCTGGAAAAGAAAGTCCGTGTACGTTATCGTATCGACGGTGCCCTGTATGAAAAAGCCCGCTATGATATTAAGGTGTTGTCGGCACTGGTAGCCCGTGTCAAGATTATCGGTGGCATGGATATTGCAGAAAAGAGAAAGCCTCAGGACGGTCGTATTACTCAGATTGTTGATCGTATGGAATATGATATTCGTGTATCCGTTCTGCCTACGGTATACGGCGAAAAAATCGTTATGCGTCTTGCGTCCAAGACTGCGTTAAACCGTGAAAAGAGCCAGCTTGGTTTAAAACCTCACGAAATGGAGCAATTTGACCATATTTTGAAAAACCCCCACGGTATTTTATTGGTTACCGGACCTACGGGTAGTGGTAAATCTACAACACTTTATACGGCATTGAGCGAATTAAATACCGAGGATGTAAATATTATTACAGTAGAAGACCCTGTGGAAGCAAATGTTGACGGTATCAATCAGGTACAGGTAAATCCTAAGGCAAACCTTACCTTTGCAAGTGCACTGCGTTCCATTCTGCGTCAGGACCCGGATATCATTATGATTGGTGAAATCCGAGACCAGGAAACAGCGGGGATTGCAGTACAGGCTTCTATTACAGGTCACTTAGTAGTAAGTACCTTACATACCAACTCTTCCGCCAGTACCATTACCCGTCTGGCGGATATGGGCGTAGAACCTTACCTGATTGCAGACTCCATCGTAGGCGTTATTGCACAGCGACTGGTAAGAAGACTTTGTTTAAATTGTAGAAGACCCCGTATGGCAACGGCAGAAGAACTGGAAATTATGGGTAAAAAGCCGGATGAACAGGCACAGATTTATGAACCCTGCGGTTGCCCTCAGTGTGACCATATGGGCTATAAAGGGCGTATCGGTGTATATGAAATCATGACCATGACGCCGGAGCTTAAACGTATCATTGCGAAAAACGGTAATGCAGACGAAATCAAAGATCAGGCAATGAAGGATGGCATGCATACCCTGCGTATGAGTGCTTCCGAGTATGTATTAAACGGAATTACCTCCTTTAATGAGATGATGAAGGTATCTTTTGACTCCTAAATTAGGTAAAATGACAAAAATATTGATGAAATGAAAAGAAAACTTGTATTTTTTGTCTAAAAGTGTTACTATGGTAAAGTATTAAAGTTTTATAAATTTTGTGAGTGCATTGAGGGGGAAACAGATGGCATCTTATGGCTATGAAGCGATAAATAAAGACGGCAAAATAGTAAAGGGCAGTATTGAGACCGATAGTGCAGATAAAGTCAGGTTAGAACTGAAACAACAGGGTCTGACACTGGTAGAGATTAAAGAGCAGAGCTTGCTCACAAAAGATATCAATCTGGAAATCGGCGGTTATCCCAAGCCCAGAGATTTGAGTGTATTCTGCCGCCAGTTTGTCAGTATGACAAAAGCGGGTGTATCCATTTTGGAAGCACTGAAAATGTTGAGTGAACAGACTGAAAATAAGCAGTTGCAGAAAGCGGTGGAAGGTGTCCGTGTCAGCGTAGAAAAGGGTGAAACCTTAGCCCGTTCGTTAGCAGAGTATCCCAAGGTTTTTCCGGAACTGATGGTAAATATGGTTGCAGCAGGCGAGTCCTCCGGTAGTCTGGATATTGCTTTGGAGCGTATGGCAGTACAGTTTGAAAAATCTGCCAAGACCAAGGCATTGGTAAAGAAAGCTATGATTTATCCGGTAATGGTAGGTTTGATAGCAGTGGTGGTAATCATCGTTATGCTGGTGGTGGTTATTCCCAATTACACTAAGATGTTTGCGGATATGGATACGGAATTGCCGGGCATTACCAAAGCAGTACAGACGGCCAGTAATTTTATTATCAACAACTGGTTGATATTATTACCCATAGTGATAGCGGTAGTAATAGCAATCGGAGCTTTTGCCAAGACGGATTTGGGTAAACATATATTCCACGGTTTGAAGTTGAAAATCCCCGTATTCCGCAATCTGGAGATAAAGCAGGCATCTTCTATGATGGCACGTACCATGAGTACCCTGTTGGCATCCGGTGTACCGCTTTTGGAGGCGGTGGATATTGTAGGGGACGTTATGGAAAATGTATATTTCAAGGAAGCCATGGAGATGTGCAAAAATGAAATCATTATTGGTCAGCCCTTATCCAGACCCCTTGAAGAATGCGGATTGTTCCCACCCATGGTATACCATATGACCCGTATCGGTGAAGAATCCGGTAATACGGAAGAAATGCTTACCAAGCTGGCTGATTATTATGATGAAGAAGTGGAAATGGCGGTACAGTCCCTGATGGCGGCTATGGAGCCTATGATTATCGTGGTGCTGGCAGGGATCTGTCTGGTGCTGATTGGAGCATGTATGGCACCTATGTTATCCATGTATAACGCAATAGATAATCTCTAAGAGAACAAAAGTTATGTATTATAATATTGAATTAGGCACCGTTGTTGTAGGGACGCGGTGTTTAAGATAAAAAATATCTAAATACAAAGTAAAAGGAGACGATTGTTATGAAAAAGAACAACAAAGGTTTTTCCCTGGTAGAATTAATTATTGTTATTGCTATTATGGCAGTACTTATCGGTGTTTTGGCACCTCAGTTCATCAAATATGTTGAGCAGGGTCGCCGTTCCACTGATATTACCAATGCAGAAAACATTAGAACAGCTATCTTAGCTGATATCGCAGATGGACTTATTACTACAGATGGTACAAATGCTACATTTGTTGATAGGTCAGCAGCGACTCCCCCTACATATTCTACTGGTACAATTGGTGCAAGTACCATTGCAACAGCTCCTGATGTTGCAGGAAATTTAGCAACCGGTGGTTTTTTGGTAACATGGGATGTAAGCAATGGTGAATGTTCGGTATCTCTTACCGATGGTACTACTACATGGGTTCTGACTGATGCAACTCAGGCACAGACCTATAAGAATGAAGATTAATATTGAATTTGAAAGGACACTCCCATGGACATAATCCCTACATCACTGAAAATAGTATTATACATAATTATTTTCCTGTACGGAGTCGTAATCGGCAGTTTCGTCAATGTATGTATTTGTCGGATTCCGAGGGGGGAGAGTATAGTGAAGGTCCGTTCCCATTGTGAAAACTGTGGATATCAGTTACGATGGTATGACCTGATACCTCTTTTCAGTTACCTGGCTTTGGGAGGCAAATGTCGAAAGTGTAGAGAAAGAATTTCCGTTCAGCACCTCGTTATAGAGGTGTTGAACGGTTGTCTCTATATTTTAATTTTTAGTGTCTGCAATATAAGCGTAGAATCCCTACTCTACTGCTTGGCAGGCAGTGCATTACTGGCACTGGCAATCATTGATTTTAAAACCTATGAGATACCGTTAGGTTTCAATATCTTTATCGGCGTATTAGGAATTGCCAGAGTGATAACTGATTACACAAACTGGTTGGAATATGTAATAGGTTTTGTGGCAGTCAGCGGATTTTTGTATTTGTTATTTTTATTATCTAAAGGCAGGGCAATCGGGGGCGGAGATATCAAGCTGATGGCAGCCTGCGGATTGTTACTTGGCTGGAAACTGATTATTCTGGCATTTTTATTTGGTTGTATTGTGGGTGCAGTTACCCACGTGATTCGTATGCGGGTTTCGGGAGAGGATCATGTGCTCGCCATGGGACCGTATCTTGCCATCGGAGTTATGGTGGCAGCTTTGTGGGGAAATACATTCCTGACATGGTATTTGGGCAGTTTGATTTAAAAGTAAAGTTATAAAGTATTATGGGGCGTATTTCCGGACAGAAAGTGTGGAAGGAGCAGAAAGGGGCACTTATGGCTAAGATAGTGAGTATAGAGATTGGATACTCTCTGACCAGAATTTGTGAAATGGATTACAGGGCAAAAAGTCCTAGAATATATGATTATGCGAGCGTAACTACACCGCAGGGCATTATAGAAGACGGCTTTATCACGGATGATGTACAATTTGCGTTGAAATTGAAAGACACATTGGTGGGAAAGAAAATCCGTACAAAGCAGGTGGTTTTTTCGGTTACCTCCAGTAAGATTGCGACAAGAGAAGTAATGCTTCCCATGTTAAAACCCAATCAGCTGGCGGCACTGGTAAAATCCAATGCTTCGGAGTATTTTCCCATCGATTTAAGTGAATATGAAATAGCACATCAGGTTTTAGGTGTGGTAAAAGGAGAAGACAAGGCTGACCGTTACCGGGTAATGGTTATGGCAGCGGAAAAGAAACTGGTTGAGGGGTATGAGAGACTGGCTACACAGGCGGGGCTTCGTCTGGTGGCATTGGATTACTCCGGTAACAGTATCTATCAGATTATGCGTAACGAGTGCAAAGACGACACTGAGATGATTATTAAGGTGGATGAGCGTGCCACCATCGCTACGGTTATCAATGAGCAGAATCTGGTATTGCAGAGAAATGTACTGCATGGTGTGGACGGTGCGGTACAGACCATCATGCGTGTACATCAGCAGGAGAAGATGTTGTATAAAGCAGCACTGGAGCACTTGAAAGGCAAGACCTGTATCAAGATTGCTCTCAGCGAAAACACTAGGATTTTGGAAAATGAAGATACATGGGATGAAAGCGAAAAAGCTGCGGCACTCAGACAGGAACTTACGGATTCCCTTGCCATGCTGGTAAATAATATTGCCAGAGTGGCAGATTTGTACAATTCCAAAAATATAGATGCACCTATTAAGCGTATCAGACTGATTGGTCTGGGAGCGGATATCAGTGGATTGTCTAAATTGTTTACCAATGAACTGGGTATCCGTACCACGGTAATGAACAATTTGGAGAGCATTGACTGGGACCGTGCAGGTGGAGAAGGTAATCCTGGACGATATATTGCCTGTATAGGTGCAGGTATATCTCCGGCAGGCTTTGTCAGTGAGGAGAGTGCAAAAAGTGACTTGCAGCGTGTCAATTATAGAAATGTAGCTATTTTAGGCGGTGTGTTCTGTGTAGTAGTGGCGGCAACACTTTGGGTAATGGCACTGTCTACCTACAATGAAGCATTGGAGGCACAGAGGAGCCTGCAACGTCTGGAAGCAGAGTATGGGCCGGCTGAAAATGTCTACAATACCTATAACAATATGGTAGCCTTTTATAAGGAAGTGGAAATCGGCTATAAATCCACTTTGCATCCTAACGACAATCTGATTGCTTTTTTGGAAGAGTTGGAAGAAAAACTGCCTGCGGACGCAGAATTGGTAGAATTTACCTCTAATGGCGAACAGGCAACCCTGACTATGAAAGTAGTGGATAAGGAGCAGGCGGCAAAAGTAATTCAGACCCTTCGTGGTTTTGACAGTGTGTTGGATGTATCTATTGGAGCACTGGATAAAGAGGATATTGATGAAGCGGTGGAAGATGCCAATGAAGAGACTACTGACGGTGAAGCAGTAGAAGATACCAGAGTATTGTTTAGCATTGTTTGTACCTATAAACCCATGGTGGCAACGGAAGAAGCTGCCGGTACTGCACAGTAAAGGAGGAGCATATGAAAAAGGATACTACCCAAAAAATTATGACCTATGTGCTTCTTCTGGGAGCATTGTTGTTGTTTGCCGTATATTTTCTGGTATATAAGAAATATAACGATATGGCAGCAGAAATAGAGACAAGTAATGTAGCTTTGGCGGAACGGGTAAATGAATTAAAAGAATATTATGACAATTTGAATACCTATAATGCAGAAATCACCATGATGCAGGAACAGGTAAATGCATGGTTGGATGAATTTCCGGCAGATGTAAAAGAAGAGGATATTATTGTATTGGCACTGGATACGGAAGAAGCAGCCTATGTGGCATATACCAATATCAATATTCAAGACAGACAGGCAATGCGTACCATTCCTGCCAGTATGGTACAGCCTGCGGGCATGGAAAATCTGGCATCGGATATTATTTTTGTAGAGCGTAAAACCAGCTATGTAAATACCACGGATTACTTCAATATCAAGAACTGTGTAGAGGTAATCAATAACAGTGATGACAGACTGGTAATTAGCAATATTACATATAGTGAAAATGAAGAAACCGGTTTGCTGGACGGTACTATTGAAGTGACTTTCTATTCTGTAATCGGTACAGGTAAGGAATATGTACCTCAGGAATTGCCGGAATATGAAAGCGGTTTGTTAAATCTGTTCGGTATCTCAAATGTAGTGGGTGAGGACGGCGAAGCAGAGGAAGCAGTAGAGTAATTTAGAGGCATTATGTTATTGGACAGGGGAAGAATAATGCAGAAAAAGATGCAAAAAAGTAGCAAAAAACTGAATAATGCAGGTATGAGTCTGATTGAGGTTTTGGTGGCTGTTATTATTCTGGCATTGGTAACAGGTCCCATTTTGTCCAGCTTTGTTTCGGCATTGAAATATAATTCCAAGGCAAAAGAAAAACAACGTGTGACGACGGCAGCACAGAGTATTATGGAAGGTTTCAAGGCCTATGACATAGAGGAATTGTGCTGGCAGTTTAATGGTGTGCATCCTTTTATGGTGGTGGCAGGTACAGGCAGCTTTGCGGAAACCCCGATTAGTGACCATGTTTTGGATGGGGTGATTGCAGCTGATGGTATTTTTGATACCAGTATTATGACTGCACCAACCGGAGAACAGGTTTTTGTTCCGGCACCGGATAACCGCTATGAATTTGTGTTACAAAACATTGCTTTTGAAAGTGCTCTTTTTGATGCCAGGGTAACGGTTGCTCCCCATGTGGCAGCGGACGGATTGGCAGGGGTACAGACCATTACGGAAATGGAAACCATGAACGGTTATCTGGACGCGGTATACAAGCAGAGTGCGGGGACGGATGCTGCTATGTATGCACAGGTGTTAGCGGAAGTTTTGGATGAACTGAATGATAAAGACGAAATCTATGAATATGAGTTGGAAAATCTGGACAAAGACAAGATTTCTGTCACGAAGGAGACCTATATCAATATTACTACATCCGGCGGTGTGGACAAAGTGACCGTGGAGTGCCGGTATTATTATACGGTAACGGATTATCCTTATTTTGATGAAGAAGGTTTGGAAGATACGTTCAGCCTGCCGGAAGAAGGCATGCCCACAGACTATTTATCTGTGCCGGTGACAACTGTATATGATAATACCAATACCGCATCTAATGGTGCCAAATTGGAAGATGTATATTGTTATTATTATCCTTCCTATGGTAATGTGGACGGCACCAGGATAGGTTCGGATACCATTTATATCAATAACAGTACGGGTGTTGCCAGAAATGTGTATCTGGTAAAACAGGTGAATACTTCTTTGTCAAACGGTCAGTTGTTTACCTGTGAGTCGAGTTATATGCCGGATATTATCGGTAGCGGCAGTATTAATTTATATCACAATCTGTATGAAAATCTTGCATCCCCCGGCAGTGCTGTGGGAACAGTGGATTTAAGCGGAGTCAATTCTGTGACGGAACTGGTAGGTAGTGGTTCTGCCGTACTGCTTTATGATGTGCAGGTGGCAGTATATGAACCGGGAGCGGCGGCAGCGGGCTTTACTGCAACCCCTCTTTTGGTATTGGAAGGCTCTATGAATGATAAATAATGGGGTTTGTATGAAAAAAGTAAAAAGAAAGAATATATGCAAACTGAATAATCAGGGTTCGGCCATTGTAACGGTTATTGTAGTTGTGGCATTTATTACGATTTTGGCAACTACTATCCTTTATGTATCCGGCATGAATTATTATATGAAAATGACGGATTTGAAGACAAAGCAGAGCTTTTACGAGGCAGAGACCGCACTGGAAGAAATCAAAGCCGCATTGGCGGTAGAGGTGGCGGCTGCCAGTGATGAAGCTTATGAAGAAATATTGGTAAAGTATGCGGCAACGGATGGTTTTACCAGATATTCCCTTTATGAGACCAGATTTTTTGAAATCTTAAGAGAAAACTGGGAGCAGAAAAGGGCAGATTTAAATCCCGGAGGAGACCCGGTAGCCTATGTAGAGGTACTCAGGCAGTATGTGGAGACTCCATATAGAGCGGGACTTGCGGTGGACGCAGCCAATCCTACGGCGGGCAGTATAGATTTGTCCTATGTGGCAGACGGCTATGCCATCGTAAAAGGGGTGCAGCTGACCTATTCCAAGGACGGTTATACCACCATGATTACCACGGATTATGTGATTACCGTGCCGGAACTGAACTGGGGTATTGATGCCGCTAAGGTGGACTGGACTCCGGAGGATGGAGCGGAAGCTCTGGACAGGGAAGAAGTGGAAATGGCAGAATATGTAAATTATTCTAATTGGATTAAGAAATAAGGGAAAGCGTATGAAAAACGATAACAGAGGTCTTTCTTTGGTAGAAGTAGTTATTGTATTGGCGATTATGGCTGTTTTGGGAACAGTGGTTAGTGTAGGGGTTAATTTAGTGACGAGAAAGCCTGCCGACCAGTGTGCTTCCAGATTGCAGACCGTGTTGCAGAACAATCGCATGACTACCATGGGGAAACTGGATGCCAGTATGCGGATTTATATGGATGCAGCAGGCAATATTTATGTGGATGAATTGATAAAAGTGGATGAGTCGACTACCAATACCGTGACTACGCAGGTAGGTGCGGCGGGCGTGGTTTTGTCATACAAAATAACAGGAGAAGCTACGTACAGAGAATTGCTGCCGGGAACTGCATTGTTACTCAGCTATGACCGTTCCAGTGGGGCGTTTAAGGATTTGACGGCAATGGGACTGCCCGGTCATTATTGCGAAGAAATTATGATTGTCAAAGGAAACAGGACAAAGATATTAAAACTTTCTTATCTGACAGGTAAGATTTCACTGGAGTAATAGAGTTCTTTAAAGGGGCAAGTTGTTTTAAAGGCGGCATAGGAGGAGAAAACTATGAGCACGCTTCAAAAAGTAACGAAGTGGATATTTGAAAAAAAGAAAAAAGCAGATAACAGAGGTTTGACACTGGTGGAACTGGTATGTGCCATGGCGATTTTAGGCTTAATCGGTACAGGGGTAGGCAGTGTTTTGATAGTCAGTGCCAACAACTATAATCGTGGTAACAATGAAGTAACACTGCAGCAGGAAGCACAGATGACGGCAAACCAGTTGGAAAACCTTGTGGTGGATGCTACCGAGCAGATACAGTATACCTGTACCGTAGGCGGAACGGAGTATGACTGCGTCAATGAAGCACAGGCATTGTCCTATGGTGCGATAGCAGGCGGGGACAGAACCCTTAAAATTAAGCAGGGTGACAGACTTTATGTGGTAGCGTACCAGTCGGCAAATCAGCAGATTGTATATTCTGAGTATATTGTTGCGGTAGACGGCAGTACTTCCACAGTAGCCACCAACCAGCTGATGACGGAAAATGTAACTGCCTTTAGTGCGGATTTATCGGGTTTTGCAGAAAGCAGAAGTTTGCAGTTGAGTTTAAGTCTTGAAAAGAGTGGCAGAACTTACAGCTCCTCTTATACCATTACGGCACGTAACGGTATGGTGACTACGGCTGCGGAGGCAGTAGCGGCAACTATTACCACGGAGTCCGAAATTGTGTTGGAGCCCAGTCAGGTATATCCTTTGGAAGCTACCGTAGTGGGACCGGCAGATACAAGCGTAACATGGACCATGAGCGGTAATACCAGTTCTTCCACCTGTCTGGCGTTAAATCCGTCTACAGGAAAGATGGAAATCAGAATTGCTACGGATGAAAGAGCGTCCGATCTTTATCTGATGGTAAAGACAGTGGCAAAGAAAGAGGATGGTGTAACACCACTGGCACAGATGCCGGTGACCGTACATATCAGAAGAGTAACTGCAGTTACTTTAACAGGAGAATTGGAATCCGGTACAGCACTTAGTGCCGGAGCAGTATATAAGATTACGGCAAATGTATCCGGTACGTATCTGGATCAGGTGCCTGCAACCGCTTATGATGCAGATTACAAGGAAACCCGTGATGTACAGTGGAGTTATCTGGTAACAAATAACGGTTATGAAGTAGGTGGTCCCGACTGGTCGTGGGAACTTCCGTCCGGTTATTATACAGTGCTGGATTCTTCTGAGGATGGCAGTGTATCCTCCTGCTACACCAGAATCCGTTTAGAACGGAATTTGGAGAACACCATACAGATACTGGTTACGGCAGTAGCCACTCATCCCGAAGGTGAAGTTACACTGGCAGACGGTGTAACTACCAGACAGACCAATAAGACGGCAATTGCATACGACCATGTATTTGGAACCTATTGGTTATTTAGAAATTATTGGGACTTTAATGGCGGTATGATTAAGAGAGGTTCCGATGATTCCCAGGGCTCCTTTACCGCATTTGGTGCCCTTAAGGGAATGCTGATTGCCCAGTACGGCAACGGGGATTACAAGGCTCGTAAGGAATACCGTTACAGAGAGATTATTTATATGGATCCGGTTACCGGCGCAAGAACCTATGGACCTTGGACTTCATGGGTGCAGACACCGCAGAACGTTTCTGACCAGGATATTAACCTTCGTCCTGTTGTAACCAGCCGTTTTGAGTGTAACAAGGACTATCAGGTACAGATACGTCTGAGTGTGTATGATACTTCCAACGGTAACGTATTGTGGCCTGCGGCGGATACACCGGAGAGTGCATATCTGATAGATGCGGAGGTATTGAGAATCAAGCCTACCTTTAACAGTTGGGACTTTGGATTTACGGATGCCACACAGTACGGTACGGAAGCAGCTCCCATGGTAATTGCAATGAATGGTGCAACTGAAGTGGAAAAAACACTTTTCAGTTTCAGCAACTGTAACAGCATTAAGGTGGATAATATCAAGGACCGTGTCAGAGGACAGATACAGAAGCTGGAAGGTGGCGTATGGGTAGATGCAGGCAGCTCCGCAGGATTTGTCAGAAATAACGATGTATGTATTGCGAAGTTCTATGAAACCGGTACTTACAGAGTGTTGATTACGGCGGAAAACATACCCTATGTAACCTACAATCCGGCAACCGATACTTATATAGAAGGCTCCAAGAATTACAACTTGTATGATGAAGCAACAGGTTCGGGTATCTTCTATTATAAAGTGCAGTAGGAAACAATAAGTAAAGTGCCGTAGGTGTTGAAACAAACACGCATGCGGGGATATTGCAAGCTAAAATAAATGATAAATATGGGCTGTTGCCTCATGGATGAGAAATTATCTGTGGTGCAACAGCTTTTTTGGGCTCTTTGTCAAGAGTTGGGGAAAAAACGTTTGGAAACCAGAACAGGAAATCAGAACAGGAAACCAGAACAGGAAACCAATGTTTTGGTACAGTGTTTTATAATTTAGTTAATATTGTATAGCCTGTTTAGTGCAATTAAGGAGGATGGAGAGCTATTTGGGTATATAGAAAATTTTTGATGTGATATACCCAATTTTCTTGTAAAAATAGGAGAAAAACAAGACTTTTGGGTATATAGAGAAAAAGTGCCTGCCAATACCCGGAAAAATGTGATTTTGTGGGTATACAGATATGATTTTTTGCTATATACCCAAAAGATAATTTTTATGCAAAAAAAAACGGTGCAAATCAGCTGGAAATTTTATTGAAAAAACGGTGCAAATCAGCTGGAAATTTTGTTGAAAATCTGCCACTGCGACTTTTGCCACTTTGTTTTCAAAAATTTCAACCATCTCGTTTTTTTGTATTTTTTAAATTTAAACTTGCGTCTTAGGTTTTTTTGGTGTATAGTGATACCCGATTACTGTAAAAAAGTGCAATCGGGGGAAAACAGATGGCAAAGTATCTTGTTATAGTGGAATCACCGGCAAAGGTGAAGACGATTAAAAAATTTCTGGGAGCCAATTATGAAGTGGCAGCAAGTAACGGACATGTAAGGGATTTGCCCAAAAGTCAGTTAGGTGTGGATCCGGAAAATGACTATGAGCCTAAATATATTACTATCAGGGGAAAAGGAGATATTCTGGCAAATCTTCGCAAGGAAGTGAAGAAAGCTGAAAAAGTATATCTGGCAACTGACCCTGACCGCGAGGGAGAAGCTATTTCATGGCATTTGTATTTTGCTCTGAAATTGGAAAATAAAAAGACATATCGTATTACCTTCAATGAAATTACCAAAAACGCAGTGAAGGAATCCCTGAAAAATGCAAGGGAAATCGATATGAATCTGGTAGATGCACAGCAGGCACGCCGTTGTCTGGACCGTATGGTGGGCTACCGCATTTCACCGCTGTTGTGGGCGAAGATTAAGCGTGGTCTTTCCGCAGGACGTGTACAGTCCGTGGCACTGCGTATTATCTGTGACAGGGAAGACGAAATTAACGCATTTATACCGGAAGAGTACTGGACATTGGAAGCTGCTTTTGATGTAAAGGGTGAAAAGAAGCCGCTGGTGGCAAAATACTATGGCGGACCGGATGGAAAGACTGTTATAAGCAGTGAAGAAGAATTAAATCAGATTAAGAAGGCATTGAAAAATGCAGACTATAAAGTAACTGATGTAAAGAAGGGTGAGCGCGTAAAGAAAGCTCCGCTGCCTTTTACCACCTCCACTTTACAGCAGGAAGCAAGTAAGGTATTGAATTTCTCTACCCAGAAAACCATGCGTCTGGCACAGCAGCTTTATGAAGGTGTGGAAGTAAAGGGTGAAGGGACTCTCGGTCTGATTACCTATCTGCGTACCGACTCTGTGCGTGTATCGGACGAAGCAGAGGCGATGGCAAAGGATTATATTGAAAAGACCTACGGTGCAGAATATGCAGGAGAGGGCACTACAAAGAAAAAAGAGCAGAAGATACAGGATGCACATGAAGCTATCCGCCCTACCCGCATTGATTTGACGCCGGTTGCGTTAAAGGATGAACTGCCCAGGGATTTGTTCAGACTTTATCAGCTGATTTGGAAGCGTTTTACCGCCAGCCGTATGCAGCCTGCAAAATACAGTACCGTTTCGGTAAAAATCGGTGCAAACGGTCATATCTTTACCGTAGCAGCCTCCAAAATGGAATTTGACGGCTTTATGAGTGTGTATACACAGGAGGATGAGGAAAAAGAGGAAAACAATCAGCTGGCAGGCAGTCTGGATAAGGATACGGTGCTTACCCATACAGGTTTTGAAGAAAAGCAGCACTTTACCCAGCCGCCCGCACATTATACGGAAGCGTCCCTGGTACGTGCACTGGAAGAACTGGGCATCGGACGTCCCAGTACCTATGCCCCTACCATTACTACCATTCTGGCAAGAAGATACGTTATCAAAGAAAATAAAAATCTGTATGTGACAGAGCTGGGCGAAGTAGTCAACAATATGATGAAGGAAGCTTTCCCGACTATTGTGGATGTAAACTTTACGGCAAATCTGGAAGCATTGCTTGATGGTGTGGAAGAGGGTAACGTAAACTGGAAGACCATTATTTCCAATTTCTACCCTGATCTGGATGAGGCAGTGAACAATGCAGAGCAGGCACTTGAAAAAGTAGAGATTGCGGATGAAGTTTCTGAGGAAATCTGTGAGAACTGCGGCCGTAACATGGTAGTGAAGTATGGTCCCCACGGTAAGTTTTTGGCATGTCCCGGCTTCCCGGACTGCCGCAGTACCAAACCGTATTTTGAAAAGATTGGAGTGGCATGTCCCAAGTGCGGCAAAGATATTGTTGTCAGAAAGACCAAGAAGGGCAGAAGGTACTATGGTTGTATCGATAACCCGGAATGTGATTTTATGGTATGGCAGAAGCCTGCAAATGAAAAATGTGAGAAATGCGGCTCCGTTATGCTGGAAAAGGGCAACAAATTAGTGTGTGCAGACGAACAGTGCGGAAATATTGTGCAGAAGTCTGTCAATTAGTTGTAATTTTCAAAAAAATAGAAAAATTGACTGTATATACATTGAAAAAATGAGTTCTGTGTGTTAAAATAAACATAATTGGAACTCGATGTAAGATTTATCTCTGCCGGCAAATGCCTGACGGGGCTGGCTTTTTGTGAGGCTTTGACGGAAATGGAGGAAAAGAAATGAGTAGTGTACAGTTATTAGACAAGACCAGAAAGATAGGAAAGTTGTTACACAACAACAATTCCAGCAAGGTGGTTTTTAATGATATCTGCAAGGTTATGCGTGAAATCTTAAATTCCAATATTCTGGTTATCAGCCGCAAGGGCAAGGTACTGGGTATCGGTAAGGCTGACGGTATCGAGGAAATTACGGAGATGCTGAGCGAAAGTGTGGGTGGTTTTATTGATGCCATGCTCAATGAGCGACTGCTAGGTGTTTTGTCTACTAAGGAGAATGTGAATTTACAGACTTTAGGCTTTGAACAGGTGGATGTAAAGAAGTTTCAGGCAATTATTGCACCCATTGAAATCGCAGGAGAACGTCTGGGAACGTTATTTATTTACAAATGCAATGAACAGTACGACATTGATGATATTATTCTGTGCGAATACGGTACTACTGTAGTAGGACTGGAAATGTTGCGTGCCGTGAATGAAGAAAGTGCGGAAGAGAGCAGAAAGGTAGCGGTTGTAAAGTCTGCCATTTCTACCTTGTCCTTCTCAGAAATGGAAGCCATTACCCATATCTTTGATGAATTAAACGGTATGGAGGGCATTCTGGTTGCCAGCAAGATTGCAGACAGAGTGGGAATTACCCGTTCCGTTATCGTCAATGCACTGCGTAAATTTGAAAGTGCCGGTGTTATTGAGTCCCGTTCGTCAGGTATGAAAGGTACTTATATCAAGGTGTTGAATGACGTAGTATTCGATGAGATTGAAGAACTGAAAAAGCAGAACCAGAGATAAGACTGCAAATGCCCGTTAAGGGGTGCTGACAAAGGAATTGTCAGCAAATTTGCAACAACAATTACATAAAAAGGATTGTTTACAGATAAAAGGATTTATTGAAAACTCAATAAGTCCTTTTTTGTCCTTTTTTCAGTGATAAAAAGGCTTTTTAGGACTTATTACACATAAAAAAATACGCTAAAAAGACTTGTCTTTTTCGACAAATAACTTATAATGGAATAAAGTAGGTTTTGTATGCCCTCGGGCGACAAAGAAGGGAGTATCCGATGATTAACACCAATGCATTTGATTACATCAATGTGCTTGATAAAGCGGCAGATGCTTCATGGTTGCGTAATGAAGCTATCTCCAATAATATCGCAAATGCGACCACACCCGGCTATGTGCGTCAGGACGTGGCGTTTGAAAGTGAGTTAAAAAAAGCACTGGGCAGAAGCAGCAATACCTCCAATATGGACCAGCGTGTAGCTTCTATCAAGACATCCCAGTTACAGGCGAAGACTTATAGTGATATGGAAGGTTTTGCTTACAGACTGGATGGTAACAATGTGGATATTGAGACCGAAAACGTGATGCTGGCAGAGAACCAGTTAAAATATCAGGGACTTTTAAATAGTATTACACAGGAATTTACCAATTTAAAGATGGTAATGAAGTAAGGAGATAAGCTATGGGAATGTTTGATGCTTTTAATATCAATGCGTCCGGTCTTACCGCACAGAGATATCGTATGGATATTATTTCTGAAAATGTGGCAAATGCCAACACTACCAGAACCGAAGATGGGACCCCCTATCGTAGAAAGGTAGTTACCTTTACAGAGAAGAACGAGGGAGTTTCTTTCGGTAAGGTATTCCGTAATGCAAGAAACGGTTATACCGGAAGCGGTGTTAAGGTGGATGCCGTGCATGAGGATACATGGACCGAGATGAATAAGGTGTATGACCCGTCCCATCCTGATGCGGATGAAAATGGTTATGTATTGTATCCCAATGTAAATATTGTGACTGAAATGACCAACTTAATCGATGCCAGCCGTGCTTATGAGGCTAACGCAACGGCATTTACCGCCAGCAAATCCATGGCACAGCAGGGATTAAATGTAGGTAAGCAGGCATAATCTGAGGAGGAAGTATGGATATCGCAACAACACTGGCAGGTATAAATTCTGAGGCAATCGTAAGAAATGCAACGGACATCGGTTTGAACTCCTCCTACGGTATGGTAGGCAGGGTTAATTCCCGGGAGTCTCTTTCGGCAGACGGTACCATGTTCGATGCTCTTTTAAATACAGCGATTGAAAATATCAATACGACAAACAGTTATTTGTCCGATGCGGAAAACGAAGAAATTAAGTTTGCACTGGGAGAGACGGAAAATACCCACGACCTTACCATTGCATTACAGAAGGCATCCACGGCGTTACAGTATACCGTTGCCATCAGGGACAAAGTACTGGAAGCATACAAAGAAATCATGAATATGCAGATTTAAGATGCATCCGGAAGACTAAAGGTTTAAGGAGAGGGAAACATGCCGGATAAAATCAAAGAGATTTTAGATAAAGTATTAGCGTGGTGGAATAAATTTACTACAAAGCAGAAAACTGCCATTATTGCGGCAGCGGCAGTAGTTATTTTTACACTGGCTATTTTGATTTATGTATTCACCAAGCCGCAGTATGTGCAGTGGGAGCAGTATTCTTCCACGTCAGAGGCTGCTGAGGTAATTGAAATATTGGAAAGTAACGGTATTGCATACCAGACTTCCACGGACGGACTGAGTATCCAGGTTAAGGCAGAAGATATCGGAGAAGCAAATCTGGCACTTGGTGCAGCCGGGTTTATGCCTTCTGCATATACCATTGAGGATGCCATCGCAGGTGGATTTGCCACTACGCAGGCAGATAAGCAGAAACAGTATGTATACTACATGGAGCAGAAACTGGCTTCTGACATTACCAATTTTGAATCAGTAAGAAGTGCAACCGTTTCACTGAATATTCCTGATAATACCGGACTTTTGGTGGATAGCGGAGAAGAAGCGTCTGCGTGGATTCAGTTACGCTTACAGGATGAGTTTACTGCAGAGCAGGCTACCACGGTGGCAAGAGCAGTAGCAACGGCGTTAGGTAACAGCTCAACTGCGAATATTACCATTGTGGATACCGAAGCGAGACTGTTATTCTCCGGTGAGGAGGACTACAGTACTGCGGGCGTGGCCAGCAATATGTTAGAGCTTCGTTCCCAGGCAGAGACCATGGTCGGTGCGGATGTTAAGAAGGTGCTGGTAGGTACACAGCAGTTTGACATGGTGGAAGTAGCATGCAGACTGGAAATTGATTTTGCCGAGTATCAGCGTACCATCCATGAATATTATGCAAATGCGGGCAGAGAAGAAGGTATGCTTGCAGAGAAGGAACAGTCAGAGGATGAAAATACATCAGGAAGCGGTGGTATTCCCGGAACCGATTCCAATGATGAGACTACATATCAGTGGGATTTGGGAACGGACAGTGAAAGTTCCTCCAATTATCTCCATGAATATTATTTACCCAATGAATTGATTTCGGTAGAAAATTTGCCGGCAGGCATTATCAATTTTGATGATTCTTCCCTTTCCCTGACGGCAATCAGTTACAAGGTTATCAAGGAAGAAGATGCAAAGAGCCTTGGACTTTTGGACGGCATTTCATGGGATGAATACAAATTAGCAAATGATGCATATACCAAACTGGAAGTGGATCCCGATTTTTACAGCATTGTAGCAAATGCGACGGGTATTCCCGAAGACAGTATTACCATTCTGGCATATGAAGTGCCGCAGTTTATTGACAAAGCAGGTGCGACACAGGAAGATATCACCAATGTGGTATCCGTATTTCTGATTATTGTAATACTGGCGCTTCTGGCATTTGTCATTATCAAGAGCATGGCAGGCAGAAAGGAAGTTTCCGAAGAGGAAGAACTTTCCGTGGAAAACTTGTTACAGTCTACACCGGTGGCTCCTGTTGAAGATATTGAACTGGAAGCAAAATCCGAAACCAGAAGGCTGATAGAGAAGTTTGTGGACGAAAATCCCGAAGCTGCAGCCAATCTGTTGCGTAACTGGTTAAATGAAGAATGGAATTAGGCATAAAAAACAGAGGCGGAAAGGTATAAGTGTTATATGGCAAGAACAGGAGATGAAAAACTGAACGGGTTGCAGAAAGCAGCAATATTGCTGATTTCTTTGGGACCTGAACGTTCAGCAGGTATCTTTAAACATTTAAAAGAAGAAGAAATTGAAGAACTGACACTGGAAATTGCAAATACCCGAAGCGTAACGCCACAGGTCAAGGAGGACGTTATTAACGAATTCTATGAAGTCTGCCTGGCGCAGCAGTATATTGCGGAAGGTGGTATTTCTTACGCAAAAGAACTGTTGGAGAATGCACTGGGTTCCGAAAAGGCATTGGAAGTTATCAGCAAGCTGACAGCTTCCCTGCAGGTAAAGCCTTTCGAGTTCGTAAGAAAGATAGATGCGTCCCAGTTATTAAACTTTATTCAGGACGAGCATCCACAGACAATTGCATTGGTATTGTCTTATTTGTCTTCTTCACAGGCAGCGATGATTTTGTCGGCATTGCCGCCTGACAGACAGGCAGATGTTGCGAAGCGTATTGCGGTAATGGACAGAACCAGTCCCGACGTGGTAAAGGAAGTGGAAAAAGTGTTGGAATCCAAACTGGCTTCCCTGGCAAATCAGGACTACACCATTATCGGTGGCGTAGATGCAGTGGTAGAGATTTTGAATACGGTAGACCGTGGTACAGAAAAGCATATCATGGAAACCTTGGAAATCGAAGAACCGGAATTGGCAGACGAAATCCGCAAGAAGATGTTCGTGTTCGAAGATATTCTGCTTTTGGACGACAGAGCGATTCAGCGTGTGCTGCGTGATGTTGACAATAATGACCTGGCAATTGCACTTAAGAGTGCAAACGAACAGGTACAGAATGCAATCTTCAACAACCTGTCCAAGCGTCTTGCTGTTATGATCAAAGAAGATATGGAATTTATGGGTCCTGTACGTATGAAGGACGTAGAAGAAGCACAGCAGAAGATTGTAAATATCATCAGAAAGCTGGAAGATGCCGGCGAAATTGTAATTTCCAGAGGCGGAGGAGACGAGATCGTTGTATAGTAATGTATACAAGAGAGGTTTTACTGTTGTCAAAGATGAAGAGGCAAAGGTTATCGACAGTAATGCCTTGATTGCAAAGAAAATAGAAAAAGTATCCGCGTCCAGAATAGTACCGGGACCGGAGGATAAAGACGGTTTTTCCCGGGGGTTGTCGGCAGATGTATTGGATGTGCTGACAGGGGAAGACGAGGAAGGAAATGTGCTGCATGCAGCTTCCATGGAGGAAGAAATCGCGGCAAGTACCGAAGCGGCAATGGCTTCCATTGAAGAAATGAAACGTCAGGCGGCAGAGGAACTGGAACAGATGCGTGCAGAAGCGGAAAAAGCCCTTGCAGCAGAAAGACAGTATGCAATGGAGGCAGCCAAAAAGCAGGGATATCAGGCGGGACTGACACAGGGAGTGCAGGAAGCGGATGCCATGAAGGCACAGCTGCAGGCGGACAGAAAGCAAATGGAAGCAGAGGTGGATGCCCTGCTGCAAAATTTAGAACCGCAGCTGATTGATGCCATAACCGGTATTTATGAGCATGTTTTCAGTGTGGATTTATCTTCCCACAGGGATATTGTCATGCATTTGCTGGCGGAAACCCTGCGTAAGGCAGACGGCGGCAGAAACTTTATTGTGCATGTTTCGGGAGAGGATTACCCCTACGTCAGCATGCAGAAGAAAATGCTGACAGACGGAATCAGTGTAAATTCTTTAGAAGTAGTGGAGGATATTACACTTGCTGCAGGTGATGCCCTGATTGAGACGGATGGCGGTATTTTTGATTGCGGGTTAGGGACACAGCTTGCGGAATTAAATCGAAAAATCAGGCTTTTGGCATATGAAAAGCCTGCCGGGGAGTAAATGTGCGGACGGTAACAATAGATTTTTCCAAATATGAAAAACTGAAAGAAGGAAACTATTACCATAAGCTGGGAAAAGTAGTGAACGTGGTGGGATTGACGGTGGAATCCGCAGGACCTGATGCGAAGTTAGGTGACACTTGTACTATTTTTCCCGAGGCGGAGGATGCAAAACCTATTTTGGCAGAGGTAGTAGGATTTAAAGATAAAAAGACTTTGCTGATGCCCTACGAAGCGGTAGATGGTATCGGCTTAAATTGTTTAGTGCAGAATATGGGCGTGCCGCTGAGCGTGCAGGTAAACGATAATATGCTCGGTAAGACGCTGGACGGACTGGGAAGACCCACTGACGGTTCCGTGATTTTGGGCGGAAAAAGCTGTCCTGTGGAAGCTATGCCTCCGGACCCCATGAGCAGAGCCATTATTGACGAAGTGCTTTCCCTTGGAGTAAAAGCCGTGGACGGTCTGCTGACCGTAGGTAAGGGGCAGCGTATCGGTATTTTTGCCGGCTCAGGTGTAGGAAAGTCCACCCTTATGGGTATGTTTGCAAGAAACACAAAGGCAGATATTAATGTGATTGCACTGATTGGCGAACGTGGCAGGGAAGTGCGAGAGTTTATTGAGAGAGATTTGGGCGAAGAAGGTATGAAGCGGTCAGTAGTAGTTGTAGCGACCTCCGATAAGCCGGCGCTTGAACGTAATAAAGCTGCAAAGACGGCAACTGCCATTGCGGAATATTTCCGAGATCAAGGAAAGGATGTCCTTTTGATGATGGACTCACTGACCCGTTTTTCCATGGCACAGAGAGAAATCGGCCTGGCAAGCGGAGAGCCCCCTGTTTCCAGAGGATATCCGCCAAGCGTATACTCTGAGATGCCCAAGCTTTTGGAGCGCGCAGGCAGGGCAGCAAAAGGTTCCATTACCGGTCTGTATACGGTATTGGTAGACGGTGATGACTTTAATGAGCCCATTACCGATACAGCACGTAGTATTTTGGACGGACATATTGTGCTCAATAGAAAGCTGGGGCATAAAAATCATTATCCTGCCATTGACGTGTTACAGAGTATATCCCGTTGTATGAGCCAGATTGTGGACAGAGACCACAAAAAACTGGCAGGTAAGTTAAAGACTGTGCTTGCTACTTACAACGAAGCAGAGGATTTGATTAACATTGGTGCTTATAAGGCGGGCAGCAATCCTGCCATTGACATGGCTATTAAGAAAATCAATGATGTTAATGCCTTTCTGTGTCAGGATGTGGAGGAAAAGATTGATTACGAACAGACCTGTGAATTGCTAAAACAGTTGTTTGAGGACGAATAATGGCCAGGTTTAAATATCGCATGCAGAGTATTCTGGATGTAAAAACAAAACTGGAAACCCAGGCAAAGCAGGAGTTTTCGGCAGCAAAAGCAGCACTGGATGAAGAACTGGACAAAATGGAACAGCTCAAAGCCCGAAAAGCCGGTTATGAAGCCAGAGCAGAGGAACTGCTGCACGGAACATTGCATTTGCAGGAAATTCAGGATAACAAAGCAGCCATCTTAAAGATGGATGAATACATACAGGCACAAAAGGTACAGATAAAGCGTGCCGAAAAGAAACTGGAAGCCGCCAGGATAAAGCTGACGGAGCTTATGCAGGAAAGAAAAATGCATGAGAAATTAAAAGAGAAGGCCTTTGAAGAATTTCTGGAAGAAGAAAAGAAACAGGAAGGCAAGGAAGTGGATGAACTGACCAGTTATACCTACGGTCAGAGAATACAGGAAAAGGCAAAACAGGAAAGCAATCGCGGAAAGGAAGAAGTGAATGGCTAGAGAAACGGATGCCTTTACGGTGGAAAAAAAGAAACTGCAGGATGAGAAGAAAAAGTTAAAGTCAGAGCAGAAAAGCCAAAAGAAGGAAGCCAAAAAGCGAGCGAAGGAAATTGCAAATCAGGAAGCCGCACTTTCCGAGGACGAAGAGGGCGGTGGTTTCTTTACTTTTTTGGCAACCATAGCTATTATTTTAGTATGGTTGGGCATTGTCTGCATTATTATAAAACTGGATGTGGGCGGCTTTGGGTCAGGTGTTTTAACCCCTCTTTTAAAGGACGTGCCGGTTATCAATATGATTTTACCGGAGCCTAAGGAGGAAACGGAAGATACAGACCAGACGGACAATGAAAGCGGTTATACCAGTATCGGTGAAGCAGCAGAACACATCAGGGAACTGGAAGCACAGTTACAGCAGGCAAATACCAATCTTTTGGAAAAAGATGAAGAAATATCCGAATTGAAAGCAGAAGTAGTACGTTTGCAGGAATTTGAAGAAAGTCAGATAGAGTTCCAGCGTATTAAGACGGAGTTCTTTGAAAATGTGGTATATGCAGAAAACGGCCCGGGACCGGAAGCGTATAAGGAATATTTTGAAGCAATGGATCCCACTACGGCAGCTTATTTGTATAAACAGGTGGTAGAGCAGTTGGAGGAAGATGCACAGATACAGGAGTATGCGGAAACTTATGCCGCAATGAAACCGGCACAGGCAGCAGCTATCTTTGAAGCTATGTCCGGTGACCTGAATCTGGTAGCCCGTATTCTGGGCATGATGGACTCTGAAACCAGAGGCGAAATCTTAGGTGCAATGAGCCCCGAAGTGGCTGCCAAACTCACCAAAATCATGATTCCGGAGTCTTAAGTTTTTATAACTTATTGACGATATATTAGTAGGTATCAAAAACAGTACCTTGAAAATTTAAGAGAGGAGGAATGCGGATGACAAGCGCACCTGTAACCGCAAGTGTGAAGTCTTATTTTACAGAGACACAGACTGCGGCCACATCATCTGCAAAAAGAGATGTGGAAAACAGTTTTTCTGATGTGTTCAACAATCAGAAGAGCGACACAAAGACAGCGGAGCCCGAAAGAGAAGTGACATCCTCTACCAGAGTAGAGAACAGAACGGACAGGGTATCCGAAAAACCTGCTTCAATCAAACGTGAAAACGATGCGGAAGTGACACCGGAAGAAGCTATCGAGCATGCTGAAAAAGCAGCAGAAGAGATAGCAGCGGAAATGGTGACACAGGCGGCAGAGGTGTTGGGAATTCCCGAAGAGGAAGTGCTTTCTCTTTTAGAGAGTATGGGCATGACCGCAGAGGACTTACTGACCACCGAAGGCTTGCAGGCATTGGTTTTGGCAGCGGCAGGCGAAAGCGATGTCAGCAATTTTATGACTGACGAACAGCTTTTTTCAAACTTCCAAGAATTACAGAAATCTTTGGAAGAGGTAGTGACAGAGGTGGCAGATGCAACCGGGCTGGATGAAAACGAAGTGAAAGGCATTTTTGAAAAACTTGCAGCAGAAACTGAGGATATGGCAGAGGTAGAAAATACCGAAGTGCTACAAGAAACAGAAACTGCTGAAGAAAACAAAGAAGCAGATACCACAGAGGAAGTAACCGGCACAAAGAATGAAAACACTGTGGAAAACGCAGAAGATTCTGTAGACGGAGCAGAAATTATGCTGGAAAGAAGTCTTGCAGGAACTGAAGCAAACACAGGCAATGCAAACAGTTTTGCACAGGAAAACAATCCTTTTGCACAACCGCAGACAGTACAGACCATGGCAGATGCAATGGCGAATGTACAGGAAGTACAGAGTTATTTCGATACTGATACGGAAATGATTATGCGTCAGATTACGGATTACATGAGAAGTAACGTTTCAGAAGGTGTTTCCGAATTGGAAATGCAGCTTCATCCCGAAAGTCTTGGTAACCTGCATGTAAAGCTGACTGCAAAAGAGGGCGTTGTGACAGCACAGTTTACAGCACAGAACGAGGCTGTAAAAAATGTACTGGAAAGCCAGATGATTCAACTTAAAGAAACCTTTAAGGAACAGGGTGTAACGGTTGAAAACATTGAAGTGGAAGTACAGACCAATGGTTTTGAACACAGTCTTTCACAGAATGGCGGACAGCAGACCGGCAGTGATGACAAACAGGCAGACAGACCGAAAACCAGAAGAATCAATTTAAATGATTTGGATGCGTTGGACGAAGAACTGACGGAGGAAGAACAGTTAGCGGCAGAATTGCTTAAAGACAGCGGTAATACCGTAGATTACACAGCATAGAAGAAAGGAGTGACGCAGATGAGTTTAGTAGCACCCGTAGAAGAAGGTAAAATTGTTTCAGCCACTACCTCCACGGAAAACGGCAAAACAACCGGTGCAAGTGGAGAAAGCATGGACAAAGAAGCGTTCTTACAGCTTTTGGTAGCACAGATGAAATATCAGGATCCGTTGCAGCCTACATCCAATACGGAATACATTTCCCAGTATGCACAGTTCTCCCAGGTAGAATCCTTACAGAACATGAGCAGCAACATGGACTTGCAGAGAGCAAGCAGCCTGGTAGGGCAGACAGTATATGTAAAGTCAACTTCAGCTTCCGGCGAAACAGGATATACATACGGCAAAGTGGATTATGTTACATTTGAAGGCGGCAAGGCATACGTTTACATCAATGAAAACAGATATGCACTGGATGATGTGGAAACCGTTCTTGATCCTGAGTATGATGAAGCATACAATATGGCATTGGAACTGGTAGAGTCTATCAATAAGCTTCCCAATATCGGAGCTATCGGTTTGGAAGAAGCAGAAAATGTTGATAATCTGGCAGCTATCTACAATGGTATGAATGAATATCAGAAGTCTTTTGTGGCTACACAAAAAGCAGATGCATTGCAGGCGTATGTGGATAAGATTGCAGAACTTCGCAAAATAGCTGAAGAAGAAGCAAAGAAGAAAGCTGAAACCGAAAATGAAGAAAACGGCGGTGAAGAAAAGGTAGAAGGAACCGGAAATACCGATGGAACCGATGGCGAAAATACGGATGAAAGCGGAAATGTAGAGAATGTATAGCAGGGAACACAAGGAGGTGTCCGCATGAAAGTGCAAAACAGCAGTTTTCTCTCCATTGAGCAGCTTCAGGACCAATATTTACGGCAAAGCACCAAGACGGAAGCGAACCGTAATACCACAGCTCTTTCTTTCAGGGACATTTTGGAAAGAAAGCAGGCGGAGACGGATATTGGTACGGGAAGGCTTAAGTTTTCCAAACATGCAATGGGCAGACTGTCGGACAGAAATATTGAACTTACAAACGGTCAGATGGAACGCTTAAATGATGGTGCAAAGAAAGCCGGAGAGAAAGGCATTCAGGAATCTTTGGTTATTATGGACGGTCTTGCATTTATCGTGAACATACCGAATAAGACGGTAGTAACGGCAATGGACAGTGCAGAAACCACAGACAATGTATTTACAAACATAGACGGAGCGGTAATTATTTAGCCGGACCTTTAAGGAGGCAAAAGTTTCCCGACTGACAGAAGGAAACAACAGCTCTGTTAATTTAACACAGGAGGTCACTTAATTATGATGAGATCACTTTTTTCTGGTGTATCAGGTCTTAAGACACACCAGACCAGAATGGACGTTATCGGTAATAACATTGCTAACGTAAATACCACAGCTTACAAATCCAGCTCCATGGTATTCAGTGAATTGATCAGCCAGACAACACAGAAGGCATCAGGTCCCAACGCAACCACCGGTACCGGTGGTACCAATGCAAAGCAGATTGGTCTGGGTGTAAAGGGCGGTGCTATCAATACCAATATCAGTACACAGGGTGCTGCACAGTCAACAGGTAATCCTTTTGACATTATGATTAGCGGCAGTTCCTTCTTCGTAGTAAACAATGGTAGTGAAAACTTCTTTACCAGAGACGGTTCTTTTTATGTAGACGGTGCAGGTAATCTGTGTATGACCAGCAACGGATACAATGTTATGGGATGGCAGGTGGATGAAGAAACCATGACCATCAAGCAGGATACGGTTTCTGCACTTCGTATTATGAGTGCTGCAAACATGACCTATCCCCCTGAGGCAACCACCAAGGCGTATGTTTCCGGTATTATCGACAAGAACAATACTGACGTAACCAGCCAGGCGGGTAAAGCCATCAACTTAAACTTTTACGATGCATTAGGTTATTCCTATACTGCAAAACTTGTTATCAAGCAGTCTGCAGTAGACAATGAATACAGTATCGAGTTGAGTAAAATCTTAGATGCAAACGGTGAAGAATTGGATATCGAAGGTGTAACCTTCGGTGCAGCAACCTCTCAGAAAGTAAACAGCACCGTAACCTTAGATGCTACCGCATATAAGTGGGCAAACAATGAGTTACAGACTATTGCAGGTGCAACAGTATGTAATCTCGCAGATTTGTTTGCAGCAACTGCAACCATGGAAAATCCTCAGTTAAATACCGAAGATGAAGATGCTATGGCAGCACTGGATGAATTGGCAAAGGCATACGGTTATGAAGGCTCTACGGAAGATTTCCTGAACCTGACCGTAGAACTGACTAACAATCCTGACAGCGGCACTACTTTTGTGAGTGGTACATACACAGTACAGCAGTTATTACACAATCAGGCAAAAGGCTTACAGCCCTGCTTCACTACTCCGGCAGAAGCTATCATGGAAGAATATGCAAACTTCGGTTTGGAAAAATTTGATACCACCGGACGTAATTTTGAAGGTGCGACACTGGTATACGATGCTGCAAATGGTCCGTTCTTAGGTGTCAATGGTGTTTCTACCGTGACAGATGTAACTTTAGGCTTGTCCGCATTAGGTGGCAATTTCAGTGATATCAGCATTGACTTTGCGACCAGCTCCATGTATGACAACAGCGGAACCTGTACAGTAGCGGCTACCGCAGGTGATACCAAGGGCTTAGGCATGGGACGTAAGCTGGGTGATATGAGTGGTGTATCCATTCAGCAGAATGGTATGATTTATGCTTCTTATGACAATGGTATGACAAAGCTTTTGGGACAGATTGCAGTTGCAGAATTTGCAAATGTATCCGGTCTGGAAAAAGCAGGTGATAACCTGTATTCCGCAACCTTAAACTCCGGCGAGTTTGACGGCATCGGTGTGGATATTACCGCAAACGGCGGTAAGATGAGTACCGGCCAGTTGGAAATGAGTAACGTAGACCTTTCTGCAGAGTTTACGGAAATGATTACCACTCAGAGAGGTTTCCAGGCAAACAGCCGTATTATTACGGTATCAGATACACTGTTAGAGGAACTGACGAATCTTAAGAGATAATAAAAACATATAATGGGTAAAGGGTCAGACTGTTTTGGCTGACTCTTTACTCATTTATAAAAATAAGAAATATAAATATGAACAGGGAATTACATATTCAGGGTTTTACAAACATGACCAGGTTTGAAGAAATTATGGCGTGATACATGAAAATGGGGAGAATATATATGATTGAGATTACGAAAATGAACGGACAGAAGGTTTTGGTCAATCCGGATTTGATAGAATTGGTCGAAGAAACGCCGGATACGGTTATGACTCTGACCACAGGAAGAAAAATAATTGTAAAAGAAAGTAGACAAGATGTGAAAAATCTAGTAAAATTGTATAGAAAGGATATTTTTGCGAATTAGTCTGAAAAGCATATGCAATTTTGACAAATACAGCAGAAAATGGTAGGTGAATTTTAGTGGATATAGCATCAATACTGGGTATAGTTATATGTTTTGCGATGATTCTACTGGGAATTGCGACCAGTGGTGGTTTGGAGGCAATACCAAGTTACATAGATGTACCTTCTATATTTATTACTTTTGGTGGTGCCTTTTCGGCGGTGCTGGCTTCCAATTCTCTCAAGGGATTTGTTAGCGGCTTAAAGAGTTTTTCTCTGATTCTTAAGGTGCCTCAGAACAATACATCTGAAATGATTCAAAATATTATAGAGTTGTCCAATGTGGCGCGTAAAGAAGGCTTGCTTTCTTTGGAAGAGGCTGCAGGAGATTTGGAGGATCCTTTCTTAAAAAAAGGTATTCTTTTAATTGTCGATGGTACGGATCCGGAATTGGTACGTGCTATCATGGAAACCGAGCTGGTCAGTATGGACAGCAGACATAAGGCGAGAATCGGTTTCTGGGAAAATGTTGGTTCCATGGGACCTGCATGGGGTATGATTGGTACCCTGATTGGTCTTGTTAATATGTTAAATAACATGAGTGATCCTGATGCAATCGGTCCCGGTATGGCGACGGCGTTGATTACCACGTTGTATGGTTCATTGTTGGCGAACTGGATTTGTGCTCCTGTAGCAAATAAGCTTAAGGCACACAATGAAATGGAAACCATGCAGAAGGAAATTATGATAGAAGGTCTTCTGTCTATTCAGGCAGGAGAGAACCCTCGTGTTATTGAAGAGAAGCTGAAGTCCTTCGTATCTCCTGCTGAACGTACCGGCGGAGAAGAAGACGGAGGTGAAATCGATGGCTAAACGCAAGGAAGAAACCCCTGCTCCCGGTTCGCCGGCATGGATGGCTACTTTCGGCGATTTAATGAACCTGTTGCTTTGCTTTTTTGTACTTTTGTTTTCTATGTCAACCATTGATGCAGAAAAATTGCAGAAAGTAGCAGAATCTTTTAGTCAGACGTTTTCCATATTTAATGGTGGTGCCACTGCCATTGGTGACGGTATGCTGATTAGTAACGGTGTCAGCCAGTTAAACGAACTGGATGAGTACATAAACAGTACGGGCAAAACGGCTGACGGAGAACAGGATACACAGGAAGTAAGCGATTATACCGAAATGGCTGAAAAATTGGAAGAAGCCCAACTGGCAGAATCAGAACAGCTTGCAGAAAAAATTGAAGAAAGTGTAAATGAAAACAACTTAGAAGATGTAATAGATGTGGAATTTACATCCCAGTATGTGCAGTTGACTTTGAAAGGTGCTTTACTTTATGATTCCGGTAAGGCTTCCATTAGAGAAGATGCACTGCCTGTTTTAGATAAGGTGGCCGTGATGCTGGAACGGTATGCAAACGGTGTTATCGAAATTGAAGGACATACGGACAATGTACCTATTTCCGGCGGTAAATATGCAGACAACAGTGAATTGAGTTGTGCAAGAGCACTTTCGGTTTTCAATTATTTTCTGGAGACCACCAATTTGGAACCATCCATGATTAAGTATGCGGGCAGAGGCGAATATGTTCCCGTAGCGGACAATTCCACGGAAGAGGGACGTGCAAAGAATCGTCGTGTAGAAATTCGTATTTATCATGATCTTAGCACTTACCAATAACGGATATTGAGGAAAGGATGCGCTTAGGCGTAAGATAACAGCATGAAAAAGAATTTAATGTCTATTTTAATATTGGCACTTCTTGTAGTAAATATTGTTCTGACAGCCATTATGATGTTCAGTGTAACCGGTGCAATGAAGAGTACAACAGCGTTGGTAGGTGATATTGCAGCGGTACTGGCTTTGGAACTGGATTTAGGAGGAGCCGATTCAAACAGACCTTCCATGGAAGACACTGTTGTGTATGATATTGCAGATGTATTGACTACTAATTTAAAGGATGATGGCTCAGGTACTGTACATTATGCAGCAGTTGCAGTATCCTTACAGTTAGACAGTAAGCATGAAGACTACAAGAAATATGGCTCAGAAGAAGCTATGGCAGCCAAAGACAGTATTATCAGAGCTGCAATCATAGAAGTGATTTCTTCCCATACGCTGGCTGAGTTCCAGACCGATACTGATGGTATCCGCAATGAGATTTTGGCAAAATTGCAGAAGACATATCAGTCAGATTTTATTTTCGATGTTGTATTTAGTGATGTGAAAGCGTACTAATACTCCACGCAATAATTAGAAGTATGACTTGATGACGGGAGGTGAGCTTTTATGGGTGAGGTGTTGTCGCAAAACGAAATAGACAACCTGCTCGCGGCGCTTTCAACAGGTGAACTGGATGTAGACCAGATTCAGGATGCAAATGAAAAACAAGTAAAAAATTACGATTTCCGTCGCCCGGCGAAGTTCTCCAAGGAGCACTTAAGGACTTTGGAAATTATATACGAACACTACGGCAGACTTTTATCTACCAACCTACCGGTGTATCTTAGAAAAAATGTACAGGTTAGTGTGGCAAGTTCGGAAACGGTAACGTTCTCAGAATTTACTAATGCATTGTCCAATCCCATTATTATGGGCGTAGTGAATTTTGTTCCGCTGGCAGGCAATATAATAGTGGATTTATCCACCAACTTAGGTTATGCTATTGTAGACCGTATGCTTGGCGGTGCGGGAGAACCCTTGGAAAAGAACAGGGATTTTTCCGAGATTGAACTTACCATTATTGAAAAGATTATGGTAATATGCATGCAGCTTATGCGTGAACCTTGGAAAAACGTATTGGAAATCAATCCGATGTTGGACAGATTGGAGACCAATCCGCAGTTTGCGCAGATTATTGCACCCAATGATATGGTTGCCATCGTTACCCTCAACATGAAAATCGGAGAGGTACAGGGCTTCATGAACATGTGTCTTCCTTACTTTACATTGGAAGAAATCATGGATAAATTGAATACGAGATATTGGTATGCCAATATGCAGGAGATCAAAGATGCTGATTATGAAGAACATATTGAGAGCATGATCCGCAGAGTGGATATACCAATGAAAGCAGTATTGGGAAAGAGCACGGTTTCCGTCAGCGATTTCGTCAATCTGCAGGTCGGAGATGTTATCCGGCTGGATACCCATATCGACAGCGAGTTGTCAGTGTATGTGGGTAATATTAGAAAATTCACCGCATTACCGGGTGCCAGCAAAGAAAATTATGCTGTAAGAGTCACATCGGTAATCAGAGAGGGGGAGTAAAGCATGGACGGCATGTTGTCCCAGGATGAAATAAACGCATTGCTTAGCGGCATGGATCTGTCGGGGAGTACAGAGAGCGAAGCGGTGCAGGAAACAACACCGGTAAGTAGTGAAATAGATGAAAATCTATTGACAGATACAGAGAAAGATGCAGTGGGTGAGGTGGCCAATATCAGTATGGGTTCCTCTGCAACCACATTGTATTCTTTGGTAAACAGAAAAGTAAACATTACTACGCCGGTTGTTACCATGGCGAACTGGCAGACAGTTCTGGAACAGTACGAAAAGCCTTGCGTATTTGTTCAGATTAAATATACACAGGGATTGGACGGTTCCAATATTCTGGTATTGAAAGAAGATGATGTAAAGATTATCGCCGACCTGATGATGGGTGGTGATGGTGCCAATATAGACGGTGAATTGGGAGAATTGCACTTAAGTGCGATATCGGAAGCGATGAACCAGATGATGGGTTCCTCCGCTACATCCCTTTCTACCATGCTTGGTATTATGATAGATATCAGCCCGCCGGAAGCAAGCCGGGTAGATTTGACAACCTACCATAACGGAAGCGATATTTCTCCTTTCCTTGGAGGAACCTTTGTAAAGATTGCATTCCGTATGCAGATTGGCGATTTGATAGACAGTACTATCATGCAGTTGTATCCGGTAGATTTTGCAAAGACCATAGTAGAGACATTCATTACTCAGCAGATGGGTGGCACTTCGGAGAGTCCGGCACCGGAAACACCGGCACCTGCTCCGGCTCCTGCACCGCAACCTGCTACACCGGCACCGGATATGGGTGGCATGAATATGCAGCAGCCCATGATGGGAATGTCTCCACAGCCTATGATGGATCAACAGGCTATGATGGGTATGAATCCCATGATGATGGGTATGGGAATGCCGATGCAGGCAGGTATGGGAATGCCGCCGCAGATGGCAATGAACGGTATGGCACAGATGTATATGCCGCCGCAGGTTAATATGCAGCAGGGTGTTAACGTGCAACCTGCACAATTCCAGAATTTTGCAGGTGACTTGGCTGCCATGACAGGGCAGGAGAACATCGGACTGATTAAGGATGTTCCTTTGGAAGTTACCGTAGAACTGGGAAGAACCACCAAATCTATTGCTGATATACTTGATTTTGCTCCGGGCACGATTATTGAACTGGATCGTATAGCCGGAGAACCTATAGACGTACTGGTCAACGGAAAATTCGTAGCCAGAGGCGAAGTAGTAGTTATTGAAGAAAGTTTTGGTATCAGAGTAACTGAAATTATCAAATAAAACAGCGTAAATAAGGAGTAAAAAGATATGGCGAAAAATATTTTAATCTGTGATGATGCGGCATTTATGCGTATGATGATTAAGGACATTTTAACTAAGAACGGATATAACGTAGTAGGCGAAGCTGAAAATGGTCTGAAGGGTATTGAAAAATACAACGAACTGCATCCTGATTTGGTGCTGATGGATATTACCATGCCTGAAATGGATGGTATCGCAGCATTAAAGGGTATCAAGCAGGCAGACCCCGGTGCACAGGTTATTATGTGTTCTGCAATGGGACAGCAGGCAATGGTTATTGAATCCATTCAGGCAGGTGCGAAAGACTTTATCGTAAAACCTTTCCAGGCTGACCGTGTATTGGAAGCAGTGAAGAAGGTTGTTGGCTAATGTTTGCAACTCTTGTAGAAAGGGCAGATGACCAAGGTGTTGCCGAGAGCATGGAAAAGGCAGGCAGTTTTGCAGAACTGATTTCTCTGTTGATTATCTTTGTGGTGGTATTGGCATTGGTATTATGGGTAACCAGACTGATGGCGAAGTATCAAAAGGGAAACAAGGCGGCAGGCAATATAGATGTTGTGGAAACCAGTCCTATCGGGAATGGAAAGTACATACAGATTGTAAAACTGGCAGATACCTATGTGGCACTGGCGGTATGCAAGGATACCGTTACGAAACTTGCTGAGATTCCGAAGGAACAGATTGTTTTTCCGGAAGATGGCGGTAATACCTCTATGAGTTTCAAAGAGTTATTGCAACGGGCAAAGACTACCTATCCCGGCAAGGAAGACACCAAAGTGGAAGATTCTTTGAAAGAAGAGTAGCTGAAATTGAAAAGATTAACAAGTATTTTAAACGCAAAAAAATTATTGAAGATAATATGCCTGCTGATTACGGTAGGCATATTGTGTATTTTACCTGTACAGAACGTACAGGCTTCTTCGGACGGACTGACAGGACAAACTGAAAATTCTACCGTTATTGAGGAACCGGGAGATGCAGAAAATCCGGAGGATATACAGGAATTGAATATAGCAAATACCGTAACCATAGAGTACAATGACGGGAACGGACAGTTAAACGGAGCACTCAGGATATTACTGATTTTGACACTGATTGCCATAGCACCGATATTGCTTATCTGTTTGACTTCCTTTACCAGAATTATTATTGTACTCCATTTTACGCGGGCTGCTTTAAACACCCAGACGGCACCACCTAATCAGATTTTGATTGGATTGGCGCTGTTTCTCACGTTGTTTATTATGACGCCGACATTCAGCCAGATATATACGGAGGCCTATGTGCCCTTTGAAGCAGGCGAACTGACACAGGAAGAGGCGTTGACAGCGGCAGTAGAGCCAATCAGACAGTTTATGTACGGCGAAACCCAGAGAAAAGATGTAGAACTTTTTATGGATATTGCCAGATTGGACTGGAACGGTGAACTGGAGGATATTCCTATTACCGTACTTATCCCCAGTTTTATTATCAGTGAGTTAAGGTATGCATTTTTCATGGGATTTTGTATCTACATTCCATTTATTATTATCGACATGGTTGTAGCATCCGCACTGATGAGTATGGGTATGATGATGTTGCCGCCTACGACGATTTCCATGCCATTTAAGATATTGTTATTTGTACTGGCAGATGGCTGGAGTCTGGTAATCGGTGCGTTGATGAGAACGTTTGCTTACGGGTAGTGTAAGCATATAGAACTGTTTAAACAGAAATAGTGGAGGAAAGGAGAAAACTATGACTACAGAACTTGTAACGGAAATTGCAAACAAAGCGTTATATCTTGTGATAAAGACAGCGTTACCTATATTATTGGTATCTCTGATTGTAGGTCTGCTTGTCAGTATTTTTCAGACCGTTACCTCCATACAGGAGCAGACACTTACTTTTGTTCCCAAAATCGTTGCCGTATTTCTGGCACTGATGATTTTTGGAGGATGGATGTTAAATAATATTGTTGAGTATATGACGGAGCTCTGGTTAAATTTACCTGCATACATTAAGGGGTAGGGAGCATTTATGATTAGTCTGTCATTTTCTTTTTTGGATTTAGAATATTTCCTGTTGATACTGGTTCGCGTGTCCTGTTTTGTGTTTGTGGCACCTTTTTTCAGTATGAATAATACACCGAAAAGGGTCAGGATTGCATTGTCGGTGTTTACGGCGATGTTGTTATACACTACGCTGACACCTGCAGCAGGGGTAGTATATGATAATGTGATTGAGTATGCTGTTATTGTGGCAAAAGAAGCTATTACCGGTCTGCTAATCGGCTTTGCAGCCCATATCTGTACGGCCATTGTTAATTTTGCCGGTGCGATTGCAGATATGGAGACAGGTCTTTCCATGCTGATGCTGATGGACCCCACCAGTAAGCAGCAGGCCAGTGTAACAGGCGTGTATTATCAGTATGTGGTAATGTTAATGTTGATTCTCAGTGGCATGTACCGTTATCTGCTGGGGGCATTGGCAGATTCTTTTTTACTGATACCTGTAAACGGAGCAGTTTTTAAAGGAGATCACCTTGTCAGTACCATGGTGCAGTTTTTAGGAGACTATATTACCATTGGTTTCCGCATCTGTTTGCCGGTTTTCTGCGTTATGCTGTTATTGAATGCAGTGTTGGGGGTGCTGGCAAAAGTGGCACCGCAGATGAATATGTTTGCGGTAGGTATCCAGTTAAAAGTGTTAGTGGGCTTTGGCATTTTGTTTTTGACGACCGGAATGCTTTCCGGTGTATCCAGTATGATTTTTAATGAGATAAAGCAAGTTACCGTTTCGTTTGTGGAGGGAATGATGTGACTTTAAAATACAATCTGCAGTTCTTTGCAAAAGAAGGACCCGGCGGAGAAAAAACAGAACCGGCTACAGCCAAAAAGTTGCAGGATGCCCGTAAAAAAGGGCAGGTTGCCAAGAGTAAAGAAGTAGGTAATGCACTCAGTCTGCTGGGACTGTTTCTGATATTAAAGATATGGGTTGGTAATATGGGAACCCGGTTTCTGGAAATGTTTGATAACGTTTATCAGAAAATACCGGAGGTTATTGTAAACTGGAACGGTTATCTGCCTGAAAATGATATGTTTATCATGTTCAGACAAATGATTATAGAAGTGCTGATTATTGTAGCCCCCATTTTTATTGTGGCTTTCGTGCTTGCTTTTTTGGGGGACATTGCACAGATAAAGTGGCAGGTTACAACAGAGCCTCTGAAACCTAAGTTTAATAAATTAAATCCACTTAGCGGTTTTAAAAGAATACTTTCGGTCAATTCTTTGGTGGAACTGGCAAAAGCGATTTTAAAAATAGCATTAATCGGCGTTATTGTTTATAATTTTATAAAGGATAAATGGTCCTATTTGTATCTGCTGTATGATATGCCCTTGATGCAGGCGATACAGCTTGCGGGAGAACTGGTAACCGATTTGGGTATTCAGCTATCGGCAGTATATTCCATTATTGCTTTTGGGGATTTTATATATCAGAAGTATAAGTTTAAAAATGATATGAAAATGACCAAGCAGGAAGTAAAGGATGAATATAAGCAGCAGGAAGGTGACCCGCAGGTAAAAGGTAAAATTCGAGGTAAGATGCAGGAAGCATCCAGAAGGAGAATGATGCAGAACCTTCCGAAAGCTGATGTAGTTATCACAAACCCGACCCATTATGCGGTAGCGATTCAATATGACCCGGAAATTGCGGATGCCCCTATTGTATTGGCAAAGGGTGAAGATTATATGGCACGCAAAATCAAAGAGGTTGCGAAAGAGCATAATATAGAAATTGTAGAAAATAAGCCTTTGGCAAGAATGCTCTATGCCAACGTAGATGTTGGACAGGTTGTACCGCCGGAACTTTACCAGACGGTAGCGGAAGTATTAGCTTTTGTATATCATTTAAAAGGAAAAGTATAAGTTCAAATAAATCAGACAGGAGGTGAGGAACTTGAATTTGAACGGCAAGATGAAAGCAACAGATGCTATGGTAGCGATATATGTATTAGTATCGTTCGTTATGTTAATTGTTCCTCTTCCTGCGTGGCTGTTAGACGTATTTATGGCCTTTAATATGGCAATTGCGTTTACCATTATGTTTGTATGTATGTTTGTAAAAGAAGTATTGGATATGTCTTATTTCCCGACTATCCTTTTGTTTACAACCATATTCCGTATTGCTATGAATGTATCCTCCACCAGATTGATTCTGACAACAGGAAATGCCGGAAATGTGGTAATGACCTTTGGACAGTTTGTTGGTGGCGGTGATTTGATTGTAGGTGCCATTATTTTCGTAATTTTGATTTTGGTACAGTTCCTTGTTATCAATAAAGGTTCTGAGCGTGTGGCTGAAGTAACGGCACGTTTCACCTTGGATGCGATGCCCGGTAAACAGATGGCAATTGATGCAGACTTAAATACCGGTGCCATTGACGATGCGGAAGCAAAAAGACGAAGAGATAAGATACAGCAGGAATCCAGTTTCTTCGGTTCCATGGATGGTGCGGTAAAATACGTAAAAGGAGATGCTACCGCAGGTCTTTTATTGACTGCCATCAATATTATCGGTGGTCTTGCCATGGGTATGATAAGGGATGGTATGGATGTTGGTGCAGCCGTACAGCACTATGGCGTGCTGACTATCGGTGACGGTCTGGTAAGTCAGATTCCTTCCCTGTTGATATCTTTATCCACCGGTATATTGGTTACCAAAGGTGGTAAAGAAACCGATTTCGGTCCCACTATTATAAAGCAGATGTTTGGTATTCCCAAGGCGATGTATCTGGTAGGTGCGACGCTTGCTTTTCTGGGCGTTGTAACAGAGTTAAATACCATTCTTTTTTTGGGAATGGGTCTTGCGTTTATCGTAGGCGGCAGACTGATTTCCGGTAATTTGGAAACAGCGCAGATAGAAGCAGAAGTGGATGCCGATGAGGTGGCAGCGGATGAAATCCGTCAGCCGGAAAATGTGAACAGTCTGTTGCAGGTTGACCCCATTGAATTGGAATTCGGTTATGGTATTATTCCTCTTGCTGATGTAAATCAGGGCGGTGACCTCTTAGACCGAGTGGTCATGATTCGAAGACAGATTGCGTTAGAACTTGGTACGGTAGTGCCCATTATCCGTTTGAGGGATAATATACAGTTAAATCCAAATCAGTATATTATTAAAATAAAAGGTATTCAGGTCAGTGAGGGAGAAATTCTTTTTGACCACTATATGGCAATGAACCCCGGTTATGTAGAAGAGGAGATTACAGGTATTCCTACCTTTGAGCCTTCTTTCCACCTGCCGGCAATCTGGATTACGGAAGGACAGAGAGAACGTGCGGAGAGCATGGGATATACGGTAGTTGACCCGCCTTCCATTATTGCGACACATTTAACGGAGATTATCAGACAATACATATCCGAACTGCTTACCAGACAGGATGTACAGAATCTGGTCAACAACTTAAAAGAAACCAATCCTTCCCTTGTGGAGGAATTGTTACCCAAGCAACTTGGGCTGGGTGAAGTCCAGAAGGTATTGCAGAACCTGCTAAAAGAAGGTATTTCCATCAGAGATTTACTTACTATTTTTGAAACACTGGCAGATTATGCAACCACTACCCGGGATACGGATATTTTGACTGAGTATGTACGTCAGAGTCTGAAACGTGCCATTTCCAACAAATATTTCCCGCCCCACGAAACTACTAACGTGGTTACGTTAGATCCTAGGGTAGAGCAGGATATTATGGGCAGCATAAAACAGACCGAACAGGGTGCTTATCTCAATCTTGACCCGGAGAAGACCAAAAAGATTATGGCTTCCGTGGGTAGTGAGATGCAGAAACTGGAAAATTTGGGCAAGAGTCCGATTATAATTACATCGCCGATTGTCCGGATGTATTTTAAACGATTGACAGAAGATTATTATAAAGATTTGATTGTGGTTTCCTACAATGAAATAGAATCCAATGTAGAACTGCAGTCCGTAGGGATGGTGACAGCATAATGATAATCAAAAAATTTCAAGGGAAAACAGAGGCAGAAGCCATAGAACTGGCAAAAAAAGAATTGGGTGAAGGCGTTGTTGTGATGAATGTAAAGAACGTAAAGCCCAAGGGGGTGTTTGCGTTTCTAAAAAAATCTCTGGTGGAAGTAACTGTGGCGCTGGAAGAAGAAAGTGAACGTTATTCTGTTGTGAAGAAAGATGCACAGGTGCAAAGCGGCAGTACAGTTAAAACCGCACAGATTACAGAAGCATGGAGAAAAGAGAGTACCGGTATTTATGAAAAGAATGCAGGCAGTATGGGAACTATTGAAGAAAAGCTGGACAGCCTGCAGACTCTTTTGGTGCAGCAGTTGAATAAAAATGAACCGGAACAGGAGAAAAAAGAAGAACCCGCTGATATCAAGACTCCTGCCAAGGAAGAGTCGGAAGAGAAGGACCCTGAAATTGTAAAATTTATGAAACTTCTGTACAACGTTATGTTGGAAAATGAAGTGGATGAAAAATATGTCAATCAGATTATGGACGAAATAGAGAAGGTGCATAAGCCTAATATGCCCTTTGATTATGCATTGGCAAATACCTATCAGAAGATGATTTTGAAGTTTGGAGCAACTGCCGAAATCACACCTGCCAAGGAAGGACCTAAAGTAGTCTTCTTTGTAGGACCGACCGGTGTAGGCAAGACTACCACCATAGCAAAGATTGCCTCCAAATTCAGTGTGGAGGAGAAAAAGAAGGTAGCACTTCTGACTGCAGATACCTATCGTATTGCAGCAGCGGAACAGTCCAGAACTTATGCTAATATTCTGGAAGTGCCTTTTAGGGTTATCTATACCATTGAAGAGATGGAAAATGCACTTAGGGACTTTAAAGAGTACGATTATATCTTTGTGGATACTGCAGGGCATTCCCACCAGAACCAGGCACAGAAAGATGCCATGGTATCCTTTGTACACTGTGTGGATGATTTGGCGGAGAAAGATGTATTTTTAGTGTTAAGTGCCACTACAAAGTACAAAGACCTTTTAAGTATTGCGGACAGCTATAAGGAAATATCTGATTATAAATTGATTTTTACAAAGCTGGATGAAACAACAGCAATAGGTAATCTGCTTAACTTAAAACTTTATACGGGAGCAAACCTGTCTTATGTAACTTATGGACAGAATGTACCGGACGATATCGAGAAATTCAATCCACAGAAGACTGTGAAGCAGCTCTTAGGAGGGCATTCATAAGCGACACACGGAGGATGAAAGATGGACCAGGCAGAACAGTTACGCAATATAATAAAAGCAGGGAATCTGCAACGGCCCGTAGCCAGAGTGATTACCGTAACCAGCGGTAAGGGCGGCGTGGGAAAATCCAATACCGCTATCAATCTGGCGATACAGTTCAGAAAAATGGGGCAGAGGGTTATTATTTTAGACGCAGATTTTGGATTGGCGAATATAGAGATTATGTTCGGTGCCGTTCCCAAGCACAATTTGTGTGATTTGATTTATCAGGGAAAGAACATAAAAGAAATTATTACATGGGGACCTATGGAAGTGGGTTTTATTTCCGGTGGTTCCGGTATTGTGGGAATGTCCAATTTAAGTAAGGATTATCTGAATTATATTATTCAGAACCTGACAGAATTGGATGCCATAGCAGATGTGATTATAGTGGATACGGGAGCAGGTATTTCCGATGCTGTATTAGAGTTTCTGGTAGCCAGCGGAGAAATTTTACTGGTAACAACACCGGAACCTACGTCCATCACGGACTCGTATTCATTGTTAAAGGCACTTGTACGTCATCCCAGATTTTCACAGGAAACATCGCAGGTAAAGATGATTGCCAACAAAGTAGATAAAGAAGAAGACGGGCAGGCACTGTATGAAAAACTGAATGCGGTAGTTTCACGTTATTTGAAACTGCCCTTTGGTTACTTGGGACCCATTCCGCAGGATAACCAGCTTTCCAAGGCAGTTATGCAGCAGGTGCCGGTATCCATGCAGAATCCTACGGCAAAATCCAGTCAGGCATATGAAAGCATTGCCGCAAAACTGATGAATAAAGAAGAAACTGTCAGAAAAAGAGGAATGGCAGCATTTTTCTCACATATTCTTAACGGAAAAAAGATGGGGTAGGAGGTAGTTTATGCTTTCTAAATTTATCAAACCGGGGTGTAAACTTGAATTACAGGCTGTAAACAAGGTAAATGACGGAACTGAAGAAACGAAAAAGGTATACCATAGCCAGGTGCATGATATTATATCGGAAGACCGTATGGAAATTACCATGCCTATGGAGCAGACGAAACTGATTTTACTTCCGGTGGACGGAGAGTATGATGCGGTATTCTATAGCGGGGCAAATCTGTATCAGTGTTTTTTACGGATTATAGACCGTTATAAGAGTAACAATGTTTATATTCTGGTAGTGGAAATGACCAGTAACCTTAGAAAGTACCAGCGAAGGGAATATTACCGTTTCAGTTGTGCACTGGAAATGTGTGCAAGACCGTTGGTGGAAGAAGAGGTAAAAGCGGTAGAACAGAAAGAAGCCTATTTCCTGACGCCCGGGTTGCCTTTGAAACGAAGTGTAATCGTGGATATCAGCGGTGGCGGACTGCGGTTTATGAGTGAGCAACGGTATGAACCGGAAAGTATGGTGTACTGTAACTATCAGTTGTTTGTGGACGGTAAAAGCAGAGAGTGTGAAATTATCGGAAAGATACTCAGTGTAAAAGAGGCGGAAAACAAAAAAGGAACCTATGAACACAGAGTACAATATGTCAATTTAGGGGTAAATGACAGAGAAGAAATTATAAAATATATTTTCGAAGAAGAAAGAAAAAATCGTCGTCGGGAAAAAGGATTATAATTTATGAAAAAAATATTGGTTGTTGATGACTCTGCACTTATGAGAAGAGTCTTGTGTGATATAATTAATAGCGATGAAAGATTTCATGTGGAAGACCGTGCGACCAATGGTCTGGAAGCGTTTGATCTGCTCAGTCGGAAGAGTTACGATGCGGTTGTTTTGGACGTAAACATGCCCAAGATGAACGGACTGGAATTGCTGGGAGAATTGAATAAGTACAAGATCCCTGCAAGAGTTATGATGGCCAGTACGGACACAAGGGAAGGTGCCAAGACAACACTGGATGCACTGGAACTGGGAGCGTTGGATTTTATTCATAAGCCGGATAGTGCAAGAGACTGTAGAGTGGAAGATTTTCAAAAACATATGTTAGAGGTTCTGGCAGCAGTTGCAGAAGCTAATGTACATTCTTTTACACAGTCGCCCAAACATGTGGAAACTCCCAAGACAAAGGTGGAAATCCAGCGGATGACGCCCGTAGCGGCAAAACCGGTGGAGAGACCTGCAGAGAAAACAGCAGCAAAACCGGTAGGAAGGAAACTGGTTGCAATAGCAAGTTCTACCGGGGGCCCTAAAGCATTACAGTCGGTTATACCCCATCTTCCCCAGGATTTACAGGCACCGGTACTGGTAGTACAGCATATGCCTAAGGGATTTACCGCTTCTTTAGCGGAGCGTCTGGATTCCCTGAGTCATATTTCGGTGTGTGAGGCCGCAGAGGGAGATGTACTGGAAAACGGTCGTGTATATCTGGCAATGGGTGGTAAGCATATGAATGTATCACTCAATGCAGCCGGTAAATACACAATCCACTATACCGATGAACCGCCCAGAGAAGGCGTAAAACCTTGTGCTAACTATATGTATGAATCACTGGAAAACAGTCGTTTTGACCAGATTGTATGTGTGGTAATGACAGGTATGGGGGCAGACGGCACACAGGGAATTTTGCATCTGAAAGAAAAGAAAAAGACACTGGTAATAGCACAGGAGCAGAGCACGTGTGCTGTGTATGGAATGCCGAAGAGTGTAGTTGGAGCCGGTTTATCCGACAAAATCTTACCTTTGGAACAAATTGCACAAGAGATTATATTAAACGTGGGGGTAAAGTAAAATGGATGTAAGCCAATACCTTGAGATTTTCCTTGATGAGACAACCGAACATTTACAGAATTTGAATACACAGATTCTGGATTTGGAACAGGAACCGGAAAACATGGATACAATCAATGAAATTTTCCGTTCCGCACATTCCTTAAAGGGCATGGCAGGTACCATGGGCTATAAGCGCATGCAGAATCTGACCCATGACATGGAGAATGTATTTTCAGAAGTTCGCAACAACAATATAAAAGTAAAGGCAAACCTGATTGATATTCTGTTCCAGTGCCTGGATGCATTGGAGGAGTATACCACCAATATCCGTGAGTCCGGTGATGAAGGTACTAATGAAAATGAGCCACTGATTAAGATGCTCAATGACATTTTAAACGGTAAAGATGGTGGCGACGCGGCAGAAGCAGCACCTGATTTGAAAGCGACAGAAGCAGCACCGGCAGAAGACAATAATGGTGGCAAGAAGTGGTTGGACATTAAATTAGACGGCACAGACCAAATGGTAATTTCTGAAGCACAGAAACAGGGCAAGAAAGTGTACGGTGTGACTGTTAAAATTCAGGAAACCTGTCTGTTAAAAGCAGCAAGAGCATTTTTGGTATTCAAGGCAGTAGAAGAACTGGGTGAAATTATTGTTTCCAATCCTTCTGCACAGGATATTGAAGATGAGCATTTCGAACTGGATTTTTCCCTGATTATCATTACCGAAGCAGATATGGCAAAGGTAACGGCTGCAATCAGCAATGTATCAGAAATCGAAAGTGTGCTGGCAGACAATATAGATTTATCAGCAATGCAGTTGGATGAAGACAGTAAGACAGTAGTACATACTGAAGAAACAACAACCGCAGAGAAGAGTGCAGAGGCAACTACAGCAGTAGCGGCTGCACCGCAGGCTTCCGCAGGTGCCGTTGCAGAAAAGAAACCTGCAGCAAACAAGCCGGCAGCGGGCAAACCCGTAGTAAATCGTACGGTTCGTGTTGATATAGAAAAGCTGGATGTACTGATGAATCTGGTAAGTGAGCTTATTATTGCAAAGAACTCACTGGTAGCAGCATCAGCAGCAAGTGCACAGCAGACCGGTGTGGCAACCCCTTCCGGAGTAAATGAACAGATTGAATACTTAGAGAGTGTTACCACCAACCTTCACGAATCTGTTATGAAGGTACGAATGGTACCTATTGAAAGTGTTGTAAATAAGTTCCCTCGTATGATCAGAGACTTGTCCAAGAAGTTGGATAAGAAGATGGAACTGTACATGTCCGGTGAAGAGACCGAATTGGATCGTACCGTAGTGGATGAAATCGGTGACCCTTTGATGCATTTGTTAAGAAACTCCGCAGACCACGGCCTGGAAAGTGCAGAAGTGCGTGCACAGAGAGGAAAACCTGCGGTTGGTACTATCAGACTGGATGCATACCAGGATGGTAATAACGTTGTTATCGAAGTAAGTGATGATGGTAACGGTATTGATACTGAGGCAGTAAAGAATAAGGCAATCGACAGAGGTGCCATTACCCCTGAACAGGCAGCAAACATGTCTGAAAAGGAAATTATTGATTTGTTATTCTTACCCAGCTTCTCTACCGCAAAGCAGGTTACTGATGTATCCGGCCGAGGCGTAGGTCTGGACGTTGTTAAGAGCAAGATTGAGGCATTAAGTGGTGAAGTAGAAGTAAGAAGTAAATACGGTCAGGGAAGTACATGGATTATCAGATTACCTCTGACACTGGCTATTATCCAGGCACTGATGGTTGTAGTAGGCGGAGAAAAGTATGCGATTTCTCTCGGCTCTATCCAGACTATCGAAGATATTGCACCTTCCGAAATCAAACTTGTTCAGAACAAGGAAGTTATCCATTTAAGAGGCAATGTTATTCCTATTGTCAGACTGGATAAGGAACTGGATGTAGTAAGTACCCGTGGTGAGGACGAAAATATGACGGTTATCATTGCCAAGAAGGGTGATAAGACAGCCGGCTTAGTAGTGGATGAACTCTTAGGACAGCAGGAAATCGTTATTAAGTCCATGGGCAAATACATTGACAATAAATGCAAGTTAATCAGCGGCGCGACCATTCTGGGCGACGGTGAAGTTGCACTGATTCTGGACGCAAATACATTGATTTAATGTGGGAGGGAATGCAGAATGGAAGAATTAAAACTTGTAGGTGAAACCATACAGTATATTGTCATCAGATTAGGTCAGGAGCAGTACGGTATCGATATTAAATATATTGACAACATCGTACGCATGCAGCATGTAACCAGAGTTCCGAAAATGCCGGCTTATTTAAAGGGTGTTATCAATCTTCGTGGAGAAGTTATTCCCATTATGAGCATTAAGTTAAAAATGGGACTGGAAGAGGATGAAGCAACCAAGGCAACCAGAATCATCATCGTGAAACTGGAACAGGCAGGAACCATCGGTATGATTGTGGACGAGGTTAAGGAAGTAGTAACTCTTGACTTGGCTGAACAGGTAGAAAAACTGGCATATGACAAGGAAGAAAAGAACAATTTCGTACAGAGCGTAGGAAAATATGAAGGCGGATTGATTTCCCTGCTGGATTTAAACGCAGTAGTACAGGAAAAGTAAAAATAATCAGCAACCGGAGGAGATGAGGCAGTTATGGCAGATATGAGTTTGGAAAATGTAACAAAAAATTATCTGGATGTATTAAAAGAAATAGGCAATATCGGTGCAGGTAATGCTATGACAGCCTTATCCCAGATGCTGCAGTGTAAAGTAGATATGCAGGTGCCCCAGGTCAGACTTTTAGAGTTTAAGGATGTCGGAGAACTGATGGGTGGCGAAGAACAGTTAATGGTAGGTGTTTACCTGGCTGTGGAAGGTGATATAACCGGAAGCATTATGTTTCTGGTGCAGATGGACAGTGCCAAACATTTGGTGAATAAGCTTATGATGGGTATGGGCAGTGAGGAACCGGGACTGAATGAGATGGAACTCTCTGCAATGAAAGAAGTCAGCAATATTATTACGGGAGCTTATTTAAATTCTCTTTCCATGCTGACAAATTTAAAGATATATCCGTCACCGCCTGCGTTGACTATGGATATGGCAGGGGCTATTTTGAGTGTACCTGCAATTGAGTTTGGTACAATCGGTGATAACATTCTTCTGATACAGTCACAGTTTTATGACGAAGTGGAAATCGATGGATATTTTATTCTGATTCCGGATTTGGAATCCTATGAAAAAATATTATCGGCATTGGGTCTTATGTAGGCTGACAGAAAAAAGGTTTGAACTGAGGGAAAAGGAATATGAGCGAGATTATAAAAGTAGGAATGGCAGACTTAAAAGTCTGTACCGCTCCAAACGGGGTAACAACCCTGGGACTCGGCTCCTGCGTAGGTATAGCAATCAGAGATACGGCTACAAAGATTGGTGGACTGGCACATGTTATGTTGCCGGACAGTACTACAATACGTGGAAGTGAAAGTAATATAGCTAAGTTTGCTGATACGGGAATTGCAGAACTCGTACGGCAGATGGAAGCCATGGGAGCAAAGCGTAGCAGGATGACGGCAAAACTGGCAGGTGGTGCCATGATGTTTGCTTTCCAAAATAAGTCTGATTTGGTTCGTGTGGGAGACAGAAATGTAGAAGCAGCCAAGAAAAAACTGGCAGAATTACAGATACCGATTTTGGCAGAGGATACAGGTGCAACCTATGGACGTACCGTTGTTTTCTATCCGGAAACCGGTGATTATATAATCCGTGCGGTAGGTAAGCCGGAGAAGGTAATATAATAAAGGGGTAAATCGGGAGAAAATGACATGAATAGAAAATATTTACCGCTGATATTGATGCTGGTGGCAGGTGCAATTACCAGTATCGTTACATTTATCATGAAATACCCGTTAGTATGGATGCTGGTGGCACTGTTAGTAGTATTTATTATATTTTATATACTGGGCAGTGTAATAAAATGGCTTTTGGATACCTTTGACAGACAAAATGCCAAGGCAGCCTTAGATGAAGGCGAAGTGATAGAAAAAGACGGTGACGGTGAAACGCAAACAGAGGACGGACAAACCGCGGAAGAAGAAAAATAGGTAAGTACTGTAATATCTTTTTAGGAGGAGAACATGGACGAAGCTGGCAGAAAGAAGCTTTGGGATGACTATGGCAGAACCAGGGATTCTGAAATCAGAGAAAAAATCATACTGGAATATGCTCCTCTTGTAAAGCTGGTGGCAGGACGACTGAGCATGTATCTGGGATACAACGTAGAGTATGAAGATCTGGTAAGCTACGGTATTTTCGGATTGATTGATGCGATAGACAAATTTGACAATATGAAAGAAGTCAAGTTTGAAACCTATGCAAGTCTGCGAATCAGAGGTGCTATTTTGGATCAGATTCGTAAGATGGACTGGATTCCCAGAACAATCCGCCAAAAACAAAAGAAAATTGATTCGGTAATGAAAGAAATTGAACTGACCATGGGAAGAGCTGCTACTGATGAAGAGATAGCGGAAAAATTGGGCATTACCGATGATGAATATTTAGAATGGCAGTCTCAGATGAAGATTACCAATGTGGTATCTTTAAATGAGTATATGGAGCAGGGCAGTGAAGTTCCTTCCGAAGGAAACCGCCACACAACGGCACGTTTTGAAAGTCCGGAAGAAAACATTGAAAAAGAAGAATTAAAACAGGTATTGGAGCAGACCCTACAGCTTCTTACCGAAAAAGAGAGAAAGGTAATATTGCTTTATTATTACGAGGAACTTACTTTAAAAGAAATCAGCAATATTTTAGAAGTTTCAGAGTCAAGAGTTTCACAGTTACATACACGTGCACTTCAGAAGATGAAAGAGAAAATGGGTAACTATATGGGGATTTTCTCAGCATAAGGTGCATTGCCACAAGGAGTGTGTAGTGTGAAAAATAAATTTTTCACACGCAAATTTGTGCCTACGGCTCAAAGTTTGCAGGTGTCGGAAAGGCATGGTGATTAATATGGCAAATGGTTATTTCAGACTGGTAAGCAGAGGCGCCGGTTATGGATTGGAAATAAAAGCACCGGATAAGTCCGGTGAGAGTGTCAGAATAGGAGAAGTCACAGATTACCTCACGCAGAAAAATGTAGTCTGTGACCTTTCTGTCTTAAAAAATGCGATTGCAGAAGGAAAAAATACAATTGTTCAATTGGGAATGGGGCCGTGTCCTGTTGCCAATATGACGTATAATTTGTTTGTGGATGAAGATTTAATGACGGCAACAGCACGCTTTTATCCGGCTTCCGAAACCGGACAGGGTATGAGTGTAAAGGAGTTCCTTAGTGATTTACGTTACAGGGAGATTAAATTTGGTATTGATGAAGAGGCTGTCAGAAATGCCATTGAAAACGGTATATACTGTACGGATATAGTTGTAGCAGTAGGACAGCCTGCCCGACACGGCGAAGATGCACGTATAGAATATTATTTTAATACGGATGTGAAAGCAAGACCCACCCAAAAGGATGATGGTAGTGTAGACTTTTTTAATCTGAATACTATCAATCACTGTAAGGCAGGGGATATTTTAGCGAGGTTGATTCCGGCAGATCCGGGCGAATATGGTACTAATATCCATGGAGCAAAGATAAAACCCAGAGATGTGAAGAATGCTTTGCTGCGTTATGCAAATAATATAGATATCTCTGAAGATAAAACAGAATTGACCTCTAGAGTCAATGGACATGTAACGTTGGTAGATGACAGAGTATTTGTATCCAATGTACTGGAACTGGAAAATGTAGATATTTCTACGGGCAATGTAGACTATGAGGGCAGTGTAAATATTACCGGTAACGTGCAGTCCAATTTTGCCGTAAGAGCACAGGGGAATGTAGTAATAAACGGATTGGTGGAAGGTGCGTATATCGAAGCCGGAGGTGATATTATTATTGCCCGCGGCATGGCCGGTATGAATAAGGGAGAGCTGAAAGCCAAGGGTAATATTGTAGCGAAGTTTTTGGAAAATACCAAAGCGACAGCCGGTGGTTATATTACAACAGAGTCCATTCTGCACAGTACCATTATGGCAAACGGTGAGATTACCGTCGATGGCAGAAGAGGATTTATTACAGGTGGGCATGTATGTGCATCCAATAAAATTAATGTAAAGACATTAGGTTCGCCCATGGGTACATCTACTTTGGTGGAAGTTGGTATCAATCCGGAACAGAAGAATCGTTATGCACAGTTACAGAAGGATGTTGCAGATATGCAGAAAAACCTAAGAAATATGGATCCCATTATTGCAACATTTGGACAGAAGCGGCGTCAGGGCGTTCCTATTACACAGGAGCAGCTTAAATATCTGGCATCTTTAGTAAAGACAAGAGAGCAAATTGCCCCCCAATTGGAAATGGCACGGAGGGAAATGGAAGCGTTGCAGGAAGTGATGGATCAGCAGGGACAGGCACAGGTAGTAGTAAAAGGGGAAGTGTTCCCAGGTGTAAAGATTGCTATCGGTGAAGTGTCCATGGTGGTACAGAGTAATATGGAGTACTGCAAATTTATAAAGCTTCGCGGAGATGTAAAGATGGTCGGTATCTAAAAGGTCGGAAAGGAGTGTGAGTATAGAATGGGAGTAATGGAAATCGCAACAATAACAAGATCGCAGGATTATACCACACTAAAACAGAATGAGGACAACAGAGGCATTACGCAGCAGAGTAATCTGGTTGAGAATATGCATAAAGAAACTGATACCAGGACCAAGCAGGTAAACCAGAGTGACAATGCTGACTGGATGAATAAAAAGTTCGATGCTAAAGAAAAAGGTAAAGGGACTTATGGTGGTAGCGGAGGAGAAAAAAAGAAGAAACCAAAGGAGCCGGATGGTATTGTAAAAATCAAGGGGCAGGGCGGTTTCGATATTAAAATCTGAGGAGAGTAGTGTAGTAATGGGTACAATAGAAGTAGTTTTGCTTATCTTGGGAGGTATTATATTTACAGTCAGTTTCCTGATTCCTTCCTCGAAGGCAGATAACGGAACCCGGGAAATGGTGCAGGAAGAAGTAAAAAATGCCGTAGCCCGGGAGATGGATAATGTCAAAGGACGTATAGAAGATTTGACAGATGAGACAGTTGGTTATGCCATGGAGAAAACGGAACGTTCTTTGGAACGGGTGTCCAATGAAAAGATAATGGCGGTAAATGAATATTCTGATACCGTATTGGAGGAAATCAATAAAAATCATAAAGAAGTTATGTTTTTGTATGATATGCTCAATGATAAGCACCAGAATTTAAAAACAACTGTCAGCCAGGTAGAAAAAACCGTAAAGGAAGCTGAACAGAAAGTAAAAGAAGTGGAAAGTACGGTAAAAGAAGCGGGTACGACTAAGAAAAACGTAGCAGTGCAAAAAGCATCTAAGGAACCGGAAACGGTAGTGGCAGAGGCTGTTGAAGAAAAGGAAGCAGAAAAAAAGCCTGCAAAGAAAACAACTGCAAAAAAGAATTCTAAAAGTGTATCAGCAGAGCCTCAGGGCTTGGATATCAGTTTTATGAAGGACAGCCGTAAAAACGGAAACAATAACGAAAAGATTCTGGAATTGCACAATGCCGGAAAGTCCAATGTAGTGATTGCAAAAGAGCTGGGACTGGGTGTTGGTGAAGTGAAGCTGGTTATCGATTTGTTTGAAGGAGTATAGCAGCGTGTCAAAAAACGACTGCAAGAGGAGGAATCGATATGAAGCTGAAATATTATTTACGTGGTCTGGGAATCGGTATATTGGTAACGATTATAATCGTGGCCGTTTCCGGAGCAGGTAAGAGCACCATGACAGATGAAGAAATAAAAGATAGGGCAAGAGAACTGGGCATGATAGAAAGTACGGTGCTTGCACCGTCCCCGTCAGTGGAGCCGGAAGAAACAGAAATGCCGAAACCGGACACAGAGCCGGCAGGAACAGAAACTCCTGAGCCAAGTGCAGAGCCGGAGGCAACAGAAGTTCCTGAGCCAAGTGCAGAGCCGGAGGCAACAGAAACACCTCGACCCAGCACAGAGCCGGAGGTAACAGAAACGCCTAAGCCAAGCACAGAACCGGAGGTAACAGAAACACCCGAACCGAGCACAGAGCCGGAGGTAACAGAAACGCCTAAACCAAGCACAGAACCGGAGGTAACAGAAACGCCTAAACCAAGCACAGAACCGGAAGAAACAATCACACCGGATGATAATGTTGGTACAGGTGAAACGGTTACCATTGTAATTGCAAATGGAGAGAGTTCTGTAACGGTAAGTAAGACTTTAGAAGCAGCAGGCTTGATAGAAAGTGCGTCCGATTACGACAGATATCTTTGTGATAACGGTTACGATAAAAAAATCCGGACCGGCACTTATGAGATTCCGGTAGGAGCGGATGAAGAAGAAATTGCACTGATTATTACCAGAAGAAACTGAGATTGGTATCATAGAATTTAATCCGCAGTTTCTAAAGAAAAATATAACAAAATAAGTACAAATTTTCCAAGGAAACCTCTTGCAGTGGAGGTTTCCTTGTGTTATAATCTGAATGTTGTGACTATAAAACACGTATTCTCATTTGTAACAGGTGTCCAAGTGCTTCTTTGCATAAGTAAGAAGACAGTGGATTTGTTGCAGAGCTAACCGGACTTAAACGCGAAGTCTGGCAGAAAAGGGATACGGAAGACGGCACCGTGATAAGGCGGACCGATTAACCAAACGGAGGTAAAGACATGAGCGTTATTTCAATGAAACAGTTATTAGAAGCAGGTGTTCATTTCGGACATCAGACCAGAAGATGGAACCCTAAGATGGCTCCTTACATCTTCACCGAGAGAAACGGTATCCACATCATCGACTTACAGAAGTCTGTAGGTAAAGTAGATGAAGCTTACAAGGCAATCTCTGAAATCGCTGCACAGGGTGGTACTATCCTTTTCGTAGGTACCAAGAAGCAGGCACAGGATGCAGTTAAGACTGAAGCTGAAAGATGTGGTATGTACTATGTAAACGAAAGATGGTTAGGTGGTATGTTAACCAACTTCAAGACCATCCAGTCCCGTATCGACAGACTTCGTGCAATCGAAACCATGTCTCAGGACGGTACTTTCGATGTTCTTCCCAAGAAGGAAGTTATCGAATTAAAGAAAGAATGGGAAAAGCTTGAGAAGAACCTTGGCGGTATCAAGAACATGACCAGAGTTCCCGATGCTATTTTCGTAGTAGACCCTAAGAAGGAAAAGATTTGTGTACAGGAAGCTCACAGCTTAGGTATTACCCTGTTAGGTATCGGCGATACCAACTGTGATCCTGAAGAATTAGATTACATCATTCCCGGTAATGATGACGCTATCAGAGCAGTAAAACTGATTGTTTCCAAGATGGCAGACGCTGTTATCGAAGCAAATCAGGGTGAAGCTGTTTACACCGAAGCTGATGTAGCAGTAGATGCTGAAGCAGCAGACGTAGAAGAAATCGCAGCATCTGAAGAATAATTGAAAGGAATAGGTGAATAAAATGGCAGATATCACAGCATCTATGGTAAAAGAACTGCGTGAAATGACCGGCGCAGGTATGATGGATTGCAAGAAGGCTTTAAATGAAACCAATGGTAACATGGAAGAAGCTGTTGAATATTTAAGAAAGAACGGCCAGGCTAAGGCTGAAAAGAAGGCAAGCAGAATTGCAGCAGAAGGTCTTTGTGCAGTTGTTATGCAGGGTGACACCACTGCAGCTGTTGTAGAAGTAAACTCTGAAACCGACTTCGTAGCAAAGAACGCTGATTTCCAGGCATATGTAAAGGCTGTTGCAGATCAGGCAGTAGCATCTGATGCAGCAGATATGGATGCATTTATGGCAGAAGCTTGGAACTTAGATGCAAGCAAGACCGTAAAAGAAGCTCTGGTTGAAAAAATCGCTGTTATCGGTGAAAACTTAAACATCAGAAGATTTGAAAAGGTTGTAGCAACCAATGGTTGTGTAGTATCTTACGTACACGGTGGCGGACGTATTGGTGTTATCGTAGAAGCTGATACCGACGTTGTAAATGATGCAGTAAAAGAAGCTATGAGTAACATTGCAATGCAGGTTGCTGCATTATCTCCTAAGTATGTTTCTACCGCTGATGTATCCGAAGAATACAAGGCTCATGAAATGGAAATCTTAAAGGCTCAGATTGCAGCAGATCCTAAGATGGCTGGTAAGCCTGACAAGGTTATCGAAGGTGCAGTAGTTGGTCGTCTGAACAAGGAATTAAAGGAAGTATGTCTGCTTGAACAGGCATATGTAAAGGCTGAAGACGGCAAGCAGACCGTTGCACAGTATATTGCACAGGTTGCTAAAGAAAACAGTGCAAACTTCTCCATCAAGAAGTTCGTTCGTTTCGAAACCGGTGAAGGTATCGAAAAGAAGGAAGAAAACTTCGCAGAAGAAGTTGCTAAGCAGATGGCTGGTAAGTAATTTGCAGGAAATAAGCTATAGCAATACGTGAGTAAAAAGTAATGACCCGGTGAGAGGTAACTCTCCACCGGGTTTTTTGACATAAAAGCAGTGTGGAAAAGAGGATGGCATATAAATGATAAAGAATAGGAAAATGATAGGAATGCTGTGTCTGTTACTTGGCTTGGCAGGCTGCGGCAATGCCCATAACGATAATACAGAAACATATAATGCAGATACGGTGGAAGAACAAACAAAACCGGAAGAAGCGGATACAACACCGGAGACTGGTTTGGAAAGTGCAGAAATCATTGTATCGGAGGACAGCACGGAAACGGTTGATTCCGAGGCAGAAGAATTACTGCAATATCCCCTTGTAACTACGCCGTCTTCTACAAAAAATATTGAATTTGCCTTTGATTCTGAGGGAATCTATTGTATTTATAATGGTGAAAAATATGGCTATGTATTGCCGGACGGCAAAGAAATTACAGAGTATATTTATGACTATGCCACACCCTTTTCAGAAGGACTGGCATGTGTGGCTATGGATGGTAAATATGGTTATATAGATACCGAAGGGCAGACCGTACTTCCTTTTGTTTATGATGATGCGGCACCTTTTTCAGAAGGACTGGCGTATTTTATGGCAGGGGAAGAATATGGATTTATGTATGCGGACGGTACACCTGCGTTCTATCTGGATTGTGACAGTGTCAGTTCCTTTAGTGAAGGTTTGGCATATTTCAGTATGGATGGTAAGTATGGGTACATAAACACTGACGGAGACGTTGTGATTGCACCGACTTATTTTGATGCAGATTATTTTGAGGATGGTTTGGCGGTAGTTTCCGTAGGCGGCAAAGAGGGATTTATCAATAGTCAAGGGGAAGAAATTGTACCGGCTATCTATGATTCTGTTAAACAGGGAGAGAATTTTTTGAGTGGCAGGACAGGAGATGTTTATGATTACTACAACAGTGACGGCACAAGACTGTTGCCGGATTCCTATGAGGAGATAAAAGAAGCAGGAGAGAATTATATTGTAAAAACAGAAGGGCTTTGCGGCCTGGTGGATGCAGAAGGAACTTCTTTACTTGCACCGGAATATGAACTGCTTACGTGGATTGAAGGAACGGATAATCTGATTGCTAAAGCAGATGGAATGTACGGTGTCATTGATATGCAGGGGAATGAGCAACTTCCTTTTGTTTATGATGGTATGAATTTGTTTTCCGTATATGAGAGCGGTTCAGAGAAGCTATTGAGAGTGTCTTTAGATGACAAATGCGGATGTCTTTCTGCTACTGACTTTTCCGTACAGGTTCCCATCGAATATGATTTTATCAATGGATTTATCAATGGTATGGCAGTGGTGCAGCTGGATTCCTTATACGGTATTGTAAAAGCAGATGGTGAGTTATATGTGCCGGTAGAGTATAAGAATGTATCCTTACTGGAAAACGGAGCTGTGACAATGAAACAGGGTGATTTGCTTACCTTATATAATGAAAATTTTGAAGAGATTTATTCGATAAGCGGAGATTTGATTTTTGTTTCATGGATGGAGCCCGGATACTATCGGGTAAGCACTGATGATGGATATGTTTTTCTGGATGAAAAGGGAGTGCAGTTTTATAACGTAGAATTTGATTATGCGGCAGATAATGTATACAACAATTATGATGCAGATGTCTTGGTGCAGTATATGAGTGGAACGGGTAGGGACCGCATTATCAAGTTCGAACCGTCAGAGGATGTGGATTTGTCAGATATTATATTGCAAAATAAAATAACACCCCGAATCGCTTCTTATTGGCAGATAGTAAAGGGAGAACTTGATATATTGGAAGGCACTATGCAGGAAGGAATGGAAAGTAGCGGTTATGGCTGGAAAGAAGAGTACAGACTGTATTGTGTAGATGGCTGTAACAGTCCCATTCTGTATTATTATGCAACACTATATGAGGAGCAGTGGTTTCCGATGTCAGACAGTGCATTCTTTGGTTTAGACGGAGAAAATGTAAAAGTATTGCTCTCCGGCAATGAATGCGGTGGTTCCATGGGAGGAAATTATGCGGTTCTTTGGAGAGAGAAAGACACCGATAAAATCTTGATAGGAACGGTTGGACATGCAGGTGGTTTCGGTGGATATGCCTATTATGGAGAGGCATGGGAATATGCAGATGGGGAAGTGATATCCGGCTTTTCCTATCAGACAATTACCCAGCCTGCGGCATATTATGAAGAAGCAGAACTGTTGGATGAACCGGGATTGTTTTATGATGGAGAAGGGTATGATGTTCCGCACACTGCAGAGACTATTATGCAGGAGGGTGCAGCGGTTACCGAGTTCCTTATCAATGAGGAAAGAGTCAGCATAGAAGAGTACAATGAGATGCGTGAGATGTACGAGTGTATTTACCTTGATTAAAGATTAAATGACAAATAAATAGGAGTCTGTAACATATAAAGTAATCAGCAAAATATCTTACAGGCTCCTTTGTTTAAGCTCTGCTAAAAAAAGCAAAACAGGAATTACTCAGATAGTTCCTCCAGCAAGTCCATCAATTTCTGCACATTTTCCTCAGTAGTAGCCCAGCTTGTGGCAAATCTTACTACGGTATGGGTTTCGTCAACCTTTTCCCAAAAACTGAAAGCAACCTTTTCTTTCAGACGTTCCATTTCTCTGTTTTCCAATACGATAAACTGCTGGTTAGTAGGAGAGTCCAAATAAAAAGTATATCCGCGTTTTTGGAAACCTTCTTTTAACAGCTCAGCCATTTTAATAGCGTGGCGGCTGATTGTAAAATACAGGTTATCCGTAAATAAAGTATCGAACTGGATACCTAAAAGGCGGCCTTTGGCAAGTAAAGCCCCGTGTTGTTTTACAATAGTCATAAAATGTGTAGGAGCTTTATGCGGGAAAACAACTGCTTCACCACAGAGTGCACCTACCTTAGTGCCGCCAATATAAAAAGCATCACACAACTTTGCAAGCAGAGGAAGAGTAACATCTGTGGAAGAACTCATCAGCCCGTATCCCAATCGTGCACCGTCAAGATAGAGAGGGATTTTGTATATGTGGCATACCTCCGAAATGGCAGTTAATTCCTCCTTGGTATAAAGAGTGCCGTATTCCGTAGGGTGGGAGATATAGACCATGCCCGGAAATACCATGTGGGAATGGTTTTCATCCTCATAAAAGTTTTTCAGGTAATCCGAAAGCTCGTAAGCACTTATCTTTCCGTCATGGGAAGGCAGTTCCAAAACCTTATGGCCGGTATGCTCGATGGCACCTGCTTCATGTACATTGATATGACCGCTCTTAGCAGAGATAACACCCTCGTAGGAGTTTAAAAGAGCGTCAATGACAATGGCATTGGTCTGTGTGCCTCCGGTTAAAAAGAAAATATCGGCATCGGGACATTCGCAGGCAGATTTGATTTTTGCTTTGGCACTTTCACAGTAAGTATCGCTGCCATAACCGGAAAGCTGTTCCAAATTAGTTTCTGCAAGGCGTTTTAAAATCAGGGGATGTGCCCCTTCGGTATAATCACTTTCAAAAGAAAACATAGGCTTCTCCTTTTTGATGAAATAATTTTCAAAATCATCGATAAAACCTATTTTAGCATACAGCAGAGTTTTAATAAAGCCATTGGTATTGCTTTGTTAAAAATAATACTGCGAATTGAGATTTTTATTTTAGCATGATATAATAAATGGAAAATATTAGCAATAAATTAAATCAGTTGTTTGTGTGGATAGATAATTTATGTAAAAAAAGAACTGCGTAAAAGTGAGGAGTAAATAAAATGAGTAACAACAAAAACAATGGTAAAAAAGCAGGCATTGCAGGAGGTATCGGGACACTTTTACTGGCAGCAGTAGCGTCCTTTCTTGTAAATGGCTTTGGAGAAAGTAAAGAACCTGATAACCCTATTAAGGAGCCAGAGGCATACGAGGCTCAGATGTGGCAGAATTTAGATGCCACGCAGGATTTGCTGGAGCAGTATGCACAGGATACGGAAAATGAACAGGATGCAGAGGAAGCGGAGTCAGTTGCCTATTCCTTTAGAAATGAAGAACTGCTGCAAAGCCATTATGAAAAGCACGGTGTGGAAATGGGCTTTGCTTCCGCCGAAGAATATGAGGAAGCGGCAAACAAGGTAGTATCCAATCCCGATGTATTGTATAAGTTGGAATCAGAGGATAACGACCATGTGTATTATTTGGAGGAAACCAATGAATTTGTTGTGATTTCTACGGACGGTTATATCAGAACTTACTTTTTACCGGATAGGGGAATTGATTATTTTAACGCACAGTAACAAGTAATACCGGTTTGCACACAAACGTTTGATTTTATCAGTATTCTGATTGGCAAGCTTTACGGAATGTGATATAATAGTATAAATATTATGACAGTCCCAAGGGACTATCCGCCGGGGGACACCGTATGCAAGGCATAGAAAGTGTTGCAAGTCGGAGGGAGGTATACTTATGTTAGTAACTTTAATTCCTTTATTTGATGAGAATATGAATGTAAATGCGTATTCTATTTTTACCCAGAAAAAGAATTATTTTTTAAATCCCAGTCTGTTAGGTACAGGGTTCCATGACGGTGCTGCTTATGTAGATGGTCTGGAAGTAATACAGAGCATGGGTGTGGAGACTTTGTCAGAGGATAAAGAAGTATTTGTTCCGGTTGGAAACATATCCATTTTCTCCGATATTAATTCCCAGTGCGATGCACCTCATGAGAGAATTGTATTACTGATTGATAATACTGTGAAGCCTGAGGAAGCTTATATACGCAGACTCAAAGAACTGAAAGATGACGGCTACAAGCTGGCCATGCGTAAATTGGAAGTGGCACAGTTTGAAGCGTATCGGGAGATTTTACTGCTCACAGATTATATTTTCTTAAATCACAAAAAGATTGATATCAGCAAAGCAAAAATTTATTTCGGAAAGATATATCCGAATATTAAACTTTGTGCAGGCAATATTGATACCATGGAGATATTCGAACAACTGAAGGAAGACGGCGGATACCAGTTTTATGAAGGTAAATTTTTCCGTATTCCCATCAATAAGGGCGAGCATGAGGTTTCTCCCCTCAAGGTCAACTATATTGAGTTGTTAAATATGTTAAATGCACCTGAATTGGAACTGACAGAAGCAGCAGACGTTATCGGAAGGGATACCGCATTGGTTATTTCCCTGTTAAAGATGGTAAACCGTATGTCTATCAATTCCAAGATTACGTCTATCCGTCATGCGGCAGCCATGCTTGGTGAAAAGGAATTGCGTAAGTGGCTGACTACTGCAGTGACCGGTGAATTGTATACGGATAAACCCAATGAGATTACCAGACTTTCTCTGTTACGTGCAAAGTTTGCAGAAAATCTGGCCCCGGCATTTTCCATGGCAATGAAGTCATCGGAATTGTTCTTAATGGGATTGTTCTCCGTATTGGATGTCATTTTGGATATGCCTATGGAAGAGGCTTTGGAAATTGTAAAAGTATCTCCCGCTATCAGCGATGCATTGATAAATGGCAAGGGAGATTTGGCATTGATACTGGAATTTACGAGACGGTATGAAAATGCTGACTGGCAGGAAGTATCCAGATTGATGGTCTTACATAATATCGAAATTAAGCAGGTATACGATGCATATGTAGGTTCTCTGACCTGGTACAGAGATATCTGCCGTTAAGATGTAAAAATTGGAGTTTTAGAGAGGATATAAAAATGTCAGGTATTGACCAGAGTAAGATTCGAAACTTTTGTATTGTTGCACACATAGACCATGGAAAATCTACCCTGGCTGACCGGATTATTGAACATACCGGATTGTTGACCAGCCGTGAAATGCAGGCACAGGTGCTTGACAACATGGAACTGGAAAGAGAAAGAGGTATTACCATCAAAGCCCAGTCGGTGCGTACCGTTTACAAGGCAAAGGATGGGGAAGAATACATCTTCAATCTGATTGACACTCCCGGACATGTAGACTTTAATTACGAAGTAAGCCGTTCTCTTGCAGCCTGCGACGGAGCTATTTTAGTAGTCGATGCGGCACAGGGCATAGAGGCACAGACACTGGCTAACGTGTATCTGGCGTTGGACCATGACTTAGATGTATTTCCGGTTATCAACAAAATTGACCTTCCCAGTGCCATGCCGGAGAAGGTTATCGAAGAAATAGAAGATGTAATAGGTATCGAGGCACAGGATGCACCGCTTATATCTGCCAAAAACGGTATCGGTATAGAAGATGTGCTGGAGGCTATTGTGCACAAGATTCCGGCACCCAAGGGCAATGCAGAAGCACCCTTGCAGGCGTTGATTTTTGACTCGATTTATGACCCCTACAAGGGCGTTATCGTATTTGTGAGAGTCAAAGAAGGTACAGTCAAAAAGGGTACAACCATCCGCATGATGGCAACAGGCGCGGTAGAAGAGGTTGTGGAAGTCGGTTATTTTGGTGCAGGGCAGTTTATTCCCTGTGACGAGCTTTCGGCAGGTATGGTAGGCTATATTACCGCTTCTATCAAAAATGTAAAGGATACGGCAGTAGGTGATACCGTTACAGACAAAAACAATCCCTGTGCAGAGCCCCTGCCCGGTTACAAAAAAGTCAATTCCATGGTGTATTGCGGTATGTATCCGGCAGACGGAGCCAAGTATCCTGATTTACGAGATGCGTTGGAAAAATTGCAGTTAAATGATGCGTCCTTAAACTATGAACCGGAGACCTCTATTGCATTAGGCTTTGGTTTCCGTTGTGGTTTCTTAGGACTTTTACACTTAGAAATTATTCAGGAGCGTTTAGAGAGAGAGTACAATCTGGATTTGGTAACCACAGCACCGGGCGTAGTGTACAAGGTACACAAAACCAACGGCGAAGTGATTGAACTGACCAATCCTTCCAACTTACCGGACCCTTCCGAAATTGAATATATGGAAGAACCCATTGTCAGTGCGGAAATTATGGTGACTACCGAGTTTATCGGTTCTATTATGGAGCTGTGTCAGGAAAGACGCGGACGATATCTGGGGATGGAATATATGGAAGAAACCAGAGCCGTTCTGCGTTATGAACTGCCCTTGAATGAAATTATTTACGATTTCTTCGATGCCTTAAAGTCCCGTTCCAGAGGTTATGCTTCTTTCGATTATGACTTAAAGGGATACGAGGAAAGTAAGCTGGTTAAACTGGATATTCTGATTAACAGAGAAGAAGTGGATGCGTTGTCCTTTATCGTACATGCAGACAGTGCTTATGAAAGAGGCCGTAAGATGTGCGAAAAGTTAAAGGATGAAATTCCGCGTCATCTGTTTGAAATACCGATTCAGGCAGCAGTGGGCGGCAAAATTATTGCCAGGGAGACAGTTAAGGCTATGCGTAAGGACGTGCTTGCCAAGTGTTACGGTGGTGATATTACCCGTAAGAAAAAGCTTCTGGAAAAACAGAAAGAGGGTAAGAAACGTATGCGCCAGATAGGTAATGTAGAAATTCCGCAAAAAGCATTTATGAGTGTTCTCAAACTCGATGACAGAAAATAAGCAAATCATGAAACCAATCAGTGTCTATATTCACATTCCATTTTGTGTTAAAAAATGTAAATATTGTGATTTCCTTTCTGCACCGGCGGATAAGCCGGTGCAGGAGGCTTATTTGCGTGCGTTAAAAGCAGAAATCGAAAGTCAGAGCGGGAAGTATACAGATTATACGGTACAGACTGTATTTTTTGGCGGAGGGACACCTACTGCAGTAGAGGCAGCAATACTCTGTGAAGTATTACAGACTTTAAAAAAGTATTTTAACATAGCCGCAGATGCGGAAGTTTCCATGGAGGCAAATCCGGGAACTGTTACGGCAGAGGCATTGGTTCAGTATAAAAAGGCAGGTATTAACCGGCTTAGTATCGGCTTGCAGTCCGCAAATGATGAAGAATTAAAACTCCTTGGCAGAATTCATACCTATGCAGATTTTTTGGAAACTTATCGTTTGGCAGTGGAAATAGGTTTTACTAATATCAATGTAGATTTGATGTCGGCACTGCCGGGGCAGACCGTGCAAGGGTATGAACAAACTTTGCAGAAAATACTGGCTTTAGAGCCACCACCACGGCATATTTCTGCATACAGTCTTATCATCGAAGAGGGAACTCCTTTTTATGAAATTTATGGTGCCGAGCGGGAAGAAAATCCATATTTACCGACTGAAGAGGAAGACCGGCTTATGTATGAAAATACGGTGCAGATTCTTTCACAGGCAGGATATGAAAGGTATGAAATATCCAATTACAGTCAGCCGGGATATGAATGCAGACACAACACGGTTTACTGGAGAAGGGGAGATTATGTAGGATTTGGTCTGGGTGCAGCCTCTTTGGTGAATAATGTACGTTTCCGCAATACGGACAATCTGCAGGAGTATTTAAGGGGTTCTGAATATGCCACCGAACAGGAAATACTGTCTGTTGAGGAACAGATGGAAGAGTTTATGTTTTTAGGGCTGCGTATGACAAATGGTATTTCCAAAGAAGAATTTAGGAAGACTTTCGGGGTATCGGTGGAAGATATTTTTGGAGAGATTATCCGTAAAAATATAAAAGAAGAACTTTTACAACAGAAAGCTGACAGAATAGCATTGACTAAACGGGGCTTGGATGTGAGTAATTATGTGATGGCACAGTTTATACTTTAGGAAAAATAAATGGAAAGGCACTAGAAACTTCCCTTTTTCATAGAATATAGTAAATCTGCTTTTGGGGGTTGTCTTGAAAACATTTCAGAAACCTTTATCCTCAGAGGAAGAAGCTGTATATATCAGAATGTTGCAAGAGGGAAGCAGGGAAGAAGCAGCCCGTGCCAAGGAAATTTTAATAGAGCGAAATCTGCGACTGGTTGCGCATATAGTAAAAAAATATCAGAATGTGGAAGAAGATGTAGAGGATTTGCTTTCTATCGGGACAATCGGCTTGATTAAAGCGGTGGATACCTTTGATGCCGATAAGGGAAGACTTGCCACATATGCATGCCGGTGCATTGATAATGAGTTATTGATGATGTTGAGGGCACGCAAGAAAATTTCAAGAGAAGTCTCTCTTTATGAGCCTATAGGTACGGATAAAGAAGGAAACGAAATCAGCTTGCTGGATGTGATAGAGGGACAACAGAATGAAGTGGTAGAGCGCATGGCAATGTGTGATGATTTAAAAAAAATGTTCTCTCTTTTACAAACCTGTCTGACCGACAGGGAGCGGGAGATTTTATATTTGCGGTACGGAATTCTTACGGGGAAAGAGGTAACGCAGAGCGAAATAGGAAAGAAAATGGGTATTTCCAGAAGCTATGTATCCCGAATTGAGAAGAAAGCATTGTTAAAACTAAAAGAAGAATTTGAAAAAACAGATAAATAGTGCGAATTTTTGAAAAATAGAATGGATTTACCCAATATTATGTGATATACTTTTGATGATGGCGTTAAGATATTGTTAAATCGCCGTAGAAGGAGCTGAAGGAACGGAAGATGCAATTTGTAAAAGTGGAAGAACTAAAAGAGGGAATGCGGTTGGCCCGACCGATATACAATAAACAGGGCGTGCTTTTATATGAAAGAGATTCCAAACTGACAAGACAGGGTATTGCCAGTATTGAGACCTTTGGATTGATTGGTATTTTTATCTTAGAGCCTGCTGAACCGGCTCCACCTATGACAGAGGCAGACATTGAATTTGAACGTTTTCAGACTATGACGGTGTTCTCCATTCAGGAAGAACTGGAGCGTATCAGAACTACCAGAAAGCAGGCCAAATTACAGGTTATTGCCAGTACAATTATTAAAAAGTATGGTCATTTGGATGAACGTATTAACTTTATACAGAGTCTGCGAAGCAGAGAAGATTATATTTGTAAGCATGCATTGAATGTGTCTATTTTGTGTGCAATGATTACGCATGTATTAAATGTTAAACTGGATGAGCAGCTTGCGACGATATTTGCAGCTCTTCTGCATGATATCGGAAAGCTGTCCCTTCCGGTTGAGTTGAGAGATATGCCGGATATGACTCCGGAAACAGCTGAAATGGTACGCAAAGCTGAGGTTGGTGCCTATGATATGCTGGAAAAGGTATTTACAGAAGGTGCTATGGTGCGCCGTATCTGTATGCAGAGCCAAAAACTGTTACAGGACATGCAGGGTGAGAAAGCAACAGGCATGAAGCTGGTAACCGGTGCCAAGATACTGGCAGTAGCAGATACATACGATACCATGACAGCTATGAAAATGAACGGAGCGCCTGCATCAGAAGTAGTGGCAATCAAACATCTGCTTGACCATCCCGATGTATTTGACCCGGAAGTGGTAAATGCTTTGATACTGAGTATTAATATTTTAATGCCCGGTATCAGTGTAGAATTAAATACCGGAGAAAAAGCACTGGTTATTACTGCCAATGAACAGAATATTCTGCGTCCGATAGTATTGAGTTTCAGAGACAACAGTATCATTGACTTGAGTGCCAAGTTGTATGAGGATATTGAGATTGTAGATATTATGAAGACTTTGGACAACCGTTGTATTGTTGATACAGATACTTTAGGAAAAGCCGGCGTTAGTGTAGAAATGCCGAAATTTATATAATATAAGGCAAAAGGAGAAAATGTATGCCAAACATAAAAGAGATTTTGGAAGAGGCAAAAAATGCAGGTGCTTCTGACGTACATCTTACGGTAGGTATTCCGCCCAAGATGCGTGTCAATGGCAAACTGTTGACCATGACTAAATATGACAGATTATTGCCGGCGGATACTCTGGAAGTGGTATTGGATATTATGTCCGAAACGCAGAGAACCCGATTTGAAGAAAGAGGAGAATATGATATGTCTTTCTCGATTCCGGAATTGGGACGTTACCGTTTAAATGTTTATAAGCAGAGAGGTTCCGTGGCAATGGCGTTCCGTCTGGTAGGTACGAAAGTACCCGCACCCGAAGAACTGGGAGTACCGGAATCTGTTATAGATTTATATCAGAGAAAAAGAGGTCTGGTGCTGGTAACAGGACCTACCGGTAGTGGTAAGTCTACTACACTGGCGGCTATTATTGATAAGATTAACAACTGTCGTGATGCACATGTTATTACCTTGGAAGACCCTATCGAATATCTGCACCAGCATAAGATGTCCATGGTAAACCAGCGAGAGATCGGTCTGGACTCAGACAACTATGCCAATGCACTTCGTGCAGCTCTCCGAGAAGACCCCGATGTTATTCTGGTAGGAGAGATGCGTGACTTTGAAACTATCAGTGTAGCGATTACAGCGGCAGAAACCGGACATCTGGTATTATCCACCTTACATACCATTGGTGCGGCAAGTACCGTGGACCGTGTTATCGACGTATTCCCGCCTCACCAGCAGCAGCAGATACGAGTACAGCTTTCCAATGTATTGGAGGCAGTTATTTCCCAGCAGTTGATTCCTACCAGCGATGGAATGGGGCGAGTGGCAGCATTTGAAGTTATGCATGCAAACCACGCAGTGCGGAACCTGATTCGCGAAGGTAAATCACATCAGCTTACTTCCGTAATGCAGACCAATCGTAAGTTGGGTATGATTACCATGGATGAAGCTATCCAACAGCTTTATTTCAACGGACGTATCAGCAGGGATATGGCAATTCAGTTCGCACAGGACCCTGATGCCATGGAAAATAAAATCTAAAGTTTTATCCAATTAGTTGTTTTAAATCACAAATATTATTTAAAAATCTTTTTGTAACATCAATTATCTGACAGGCGACCGGCAGGCCGGTCGCCGTCTGAATTAAGTTTTTTCTTAGCAATTAAGAGATTCCCATTCAAAATCTAACAATGTATATCAATAAAACGGGTGGTAAAATGTATTACCAATGTTTTGTTATATAACTATTATTTTGTAGAAAGGAGTATTTATGTTCAGTGTAATTTTTTCAGGAGGCATCCGTGGTATGGAGGCTTATTTGGTGCGGGTGGAAGTGGATTTATCCAGAGGTTTACCCGGCTTTGAACTGGTTGGAAGTGTCAGCGGGGAGGTAAAAGAGGCAAAAGAAAGAGTGCAGATTGCCTTAAAAAACGCAGGAGTATCGCTTCCGGTTGCCAGAATCACCGTCAATTTATCTCCGGCAAATATCAAAAAGGAGGGAACCGGATATGATTTACCCATTGCAACGGGTCTGATAATATGTATGGAAAACATTGAGGCAGCCCAATTTGCAATGACTGCATTTTTGGGAGAGTTGACCTTAAATGGAGAAATTAAACGGGTAAACGGTGTATTACCTGCGGCACTTGCCTTAAAGAAGCAGGGAATAGAGCGCATGGTAATTCCAAAGGAAAATGTGGGAGAGTGCAGGAAAGTACCCGGAATGGAGATAGTAGGCTTAGAGCATATCACGGAATTGATTACGTATTTAAAAGCCACGGAGGAGGAACGAAAACTTAGGGTGGTGCAGAAAGAAGAAAACGTTACAGCCCATGGGAAAGCAGATGTGGATTTTTCGGAAGTGTGTGGACAGGAAACGGCTAAAAGAGCGGCTGAGGTGGCGGCTGCAGGGTTTCATCATATTATGTTTGCGGGACCGCCCGGAGCCGGTAAGACTATGATTGCAGAGCGTATTCCCGGACTTTTGCCACCACTTACCCAGAAAGAAAAACTGGAAGTATCGAGTATTTACAGTATTGTGGGAAAACTGCAAAACGGGCAGGAACTTGTTGACAGAAGACCTTTTATAGCACCTCACCATACCATATCGCCCCAGGCCTTGGCAGGTGGCGGTCGGATCCCCAGACCGGGACTGCTATCGCTGGCACACAGAGGAATTCTCTTTTTAGATGAAATGCCGGAATTTTCTTCTGATGTATTAGAAGTGTTAAGGCAACCCATGGAGGCCAAAAAGGTACAAATAGCACGTAGTCAGGGGATTTATACCTACCCGGCAGATTTTATGCTGGTATGTGCCATGAACCCTTGCCCCTGCGGGTATTATCCCGATAAAAATAAATGTAATTGTTCAGAAACAGATATCCGACGCTATTTAGGGCGTATCTCAGGACCAATCTTGGATCGTATCGATATTGTCACCGAAGCATCACCTGTGACAATTCAGGACTTTCACCAAAAACATACAGGCGAAACAACAGGCACCATCAGAAAGAGAGTAATGGCAGCCAGAAAACTGCAAAAAATCCGCTATCAGGGAACATCATATCATTTTAACGGTGAACTTTCCGGCAGAGAAGTAGAAAAGTTTTGCCCGCTGGGAAGCAAAGAACAAAAGTTTTTAGAGCAAGTGGCAGAAAACGGACAGATGAGTGCCAGAGCCTATCATAAGGTTGTTAAGCTTGCCAGAACTATTGCAGATTTGGCAGGGGAGGAAGTAATAGGGACGAACCATTTGGCGGAAGCGGTTTGTTATAACAGCGGCAGGAAAAGATTTTGGAATTGAAAGTGTTAGCAAAGAGAGGAGAAAACAATATGGCAAATAAGAAAGAAATAAACAGTAGTATTCTGCAAATGAACGCATCGGATACCCAAACAGGTGAATGGGATAACCTGCAGCCTTACGCCTATTGGCTGGGAAATATAAACGGTGTGGGGCGTGCAACGGCAAAGAAACTGTTGGAAGTTTTTGCAAGCCCCATGGAAGTATATAGTGCAGGGGAAAAAGCATTGTCGCAGGTAGTAAACAGTACGGTAGCAGAGGCAATAATAGAAGCCCAAAAGCAGGAAATCCGGGCACCGCATGAAGCATTATTAGAGAAAAATATTCGTTTTATACCTTTTTATCATCCCGATTATTCTAAACGATTGCAGGATATACCGGATGCACCCTATGCACTTTATGTGAAGGGAGAATTACCTGCGGATGATAAAAGAAGCGTTGCAATTGTGGGTGCCAGAAACTGTTCCGCCTATGGTAGATACGTGGCGGAAACCTTTGCCAAAGAACTGGCTCGTCAGGATATTCAAATCGTCAGCGGACTGGCAGCAGGTGTGGACGGTCTGGCACAGAATGCGGCAATAGAAGCCGGCGGACAAACCTATGGGGTGTTGGGGTGTGGCGTAGATATTTGTTACCCTGCCTATCACAAGCCACTTTATGAAAAGGTAATAGAGAGCGGAGGTATGATTTCTACTTATCCACCGGGGAGGCAACCGCAGCCTGTATTGTTTCCGCCCCGCAACCGTATTATCAGTGGATTATCAGATGTGGTGCTGGTAGTGGAAGCCAGAAAAAAGAGCGGCACACTTATTACCGTGGATATGGCACTGGAGCAGGGGCGGGAAGTCTATGTAGTACCGGGACGGATTACTGACAGGCTCAGTGACGGCTGCAATAATCTGCTCAGGCAAGGAGCCGGGGCAGCTCTTTCTCCCGAACAGTTCATGCAGGAACTGGAAGAAACGGTATGGCGGGAAGAGGGCGAAAAGACAAGAACAGACAAAACTTCGGCTTCTCAAAAGAACCCAAATATTTCAAATATAAAATCTTCATTTAATGCCAAACTGCAAACTTCTAACTTATTACCACAGGAGAAAGCGTTACTTGCCCTGTTGGATTTCTACCCGATTTCCTTAGACCAGATTTATATGACGGCACAAACTACACCAATCTTGTGTGAACTGACCCTGTCACAGATGATGGAAATGTTGTTGATGCTTTCCATGCAGGGATTTGTGAATAATGAGGGTGGGTATTATATGTTGAAAAAGCCGGTGTAAAAAGGAGAAAAAGAATGATGCATAACAGAATTATAACGGTACAAAATCTACCAATAACAATTTCAAAAGAAGAATTAGATGATTACATATGTATAACTGACATTGCGGCAGCAAAATCGGAAAATGCACGTGCTGCGGATGTGGTAAGAAACTGGATTAGGAACAGGGCTACATTAGAGTTTCTATCTACATGGGAACAAATATATAACCCTAATTTTAAAGTGTTCGAATCTGAACACTTTAAAAAGCAAGCAGGTCTATTAACTTTTACACCCAGCGTTTCCGAATGGGTGGAACAGACCGATGCAGTGAAAAAATATATTATACCAACAAAAAAATATAGAGAGAATTTGGAGTGGGTGGCATATGCACAAGAAGCAGATATCTTAAATGTTGCCCTATTTGGATTTACTGCAAAAGCCTGGAGAGAAGCGAATCCGGATTTGGCAAAGACGCATAATGTAAGGGATATTGCATTGTATCAGTTGGCGGTGCTAAATGAGGCAGAGAAAGTTAAGGCATTGCCATAGGTTTTCTTGCACGAGGTAAGGGACTATGATAAACTAATAAAGGTAAGGTATAAGAGGGTTTTACTGTAAACTAATACTTAATTAGGAGAAATTTATGACAGGTAAGTTAAGAAACATGACTGCAATTTATTTATTCAAAGGTGATAAAGTACTGCTCTTATTCAGGCAGGGCGGACGTGTTGTAAATAACGTATGGACCGGCTCTGCGGGAGGGCATTTCGAAACGTTTGAATTAAATGATGCAAAAGCATGTGTATTGAGGGAAATGAAGGAAGAATTGGGCCTTTGCGAAAGCGACATACAAAATTTTTCTTTCAGATATGTAACCTTACGAAGGACGAATGGCGAGATAAGGCAGAATTATTACTTTTTTGCGAATCTGAATGAAAATATAAGTGATGACTTAGTTTCCAGTGAAGGCGAATTGAAATGGTTTTCTGTTCAGGAAATCAGTGATTTGGAAATGCCTTACACAGCCAAGTATGTGCTTAGTCATTATTGTAAAGCAGGGCGATTTACTGATAAGCTGTATGCAGGCGTGACAAACGAAAACGGAGTGGATTTTATTGAGTTGCCCGAGTATTAGTTAATAAGCAAAGCCGTTTTGCATCCTTACACCATGATAGGCTTTTTGGCATAAGGTGCAATCAGGTTTTTGGGTATAGGAAAAATTTTTTAAAATATATACCCATTTTTCTCATAAAAATAGTGCAAAATACTGCTTTTTGGGTATATAGCAAAAAAATGTTCCGTATATACCCAGAAAAATGTGATTTAGTGGGTATACAACGATACTTTTTTTCTATATACCCAAGATACCTTTTGGCAGGCTGCCACTTTAGAATGAGACGGGGTGTCATATAGCACAAGAACCGTTACCATGCAAATTGGAGGATAATAGATATGCAAAATATTTTTGTGAATACACGCAGTAGCATAATTATTTGGGTAAAGAAACAACGGGAAGACAATCTAATCAAAACTATCCAATCCGATTGCAAAAGCCCCTCAGATTCAGTACAATAAAAATAATGATTTAATTGATAATAAAGGAGTAACCCATGCATAGAGAACATACCAAAATTGTAAAAATCGGAGACAAAGTAATCGGTGGCGGCAATCCCGTGCTGATTCAGTCTATGACCAATACCCCCACAGAGGATGTGGCGGCTACTGTAGCGCAGATTAAGAGGTTAGAAGAAGCGGGCTGTGAAATCATCCGTTGTACTGTACCCACCATGGAGGCAGCACTGGCACTGAAAGAAATTAAGAAGCAGATTATGATTCCGGTGGTAGCAGATATCCATTTTGACTACAAGATGGCAATAGCAGCCATGGAAAACGGTGCGGACAAAATCCGTATCAATCCCGGTAATATCGGCAGCAGGGACAAGGTGCTGGCAGTGGTAGAAGCGGCAAAAGAACGCAATATCCCTATCCGTGTGGGCGTAAACAGCGGTTCTCTTGAAAAGAATCTCATAGAAAAATACGGTGGTGTTACCGCAGAAGGTATCGTAGAAAGTGCATTGGATAAGGTGCATTTAATAGAAGATATGGGGTACGACAATCTGGTGGTAAGTATTAAGTCTTCCGATGTCATGATGTGTATTAAGGCCCATGAAGTGCTGGCACAGCAGACCAATTATCCTTTGCATGTAGGGATTACGGAGTCCGGTACGGTATGGTCCGGTAATATCAAATCCGGTATGGGTCTGGGTATCATTTTGTATCAGGGGATTGGTGATACCATCCGCGTATCCTTAAGCGGTGACCCGGTAGAAGAAATCAAATCGGCGAAGCTGATTTTGCGTACATTAGGCCTTAGAAAGGGTGGTATCGAAGTGGTGTCCTGTCCCACCTGCGGACGTACAAAGATAGATTTAATTGGTCTGGCAAATCAGGTGGAGACCATGGCTTCCGCATATCCGTTGAATATTAAAGTAGCAGTTATGGGCTGTGTTGTAAACGGTCCCGGAGAGGCAAAGGAAGCAGATTTGGGCATTGCCGGCGGTATCGGAGAAGGTCTGTTGATTAAGAAAGGTGAAATCGTACGAAAGGTGCCTGAAAGTGAACTGCTTGCAGCATTGAAGAACGAATTGGATAACTGGAGTGAATAACCAATGAGTAAAGCTTTTTTCGAAGTGTTTCCGGCTCTGAAACTGGATAATCAGACCGCAGGGCAGATGGAGCAGGTAGAGGTAGAAAAAATCACAGCTACCGCCCGTAAGGATTTTTTGCGGATTTATATTGTCAGCAACCATTTGATACAGAAGGAAACACTGTACAAGGTAGAAAAAGAAATCAAGGGTCAGCTTTTTGCAAAAGCTCCCATGACAATTAAAATATATGAAAAATTCAATCTTTCCGCCCAGTACACCCCGGAAAAGCTTTGGGATGCGTATAAAGAGAGTGTATTGGATGAAATGCGGGAATATGATCACATTCTGCACAATGCACTAAAGAGTGCGGATGTAACATTCCCGACACAGGATAAGATGGAGCTTCTGGTAGGGGATTCGGTATTAGTACGCAGTAAATCCGAAGAACTGATACGTATTTTGGAGAAAATATTTAATGAACGCTGCGGTCTGCCTTTGAGCGTGCAGATGTCCTACAAAGAAGTAGAAACCGGTAAATACGATTTAGAAGACGAAAAGAAGATTGCCATGCAGGTGGCATTGATTTCTGCCAGAGCCAGAGGTACAGGTTCCGAAGACGGTGAAGGTGCAGAAAGTGGTGGTGCAATTGCAGGTGCAGAGGGTAGTGCAGTAGTAAATGCGGGAGATAATGCAGCGGTTGCACAGGTAACAAATAGCACAGAAAACAGTGCTGCAACGTCAAAAGAATCTTCTAAGGAAAACACTAAAGCAGATACCAAGGCCACGCCTAAAACAGACAAAATTGCTTCCTTCGGAAACAAAAAGCAGGGACTTAAGAAAGAAGTAGGAGAGTTTAAAAAGAGCTTCAAGCGGTCTGACAATCCCGATGTATTGTACGGTAGGGATTTTGAAGAAGAAGCCATGAAAATTGAAGATATTATCGGTGAGATGGGAGAGGTGGTAATCCGCGGTAAGATTGCCAATTTTGATAAGCGGGAAATCAAGAACGAAAAGACCATCCTGTTTTTTGATGTGACGGATTTTACAGATACTCTTACCGTAAAGATATTTGCGGCCAATGAGCATGTACCGGAGCTTTCCGGCAGTTTAAAACCCGGTTCCTTTGTAAAGATAAAGGGTGTAGCCATGATGGACAAGTTTGACCATGAACTTACTATCGGCTCCATTGCAGGTATAAAAAGGATTCCCGATTTTACCACTTCCAGAATGGATACCTCTGTAAAGAAACGTGTGGAGTTGCACTGTCATACCAAGATGAGTGATATGGACGGTGTTTCCGAAGCAAAGGATATTGTAAAGAGAGCGTATAAGTGGGGACATCCTGCTATAGCGATTACGGACCATGGTGTGGTACAGGGCTTTACCGATGCCAACCATGTCTGGGAAGACTTGTACAAGGCGGAGAAGAACCGTTGCAAGGATGCCGGAGAGCCGGTTCCTTCTAAAGAAGAATTTTTTAAGGTTATTTATGGTGTGGAAGCATACATAGTAGATGACTTAAAGGAAATTGTAACTGGTGATAAGGGACAGGGCTTAGAAGAAACCTATGTGGTGTTTGATATTGAAACCACAGGTTTTTCACCGGTAAATAACCGTATCATTGAAATCGGTGCGGTAAAAGTACAGGGAACAGAGATTATTGACAGATATTCCACTTTTGTAAACCCTGATGTTCCTATTCCTTTTGAAATAGAAAAACTGACAGGTATCAATGATTCCATGGTAATGGACGCGCCTATGATAGAAGAGGTGTTACCGCAGTTTCTGGAGTTCTGCGAGGGTTGTGTACTGGTAGCACACAATGCTTCCTTTGACATGAGTTTTATTATCGAAAACTCTGTACGACAGGGATTTCCTACGGATTATACCTATCTGGATACCATGATTATTTCCCGTGTGCTTTTGCCCAACCAGAATAAGCACACGCTGGATGCGTTGTGTAAGGTGTTTAATGTATCACTGGAAAATCACCATAGGGCAGTAGATGATGCAGAAGCAACCGCACATATTTTCTTAAAGTTTTTGGATATGCTCAGGGAGCAGAAGATTACTACCTTACAAGAGCTGAATACCTTTGCACGTCCTTCCAAGGAAAATATCAGCCGACTGCATTCACATCATTGTATTTTGCTGGCAAAAAATGATTTGGGGCGTATCAATCTGTACAGACTGGTATCTATGTCTCATTTGGAATATTTTAACCGTCAGCCCAAGATACCAAAGAGCGAGATTTTAAAACATCGAGATGGTCTGATTATCGGTAGTGCCTGCGAAGCCGGAGAACTGTACAAGGCACTATTAGAAGGCAGGGCGGATTCTGAAATTGCCCGGATAGTAAGCTTTTATGATTATCTGGAAATACAACCCTGCGGCAACAATCAGTTTATGATTGAATCGTCCAAGCATCCGGAAATTAATTCCGTCGAGGATATTCAAGAAATAAACAAAAAGATTGTAAAGTTGGGAGAGCAGTTTAACAAGCCGGTAGTAGGTACTTGTGATGTGCATTTCCTAGACCCGGAGGACGAAGTTTACCGCCGCATTATTATGGCAGGAAAGGGCTTTGATGATGCGGACAATCAGGCACCGCTATATTTGCGTACGACCGAAGAGATGTTAAAAGAGTTTGAATATCTGGGAAGTGATAAGGCAGAAGAGGTAGTTATCACCAATACCAATCTGATTGCGGATATGGTGGAAACTATTGCACCGGTCCGTCCTGATAAGTGTGCCCCCGTCATTCCCGATTCGGACAAGACTTTGACAGATATCTGTTACAATAAAGCCCATGAGCTTTACGGAGAAGAACTTCCCCAGATTGTAAAGGACAGACTGGATAAGGAGCTGCACTCCATTATTACCAACGGTTTTGCGGTTATGTATATCATTGCCCAGAAACTGGTGTGGAAGTCGGTAGAGGACGGCTATCTGGTAGGTTCCAGAGGTTCCGTAGGTTCCTCTCTGGTAGCATTTATGGCAGGTATTACGGAGGTAAATTCCCTAAGTGCACACTACCGTTGTGAAAAGTGCCATTATTATGATTTTGATTCCCCTGAGGTAAAAGCCTTTGCGGGAAATGCAGGCTGTGACATGCCGGATAAAACATGTCCTGTGTGCGGTGCACCCTTGGTAAAAGACGGCTTCGATATTCCTTTTGAAACCTTCCTTGGATTTAAGGGAGATAAGGAGCCTGATATCGACTTAAACTTTTCGGGAGAATATCAGTCCAAAGCACACAAATATACTGAAGTTATTTTCGGTGCAGGACAGACCTATCGTGCCGGAACCATTGCAACGCTTGCGGATAAAACCGCTTTCGGTTATGTGAAAAATTATTATGAGGAAAGAGGCGTACATAAGCGTACCAGTGAAATCAACCGTATCACATCAGGATGTACCGGTATCCGCAGAAGTACGGGGCAGCACCCCGGCGGTATTATCGTATTGCCTGTGGGACAGGATATCAATTCCTTTACTCCGGTGCAGCATCCCGCAAACGATATGACAACGGATATTATAACCACCCACTTTGATTATCACTCCATCGACCACAACCTGTTGAAGCTCGATATACTGGGACACGATGATCCTACCATGATTCGTATGTTGCAGGACTTGACGGGGATTGACCCTACCAAGATTCCTTTGGACGATAAAGGGGTTATGTCATTGTTCCAGAATACCCATGCACTGGGTATTACACCGGACCAGATAAGCGGCTGTCCGGTAGGCTCGTTAGGTGTTCCTGAGTTTGGTACGGAATTTGTTATCCAGATGCTTTTGGATACCAAGCCCCAACAGCTTTCTGACCTGATTCGTATTTCCGGTTTGGGGCATGGTACGGACGTATGGCTGGGAAATGCCCAGACTCTGATTTTAGAGGGAAAAGCTACCATTTCCACTGCCATCTGTTGCCGTGACGATATTATGATTTACCTGATTAATCAGGGTGTGGAAAGCTCCTTGTCCTTTACCATTATGGAAAGTGTGCGTAAGGGTAAGGGCTTAAAGCCTGAGTGGGAAGCTGCCATGATAGAAAAGGACGTACCCGACTGGTATATCTGGTCCTGTAAAAAGATTAAGTACATGTTCCCTAAAGCCCATGCGGCGGCTTATGTTATGATGGCATGGCGCATTGCCTACTGTAAAATTAATTATCCGTTGGCGTACTACGCAGCATATTTCAGTATTCGTGCAAAAGCCTTTTCCTACGAGCAGATGTGTCAGGGGCAGAGGCATTTGGAAAGCATTATGGCAGATTATAAAAAGCGGTTTGATACCCTTGCTAATAAAGAAAAAGATGCTTACGGCGATATGAAGATAGTGCAGGAGATGTATGCCAGAGGTTTTGAATTTACCCCTATCGATATTTTTACGGCACAGTCAAGACTGTTCCAGATTGTGGATGGCAAGCTGATGCCGTCCTTAAACAGTATCGACGGTCTGGGAGAAAAAGCGGCAGATGCCATTGTAGAAGCAGCAAAGGATGGTCCTTTCTTAAGCAAGGATGATTTCCGTCAGCGTACCAAGGTAAGTAAAACCATCACTGATTTGATGGGAGAGTTGGGACTCTTGGGCAATATACCGGAGTCCAACCAGATTAGTCTGTTTGATTTTGTGTCCTAGCAAATTGTGTCAAAATTTTATACAAATTTCAAAAAAAGGGCTTGCTTTTTTTACGGTTTTATATTAAGATGAATAAGCGTCATGTGACGACCATATATGGCTCGTTGGTCAAGCGGTCAAGACGCCGCCCTCTCACGGCGGAAACAGGGGTTCGATTCCCCTACGAGCTGCTTATTCATTATGAATAGCCCAACCCTGAAGAAGTGTTGAAATCGATTGGTTTCAATGCTTTTTTTGTGGTTTTAAATGTTGTTGCAGAAGTTTTAATATCATACTACAATGGGTATAAAGGTGGAGATGCATCATATGGAAATTGCTTACAAAAACTATGAGGTAAGAAACTATGGAGCTAATAATTAACAGAGCAAGTGTCTGCATGGGTGATGATGTGGATAGTCATATGCAAACTTTTTATTTGCCAGATGATGCTACTTATGATGACTTGTTTGAAGAAATTAAGAAAGCAAAATATCTGCCAAGCATCTTTGGTAATAATGTTGTATGGGTATTGTCTTCAAAGGAATATTTTTGTATTTTTTCTTATTTTACCAGGACTGATAAAATGAATGCCGGTATGGTGGAGAAGAGACTTAGTGAAATTTGTAAAAATAGCAATGAACTGATGTTTAAGTACTTTTCTTCACCGGATAGATGGAAAATGTGCATTACAAGGTTGTATAAAGGCGATACCTATACTATGTGGAGAGATGGCTGGACGGATGAACTGGAATATTGTGACTATGTAATGGCACTTGGTATGGAATAGGGATTAATGGCGGGGAATATATAATGAAACGTACAGAAAATGTAGAGTTGACGGTTTTGTGCCTGATACATAAAGAGAATGAGTATTTATTGCAGGACAGAGTAAAAGCGGACTGGAAAGGCTTTACACTTCCGGGCGGACATGTGGAACAGGGAGAATCTATAGTAGATGCAATTGTTCGGGAAATGAAAGAAGAAACCGGACTGACAATCCTAAATCCGAAGTTATGTGGTGTAAAGCAATTTCCCATAGAGGGAGGCCGCTATCTGGTATTTTTGTTTACTGCCAATGAATTTAGCGGAGAACTGCTTTCGTCGGAAGAAGGAAGTATGCATTGGGTCAGCAGGGAAGAATTGGAAAATGTGAACTTGGTAAGTGATTTCCATGACCTTCTAAAGGTAATGCTGGATGATAATTTAAGTGAATTTCAATATGTTATTGAAGATGATAAGTGGAAGGCTGTTTTGAAATAAGGATTGACAGAGGGAAAAAAGTTGGAAAATAATAAAAAGATTCTACTGACAGCTTTTTGTAACAGTTCGGCAGAGGTGTTGGTGAAAAATGTTAAGAATTATGAAATTCTTATTCTGCCAAACGATAAAATCAAAGATTCTGAAAAATTGATAGGTGTGATTTCCAGTGGAAAGTTTGATTATGTAATCAGTTTTGGTCAAAGACCGAATATAAAAGACAAAGTACATATTGAAACAACTGCTAAAGATGGTGAGTATCAGATTGTTACGAATTTTGATTGTGAAAGCTTAAATCTTTTATTTACCCGAACGGGAATGATTTCTAAAATTTCGCATAATGCAGGAACGTCTTATTGCAATGCATTGTATTTAAATGTTTTGCGGTATATCTCTACAAATGCTTTGGAAACAAAGATGGTTTTTGTACACATTCCCTATGAAAACAATATATCGGATTTTGACAGCTTTTGTAAGCAGATTTTTGATGTAATAGAAAGTATAGATTGACAGGTGACCAAATGGTCACTTATAATAAAGGTGACCGATTGGTCACCTTTTTGAATATTGCATGAGGCTCAAGCCGGGCATGGGAATGTGTGAAACACATTCGTTGTTTTGGAGGACAGAATGGAGAATACAACGAAAAGCAGAATTTTGGATGAGGCGTTGGTTCTGTTTGCGGAATATGGCTATAAAGGAACCAATTTGCGTGATCTTGCAACTAGGTTGGGGTTAAGCAAATCAGCTTTATATAAACATTATGAGAGTAAAGAAGCCATATGGAATGCGCTGATTGACAGACTGGAAGCCTATTATACAGAGCGGTTTGGTTCGCCGGACAATTTGCCTGAAGTACCTAAATCTTGTGAAGAACTGTTTGCAATGACAATGGGTATGCTGCGTTTTACGATTTTTGATGAGAAAATTATTCTTACCAGAAAACTGCTATTAACGGAACAATTTCATGATGAGCGTATCCGAAGACTGGCTACCAGACATTTTTTAGAAAGTACGGCAGGTATTTTTACCGCCGTTTTTGAAAAGATGATGGATGCCGGACTGTTAAAAAGAAATAATCCGCAAATGCTTGCATTTTTATATACGGCACCGGTTACATCCCTGATTCATCTTTGTGACAGGGAGCCGGAAAACAGGGCAGGAATAGTGGAGAGAATAGAAGAATTTGTAAAGTATTTTATTGCAGAATATGCAAAGGAATAAGGAGGTATTTATGAGTTACGAAGTATATATGCACGGACAAATATTGGGCACCCATTCTTTTTTGTTGAAAGGTGATTTCTTAAAACCGGATGAGTATTCGGAAATTAAGGCAAAGTATTTTTTGCCGGGTGGCGAGACGGGGACAGCAGCTACAGTACTGGCGTCCCTGGGAGTCAGTGTAAGAATTGACGGCACCCATATCGGAACGGAAGTTGCACCGCTTTTAAAAGAGTTTTATAAGGACAAGACAGTGGATTTATCCTCCCTTTATTTTGACCCGGAATACGAAGGTCTGATGGACTATGTAGTAATTGCAGGGCTGGTACGTTCCCCTATGGGAGTGTTTCAGTCACTCTATGAGCCCGGAGCAAAGAGACGTTGGAGTATGCCAAAGGAAGAGGATGTTGCAGGATGTAAAGTAGCAGCAATTGATCCTTTCTTTATAGAGGCAACTCAGGCGGTGGCAGAGTTGTGTGTAAAGCACAATAAGCCCTATGTGACCATTGACTGCAAGCATGACAGCTATTTACATAAGCACTGTGCAATTAATGCAGTATCCAAGGAATGTACACACGAGTATCTCAGTCAGGGAATGAGTCTGGAAGATATCTGCAGACTGTTGGCTGATAACACAGAAGGACTTGTTATTATTACTGCCGGTGAGAACGATATGTTATATGCCAGAAAAGGCCAGCCAATAAAACGGATGAAGCCCTTCTCGGTAGAGGTAAAGAGTACCCTCGGAGCAGGAGATACTTTTAAAGCAGGTTGCGTTTACGGACTGCTTCATGGTATGGAAGATGATGAACTGGTACGCTTTGCCAGTGCGTGTTCCGCAATTGCCATATCGGACTTCCCGCTGCCCTTAAATCCGCCTACTATGGAAAAGGTGAGGAAATTGATGGAGCACATAGAGATATGAAATACTTAATTTACGGTGCCGGGATGTTTCTGTCTGTGAGGTGAAAGAAGAAACAGGATTTTCAATGCAAAATTCTAAATAGTGTTGAAATAAACGTAAAAACCAGCATCCAAACCTAACAAGGTCGGATGCTGGTTTTTATTCCTTTTCTTTAATTTCCAAAGCCGGAGGGTCACTGGCATTCAAAGAAGAAATAACACTGTGTCCCAGTTTTGCCTCTAATTCAGAACGGGCTGTTTTTGCAACAGTTCCACCGTCTTGAGCAATCTGCTGACTTTGAGAAAAAGTCTTGGGATTTTTAGCTTTGGAAAGGGCAGTGGTAGAAACCTCCGCAAGCTGGTTAAGTGTTAATTCGATATTGGTCATATTGTCACTCAGATTTTCTTTGTGTAACCCCTTGTGCTGTTTGTAGGCTTGTACAGTTTTTCCGGACCATGCTACTGTTAATATATTTGTGAGGATAGCGTAGTCCTTAGAATCTGAAATCCCTACACGTTTCCATTCATCCGTAAGTTCATCGCGGATGGATTTTGATTGTAAACGTTGTTTAATCCATTCTTCGGAATAGCCTTTGGCACGATAGTAAGACATGCCACGGTCAAGAGCTTTTTCGGGGTCAGCCATTTCCTCTAAACGTTCTGCACCAACTTTGGCAAGCCATTGTTTAAAAGGCTCAGCTTTTTTTGATGGAATGGATTGGACAATACGTAATATTCCTTCGGGAGTAGCACAGTCTGTTAGCCGCATTTTTCCGTCAGTAGCTAAAAGTTTCATTTTTTTCAAACCGTGACAATTTGTCACGGTTTCATTTCCTTCGGCTTTGAGCCGTTGCTTTAATTTTCGCCAATAGACTACAGCATCAGTAGTATCGGTAAGTACTTTACATACGTCTACAATAGAAATATACCATTCCTCTTCTTGACTATGCCAAACTTTTCTGATGTTATCATCAAAGAATTCAAGTTCCTCCGGACTCATGTCCTGTTCATGAACCTGTACCGGAACCGTAGTAGCAGCTTCTTCGTCTATATTATATTTACTTTATTTAACCAATAATGCTATAATAGGAAAACACCAAATTTGAAAAACTATCAGAATCTAAAACTATAAATAGCAACAAAACAGCAGGGAGGGGCGCACAAATGAAAAAGACAGGTAAACTAAGAACCTTTGCCAACAACGCTTACGCGGTGAAGACCGTCTGGAGCATCAGTAAATCAAGGGTTATACATACAGCACTGGATACGATTGTAGGCTATGTGGAATGGATTTTTATGAGTATCTTTTTCACACGCTATGTAATACATGTTATTGAGACAGAGGTTCCTTTTGAAAAAATATTGGTTTTTATCGGACTGTGTTTTGTGGGCTTCAGCCTGATTGCCATGTACAACAGCTATAAGAGTTCTGTGGTCGTCCCATTTACAGATAACAAGATTTATCGTGTGTTGTATAAAAAACTCTATGCCAAGGCAAGAAATGTGGAGCTGCGTTGCTTTGAGGACGCAGATTTTTACAATAAATATACCATGGCACTGGATAATTCGGCACAGAAAATGACGAAGTCAGTGGACTTTTTCTTTCAGGTACTTTTTGGAGTAGGTGCGGCAGCAGTGGCATTTTCCTCCATGTTTATGATTGACCCGTTTTCGGTATTGTTTGTCATTTCGCCTATCATTGGCAATTTTGTGTTTGGTGGGCTGATGAATAAAATATGGGGCGGCCGTTATGTGGACAATGTAAAAAATAACCGCAAGGCAGAGTATGTAAACCGTGTTATGCATCTGGCAGAGTTTGCCAAAGAAATCCGCTATTCCAATATCCATGACCTAATGATGAACCGCTATAAAGAAGCCATTAAGGGAAATCAGGAGGTGGCGGATAAGTATGCGGGGAAGGCAATTGTTTATTCATGGGCACAAAATGTAACAACCTTTGCACTGGTATTTGAAGGTATTATGATTTATGCGGTATATCGGACCATCGTTTCCAAAACCATGGGTTTGGCAGAACTTGCTATTATGTTTACAGCCATGTCTACCTCATCATGGATTTTAATCGGTATCTTTAACAATCTGATGGAAGCCATGAAAAACGGAGAGTTTTTAGAGTATTTCCGTACCTTTATGGAGTATGAGGAGAAAATTCCCGAAAATCAGGAGGGTATTATGCCTGAGACAAAAGTACATTCCATAGAGTTTAAGGAAGTATCTTTTGCCTATAAGGAAGAGGAAAAAGTTATTGAAAATCTTTCTTTTAAAATAGAAGGAGACAAGGTTTGTGCATTTGTAGGTCATAACGGTGCCGGTAAGTCCACTATTATTAAATTGTTATTCAGATTGTATGACCCTACGGAGGGTGAGATTTTAGTAAATGGTATCAATATAAAGGAATACAATTTAAAAGCCTACCGCAGACTTTTCTCAGCAGCTTTTCAGGATTATAAGGTCATGGCAATGTCTATAAAGGACAATGTACTCATGGGTGAAACTTTTGAAAATCCCAAGGAAGTGGCAGAACATGCACTTACCTGCGCCGGGGTATGGGAGAAAGTAAAGAGCCTGCCAAACGGCATGGATACTATTATGACAAAAGAGTTTGATAAAGAAGGTGTGGTGCTTTCCGGTGGTGAACAGCAGAAAGTTGTGGTTGCCAGAGCCTTTGCAAAAAAAGCAAGTGTAAAGGTGTTTGATGAGCCGTCCTCTGCACTTGACCCTATAGCAGAGTATGCATTGTATAAAGGGATTATGGATGAAAGTAAGGGGCATATTACAATATTTATTTCCCACAGGTTATCTTCTGTAAAGGATGCAGATATGGTATTTATGTTGGAAAACGGTAAAGTAATTGAACAAGGCAGCCATAAAGAACTGATGGAGATGTCCGGCAAATACTGTGAAATGTTTACCAAACAGGCACAGAATTATCTGGCGGATGAAAGCTATGGAAAGGAGGCGGCAGTATGAATAAAACAAAACAGAGCTTTCAGAAAACTGTAAAAGACAACTGGTACTTATTCAAACTGTGTTTCAAGGCCGCTCCTAAGTACACCATTCTCAGTATTGTGGAAAATATCCGGAATGAACTGGTTATCTTTTTGGAATTTACCTTTGGACTAAACTATGTATTGGAGTGTGCGGAGTTTGGCAGACCCTTTAAAGAGGCAGCAACATTTTTACTTTCTCTCCTTGCGTTTGTGGTACTGGGGTTATTGTTCAATGCCTATTTATACCAGAAATTACAGATGAAGTCACAGCCTAAAATAAAGCAGGCTTTAAAAGAAATGTTGTTTGTAAAAGCAAAGGAAATTGACCTTGCGTGTTATGATGACCCTGCATTTTACAATGATTATGTACTTTCTGTTTCTGAGGCGGAAAATCAGGTGGACAGATTGTTCCAAATGATTGCGGGAGTGTTTGCGGGATTGACCTCCATGGTGTTGTCGGGCAGCTTCTTCATAGGTAATGACCCTATATCCTTTGTGTTCGTAGTTATTGCGTTTGTGGCAGCACTGGTTTCCGGCAATGTACTCAATAAGTTAAATTTTAAAATCCGTAATGAAAAAAATCCCTTTGAGCGTAAGCTGGGGTATGTGAACCGTGTGTTTTATTTAAATGACTATGCCAAGGAAGTCCGCTTAAACACGGAAGTATCGGCAGAGCTTTTAAAGGATTTTGAAGAAACCAACAATCAGGTGCTGGCGGTAGATAAGAAAAATGCGGCTAAGCGTTTTTGGCTGCAGTACATGAAAGACTTTATATGTAACCAGTTTATTATTTATATCGTGTATCTGATATATCTGGTTTACAATGCAGTAGTATTACACCGAATTTCCTACAGTAATGTGGCAGTTATGCTTACAACGGCAAATCGTATGAAAAACCGAATGCGCCAATTTTCGGGGGTATATCCGCAAATGCGGGAAATCAGTCTGTATGTAGAAAAAATGCAGAAGTTTTTGGCTATGAAACCTGAAATTGTCAGTGAAAAGAAGCGTTTAGTACCTGATAAGCCTACGGAAATAGAATTAAAAAATGTGTCTTTCGGATATCGGAAAGAGGACGGATATATTTTAAAAAATATCAGTATGAAGATACATCCCCACGAAAAAATTGCGATAGTAGGATATAACGGTGCAGGAAAGACTACGCTGATTAAACTGATTATGCGGCTTTATGACCCTGACGAGGGCGAGATTTTGCTGGATGGGGTAAATATCAAAGAGTATGATGTGGAAGAATACCGACACAAAATCGGAACTGTATTTCAGGATTTCAAGATTTTTGCGGCAACAGTAAAGGAAAATGTATTGCTGGACTTTGCAGATAAAGGGGAGGATACGGCGGTCGGTGAGTCACTTCAAAAGAGCGGATTTGCAGAGCGGTTAGAAACCCTTTCGGAGGGACTTAATACACCTCTTACTACAGAGTTTGAGGATGAAGGTGTAAACCTCTCCGGTGGCGAGGGACAGAAGCTGGCAGTAGCAAGAGTGTTTTATAAAGAAGCCAATCTGATTATCTTAGATGAGCCTTCCAGTGCCTTGGACCCGATTGCAGAGTATCACTTAAACCATTCCATGCTTACGGTAGCGGACAAAAAGTCGGTAGTATTTATTTCTCACCGTCTTTCCACCACACGTATTGCAGACAGAATTTACATGCTTGAAAATGGCAGTATTATAGAAGAAGGCAGTCATACAGAATTGTTACATATTAACGGTAAGTATGCACAGATGTGGAAAGTGCAGGCAGGACAGTACGCTTAGTTAATGCAATTTCTTTACAAGTTGGCAAATTTCTACTGATTTAGGAATAAAAGGGAATTCTTGTCCATATACTATACTAATTGTGCGGTGCAATACGTAGAAGCATGAATTTTGCATATGGTGCGATGCATCAGGTGCTGACAAAACACTTTGCACATGGTAGAAAAATAGCCCCTTTCGGGCAGAATGCGAGGAAAAATATGGCAAGAGGACAAAGAAAACCTATTGAAGAAAAAATCAGAGAAAAAGAAGAAGTGATTGCGGCTTTAAAAGTCAGAGTATCTTCCGAGGAAAAAGAACTGGCGGAACTGAAAAAAGAAAAGAGAGAAAAAGAAATGGAAGCAATCAGTTCTCTGTTGGAAGAATCCAACTTAAGCATTGAAGAGGCTAAGGAAATTTTAGGACAGCATATTGCAGGCTTGGCAAGTGCAACCGCATAATGGGATTGAGCGGTTTGCAAAAAGAGGGAAGTGTTCAAATGCAAGTCTTTTAAATACAAGTCGTTCAGCTGTTAATGTTTGATAGAAATTGTGCAATAAGCAGTGCATTTAAAAGAAACAAACAGTGGAATTCACGGTGTAGGTGTGGTAAACTGAATAGCAGATAGCCGGCGGCAGGGAATTACAATCAAAGCAGATTAAGCAGGCATGCCGGCGGGAATACTGTTAAAAGAACAGGAGATACTTATGCGTATAGGAATGGGATATGATGTACACAAACTGGTAGAAGATAGAGACCTGATTATCGGCGGGGTCAAAATACCCTATGAAAAGGGACTTTTGGGTCATTCGGATGCAGATGTTCTTTTACATGCCATTATGGATGCACTGTTAGGAGCAACAGCGTTAGGAGATATCGGCAAACATTTTCCGGATACGGACCCTGCATATAAGGGAGCCTCTTCCATGGTATTGTTAAAGCGTGTAGGAGAGTTGTTGGAAGAAAACTGCTTTCTTATAGAAAATATCGATGCTACCATTATTGCACAGGCACCGAAAATGCGTCCCCACATCGATATCATGCGGGAAAATATTGCAAGCGCATTAAACATAACGGTAGAACAGGTCAATGTAAAAGCCACCACAGAAGAAGGATTGGGCTTTACCGGTAGCGGAGCAGGCATTTCCTCTCAGGCTATCTGTATGCTCACCACACCCAGAGAACTGTACGCTACAGACGTAAGCGGACAGGGTGGCGAAAAGTGTACGGGCTGTCCCGGTTGCGGAAAAGCGTAAAGAATACACCGCATTAATTGAAATAGCGGCATAACTTTCTTGTGCACACGACAATGTTTATATCGAAAAGACAAGGCAAATCCGGTTGACAAACCATAGGGATTTGCTTTATTCTTACATAGGAAACTACATTTCCTGACAGGAGGAAATTTGAGATGGAAAATAAGATAAAATTATATAACTCTTTAACCAAGAAAGAAGAGTTGTTTATACCCAATGAAGATGGCAAGGTAGCAATGTATACCTGTGGACCTACCGTATATCATTTTGCCCACATCGGTAACTTAAGAAGCTATATTATGGAAGACTTACTGGAGAAAACACTGCGTTACGTAGGCTATGATGTAAAGCGTGTTATGAATATTACTGATGTAGGTCATTTATCCAGTGATGCAGATACCGGTGAAGATAAGATGCTTAAAGGTGCAAAGAGAGAGCACAAGACTGTGATGGAAATCGCGCAGTTTTACACCGATGCATTCTTTTCAGACTGTAATAAATTAAATATCAAGCGTCCTGATGTAGTAGAGCCTGCAACCAATTGTATTGCGGAATTTATCCATATGGTAAGTGCCCTGCTGGAAAAGGGATACGCTTATGAAATGGGCGGCAATATTTATTTCGATACTTCTAAGCTGGAAAATTATCATGTATTCTCCGGACAGAATGAAGATGAACTTTTGGTAGGCGTACGTGATGATGTAGAAGAAGATGCCAACAAGAAAAACAAAAGTGACTTTGTACTTTGGTTTACCAAATCCAAATTTGATGATCAGGAATTAAAGTGGGAAAGTCCCTGGGGATTAGGTTATCCCGGCTGGCATATAGAGTGCTCCTGCATCAGCATGAAGCATCTGGGTGAATATATGGATATCCACTGTGGCGGTATCGACAATATTTTCCCTCACCACACCAATGAAATTGCACAGAGTGAAGCCTATCTGGGACATAAGTGGTGTAACTACTGGTTCCATGTACATCACTTAAATGATAAATCCGGCAAAATGAGTAAGTCCAAGGGAGACTTCTTAACCGTATCTCTTTTGGAAAGCAAGGGTTATAATCCGCTGGTGTACAGACTGTTCTGTTTACAGTCCCATTACCGCAAACCCTTAGAGTTCTCATACGAAGTACTGGATAACATGACGGTAGCTTATAATAAGCTTGTGAAGAAAATCAGTGACTTATCTGACGCGGGCGAAATCGAACAGGATAAGTTTGATGCATACAGGGCACGCTTTGAAGAAGCACTTAGCAATGATTTGAATTCTTCTATGGCAATTACTGTTTTGTATGAGATGCTTAAGGCTGACATGAACGATAAAACAAAGAAAGAACTTGCGAAGAGCTTTGATGAAGTGCTTTCCTTAGATTTATTAAATGCGAAGACAGAAGAGGCACCTGCAGTGGATGCAGAGCTGGAAAGCTATGTTCTTGCAAAGATTGAGGAAAGAAAAGAAGCAAAGAAAGCCAAGGATTTTGCTACAGCTGATGCCATCCGTAATGAACTGTTGGAGCAGGGCATCATCTTGGAAGATACCAGAGAGGGCGTAAAATGGCGGAAAGCTTAAGTTTACTGGCAAAAATAAAAGAGACCTTTGCAGTGAAAGAGGTGGATGTGCGTGCATATTCACCTCTTACTTTGGCATATATAGGGGATGCGGTTTATGATATCATTATCCGCACGGTTGTAGTGGAGCGTGCCAATCAGGCCGCAAATGTGTTACATAAAAAGACCAGCAGTTACGTTAAGGCCCAGACACAGGCGGCGATGATAGAAGCCTTATTACCGGAACTGACTTCCGACGAAGAAGCGGTTTACAAAAGAGGCCGTAATGCCAAATCCTACACCACTGCAAAAAATGCAAGCATTGCAGATTACAGAAAAGCAACCGGTTTTGAAGCCTTGGTTGGATTTTTATACTTAATGGATGATACGGACCGGATTTTACATCTGGTTAAGACCGGACTTGCGAAACTGGAGATGGAACTGTAAGGAGAATACCATGGGATACGAAGAATTTACCATTGAAGGCAGAAATGCCGTAATAGAAGCATACCGTTCCGGCAAACCCATCGACAAGCTTTTTGTCTTGGACGGTTGTCAGGACGGACCGATTATGACCATTAAAAGGGAAGCGAAAAAGGCAGGTACGCTGGTGAAATATGTGACCAAAGAAAGACTGGACCAGATGTCCGATACCGGAAAGCACCAGGGCGTCATTGCCCAGGCTGCGGCATATACCTATGCGGAAGTAGAGGATATTTTGGATGTAGCAAAGGAAAAAGGAGAACCGCCTTTTATTTTTCTTTTGGACAATATTGAAGACCCGCACAATTTAGGTGCCATTATCCGTACCGCCAATCTGGCAGGTGCCCATGGGGTGATTATACCCAAGGACAGAGCGGTAGGTCTGACTGCAGTAGTGGCAAGAACCTCTGCAGGTGCATTAAATTATACCCCGGTAGCCAGAGTCACTAATCTTGCCCGCACCATAGAAGACTTGAAAAAAGAAGGTCTTTGGTTTGTATGTGCAGACATGGGTGGCACAGTTATGTATGATTTAAATTTAAAAGGGCCTATCGGTGTGGTTATCGGTAACGAAGGTGCCGGAGTAGGCAAACTTGTAAAAGAGAAATGTGACATGGTTGCTTCTATCCCTATGAAGGGCGATATCGACTCCTTAAATGCCTCCGTGGCAGCAGGGGTACTGGCGTATGAAATTGTCCGCCAGAGACTGAAAGGGTAAGGAGACAAAAGAGGATATGCAGGATTTTTCACAAATAACCGACGAAGAGCTGATTGTCAGGCTTCGGGATGGGGAAGAGCAGATTACGGACTATATCATGGATAAGTACAAAAATCTGGTACGAAGCAAAGCCGGTTCCATGTTTATTTTAGGGGCGGACAGGGATGACCTGATTCAGGAAGGTATGATAGGTCTGTTTAAGGCAATCAGGGACTATGACTGTGGCAGAGATGCCAGCTTTTTTACTTTTGCAGAACTTTGTATCAGCAGGCAGATGTACTCTGCGGTACAGGCGGCAGGAAGAATGAAACATATTCCTTTAAACTCTTATATTTCTTTGTACGGTGGCAGTACCGGACAGGGAGAAGAAGAAAATAGTGTGTTATCGGTTTTGGCTGACAATGGTCTGAATCCGGAAGACTTGATAATTGATAAAGAAAATGTGGAATATTTGGAAAAGCAGATTGAGCAGGAACTGAGTGCTTTTGAAAAGCAGGTACTGGATTTGCATCTGACGGGAATGAGTTATTCACAGATAGCCAGAGTTCTTGGCAGGGATGAAAAGTCTACGGATAATGCAATGCAGCGTTTAAAAAGCAAAATTAAAAAAATGCTTACGGTACGGAGCAGATAGAATGACAGGTTATAGAAGAAAACGGTCCCGGAAAACGGGCAGGGTGTGGAGTGTTTTGTATTCGCTTATGACCGGCAGTTTCCTTTTTCTGGTGTGTTTGTGGGGAAGCGGGCACGTTGATTTACTATTGTCCGGTGATGAAGAACTACACGAGGTGTCAAAGGACGTTACTGCCGGGGACGCTGTAATAGAAGAAACGCTCTGGGAGGTACATTGCCTTGATGTGGGACAGGCATCTGCCACATTAATTATCAGCAAAGAGTGTGTTATGTTGGCTGATACCGGCAATAAGGATGATGCCAATTTTGTATTGAACTATCTGGCTGAACAGGGAGTAACCGGATTGGATTATCTGTTGCTCACACATCCCCATGAAGACCATATCGGGGCAGCCGCAAAGATTTTGCGGGAAATACCGGTAGACAGGGTGCTGATGCCGGATATTGACATCGATATGTGTGAAACCGTGTGCTATGCAGAGCTTCTTTCGGCAATTGAAGAAAAAGAACCGCTTACGGATTATCCCAAGGCGGGAGATACGTATCCTTTGGGAGACATGTCTTTTACCATAGTTTGTCCCGACCCTGAGTGGCAGCCAATCAAAGAAAATATCAACGAAAGCTCCTTAGGTGTGCACATTTCAGATGGAGAGTTCAGTATTCTTTTGTATGGGGACGGGAAACAATATTGTGAAGCATATATGACGCAGCAGGAGATAGCAACAGATATTTTGATTGTAGGGCATCATGGCAGCAGTTATAGCAGTTCAGCAACATTTTTGGAAACTGTGCACCCGAAATACGCAGTGATTTCCTGCGGAAAAGATAATGATTATGGATTTCCCCACAGGGTAGTATTGGACAGATTGGCATCTGTGGGTGCAGAAGTGTTTCGCACAGATGAATTGGGAACCATTATTTTTTTATGCGATGGAAAAAATATAACTTTTTGATGAAAATCAAAAAAGTTTGTGTTATAATATATAAAGGTAAAAATATTATAAATCGGAGAGAACAATATGCAACCGGAATACACCAAAGTAAAAGTGCATAATGAGATTGAACTTTGCGAGACTACTGATATGGAAGTAAAGCAGCAGATAGAGAGGGTTTTGTTGCGCAACAGGATTTCCTATTATATAAAGTGGCACAAGTTGGGGATTTTTAAACGCAACAGAAATGTGTGCGTGTTCTGCATCAATGATAATTCCAAAGAAGAGGCAGAAGAACTGATTCGTTCCCTTTCAAAAGATGTAGAAAGTAAAATTCATTTTTTATTACGTAAATCAGAAGAAAGTTATTTTTAATCGGTAAAGAGATGACCCGTTTGCTTCCGCAGGGAGGCAGACGGTTTTTTTATAGAATTTTGTTGACAGAGGAAAAACAAAGCAGTATCATGTTAAAGGTTTTGAAAAGGTATGTAAGGAAAGTACCTTGATGGAGCGAAAGTGAGGATGAGGAGAGAGTATGGAAGCATACAGTGTGTTTAAGGATTTGGCGATCATTATTGTGTTTGCAAAATTCTTTGGTATTGTGGCGCGTAAATTAAGAGCACCGCAGGTAGTTGGTGAAATTGTAGCAGGTCTTTTGATTGGACCCAGCATATTAGGTTTGGTACAGCAGACGGATTTTTTGGTACAGATGGCAGAAATCGGTGTTGTACTGCTGATGTTCTCGGCAGGACTGGAAACAGACTTAAAGGATTTGTTGAAAACAGGTCCCAAGGCGTTACTGATTGCCTGTGCGGGTGTATTTGTACCGCTCGTTGGTGGAGCACTTTTATATATGGGCTTTTACGGAGCGTCCCCGTGGGGGTCGGAAGGCTTCTATCAGGCAGTATTTATTGGTGTGATTCTGACTGCCACATCCGTAAGTATTACGGTTGAAACTTTGAAAGAGATGGGTAAGCTGAAAGGAAAAATCGGTACTACGATTTTAAGTGCGGCCATTATAGATGATGTTATCGGTATTATTGTATTGACTTTCGTAATCGGATTTAAAAATCCGGATTCTAACCCTGGAAAGGTTGTTTTAAACACAGTACTGTTTTTCCTGTTTGCAGGTGTGGTTGGTTTTATTATCTACAAGATATTTAAGAAAATTGATAACAGATATCCCCATACCAGAAGAATTCCCATTATCGGACTGGCACTGTGTCTTGCATTTTCCTATATTGCCGAAAGGTACTTTGGTATTGCGGATATTACAGGTGCTTATGTAGCAGGTATTATTCTCTGTTCCATTAGAGATTCAGAGTATATTGCAGAAAAAATGGATATCAATTCCTATATGCTCTTTGGTCCGGTGTTCTTTGCGAGTATCGGTTTAAAGACCAATATTGACAATGTAACCGGCGGGATTTTGTTGTTTGCAGCAGCCTTTGTAGTAGTGGGACTGGTAACAAAGATTATCGGTTGTGGTTTGATGTCCAGACTTTGCGGTTTTAGAGGAATTAACTGTTTGAAAATCGGTGTTGGTATGATGACCAGAGGTGAAGTGGCACTGATTGTAGCACAGAAAGGACTTTCCGTAGGTCTTCTGACTCCGGTTTATTTCACGGCAGTTATTTTCCTGATTATTGTATCCAGCATTGCAACGCCTATTATATTAAAAGTATTATATACAAAAGCACCGGAAGAACCGGTAATGTAAAAATAAACCGGAAGAAGCAGTAATGTGAAAACGGAAAATATGATATAAGACAAAAACGCCCTGCGGAATTTCCGCAGGGTATATTTATTGAAATATATAGAAAAACTTTTAAGTGTGATGAATGTGACGTTTGAGAGCTTCAAAACTTTCGCTGCTGATGTGATGCTCGATTTTGCAGGCATCCTCAGTGGCGATTTTTTCATCTACACCCAGAGAAATCAGCCAGGAAGTTATCAGTTTATGACGCTCGTACATGGTTTCGGCAATTTGGCGACCCTTATCAGTCAGGTAAATATAGCCCTGCTCCGTAACAGTAATATAACCATCTTCACGCAGGTGTTTCATGGCGACACTGATGCTGGATTTTTTAAAGTTTAATTCTGTAGCAATATCAACAGAGCGAACAACAGGAAGTTTTTCGCCCAACATAAGTATGGTTTCCAGATAATTTTCCGCAGATTCTCTGATTGTCATTAAGTGAGTCTCCTTCAATTGGGATTTATGAAAACAGTATATCACAGATTTTACCATAAGAAAATGATATTTTTTTAATGATAAGGGTTTCTAAAGACAATTTTTATTGAAATTTTTAATGGACATGGTATTATAATTAAGAGTTATCCCCAACAGGTGGGTGAAAAGGAGAAATGATATGTTAAAAGCAAAAAATCTTTCTTTTTCCGTTACAGAGGAAGGAAAGACAAGAAAAATTATAGATGATATTTCTTTTGAAGTGAAACCGGGAGAAATGTTGGTAATTACCGGTCCCAACGGCAGCGGTAAATCTACATTGGTTAAACTTCTGATGGGAATAGAAAAAGCCTCTCAAGGCAGTATTGTGTTGGATGGCGGGGAAGTGTCAGACATGTCCATAAATGAGCGTGCAAAAGCCGGAATGGGTTATGCATTCCAGCAGCCGCCCAGATTTAAAGGGATGACAGTGAAAAAACTGCTGGCGATTGCAGCGGGCGGAAGTTTGTCGGAGACAAGCTGTTGTGATTTACTTTCCGGCGTGGGATTGTGTGCAAGGGAATATTTAAACCGTCAGGTGGATGATACCCTGTCAGGTGGAGAAATGAAGCGTATTGAAATAGCTACCGTACTGGCAGGAAAGCACAAAATCTGTTTGTTTGATGAACCGGAAGCAGGTATTGATTTGTGGAGTTTTTCCATGCTGGTTAAGCAGTTTGAGAAAATTCACAGGGAAAAGAAAGAGAGTATTATAGTTATTTCACATCAGGAAAAACTGATTAATATGGCAGACCGCATTATGTTGTTAAAAGGTGGCAAGATTGAAAAAATCGGCACCAGGGATGAGGTTTCTAAGGATTTATTTGCTGGTGGCGGTTTCTTTGGCTGCAATAAGGCTGAGTAGCAGGATGGAGAGGAATAATGGAAATAGATAAGATTACACAACAAGTGCTTGACGTAATTGATGAGGAAGGTTTTAAGCAGGAGGGTGCATATAATTTAAGGCAGAACGGTTATGCCCTCTGTCATGGTGATACGGAGCATATTAAGATAAAAAAGAGAACGGACGGACATCAGGGGATTGATGTATATATCAGTAGCGAAGCCAAGGATGAGACTGTGCATATTCCCGTAGTGGTAACCAATTCCGGTGTGACCGATTTGGTATACAACGATTTTTATGTAGAAGATGGTGCAAGTGTTACGATTGTGGCAGGTTGCGGTATCCACAATTCAGGCTGCAATGACAGCAGACATGACGGTGTCCACAGCTTTCATATCGGTAAAGGGGCAAATGTTACCTATACTGAAAAACATTATGGTGCAGGTGAAGGCACGGGTGCCCGCATCTTAAATCCCGTAACCAATATTTATTTAAAAGAGGATGCAGTGTTTACTTTGGATACTGCACAGATAGAAGGTGTGGACTCTACCGACAGAAAGACCCATGTAGAGCTTTTGGAGGGCGCGAAGATTATCGTAACCGAAAGACTTATGACACATGATAAGCAGACGGCAGTTTCTGATATGGATGTAGTGCTTGCGGGAACCGGCAGCAGTGCCCAGATTATTTCCCGTTCCGTTGCAAAGGGGGAATCTGTACAGAGTTTTCATCCTAAGGCAATCGGAAATGCCGGATGCCATGCCCACATTCAGTGTGATTCTATTATTATGGAGAAAGCAAAAGTGGCGTCTATTCCCGAAATCAATGCCAATCACATTGATGCGGCGATTATCCATGAGGCAGCTATTGGCAGAATTAATAACGACCAGATGATGAAACTTCAGACTTTAGGATTGTCAGAAGAAGAAGCAGAAAAAGTAATTGTGGAAGCTTTTTTAAATTAGGTGCATTGAAAACATATTTTTTGCTTTCGTCCCGACAATATCTGTGGTATACTTATTTATGATTATGTGGAGGAGAAAGCAATGGCGGTGAAAATGGATGCACAGCCTGATATGAGGCGTAAAAGAGTGCAGATGTTAAAGCGTCTTATTATACTTTCCCTGATGACGGCTATATTGATACCCATTGTATTGTGCGTGATTCTCTTTTTCAGGATAGGCAGTCTTGAAAAACAGTTGAACCGGATGGAAGAAATGGTGGTATTGGCACTGCAGCAGTCCGAAACACCCATGCAGGACGGAGCATCGTATACGGATACAGAGGGAGTTACTGCGGAGGGGACAAACTCCGGCAGTGAACAGTCTGAGGAACGGGTACAGGTAGGGGAAACAGAAAATCAAGTACCTGCTGCACCACCGGAGAACGTATTACCCATGGATGAAGATGCAGAGCCGGTGCGCAGGGTGTATCTGACATTTGATGATGGTCCCAGCTCCAATACGGCGGATATCCTGGATATTCTGGCAGCGTATGATGTGAAAGCAACCTTTTTTGTGACGGGCAAAGAAGGGGAATGGGCAGAAGCGGCGTATCAGCGGATTGTAGAAGAAGGACATACTTTGGGTATGCATTCCTATACCCACAAATATGACGAGATATATGCATCTGTGGATGCGTTTTCGACAGATTTTTATAAACTGCAAAACTATTTATTTGATGTTACGGGAGTGCGGTCAGAATATTATCGCTTTCCGGGTGGCAGTTCTAACCGCGTAAGCGATGTGAGTGTCAGAGAACTGATTGCATTTTTAAACGAGGAAGGAATCGTTTATTTTGACTGGAATGTTTCCTCGCAGGATGCCACAGGTACCCAGTATACAGCAGAAGAGTTAGTTGCAAATTGTATGGCAGGAATAGAAAAGCACGAGACCGTCATTATTTTGTTGCATGATGCGGCGGGAAAAGGGACTACGGTGGAGGCACTGCCGATGCTGATAGAAAAAATACAGGCTATGGAAAACACGGAGCTGTTACCAATTACGGATGATACAGTACCTGTTCAGCATATAAAAATAGCACAAGAAGAAACGGAGGAATAAAGAAATGGGTTTTTTCTCGGATTTAAAAGAAGATTTATCCCAGGCAGTAAATGAATTGATGCCGGAAGAGACTGCAAATGAAGTAAAAGATGAGGTAGAAGCAGAGGATACTACAGCAACAGAAGAAGCAGAAACTGTAGTTGCAGAGGAGCAGGCTGTGGATACAGATAATGCAGATGATATGGCGCAGTTGGAAGCCATGCTTGGACGTGTGGACTCCATTGAATTACCGGAAGATATGGATGTTACAAAGATGGAAGAAGAACCGGAAACGGATTTAGAAACAAGCATTAGAGCAGCATTTGGTGAAAAAGAAGAGACAAAAGGGGAAGAGAAAAAGATGGATATGCAGACAAAGACCGCAGTAGATGAAACCGCAATTATTACCGCAGGAATGACAATTACCGGTGATGTTTCCTCCGAAGGTTCCATGGAAGTTATCGGTGCAGTAAACGGTAATATCGATATTCTTGGTAAGTTAAATATTACCGGTTCCATTAACGGTAATTCCAAAGCAGCAGAAATCTATGCGGATAATGCAAAGATTACCGGTGAAGTAGTCAGTGAAGGTGCTGTCAAGATTGGACAGAGCTCTGTTATTATCGGTAACATTTCTGCAAAGAGTGCAGTAATTGCCGGTGCGGTAAAGGGAGATATTGATGTAAGAGGTCCTGTTATCCTGGATGCATCCGCTATTGTAATGGGTAATATCAAGTCCAAAGCTGTACAGATTAACAACGGTGCGGTTATCGAAGGTATGTGTTCACAGTGCTATGCAGAAGTAAATCCTACCGCTTTCTTTGATGAATACAAAAAAGGAAAAAATAAATAAGAGGAGTCTGTTCTATGCGTAGAATATTACTGAAATTGAGTGGAGAAGCACTTGCAGGCGACAAGCATATGGGTTTTGATGAGGAAACTGTCAGAAAGGTAGCACTGCAGGTTAAGCAGCTTGTTGATGACGGATATGAAATCGGTATTGTAACCGGTGGCGGCAATTTCTGGAGAGGTCGCTCCAGTGAAAATATTGACAGAACCAAAGCGGACCAGATTGGTATGCTGGCTACGATTATGAACTGTATTTATGTGTCTGAGATTTTCCGTTCCGTGGGAATGCAGACCAATGTACTGACACCTTTTGAATGCGGTTCCTTTACCAAACTGTTCTCCAAGGACAGAGCCAATAAATACTTTGCAAAGGGAATGGTAGTTTTCTTTGCAGGTGGTACGGGACATCCTTATTTTTCGACAGATACCGGCGTGGTGCTCAGAGCAGTGGAAGTGGACGCCGATGTGATTCTTCTTGCAAAATCCATTGATGGTGTATATGATGCAGACCCTGCAAAAGTGCCTACCGCTAAAAAGTATGATGAAGTCAGCATCGATGAAGTGATTGCCAAGAATTTACAGGTAGTGGATATGACTGCATCCATTCTGGCAAGAGACAATAAGATGCCTATGTGGGTATTTGGTCTGAACGAAGAAAACAGTATTGTAAATACCGTAAAGGGTGAATTTAAAGGTACAAAAGTAACGGTATAATATTGACAGGCATAAAACGGATTACAGGGAAGTAATCGGCGAATATGGTCTGTAATAGTCTGTAACAAATTTTGAGGCAGAAACATAAAATAAAAAGCTGCACGGCAGCAGAAATGAGGAAAATATGGACGAAAGAATTAAAGTATATGATGACAAGATGAAAAAAGCATATGAATTTCTGGAGAGCGATTATGCCGGCATCCGTGCAGGACGTGCAAATCCTCATGTATTGGATAAGCTGCGTGTAGATTATTACGGAACGCCTACCCCTATTCAGCAGGTGGGTAACATTACTGTTCCCGAAGCAAGAATTATCCAGATTGCACCTTGGGAAAAATCCCTGATTAAAGCAATTGAAAAGGCCATTATGACTTCTGATATCGGTATCACTCCTTCCAATGACGGTGCTGTTATCAGACTGGTATTTCCGGAACTGACCGAGGAAAGAAGAAAAGACCTTGTAAAAGATGTAAAGAAAAAAGGCGAGGACGCTAAGGTTGCAGTCCGCAATATCCGTAGAGACGGTAACGATGCGTTTAAGAAACTGGCTAAGACCGATATTTCCGAAGACGAAATCAAACAGTTAGAAGACCAGTTACAGAAGCTGACCGACAAATATATCAAAGATGTAGACGCTTTGATTGAAAGCAAGTCCAAAGAAATTATGACTGTGTAAAACACAAGAGGGCAGGTCCTGCGACCTGCCCTTCGGTTGATTAAACAGGAGGATGGTGTGAATGGGACAGTCCATAGAAGGATTAAAAATACCTAACCATGTGGCTATTATTTTAGATGGTAACGGCAGATGGGCAAAAGCAAAAGGAATGCCCCGCAATTACGGGCATGTGCAGGGGGCAAAGACAGTAGAGGTTATTTGTGAAGAAGCATATCGTATGGGCATACAATATCTGACCGTGTATGCGTTTTCCACAGAAAACTGGAACAGACCTCAGGATGAGGTGGATGCACTGATGAAACTGTTGCGAAACTATATGAAGACATGTTTAAAAACAGCAGAAAAGAATCGTATGTGCGTAAGAGTTATCGGGGATAAGAGTAGATTGGATGATGATATCCGAAGGCGTATTGCAGAACTGGAAGAGGCAACGAAAAATAATGATGGGCTGCATTTTCAGATTGCATTAAACTATGGAGGCAGGGATGAAATTCGTCGTTGTGTGAAGCGGTTGGGAGAAAAGATTGCAGCAGGTGAATTAAAGCCCGAAGAGATTACCGAAGAGATGATTGGTGACAATCTGGATACCTACGGACTTCCTGAACCGGACTTGCTGATTCGTACCTGTAATGAACAGCGGATTTCCAACTTTTTACTCTGGCAGCTGGCATACACGGAATTTTATTTTACACCTGTACCGTGGCCGGATTTTTCAAAAGAGGAATTGGTAAAAGCAATAGAAGCATATACTAAGAGAGACAGAAGATACGGCCTTGTGAAGGAGGAATAGATATGTTTTTAACCAGATTGCTGAGTGGCATTGTACTGGTAGTAATTGCACTGGTTACATTGATACTGGGCGGACCGTTGTTGGCAGCGGTGGCATTTATAATATCTATAATCGGATATCTGGAATTGACGAAAGCAGTGGGGATTCATACCAAAGGAAAAGTGAATGGCACTGAAGTAGTGGGAATATTGGGGACCATAGCGTATTATGCGGCAATATTCTTTTCTGACAATATGCTGTTGGCGGTTATGGCGGTTATCGGTGTATTTATGGGAAGCATGTGCGTGTATGTGGTAACTTTCCCAAAATACCGCAGTGAACAGATTATGGCCAATTTTTTCTGCTTTATGTATGCACCGGTTATGTTGTCCTTTTTATACCTGACAAGAGAATTAAATTACGGTATCTATATTGTATGGCTGATTATTATCAGTTCATGGGGATGTGACACCTGTGCATATGCTGTAGGAATGTTAATCGGTAAGCACAAAGCGTTTCCGGTGTTAAGCCCAAAGAAATCTTGGGAAGGCTGTATCGGCGGTGTCTTAGGAGCAGGACTTATCGGAGCTTTGTATGCATTTTTTGTAGTGGATAAAGTCATAGCAGACCAGTCCGTAGTATGGATTATTGCAGTTATCTGCATGGCAGGAGCGGTAATGAGCCAGGTGGGAGATTTGGCAGCTTCCGCCATTAAGAGAAATCATGAAATTAAAGACTATGGCAAGCTGATTCCCGGACATGGCGGTATTATGGATCGTTTTGACAGTGTAATTGTGACAGCACCTATGATTTTCTTTATGACGGCACTGTTAATCAAATAAGACGGGATAATTTTACAGGCAGAAATATTGTTGTGAAAGGCTTGCAGAAGGGTATATTTGACATGAAAAAAATTGCGATTTTGGGTTCCACAGGTTCCATTGGTACTCAGACATTGGAAATAGTAAGAACAAACAAAGATTTAGAAGTGGTTGCACTGGCTGCAGGCGGTAATGTGACTTTAATGGAACAGCAGGTAAGGGAGTTTCATCCCAAAGTAGCTGTGATGTGGAGTGCGGAAGCCGCAGAGGATTTAAAACAGAGAGTGTCCGATATGGAAGTCCGTATATTATGCGGTATGGACGGACTCTTGGAACTGGCGGTTTTGCCTGAGGTTGAGGTATTGGTGACCGCAATTGTGGGCATGATTGGTATAAGACCTACCATTGCAGCAATAGAAGCAGGTAAGACAATTGCGCTTGCCAATAAGGAAACGCTGGTTTGTGCAGGACATATCATTATGCCGCTGGCAAGGGAGAAAGGGGTATCCATTCTTCCGGTAGACAGTGAGCACAGTGCCATTTTCCAGTCCATGAACGGAGAACCTAAGAATAGGATAGAGAAGATTTTACTGACAGCTTCCGGCGGTCCATTCAGAGGAAAGAAAAAGGAAGAACTTGTAAATATCAAGCCTGAGAATGCACTAAAGCATCCCAATTGGTTCATGGGCAGGAAGATAACCATTGATTCTTCCACACTGGTAAATAAGGGACTGGAAGTAATAGAGGCAAAATGGCTGTTTGATGTGGATTTTTCACAAATTCAGGTAGTGGTACATCCCCAGAGTATTATTCATTCCATGGTGGAATATGTAGACGGCGGTATTATGGCACAGCTTGGTACACCTGATATGAAGCTGCCTATCCAGTATGCATTATTTTACCCTGACAGACGCCCCATGGAAGGCAAGAGACTGGATTTTTATGAACTGGCGAATATTACCTTTGAAAAGCCGGATATGGAAACTTTCAGAGGATTGAAACTTGCTTATGAAGCAGGAGAGATGGGCGGCAGTATGCCTACGGTACTCAATGCGGCAAATGAAAAGGCAGTCAGTCTGTTTTTGGACGGTAAGATAGAGTATCTGCAAATTGCAGAAATTATTGAGGCATGTATGCAGAATCACAAGCGGATTGAAAATCCTGATGTGGCACAGATACTTGCCGCAGAAAAAGAAACCTATGAATATATAGCAGGAAAATATTTATGATGACTTTAATTTTATTTATTTTAATATTCGGTGTAGTAGTGCTTTCCCATGAATTCGGACATTTTCTTCTGGCAAAGAAAAACGGTATTCATGTAGTGGAGTTTGCTATAGGTATGGGACCGACTATCTGTTCCTTTACCAAAAAGGAAACAAAATACGCTATCAAGTTGCTTCCCATAGGCGGAGCCTGTATGTTTGAAGGTGAAGATGGGCTGGAAACAGAGAACGGTGGCGGAGAAGGCTCTTTTACCAAAGCAAGTGTATGGGCAAGAATAGCAACCGTAGTGGCAGGACCGCTCTTTAACTTTATTCTGGCGTTTATTGTGGCAGTGATAGTAGTATCTATTATACCGCCGGCGGATACGGTTATCAGTGGTGTTTCTGAGGGAAGTCCCGCAGAAACAGCAGGTCTTATGGCAGGAGATAAGATTGTCCGTTTGGATGGGGAGAAGACCTATCTGTTTGCAGATATTTCCCTGATAACGTATTTAAACGGTGCAGATACCATGGAAATTGTCTATGAGCGGGATGGACAGCGTTATACTACGGAACTGACACCTTCTTATGATGCGGCTTCAGGTTCCTATATGATGGGCGTATGGAGCACTAAAAAGGATGAAAAGCCTGGCTTGTCCGTATTTGCAGATGCGTTTTATGAAATGCGTTACTGTGTAAACAATACTTATAAAAGCCTGGGAATGCTGATTACCGGTAATTTTAGTAGAGAAGATGTGGCAGGACCGGTAGGTATTGCAGTCAATGTGGTAGGTAAGACCTATGAAACCTCCAAAGAATACGGAACAGAAGCTGTGGTTTATAACATGCTGACCATAGTGCTTTTGTTGTCTGTAAACTTAGGAATTTTGAATTTACTGCCGCTTCCTGCACTGGACGGCGGAAGACTGGTATTTTTACTGATTGAAGTATTCAGAAAGAAACCTATCCCACCTGAAAAAGAAGGTATCGTACACTTTGTAGGTCTGGTTTTCTTTATGATACTCATGGTAATTGTGTTCTTTAATGATTTGGTAAATATTTTTGGCGGTTGATATGATTGAAACTGCGTTTATAAAAGAGTTTGCACAGGTGTATTGCCTATGCAGACTCCTTTGTAAATTCATGGAAAATTTCTATGCATTTAAGAGGGAGAAATTATGATTTGTAATCAGTGCGGAGCTGAATTTGACAGTAATCTTTTGCAGTGTCCTTATTGTCATTCTGAAAACAGAAAAGAAGCCAAACGCCAAAAAAGGCAGATTTTAGAAAGGTATGACAGGGAAGCGGAAAACATCAAAAAAGAGGCAGAGGGATATGCCGGGAGGACTGCCGGAAGGTGGACGAAGAAATTGCTAATCGGCATAGGCATTGTACTGGCAATAGGTGTTCTGCTGACTGTTGTTTATCTTTTGTGCACCCGTATTTTTGTAAAAGCGGAATATGCAGGAAAGGATGCCACGTTAGCCAAACTGGAAGAATTATATCAGGCAGGAGATTATGCCGCTTTGTCAGAATATATGTGGGAAGAAGACCTGTATGGCAGGGATTATGATAAATACGGGGAATTGTGGGAAGTGTATGCAGAACTGGAAGATATGGAGCAGGATGTACAGCATATGGAACAGGTCAATACATATACTACTTTTACGAGGGACGAGCTGTGGGAGAGCTTTGAGTTTTGGTCAGGAGATTATATCAGTTCAGCAAAAAGGGCAATGAAGTTGTCTGATACATATATAAATGACAGAGTATTTCGGGAAAATGAAGATGCTTTACAATCACTATTGGATATGACTGTTGAGAACCTGACGGAGATAGGCTTCAGCCGGGAAGAGATTGATAGGATAGTCACAGAAGATACAGAAGACTTGGTTGATTTGGAAGAAAAACTGTTTGAAATACTGGTGCCCTAAGATTGGAGGAAATATGAAGTGTCCCTATTGTGGAGGCGAAGTGCCCTCCCAAAGTATAAGCTGTCCTTTTTGTGGCAGGGAAAATCCCGAAGGAATAGCCTTTCAGGAAGAGGTCAGAAAAAAGATTGAAAGAAATAAACTGTTAAAACCTTTTCTGATTAAGCAGAAGACACCGGAGCTAGTACAGAAGATGCTGACCAGAATATGGGTTATATTAGTAGTGTTAATTGGAGTGCTGCTCCTTTTTAGTTTCTTTGTTTTTTTATGGTCAGAAAGGGGAAATACCAGAAAGCCTGCAGACGGAAGCCATGCAGAGAGAGTTTTAGCACAGTTTGACTCTACGGGAAACTGGGAGTATGACAACTTTTGTGATAAGATGTATGACATAATGGATGCGGTGGAAAACGGCGAAGAGATTAGCGAGTATGATGTGGAATGGGTGGTAGAATATGCCTATGATGCAGTTTCCCACAATGCGGAGGGAGAACACGCAAATTCAGAAGAATGTCTTATGACCGTGGATGCGTTTTTCAGAGGCTATCTCGGATTTTATGAAGAAGATATGGTATTTCTTATGCCCAATAAAGAAGACGGGTATGAGCTGTGGCTGGAGGATAGTGTGAAGGAAACGGCCATTCAGCTTGTTTGGGAGAAGTTGGAGGTGGCAGGACAATGATAGGATTTTTAATAGTTATTGCCGCAATCGCTGCCTTTTATATTTACATATACAGACACTGGGATTACAAGAAAAAATTCAACTTTAAGTCGGTAATGATTTACATATCCTTAGGGCTGCTGGTGTTAATGATAGAATTGGTAATTAGTTTTGTCATGGAAGCAGCCGAAGAAGAACGGTACAATATGTTGGAATCACGTCTGGACAGAGTTCAGTATTTGGAAGCCTATGCAGATTATTCCCAGATGCAGGATATATTGGTACTGTATGATGATTATGAGCCGGAGTTTGAGTATGCATGGGAACGTGTAGAAATGTATGCCAATTATAATCAATATCTGATTTTCAGGAATGCTGCGGAAAACGGACTTGGAGAAGAGTACGTAGCGATGGCTGAAAAGTATAGGGAAGCGTTACTTGCCTTGTGCTTAGAACCCGATTATCCGGAGAATATCCCCTATGGAGAAGACTTCTTAAAGAGAGCGGGGCTTTTTGAAGAAAACTGATATCAGACAGTTTTACATGTGAATTTGTATACGGATAAATAGAGAAACTTGGATAAAGAAACTTTGAATAAAGAAACTTTGGAGTGAATATTTTTTGACTTCTTATACAAAAAATAATATAATATTATAAATTTAATTTATTAACAAAAGAGATACCATAAAAAACGATGGCATCGGATGGGAGCGTACTATGAAGAAACTGGAAGAATATGTAAGAAGCATACCGGATTTTCCTGAAGAAGGTATTATTTTCAGGGATGTTACCAGTGTACTGCAGGATGCAGACGGATTGCGTCTGGCAATTGATACCATGCAGGAAAAGATTAAGGATTGGGAATATGATGTGGTGGTAGGCGCAGAGTCCAGAGGTTTTATTTTTGGTACACCTATTGCATATAATAATCACAAGCCTTTTGTACTCATTCGCAAGAAAGGTAAGCTCCCCTGTGAAACCGTTGAAAAAGAATACGAATTGGAATACGGTACAGCTACTATTGAGATGCATAAGGATTCCATTAAGCCCGGTCAGAAGGTACTTATTGTAGATGACCTGATTGCTACCGGCGGTACTACAGAGGCTATGATTCAGTTGATTGAAAGTCTTGGCGGAGAAGTAACCGGACTGGTATTTTTGATGGAACTGGCAGGATTAAAGGGCAGGGAGCGACTTGCAGGATATCGTATGGAAGCCGCTATTACCTATGAAGGTAAATAAAGAAATGCAGGAAAAATAATCGTTGCAAGGACATGAATGCTTATGACAGAAGAAAAAAACGATGTTATTGTAGATAATGGCAAAATAACAGCATTGAAAGAATTTATGGCACCGGATGAGCTTTATCAGGTGTTGATTGACCATGTGCAGAAATATCATCCTTCCGATGATATTTCTTTGATTGAAAAAGCCTATGGGGTAGCAAAGGAAGCACATAAAAACCAGTTGCGCAAATCCGGCGAACCCTATATTATCCATCCGCTTCATGTAGCTATTGTGCTGGCTGATTTGGAAATGGATAAAGAGACAATTGTAGCAGGAATTTTGCATGATGTGGTGGAAGATACCATTATGACGGAGGAGCAGATTGCTGCAGAATTTGGTATGGAAGTGGCACAGTTGGTAGATGGTGTTACCAAACTGGAAAATATTCCTTTAAGCAGCGGGACAGGTTCTGAAAGTGATGCCAGACTGGAAATGCAGGCAGAAAACCTGCGAAAGATGTTCCTTGCCATGGCAAAGGATATCCGTGTCATTATGATTAAACTGGCAGACCGCCTGCACAATATGCGGACACTCAAATATCAGAAGCCGGAAAGTCAGCAGAGGATAGCAAAGGAAACTATAGAAGTATATGCCCCTATTGCACAAAGACTGGGTATTTCCAAAATTAAAGTGGAACTGGATGATTTGTCCTTAAAATATTTAGAGCCGGATGCATATTATGATCTGGTAGATAAAATTGCTATCCGCAAGAGTGCAAGGGAAGAATATATTGCCGGCATCGTAAAAGAAGTAGGTGCCCATATTCATAATGCGGGGATTAAAGCAGAAATTGACGGACGTGTAAAGCATTTCTTCAGTATTTACAAAAAAATGAAGAACCAGAACAAAACACTGGATCAGATTTACGATTTGTTTGCAGTCCGTATTATAGTAGACAATGTGAAAGACTGTTATGCAGCCTTGGGTGTTATACATGAAATGTATAAGCCCATACCGGGGCGTTTCAAGGATTATATTGCAATGCCCAAAGTAAATATGTATCAGTCTCTGCATACCACCCTGATAGGTTCAGCAGGTCAGCCCTTTGAGGTACAGATTCGTACTTTTGACATGCACAAGGCGGCTGAATACGGTATCGCGGCACACTGGAAATATAAAGAAGCTTCCGATGGTAAGCATGTGGAGGCACAGGAAGAAGAAAAACTGACATGGTTACGCCAGATTTTGGAGTGGCAGAGAGATACCTCCGACAACAGAGAATTTATGAATCTGTTGAAAAACGATTTGGATTTGTTTTCCGATAATGTGTATTGCTTTACCCCTGACGGTGATGTAAAGAATCTGCCTGCAGGCTCTACGCCCATTGACTTTGCGTACAGTATTCACAGTGCAGTGGGTAACAAGATGGTAGGTGCCAGAGTCAACGGCAAGCTGGTAAATATTGATTATGTCATTAAAAACGGTGACCGTATCGAGATTATTACATCTCAAAATTCCAAGGGACCCAGCCGTGACTGGCTCAATGTGGTAAAGAGTACACAGGCTAAAAACAAGATTAACCAGTGGTTTAAGAATGAGTTTAAAGAAGAGAATATTGTAAAAGGTAAGGAAATGTTGCAGGCTTACTGCAAAGCAAGGGGAATTGTATCGTCTGATTTGTTAAAATCAGAGTATATGGAGAATATCCAGAGAAAGTACGGTTTCCAAAGCTGGGATGCAGTGCTTGCGGCAATTGGTCACGGAGCCTTAAAGGAAGGCCAGATTGTCAATAAGTTACAGGAATACTATGACAGAGACCACAAGAAGGAGCTGACTAACGAAGAAGTTTTGGCGGTCATTGCAGAAAATGCTCCTACTGCCAAACCGGTATCCATGAAGTCCAAGAGTGGCATTACCGTAAAAGGTATTACGGATGTGTCCGTAAGATTTTCCAAATGTTGTTCACCTGTACCGGGGGATGAGATTGTAGGTTTTGTTACCAGAGGCCGTGGCATATCCATTCACAGAACAGACTGTGTAAATGTATTGAATTTGCCCGAAATTGAGCGTTCCAGACTGATAGAAGCAGACTGGCAGGTACCTGAAACCGGTGTGTCTGAGAAGTATTTTGCGGAAATTGTGATTTATGCCAATAACCGTAACGGACTTTTGGCAGATATTTCCCGTGCCCTTACGGAGAAAGACATTGATATTATATCCATGAATACCCGTACCAATAAACAGGGTGTTGCAACCCTGACAACTTCCTTTGAAATCAGTGGAAGGGAAGAGTTAAACAGAGTGATTGATAAGATTATATCGATAGAAAGTGTAATCGATATTGAAAGGACGAGAGGCTAATGGCAGATTTAAAAATCGGTCGTATGACAGTAGGAATGTACGGCACCAATTGTTATCTGGTATACAGAGAAGGCGGAGAGCAGGTTATCATTATTGATCCGCCCGATGCAGGTGCAAAAATCTATGATAAAGTCAAAGCATTGGGATTTGAAACTTTTCATATTCTTTTGACTCACGGACATTTTGACCATATTATGGGTGCAAATGAATTAAGAGAGTGTGCCGGTTGTAAAATTTATGCCATGGACTCAGAACCCAGACTCTGTGAAGACACCCGCCTAAATGTATCTGCACAGATAGGGCACCCCTATGCTGTCAAGGCGGACGAATACTTTCATGGGGATACCACGTTTACCTTAGGCGACGTGGAGATTAAAGTGTTTGCCACCCCCGGACATACTGCGGACAGTTGCTGTTACTATTTTGAAGAAGCAGGCTTTATGGTTTGTGGTGATACTATTTTTGAAGAGTCCGTAGGCCGCACTGATTTACCCACCGGCAGCGGCAGCCAGTTAGACAAGTCCGTCAGGGAAAAGATTTTCACATTGCCGGATTCTACCGTGCTTTATCCGGGACATGGGGATAGTACTACTGTGGAGCATGAGAAGCAGTATAATCCGTTTTTTTAGAATAAATTATTAAATTCAAAAGTATAGATAAAAAACAAGATGAGAATTTTATAAAGTAAAGAGGCAGGCACTTTAAAGAGACAAGTGTTCTGCCTTTTTCGTTATAGAAAGATTTATGAGCGTTGTATATTATTTTTCAGAACCATGTTTTTTTGTCAAGTTTGTAACCTTTTTGAAGTTTATATTCACTAATCAATGTAAACGATGAGCGCTCAGAAGGAGGAAAGATTGTGGATGAAAATACGATAGGTCTTGTAAAAGCTGCAAAGCGAGGGAAAATATCGGCTTTCGAAACGCTTTTTTTACAAGAAAAAGAATATTTGTACAGAACTGCTTTTTTATACATGAAAAATGAAAGTGATGCATTGGACCTTGTACAGGAATGTATCTTACAATGCATGCTTTCTATTGGGAAGTTAAGAAATCCGGAGTATTTCAGAACATGGATGACCAGGATTCTTATTAACTGTGCCAGGCAGGAGTGGAAAAAGAAAGGTAGATTTGTACAAGCGGAAGCAGAAGAAGAACAGGCGGTTTCGGAAAAGGTGATTTCCAGAGAGGAACAGATGGATTTGTACCATGCAATAGACAACCTTGCATATCCCTATAATGTAATCATCATCCAAAAATATTTTGCAGGAATGAAATTGGACGAGATTGCACAGATGTTGGAGATGCCCATAGGAACGGTAAAGGTTTATCATGCAAGGGCGAAGAGTAGGTTGAGAGAATTTTTGGAGGAAGATTAGATGAATAATCAATATGGATGGGAAAATATAAAACTGCCTAAGAATCTGGATGAGAAGATTGCGGAGGCGGTAAATAACGGTAAAAGCCAAAAGAGGAAAGTTGTGTACAAGAGAATAGGATATTCTTTTGCAGGTATGGCAGCAGCATTTGCACTTTGCTTTGTTATGGGAATGAAATTCCCGGTAGTAGCCAATGCGATGGGGAAAGTACCGATAATTGGCAATGTATTCAGTTACCTGTATGGGTTAGAGGGATATGAAGGGAAGTATACGCAGGTAGCAGAGGAGGCAAAACCGGCAGAGAGACCGGAAACGGTTGTCGGTACGGAGAATAACGCAGAACAGCCCGAAAACCAAGCACAGGCAGATGACGATAAAACGGTAGAAAATTTGGCAGGGGGTGAAACGCAGACCGTAGTAACAGCCGGTGACCAGGGACTGACAATTACCGTAACGGAATATTACTGTGACAAAAACAACTTGTATCTGTCTGTGGAAGTAATCGGTGAGGAGACGGTGTTTGCTGATGTGGCACCTTATGCAGAAGGTGCAGTGCAGTTTTACATGGCGGACAGTATTCGCTTTGATGATACAAAGCCGATTGCAGGCAGTGAGGACGGCTTACTTGCGGAAGGTGTTTTCCTAAATGAGAATACTTTTATAGGAATTGCGAGGGTAGATATTGCTACGGTGGCTGAGGAACATAGTATAGAACTTCCCGATACTTTTGTCTATACCATGTCCGGTAAACATATCAAAGCATATTGCATGGAACAGGGTGTAATTTATGATGTGCGTGGTTTGTGGGAACTGGATATGGAAGTTATATGTGACAGTGACACATTACAGGTATTGCCGGTCAATGCTTTTGCAGAAAACGGTTGCGGTATTGTGGAGGTGCGACAAACAGACTATGAAGTGCAGGTGTCGGTGGTGGCAGGTGCAGAGGCGATATGGGTAGTGGTGTTTGACCAAAACGGTAACCTTTTAGAATATGCAGGAGATGAATTAAATATTATTCATGAAAATTATGAGGTGTGGAAATTTGCAGGAAAGGAAGATTTACAGACATTACACATTTATGTAGTGGAAGAATCAAAGTGGTTAGATGAGTGGAAGGGACAACGGTATGACGGTGTTTTGACTGGCAGTGAGATAATGGCACTGTTAGCAGAAAACAGTTTCGTAGCCGACAGTGTGGAGGTTCAGTAATGGTTAGAGTGAAACCATTGAGAAGAATTTGATGGAATATAACTGAAAAAGGTAAGTAATGATTAAAGCCATTGAAAAGTAGGAGAGTTCTATTTTGCAGTGGCTTTTTTTATAATAAAAATGTGCCTAAAATGTTATGGTGTATTATAAAAATAAATGTTAATCTAATAAAAGAGAATTTATGCATTCAAGTTCTAAAGCAAATGCATAATACAGAATATTGAACATAGGGGGATGCAAATGTACAGAATAGACACCGAAAAACTGGCAAATTTTAAAGACGCTACAACCGGTTTGAGGGAAGGA
>JAFUNK010000005.1 GCA_017482205.1 Lachnospiraceae bacterium
GAAGATTTCAGTAACCAGCTTAAACTTTACAACCGCAGGGATTACAACAACTTCCCTATGCGTCCACTGGGATGGAAGACACCAAACCAAATTCTAAGGAATTATCTCGCATCACTGTAACAAATGTTTGACAAACCTACAAGTTGACATTTGAGGAGTACATATTGTTCTTTTTTGTCACCTGACCACGTTAACCATGATTACTGTATACTTTTCTCCGGGTGCAATTACCCTTATCCGCTCGGGGTTCACCACTCTGTCAAACAGTTTCTCAGGATTTCCATTAAAAGGACGCATATCCGGTGCATCAACGCAGCCATAGTGAATACAAATCAATTCACTGTCCGGGTATGTATTAGCCAGTTTCACGGCACCGTCCAGCGTAATGTGCCAGATATCCTCCGAAAAATCAAACAAAATCACATCCGGTTGCGGCATTTGTAAATGGGCCTCCAGCAACCGGGAGTCGCCCGGAAGCCAAATGTTTTTCCCACACGCTTCTATCCAATAGCCGCAATATTCCTCTTCCTTCCACTCACGATATCCGTATTCCGGAAAATCATTCTGCCAGTTGTGTTTGACCGGCGTCAGCATAATGTGCACTTCCCCTATTTCAAAAGACGCTCCTATATCATGCCCACTACCGTCAATGCCTTCCTTTTGCATCTCACCTGCCACATACTGAGTGGCATGATAGCTTTTACAGACCGGACGCAGTTCTTTACATGTTTTCCGGCTGAAATGGTCGTTATCAATATGGGTAACCAGCAAACCATCTACTCTCGGCACCTCAAAAGGCTGTATGGGTGCTTCCCTGAGCAGGGGCATATCAAAACCTGTAAGAACCGGATCAATCATAATTATGGTGCCCTGACAGTTTATCATTGCACCGCCACCACCCAGCCAGTAAATATCACACCCGCTGTTTTTTACAAAGGCTTCAGCTCCCATTTTTCGTGTTTTGGGAGCCAAAGCCTGTCCTTTTTCATTGATTTCTAATTTTATCATACTATAAACCTTTAACTTCTATAAATGTTCTCTGCCACAACATTATTGGTTACACATTAACATACTTACCAAACATTACCTATATACAACACCTTTTGCCAGTTCTTCGGCACGTTCCATACCACAGAAATGTTCTACAATAGCCAGTGCAAAAGGAATGGCTGTCCCCAGTCCTCTGGAAGTAATCACATGGTCTGAAACCTCTACCTGATTTTCGGTCACATGGGCACCGGTCAAATGTCCTTCAAAACCGGGATAGGAACAGGCATTACGGCCGTTTAAATAGCCTCTGTGTCCAAAAATACTGGGTGCTGCACAAATTGCTGCAATACTTTTGCCTGATTTGTAAAACCCATCCAATTGTGTCATCAGCGTTTCGCAGGCTTCCAGATTTTTAGTCCCCGGCATACCACCCGGCAGAACAATCATATCCAGACTGTCAAAATCCACTGCCTCTAACACGGCATCTGCTTTTACAGCGATTCCATGGGAACCCGTCACCAAAACATCTGCTTTCTCATCTGCACCTGTTTCTTCCGTTTTATTATCAACCACTGCTGCCATGGTAACTTCAATTCCTACTCTGCGGCACAAATCCACAACTGTAAGTGCTTCTATTTCTTCAAATCCCGGTGCTAAAAAAATTGCTATTTTACTCATTCTTATCCCTCCATATTGATAGTTGTATGCAGACATTCCTCTGCTAAAGCTCTTCTCTTTATTTCCTATTTTATTTTATTATTTTATTATTTTACACTAACCTTTTTTGTCTGTCCATATTTTCACACAGTATGTTTCTCTACTTTTCTCCTTTAAACCAACAAATTGTCTGACAATATTTTAATATGTACTTGTTTTCCTTTTCAAAAAAGGTATAATAGATATAGAAGAATTTTTCTGTGCCATGAATACAACACACCGCCATAAAACATTGCGTTTCACACAGCCCGGCGGAATTCGGTACAGAACGGAGGTACATATGGAAATTGAACGTAAATTTACAATAAAACAGCTTCCCGAAGACTTAAGCAGTTACCCTTTTCGTATTATTGAACAGGCTTATTTAAATACCAATCCCGTTGTCCGCATCCGCAGAGAAGATACCGAATTTTATCTAACCTACAAAGGACGAGGCATGATGGCCCGTGAAGAATACAATCTGCCCTTAAATATAGAATCGTATTACCATCTCCGTGAAAAAGCTGACGGCAATATTATTTCTAAGAAGCGATACTTGATCCCTTTAAAAAATCCCCAGTTTGCTTCCAATGGCCCCAAGCCCCCCGAGGACTATACGCTGACAATCGAACTGGATGTGTTTGATGAGCCTTTTGCCCCTCTTATTTTAGCGGAGGTCGAATTCGGCAGTAAGGAAGCGGCAGAAACTTTCCTGCCCCCGGATTGGTTTTTGGAAGATGTTACCTACAATCCGGAATATCACAATTCTTCGTTAAGTAAGAAGGAACTGTAGGAAACAGTCTTTTTAGTAAATAAACTACACGTAGTTACGAAAAACAATTTTATATCTCACACGGACCCGTTTGCACTCTAAAAAGACGTAACGGATACATAAGGCGGCAGGACATATACATGTCCTGCCGCCTAAGTACCGACGTCTTTTAAAGGTCCTTTGTTGAGATATAAAATTGTTTTTCTTACGTTACCATATATTAACCAATGGGTGTTTCCAAGCAATTTCTGCTTACTTATACTCACTGTATAACAAGTATCTCCCTATTCTTTTCTCTATACTCTGCCGTACAGCTTGCAGAGTTCTTTTATTTTTTCTGCTAATTCTACCGTGCATACACCGGGTTTCATACGCCACTTCCAGTTATTTCCCAAGGTGGAGGGCAGATTTATTCTGGCGCTGCCTCCCAGGCCCAGATAATCCTGCATAGGAATAATGGCGGTATCCGCCACGGAAGATATGGCTGCTCTGATAAGCGTCCATTCCACATTCTTCTGTCCCCGCTTTATCTGTAAATAGGTATTTACATGCTTACGCTCCTTGCGGGAAAGGCTCTTGTACCAGCCAACGGTAGTATCATTGTCGTGCGTTCCGGTATATACCACACAATTGTTTATATAATTGTGGGGCAGGTATGCATTGTTTTCGTCTGAACCAAAGGCAAACTGCAATACCTTCATGCCGGGATAACCGGTCTTTTTTACCAGTTTTAAAACGCTGGGGGTAAGAAAACCTAAATCTTCCGCAATAATATTTTTCTTACCCAGTTTCTTTTTCATGGTATCAAAGATATCTATGCCCGGTCCCTTACACCACTTACCGTTTACTGCGGTTTCATCCCCGTAAGGAATGGACCAGTATTCATCAAAGCCTCTGAAATGGTCAATACGTACCACATCATAGAGTTTGTAAGCATGTGCAATACGCTTCATCCACCAGTCGTAGCCCGTTTTCGCATGATACTCCCAATCATACAAAGGATTTCCCCACAACTGTCCTGTTTCAGAAAATGCATCGGGGGGACAACCGGCAACCGCTGTGGGTACACAATTTTTATCCAACTGAAACAGCTTGGGCTCCGCCCATGTGTCTGCACTGTCAAAAGCTACATAAATGGGAATATCTCCTATAATCTCAATCCCCTTTTTGTTGGCATAGGTTTTCAATGCCTTCCACTGAACAGAAAATTCATACTGTTCAAATCTGTAATATGCCAAGTCCGCAGCCAGTTTTTGGGTATATTCTTTCACTGCCGCTTTTTTGCGCAGACGGATATCTTCCTCCCATTCACTCAAGCATACGCCGCCAAAGCTATTTTTTACCGCCATATACAAAGCATAGTCTTCCAGCCACCACGCATTTTCTTTTATAAATGCCTGATAATCAGCTTTACTCTCCAAGCCTTGTTCAAACGCTCTTTCACATGCTTTTTTCAGCAGTATAAAACGGAAGTTATAAATTCTTTCGTAGTCTACATATTCTTCATGCCCTACAAATTCACATTCTTCACACTCTTTACGGGTCAGGTAACCTGCCTCAATTAGCTGCTCCAAATCAATATAATAGGGATTACCTGCAAAGGTGGAAAAGGACTGATAGGGAGAGTCCCCATAGCCTGTTGCTCCCAGAGGCAGAATCTGCCAGAGTTTTTGCCCTGCTGCCGCAAGGAAGTCCACAAACGCATATGCTTCTTTAGAAAAAGTACCGATACCGTACTTGGACGGCAGACTGGATACCGGTAACAGAATTCCACTTTTTCTCATGTTGTTCTCCTTAATGGCAATTGTTGCAAAATAATGGGGCAGTTATCGGTTGTAAAAAGTTTCCTTGCAGACACGCTCTCGCTCCGTGATAAACGTAGCGGTACTAAGCGCGAACCCTTCTTAAAAAGAAGGCTTCTTGCTAAGTGCCGACGTTTACCAAGGGTCTGCACCGGAAAGCTTTTTACAACCGCTAAATTGCCTCAAGTATTTTGCAACAATTATTAACTCGCTCTTACTATAATTTCCAGATGTCCCTGTTGTACTCTGCGATGGTTCTGTCGGAAGAGAAGAAACCTGCCTTTGCCACGTTTACAAGCATCATACGTTTCCACTTTTCTCTATCCTCATAGTCCGCAAACATCTTGTCTTTGACTTCGATATATTCTTCTAAGTCAAGCAAGGTCATAAACCAGTCCTTATTTAAAAGTTCATTGTAAAGTCTCTGTAAGTTCTTTTTGTTGCCTGCTTTCAATGCCTGTTTGCTGATAATGAAGTCCACTGCCTCTTTGATAATAGGGCTCTTATCATAATAATCCTTGGAAACATAATCTGCTTTTGCATAGTGCTCAATTACTTCGTCAGACTTTTTACCGAAGGTATAAATATTGTCTTCGCCCACCAGCTCACCGATTTCTACGTTTGCACCGTCCAAGGTTCCCAATGTTACGGCGCCGTTTAACATAAACTTCATGTTACCGGTTCCGGATGCCTCTTTGGACGCCAAGGAAATCTGTTCAGAAATATCACAGGCAGGAATCAGCTTTTCTGCATAGCTGACATTGTAATTTTCTACCATTACCACCTTCATATACGGACTTACCGCAGGGTCCTTTGCAATAATATCCTGCATTACTAAAATCAGGTGGATAATGTCCTGTGCAATAATATACGCAGGTGCTGCCTTTGCACCGAAAATAAAGGTCAGGGGACGTACCGGTTTCTTGCCAGCCTTGATTTCCAGATACTTGTGAATAATGTAAAGTGCATTCATCTGCTGACGCTTGTACTCATGCAGACGCTTAATCTGAATATCAAAAATGGACTCGGTATCCAGTACAATACCTTCTTTTTTCTCAATATACTCTGCCAGCTCTTTTTTCTTCTGCTTTTTAATAGCATCCAGACTGTTTAAGATGTCTGCATCCTCTTTGTAAGCCAGCAGTTTTTCCAACTCATCCGCATCCTTTTTATAACCGTTACCGATAGTTTTTGTAAGCAGTGCGGACAGCTCCTTATTGCAGGACAATAACCAGCGTCTAAAGGTGATACCGTTTGTCTTGTTATTGAACTTATCAGGGTACAACTTATAAAAATGGTTCAGCTCCGTATCCTTTAAAATATCAGTATGGATAGCTGCTACACCGTTTACGGAGAAACCGTAATGGATATCGATATGTGCCATATGCACACGTCCGTCCTTGTCAATAATCTGCACTTTAGGGTCGGCATATTTTGCAGCGGTTCTTCTGTGCAGTTCTTTGATAATCGGTATTAACTGCGGCACTACTTTGTTTAGATATTTAAGCGGCCACTTTTCCAATGCTTCTGCTAAAATGGTATGGTTTGTATAAGCACAGGTTTTGCTCACCACCTCAATGGCTTCGGACATGGTAAAATCTTCTTCAAATACCAAAATACGAATCAGTTCGGGAATAACCATAGTCGGATGGGTGTCATTAATCTGAATCACCGCATGGTCATAAAGTTTGCGTAAATCGAAACCCTTTTCCTTCATTTCTGCAATAATCAGTCTGGCTGCATTGCTTACCATAAAGTACTGCTGATAAATACGCAACAGGTTTCCTGCTTCGTCAGAATCATCGGGATACAAAAACAGAGTCAGGTTCTTCTCCACATTTTCTTTGTCAAAATTGATACCCTTTTTCACAATGGACTCGTCAACGGTTTCCAAATCAAACAAATGCAACTTGTTGACACCGCTCTCATAACCGGCCACATCAATATCGTACATGCGGGATTTCACGGTACAATCACCGAATTCCACATCGAAAGTAACATCTGTCTTACGTAACCAAGACTGCTTTTCAATCCAGTCGTTCTTCTCTGCAGTCTGCAATTTGTTGGTAAATACCTGTTTGAACAATCCGAAATGATAGTTGAGGCCGATACCGTCACCATTTAAACCAAGGGTGGCAATAGAATCCAAAAAACAGGCTGCCAGTCTGCCAAGACCACCGTTTCCCAAAGAAGGCTCCGGCTCAATTTCTTCCAACGCTGCAAGAGACTTGCCGTTCTTTGCCAGCAGGCTTTCTACCTCTTCATACAAACCTAAGTTAATTAAATTGTTGCTTAAAAGCTTACCGATTAAAAATTCCGCGGAGATATAGTATACTTTTTTATCTCCGGTAACTGGTGTTTTGCCATCAATATATTCCTTTGTCAGTTCTAACAAGCTGTAATACAGTTCCTCATTGCTGCATTTTGCAATCTCAGTACCGTAAGTTTTCTTTGTCAATGCGTTCCATTTTTGTTCCAAACTCATTGTTTTACTACCTTTCGTAACTTTTTTCATATAATATTTTATTTTGCCTGCACCATGTTATCCTGTGCAAGTCTTTCTGTTATCGTATTATCATACCACAAAAGACGCGTCTTGGGAATGCAAAGTTTTTGGTTTACGCCTGTGGCTTATCATCTCTGCCAAAAGATAAACTCCCAGACATATCAGGCTCACAACCGCTCCTTCTTTTACTCCATATATATGATACTCTAAACTGATTTCATGTTCACCTGCAGTCACCGGTATTGCCAGCATGGTATTGGCAAATTTATCTGCCTCTGTTTCCATGCCATCCACGTAAACCGTCCACCCCGGTTCATTTGGAATAGACAATACCAATATACCTTCCTCTTTTGCATTGACCCTTCCGGTCATTCCGGTATCCGTCATAGTTTCTGCTACAAAAGGCTGCTCACCCAAAGTCTCTACCGTTTCTGCAAGCACATCCTCCTGTAATCTGTAAATGCGTATATTTATGTTTTCTGCTTCTGTGGCAGTAATTGTAAAAGTCTCTCCCTCAGCAAACCATCCCAAATCCAACAAATATTCCGTGCTTACTTTTTTCAGTTCTTTCTCTTCTTCTCCATGATGCAGTAAAACCTTGCCTTCTGGTGTTTCTATAACCAGACCGTATAAATGACCATCTTCCGTAACGGAAACCGTAATTGTATTGCCTTCTGTCTGTGCACCGCTCTCAATACGGAACAGTCCTTTTCCATGGCAAATATCAGCTGTTATAGAATTCTGCACAATAATGGCATTATTGGTTGTACTGCCGTTAATATTGCTTTCTACTTCCTGTTTGACTCCTTCGGACAATACAAATCCCATTGGCAGGGCATAACGGTTTTTATACAAATACGTGGTGCCATGCCGGGCTACAAACTCGTACATATCCTCTTCCCGAAGTAACTCCTGCGAAAAGGTATACTTTACCCCTAAGAGTGCAGCAGTAAGCTGTGTAGCTCCCTGATAATAATAGGATACCTTTGTACCTCCCATTCCTAAAATATCATAATAATCTTCCACCGCACCGTTTAACCCGGAAGAAAAAGCAGAAGCCGACATATAGTTTGCCAGTACCCCGTCGTTCTTTGTCATCTGTGCCAGACTGTCCAAACGATAAATACCGGGGTCTTCTTCTGCAATCCGGTCTGCCAGCACCTCATAATCTTCCCAGCGGTTCATATAATAAGGTCTCTGCACCGGTTTCAAACTGGTGTGCTCCATATTCATAATGGCTTCCACACTCACCAGCACCAATATCAGCCATTTCCCGCAAAGTGCCAGTTTTCCCAAAGCCTGTCTTTTTTTAAACCTTTTTCTTAGAGAACGACTGAATAACAGGGTAAGTATCATATATCCTGCTAAAAATATCCACGCACTCGCCATGACTGAAACAGTCAATCCATCCGTTGTAACAAAAATGCCGCAGGCTACAAGCATAAGACAACCAATTACCACACCTGCCACTTTATTTTTCAGTCCGTTCTCTCCATTCCGGTATACTGCTTCAAAGCACAGGGTCAACACCACAAAAATATAAAGGAAAGACTGCCTTGCCGGCAGGGAATTGGGATAATTGAGTCCGTGCCAGATGTAGTTTAATATATTAATCGAAAATGCTGCCAGCATAATTGCCAGCAGTAAAAAATGTCCTATTTTCTGTTTGATGGCAATCTTCTTATGACAGAAATAAACAGGCACAAGGATAAAAGCCAACACGCCACAATAAATATTGGGCCAGTGCTCCAGTCCTCTCTCTGCCTGCATCATAGGTACATGGCGGGCAATCATTTCCAGCACGTTGAAATAAACCTCTACCTTTTTAGGAAAGCTGCCGCCCTGAAAATCACTGATTTGCATAGCATCTATAACCGGAAACAGTAACACTGCCGCCATACCGCCTGCCAGCATGGAAAATAGTCCAAACTGCAATACTGCCCTACCTTTTTGTTTAAACGAAAGACCGTTTGTAAACAACTGTAAAAAGAAATACAGCACCAAAAAGATGCACAACAGAATGGACAGGTAATAATTGGAAAAAATGGAGGCACACAAAGTCAGACAGTACAACCTGTACTTACCTTTTTTTACCAGTTCTTCCAGTCCCAAAATCACTAACGGTGCCAGCCAGATAACGTCCATCCACATATGGTTCCAGTTGTACGCTGCCATAAAGCCCGACAGTGCATAAAATACCGAAAACCAAACAATACGCAAATCCTTTGTGCCAAAACGTTTACGTAGATAATAAGCAAAAGTCACACCGCAAAGACCTATTTTTAACACAATAAAATACGTCATAAATTCTATGAGATAACTTTCGGGGCAAAAATAAGCCAGCCAGTTTAAAGGGCTTGCCAGATAATAGGCATAAACAGGCACAAAATTAGACCCCAATCCCACATACCATGAAAAGATAAGGCTTTCTCCCTCGTGCAGTTTCCTGACAAACTCTTTTAAAAACGGAATGTACTGGTGATACATATCCGAAAACATAAAACTGTTTTTTCCAAAAGGAAAAATTCCTCTGCCGATAAAAATCCCCAAAACTCCCAGCACAGGTATCAGAAAAGACAGTACGTATATATTTTTCAGTTTTTTAGCAAATTTCTTCATTGTACTCATCCTGTTTTCAAGCCAACTTCTTTCTGTTGCCATTATCCGGCATTTATTATAACAGATTGCAAAGAAAAAAGGAATGGCTATACCATTCCTTTTCATGCGGGTGACAGGACTTGAACCTGCACGGTCGCCCACCAGAACCTAAATCTGGCGCGTCTGCCAATTCCGCCACACCCGCTTATGCAAAAATCACTTTAACAGTATAACCTTTTATAAACGTTCTTGTCAAGATATATGCTATCTTCACCCAATCACACCGTGTCGGTTTTCACTATTATTGTGCCATGCTTGCATATAGCTCAAGCTACATCCGCCTTATCTTCTCCGATATGACAAATCAGCTCTCGATAAATTTTTATTAAGAAAAATGTAGTCATGCCCACACTCATCAGCTCTGCAATGGGAAAAGACCACCAGATATTTGTAACCTTTCCTGTCAGGGACAGTAAATATGCTGTCGGCAAAAGCACCACCAACTGTCTCGCAACAGAAACAAACATACTATACCATCCATTGCCCAGTGCCTGAAAAACACTTCCGACTACAATACAGAAACCTGCAAAAATAAAGCTCAAACAAATAATTCTCAATGCAGGAACTCCTACTGCCAGCAACGCCGCATCTGCATTAAAGAGCATCAACAGCTTGTCCGGAATCAGTTCCATTACCGTCAGCCCGCAAAGCATAATAGCCACCGCCAGACATACGCTGACTTTCATAGTCTTAACAACTCTCTCTTTATTGCCAGCACCATAATTGTATGCCACAATGGGCACCATACCGTTATTTAAACCAAATATGGGCATAAAGATAAAGCTTTGCAGTTTAAAATACAGTCCGAAGGCTGTTTGTGCCACACCGTGAACTGCCAAAATCAGGTTCATTCCGTAGGTCATAACGGAGCCGATACACTGCATGACAATGGACGGTGCTCCTATGGCATAAATCTGCTTTAATACCTCCAGACTGGGACGGAAGCCTTTAAATTGTATCCTTACTTCTTTATTTACACGGAAGTGGAAAATAATTGCCACAACAGCTGCCACAATCTGCCCTACAACAGTTGCAATTGCTGCACCTGCAGCCTCCATACGGGGGAACCCAAATAATCCGAAAATCAAAATAGGGTCTAAAATAATATTAACAATAGCACCGGTGCCCTGTGTAATCATGGTATAAAATGTCTTACCGGTGGATTGCAGCATCTTTTCAAAAATACATTGCAGAAAAACACCAAAGGAAAGCACACAACAAATTGTCAGATAAGAAACACCGTAAGCCCGTACCTCAGGTACATCTGTCTGGCTGTACATAAAGGGCTTTACCACCGTAAATCCCACAACCAAAAAGATAAGATAACACACAACAATGGCAAATACACCATTGCTTGCAACACTGTTTACCTTTTCATAATTCTTTTCTCCTAAAGCCCTGGATAACAGTGCATTGACACCTACGGACGACCCTACTGCCGCACCAATCATCAGCGTCTGTATAGGGAATGACAAGGATACTGCACGCACTGCATATTCATTGACCTGTGCCACAAAAATACTGTCTACAATATTATAAAGTGCCTGGACCAGCATGGACATCATCATAGGCAGGGACATAGTCACCAGCAGTTTGGTAACCGGCATGGTCCCCATCTTGTTCTCTTTTACAATAGTTGTATTTTCTTTATTACTCATAAGTAGTCTCCTGTCAGTGAAACAAAAAAATAAGACCTTACGGTCTTAGTGAAGCACGGGGGATTCAGAACCCAGGGGGTTCGAATCAATTCGAACTTCTATCTTAGTGAAGCACGGGGGATTCAGAACCCAGGGGGTTCGAATCAATTCGAACTTCTATCTTAGTGAAGCACGGGGGATTCGAACCCCCGACAACCTGATTAAAAGTCAGGTGCTCTACCGACTGAGCTAGTGCTCCATGTTTTAACTGGGCTAGCTGGATTCGAACCAGCGAATGCAGGAGTCAAAGTCCTGTGCCTTACCGCTTGGCGATAGCCCATCATATAACGCCAACCTAAGTTCTCACTGCATCCAAAAAAACAATGAGGGTGGATAATGGGATTCGAACCCATGGCCTCCAGAGCCACAATCTGGCGCGCTAACCAACTGCGCTATACCCACCATATGCGGAACCTGAAGGTTCCGAATGTGCTCGAAGGGATTCGAACCCCCGACCCACGGCTTAGAAGGCCGTTGCTCTATCCAGCTGAGCTACGAACACATGCGGTGTAAATCACACCGACGAATGATATTGTACCGTAAGAAACGGCACTTGTCAACACTATTTTTCTCAGAAAATGCAGAAATTTGCTTTTTTACAATTCGTTACCATTTTTACGGCCTTCTACGAATGCAAGGGCGTTGTCCATCGTAGTTTCACTAATGGCTTCCAGTGCTTCTCTGGTAAAAAATCCCTGATGGGAAGTTACCATTACATTAGGGAATGATAAAAGTCTTGCCATAGTGGAATGCTCCAGTATCTGGTCGGACATATCTTCAAATACCGTACCGGTTTCTTCCTCGTATACATCCAGTCCTACCGCAAAGAACTTCTCATCCCTGATACCGTCAATCAAATCTTCTGTTTTGATCAAGGCACCTCTGGAGGTATTTACCAAAATCACACCATCTTTCATCTTTTCAATAGTTTTGCTGTTAATCATATGATAATTTTCTTCTGTCAGCGGACAATGCAGTGAAATCAAGTCCGCTTCCTTTAACAGAGTATCAAAATCCACGTATTCTACAAAGTCCAGACTCTTATTGGGATACAAATCATATCCGATAATACGCATACCGAAACCGTGGCAGATTCTTGCCATTGCCGCACCGATTTTACCCGTACCTACAATACCTGCAGTTTTACCGTGCAGATTTACTCCCATAAGACCGTTTAAATTAAAGTTATTTTCGCGGCATTTAATATATGCCTTGTGGGTATGACGTACCGCAGTCAACACCAATGTCATGGCATGTTCTGCTACTGCTTCAGGAGAGTAACCGGGCACACTCATTACGGTAATACCGCATTCCCTTGCCACCTCCAAATCTACATTATTAAATCCGGCACAACGCATCAGTATCAGTTTTACACCGCATTTTTTTAATTTACGCACAGTCTTCTCAGACAAATCCATATTTACGAATGCACATACTGCTTCATATCCATCTGCCAGCTGTGCCGTCTCAGGAGTCAGATTAGGCTCAATAAAAGTGATATCAATATCGTGATAAATACCTGTATTCTCTAATTTCTCAAAAAAAGCCTTATCGTAACCTTTGGTACCAAAAAATAATATATTCATTTCTGTTCTCCTTTTTACTTTGTTGCATATCTTACAACTACCGGTTTTATTATGACATTTACTCTGACATAGCAGGATAAAAATTATCTTATTTATAGTATGTAACAATTTTAAAAAATTATAAAACTGTCCAACATAACCTTAACAACCACTATACTGTTGCAAATACAAATTGATTTTTACCTTTATGCTTTGCCTCATACAAAGTTTCATCTGCCTTGGCATATAATTCCTCCAACGATTTACCATTGTCAGGATAAAGGCTGATGCCCATGCTAACGGAAAGAGCGGCTGACTCATAAGCATCACAAACCTTTCGGATATTAGTCAATAACTCCTGTGCCTTTCTTTGTGTTTCGGGCATATCTGCAACATTTTTCATCAATACAAAAAACTCATCTCCACCAATTCTTCCCACAACATCATCATTCCTAAAATTGTTTTTGATTTCTCCTGCCATGGCAATCAAAAATTCGTCACCTGTCTGATGTCCCAAAGTATCATTTAAATTTTTAAAATTGTCCACATCAATCATAAACAATGCATGTCTGTAATCTGCCTTTGTATCCAAAGCCTCTCTGATATATTCCATTGCGGTTTCGCGGTTAAGCACCATGGTCATTTTGTCCATCTGTGCCGCCATAACCAATTTTTCTTCTTCCCGCTTTTTAGCCTCCACATCTTTTGCAGTAAACATAACACACAAATGTCCATTCTCTGCATCTGTTAAAAAACGAACTTCGTTATGTACCCATCGTATTATATTTTCTCCTAATTTTCTACGATAAGTAAAAGACAGTTCTATTCTGCCACTTGCATAAATTTCTTTTAAATATTCCTTGGTACAATTGTGATAAAACTCTGCCGCCTCGCATTCCCTATCCACAATAGACATTTGGGCTGCTTCCACAAGACTCTCTACCGTATAACAGGACTGTATGGTTCCTTCCTCTATCTTTTGCTTACGCTGGCTGATAATACGCCACTCGTCCACATCCATATAAGAAACCGCATAGGTATCAGGAGGTAATTTAAAAAGATAAGTCAATTCCTGCTGATAATGTTGTTTTGCAATATAATCACGGGTAATATCCCTTGTTACACCTAAGAGTCCCACAAATTGACCATTGCGGTCAACAAGGAGATACTTAGATGTAGATCCATATCTGGGATGTCCGTCTTCATCTGTTATCGGTTCTATATAATTAATGAGATTATCACCCCTTGCTATCAGCTTCCGGTCATCTGCAATGTATCTCCTTGCCAGATTTTCATCGTCAAAAATATCCAAGTCAGTTCTGCCTATAATCTCCTCTGCGTTCTGCTTACCAACCATTTTGACAAAAGGCATGGATGCTGCCACATAACACAAATTGGCATCCTTAATAAACATCATATCCTCAGTATTGTCTAAAATGGCACGAAAAGCCACCTCTATCAATGATTTTAATTTTTCATCATTTGTCCGTTCATTTCTCATATATCGTGTCCCCGCAAAATATTTTCCCAATATACCATATATTATAACACAAAGGCGAAAATGGGGCAATCATTCCCTGCCGAAACCAAATACAATTGATAAAATTATTGAATAACACCCAGCTGCTTCCATGGGTTTCACCCATGGTTTGCTCCGCAAACAAAAAAAGCAAGACAGATGTCTTGCTTTTTTAAGCGGGTGATGGGAATCGAACCCACGTATCCAGCTTGGAAGGCTGGTGTTCTACCATTGAACTACACCCGCATATCAATGTGCCGTATACGGCACATCAGAGAATACTTTGTATCCTCTGCTTATGAAATCAATCGGGGTGACAGGATTCGAACCTGCGACCCCCTGGTCCCAAACCAGGTGCTCTAGCCAAGCTGAGCCACACCCCGTTATCGGTCACTTTTATTATATGCCTGTGACACGAAACATATTATAAATAATTTTCTACCGATTGTCAACCGCCGAAAACAGTTGTTGCGAAATAGGTTGTTTCATATCCGATATAAAAAGTTTCTTTGCAGACACGCTCTCGCTCCATGCGAAACGCAGCGGTACTAAACTCAAATTATCTCTTCGAGATATTTTCGTTAAGTGCCGGCGTTCCACAAGGGTCTGCTCCAGAAAACTTTTTATATCGGATATTCAAACAAGACTATTTCGCAACAATCTTTTTTCTTTAGTACTTATGCTTCCTGTGCTGCTTTTAATTCCTGTGCATTTTCGTTTAAGTGGGCTGCAATTTCGCCTACCACGCCAACAATCTTCACATTTTCACGGCAGCTATCCATGGTTTCACTGGAATGTGCGGTAACCTCTTCCGTAATTGCGGAAATAGTCTGAATGTTCTGTACAATGTCTTCATTCGCAGTTGCCAGATTGACTATCATCTCTTCCATATCCTGGGTCTTACCGGTAATATCTTCTGTCATCTCGGCAATTACTTTAAAGCTCTTGTCCAGTTCCACAGCTCTTTCGTTCTGCTGCTTTGTATTTTCTTCCAAAACACCTACTGCTTCTGCTACCTGTTCCAGTTCTTCGCCTACATCTTCAATCAGTTCAGTAATGGTAACCGTTGCTTCCTTGGTCTGGGATGCCAAATCAGATACCTGCGTTGCTACTACCGCAAAGCCCTTACCTGCATCTCCCGCTCTGGCAGCTTCAATACTTGCATTTAATGCCAGCATACCGGTTCTGTTTGCCACACCATTGATTACGGTAATAATTTCATTCATCTTTTCTGCCTTACCCTGCAGTTCCTTCATCAGGGATACTACCTGTGCATTTGCCTTACCGGACTTTGCAGACTGCTCTTCCAACGCATTCATGTTGGACATACCGTTTCTTACTTCAACCGATGCGGTTTCCATTCCGTTCTTAATATGTACCCCGATTTCTTTTACTTCATCAATCAATCGCTGAATTTCTTCTGTACGAACCAACTGATTCTGCACGGATTCTGCTGTTTCCAAAGTACCTGCACTTACTTCTTCCATGGCTACTCCCATCTTTTCGGTAGCAGTACCCAGAATATTCATATGCTCATCAACCTGTGCAATACCTACGGATAACTCGCCGGAAAGACGGATTACCTCCTGCAACAGTTTTTCTACTTTTTCTTTTTCGCTTTCCACAGCCTGTTGTTTACCATCGTTAATCTGTTTGCTGATATTGGTAGTAACAGCTACATAAACACCTATCAATAATACAATCATAATACGGATTTCCAAATCAGGAACTTCTTCTGCCGTATAGCCCACAGTCAATGCTCTGTATACAATATCCACAATATTGATTGCACATGCAGCACCACCCGCAAACAAAATATACTTAATATTATTGTATAAAGTCAGAATAATCAGTATCGGTATTACATAAATAAACGGCAGAATACTGTTAGTCGTCAATGTTGTCAGTGCATATAACACCATATAGCTGCATGCAACTATCACTTTGATTTTCGCATCTTCTCTGTTTTTACGATACATTACGGCTTCTACCGCCACCGGTGCCAACGCCAGAAGTGCCAGCACTATAAAGTACACTATGGTTCTGCTGCCCTTCAATACTTCCAATAGGTATGCTGCTGTAATGATACCACAAAGGCTGCCGTGGCAAACGATTACTCCAAAGTTAATCCTTGCCATGTCACTGCGTTGTTTCTTTTTTGTTTCCATTTTCTTTTGCCCTCCAACTTTTGGTGTTTTATAAATATCTTAACGTAAAATGTACATCTCCAAACCTGTCAATGTCCATCAACACATATGACGGTTTTCTGCCATCCTGTCGCGGATAGGAAATGCTGCCGGGATTGATAACCATTATATCATCCTCTAAATCAATATCAGGTCTGTGGGTATGCCCATAAAAAACAATATCCACGCCCCGGCTGCGCGCCTCCTGCTTTAACCGTTCATTCCCCATGGACACATAATAATGATGCCCGTGGGTAAGCCACACTTTATATTGCTCTATTTCAAATTCACGCTCCATCGGAAGCTGTGAAAAGAAATCATTATTACCTGCCACCATCTCTACCGGGCATCCTGCTCCTGTTTCTATTGCATATTCACTGCCTTCAATATCTCCACAGTGAATGACCATATCCACAGGCCCTATTGTTTCCATTACACGGAAAAAGTTATCATTTCTCTTATGCGTGTCACTTATCACCAGTATCTTCATAACCTATCCGCCATTATCTGCATTTTTTTAGTTCTTCTGCCATAGCACGCAATGCACGTCCCCTATGGCTGATTGCATTCTTTTCTTCTTCTGAAAGTTCAGCAGTGGTTTTCCCAAATTCAGGCAGATAAAATATGGGGTCATAGCCAAAACCGCCTTCTCCCTTTTCTTCATAGCCGATGCGGCCTTCCACAACACCCAGCGTAGTCAGTTCCCTGCCGTCCGGCAACACTGCTGCAATGGCACACATAAACCTAGCGGTTCGCTTTGCATCCTCCACACCTTCTAATCGCTCAATCAGATTGTTGTTTTTTACTTTATAGGAAGTATCCTCGCCTAAATAACGTGCCGAATAAATCCCCGGCTCATTATTCAGATAATCGATTTCCAATCCTGAGTCGTCTGCCAGTACAATAACCCCTTCCGTAAGAGCTGCTACTGCTCTTGCTTTTATTAAAGCATTCTCTGCATAAGTCTTACCGTTTTCCTCCGGTTCTGCCACGACTTTTGCTTCTTTCATGGATACTACTTCCATGCCCAATTCTGCAAGGATTTCCCCAGCTTCTCTGATTTTGCCCGCATTCCCTGTTGCGAATATTACCTTTTGTGCCATAACAGGCCTCCTGATTATTTTTCTTCATATGCTGCCAAAATAGCATCATACAGACCCTGTGCTATTTTTTGTCTGTATGCTTCATTCTGCAAAAGTTCCGCTTCCTGCGGATGTGTGGCATATCCCACTTTAATCACCGTTGCGGGCACTGTCGCCGACTGCAGCAGAATATCCTCTTCTTCCGCCGCAAACAACCCGTTTCCTCTGGTACTGATTTGGGTCACTACATTCCGCTCTGCCAAGTCCGCCAGCTCTACACTGTTAAAGTCCGGTGTAAAGTACTGTTCATTGTAAAAAGCCTCCGTACCATATATCGTCACATCATCACTGGCATTTAACTGTATACTGATAAACATATCTGCACCGGTAGCATTTGCCAAGGCAATCCGTTCCTCAGCTGTCACGTCTTTATCTCCAGTACGGGTATAATATACCTTAATGTCACTATTGTCCAAAAGCATCTTTAATTGTTTCAAAATATCCAGATTGATATCTTTTTCAAACATACTTCCGGCTGTTACACCATTCTCGCTTCCACCGCCGCCGGCATCTATAACCACTATCTTTTCATAGACTTCTGCGGGCGGTACAAAATTGATATACAGCTTTCCTTCTTCCAGAATACTCTTACACTCGTATACATCTGAAAGTGTAAACTTAATCAGTGTAATACCTCCGGCATATTCATAATTGCCTTCTGTAATACCATTCAAATCACCCGATATAGCTTCTTTTGCATAAAAACCTGATGATGTATCCTTTATGTAAATCCAAACCTGTCGTTCCATGTAGTGGTTTTCTATGATTACATTTTCTGCTTTCACACCGCTTTCTAATGGAATACACAAATATTCTGTTGCTGCGTCTTCCTGTCTGAAACGTAGCGAACCGCTCTCTTCCTGTGCTCCCTCGGAAAGTGTATTATCCACAACTACCTGGTCCTGTGCCACATTACTGATTTCTATTGCTTTGTTGCGGGCAAAGAAAAGCATTCCGCACATGGATACCACACAAAACAGTATTGCATAAACCAATGTCTGTACTCTCAACCCTGCCTGCATAACCTTTCACTTCCAGTTCCTTTAAACCTTATCTCTCTTAGTACCGGCGGGCTTGGGACCCATAAACTGATAATAATAGGTCTTCATCATACCGTTATAAATCTTGCGGTTCTTATCCGCCTTGCGTCCTATATCCCGTTCCGCCTGTTCGTATGCGGTAATCAGATACATGCTCCATGCATCCAGTGCTGCATACCGCTCACCTATGGTTTTGTAAAGTGCCGGTAACGCTTCTTTCTCTTCCAGTCTCTCACCATAGGGAGGATTGGTAATAATAAAGCCATATTTCTTTGGATGACTTAATGCCTCCACACCTCTGCGCTGAAAATGTATCAATCTATCCACTCCTGCCAGTTTTGCATTCTCTCTGGCAATATATACCATCTTGTCATCTATGTCATAGCCCTGAATATCGGTCTGGACAGATAAATCTACCAAATCGCCAGCTTCTTCCCTTGCATCCGCCCACAGACTCTTCGTAATCACATTGTCCCAGTTCATGGCCGTAAAATCCCGTTTCATCCCCGGTGCCATATTTGCTGCCATCATGGCTGCTTCAATAGGAATCGTACCACTGCCGCAAAAAGGATCTACCAAAATACGGTCCCTCCTCCATGGAGTCAGCATAATCAACGATGCAGCCAGATTTTCTGCAATAGGAGCTTTCGCAGTCAGCTTACGGTATCCTCTCTTGTGTAAGGACTCTCCCGTACTGTCCAAGCCTACGGTTACCTCATCTTTTAACAAAAACACACGAATGGGATAACTATTACCGCTCTCTTCAAACCAATTAGTATGATAAACCTCTTTGAGACGTTCTACCATTGCTTTTTTCATAATGGACTGGATATCGGATGGACTGAATAATTTACTTTTCACACTACCGGCTTTTGCCACCCAGAATTTACCGTCTGCCGGAATATATTCTTCCCATGGCAACGCCTTGGTGCCTTGAAATAATTCTTCAAAGGTTTCTGCATGAAAACTGCCTACCTTTATCAAAATTCTCTCCGCAGAACGCAAAAAAACATTGGCCCGGCAAAGTGCCTCTTCATCTCCAAAAAAGGTAACCCTGCCATCCGTTACCTCGGTAACATCATACCCTAAATCTATAATTTCTCTCTTTAATACTGCCTCCATTCCAAAATGACAGGGGGCAATCAGTTCAAATCTTCTCATGTTTTATTATCCTTTATATATATGCCATTATAGTATATCATTTTTTCGGCAATCTTCCAATCTTTTTTTTGATATTCAAACAAATTTTAAAAAGCTGAATGCTCTTTTGTTATTTTTTACTGCATTTTCCATTAAAACATTTTGGTTTAAGACAAATTAACAAAAGGGAGCACCTAAGTGCTCCCTCCTGCGCCATATCCGGCTTAGTAGTTATTCTGTTTGTTCTGATTGTTCTTATTCTGATTGTTTTTGTTCTGATTGTTGTTCTGGTTGTTGTTAGAGTTGTTGTTAGTACTGTTGCTGTACTTGTTCTGATTATCATTGTTATTAGACATATCAAAGTCCTCCTAAATGGTTTTTAGTTACACCAATAGTATGTCTAACCGATATAAAAACTATTCCAAAAAAATCATAGGACTTTTGTACTATTTTTATATTGCAATTAGTACTAAAGTATTATATAATAATATCAGTGAACGAAATTGATTCCTCATCAATTTTTTCACAACCCTTATATATTATATTTATACTCCCCTCAATGAGTCGTCAGTCCCCCTGGCGGCTCATTACCTTTTATATGATTTATCCAAACTTCTCATTTTATATGAAGTGCTAATTTGCGTAAACTTTTAAGTGTTCTTTCTGACCAGCCTTACCAATAATACTACAAGAATAACAGGAATCAATACCGGTGCAAGGAAGGATAATACTGAGAAAATAAGTCCAAACACCAAAAAGAGACAAATAAACACTACCAGTGCAATTATCCAACCTGTATGGCTCTTTTTTCCCGTTTCATTCTGTCCGTACCCATTTCCCTGTGCATTTTGATATGTGCCTCTGCCGGTATTGTTATAACCCGTATTATGATACCCGGTATTACCATAGCCTGCACTGCCATAAGTATTACTACCGGTCTCATTATATGTTTTACTATTTCCACCGGAGACATATTTTTTGCTTTCTGCAATATTACGTGCCAAAAGCCGGGGTTCACCCAAACCTTCCACTACCTCTGACTCTGTTTTTCCCATGCGTACCTGCGTATTGATATACTCCTCGTAGTATTGCACATGCTCTGTTACTTCCTGTGCATTTACTCTGCTTGCTAAAGCCGCTCTTAATTCTTCTAAAAATTCTCTTTTTGACATAGTATTCTCCCTAACCACAACACACTTCGTGTGCCCATCGCATCAAATAGCCCGGACACAGTTACCTTTTTATATAATAAAAAAGGGCACGTTATATGGTATCTCCATTATAACATGCCCGATTTTATCCGTAAATAAAAGGTAAGAAAAGGTATTATTAACTTTTTATAAAACTTAGCCCTTTACAGCGCCGGCAACCATACCCTCGATAATCTTCTTACTGAAACAGAAGTACAGTACAACGATAGGGGACATGGTTAATAACATAGCTGACATAATCTTCGGATAGTCCGAAGCGAACTGTCCGGTAAACTGTGTCATTGCAAGAGGTACTGTCTGATACTTAGGTGCCTGCTGCAGAATTAACGCGAAGGAGAATTCATTCCAGCAGGAGAATACATTGATGATACCAACAGTTACCATGATAGGACGGCAAATCGGCATGATAATGCTGAATAATGTTCTGGTGAAAGAACTACCGTCAATAGCTGCTGCTTCTTCCAGAGCGTTAGGAATTCCTTTTACGAAACCTTCTACAAGGAAGATTGCCATAGGAAGACCAAATGCTACATATGGAATAATCAGAGTAAACCACTGGCTTACTAAACCTTTGTCACCAAAGCCTACGTTCTTAAATACAATGTAAATAGGAACTAACAGGGAGTGAACAGGAATCAGCATACCCATTAAGAACATGAGGTAAAGCACTCTGTTCAATTTAAATTTAACACGGGATAAAACATATCCCACGATAAAGCCAAAGAATACAATAAGCAATACGGAAAGAGTTGTTACATACAAACTGTTCCACATAGACTCCGGCAACTTGTAGTCCGGGTTAGTCAAAATACGTACATAGTTTGCAAAAGTAGGCTCTTTAGGTAAGCCAATAATATCTGCGTTGAATACTCTCTTTTCCTTAAGGGAAGAATAGAACATCCAAACCAGAGGGAAGATACAGGTTAAGGAGAAAATCCATAACATTACATTTAAAAATGTACCAAGTACGCCTTTTTTAATCTTTGTACCAAGATCATTTTTTTCAACTTTTGTCATTTTAAACTTTTTTGCTTTAGCCATTTTATCTCCCTCCTTTCTTATACTTCACTCTTCTTGGTCAGCAGTCCGATTAACCACTGGGAACCACCGATTACCAGTAAGCTCAATACGAAGATTGCAACGGAAATCGCACTACCGTAACCCATGTTGTTCTGCTGGAAGGATACCTGATATCCGTACATCGCCATAACCATGGAGGAATATCCGGGACCACCGGCCGTCATAACATAAATATTATCGAAGGCCTTCATGTTACCTGCAATACAAAGGGTAATACATACAAGAATCGTGTTCTTTACTAAAGGAAGTACAATATAAATTGCACGCTGAATACCATTTGCACCGTCCAATTCTGCTACTTCGAAAATCTCTGTATCAATAGCGGAAATTGCAGAAAGCAGGATTACCATATAGTAACCGATCCACTGCCATACCAGAGGAATTGCCACAAGTAACATAACCAGGTCGGGCTCATTCAGCCATACCTTTTTTAAATCATCGCGTCCTATTGCCTCTAAGAACCAGTTAATAAGACCGCGGTTATAGTCATAAATCATCTTCCAGATAAAACCGATGGATACTGCCGCTACTGTACTGGGGAAGAAACCAAAGGTTCTATGAATTCCTTTACATTTAACAAGCTTGGACTGAATCATCAATACGAAGATGAATGCAATACCAATCTGTCCTACAATACATACTAAAACTAAGAAAATATTGTGTTTAAATGACATCCAGAATGTAGAGTCATTAAATAATGTTATATAGTTGGTAATACCATTAAAGGTTTTTACAGGACCGCCTTTCCACTCAAAAAAGCTGTATACCAAAGCGGTTACCAGAGGCACAAATACCGAAAATACAAATATTACTACAGGGACTATTAAGTACGCAAACAGCGTTCTGTTTTTGGGTCTTATCGCATTAGTCATCCCTCTCCTCCTCCTTATCATTACGTTTTTAAATCTGCTTAATAATTACGGTACCAATCGGGCACAGGGCCCAACTGGTACCGCATCATTTACCCGTTAATTAAATTTAAACCGGTATACTATGAATTAGTAGTTAGCTTCGTATGCTGCCTGAGCGTTAGCTGCAACATCTTCGGGAGCCATATCACCATTCATCATAGCCTGCATATCAGCGTTCAGGATACCCCAAACTGCAGAAGATACGTAGGAGTCATAGATTTCACAAGCTTCGGTATCAACATAAGACCAGTTGTAGAAATCAACATCCCACTGATCGAACTTGCTCCAGTCAACTTCAGGAGCTGCGGTTAATCCGCCCAGAGCGTAGTTCTCAGCAACGAATGCAGAGAATTCAGGACCGGTTAAGGTGTAAGCTAAATCAAGAGCTGCTTCTAACTTAGCAGGATCTTCTGCTACTGCAGGGTTGATAGCTACAGCGTAACCAAGACCGATGTTCTGGCTGTTTCTCTGATGAGCTGCATCTGCGGACTGAGGAAGAACTGCGAAACCAGTGTTGGTGTACAGATCAGAACCCATTTCCTTCAGAGTAGCGCCTACGTAAGAAACGTCCCAGTTACCACCGATGAATGCGGTAGCATCGCCGGAGATGTAGTATTCACGAGCATCTTCGTTAGATACTGCATTGAAGTCAGCGTTGAAGATTTCAGTGTCGTTGAACAGTCTCTGAGTTTCAGCAAGTGCTGCTACGAATTCAGGATCAGTGAACTTAGCGCCGCCCTTGTTGATGATAGACAGATACCAGTCGGGACCGGTGTAACGGTCAGCCAGAGTAGAGATGAAGCAAGAGTTTGCCTGCCACTGTCCGCTGTTACCGAAAGCGATAGGAGTCTTACCGGAAGCGATGATGTCAGCTGCCTTAGCTTCTACGTCTGCCCAAGTTGTAGGGAATGTATCACCCCATACAGTCTTGTCGTACATAACTACGGTACAAGTACCACCAGTCAGAACAGGAAGACCGTAAATCTTGCCTTCAGCATCCTTGAAAGGAGTGAAGTAAGCCTGATTGTAATCAGCATAGTAAGGAGATGCTTCAATGTAAGAAGTCATATCCAGAACCAGACCCTGCTCAGCCCATGCCATGGTGTTCATACCCTGAAGTAAGAATACGTCAGGCAGGTCGTTAGCGTTTGCTAAAGTTGCGATCTGAGTCTTGTAGTCATCATTTGCAAGTACGTTCTCTTCTACAGTGATGTCAGGATGAGCTGCGATCCAGTTAGCCAGAACAGTTCTGAAACCGTCGGAACCACCGTTACCCTGAGATTCTTCAGAAGTAGAGTAGTGCATGATAGAAAGTGTACCGGTGTAACCGGTTGCTGCTGTGTCACCAGCGTTGTCTGCTGCAGGAGCAGAAGAATCAGCTGCAGGTGCAGAAGAATCAGCTGCAGGTGCAGAGCTGTCGGTTGTGGTATTGTCACCGCCGCCACAGCCGGTAAGCATTGTTGCTACCATAGCAACGGTAAGTAAAATACCTAATGCTTTTCTTTTCATTTTTGTTTTCCTCCCTTAAAAATATAGGTTATTTATATTAAGACTTATGTCCTAATACCGTATTAAATGCGTCCTACCGTCTTTCCGGTATAGACCTCACCACCAATTACGACCTGTTCCACAATTGTTGTCTTCGGGTTTTCAATCAGACTTATCAATTTTTCACCGGCCTGTGCACCGATGCGGTCTGTATTCTGTCTGAGTGTGGTAAGCTGCGGTTCTATATGCCTGCCTACCCTGATACCGTCATACCCTGCTATGGAAATATCCTCCGGGATACGAAGCCCCTTTTCTTTGATAACGTTCATTCCTCCAAAACTGGAGAAATCATCGGGATATAAAATACAGGTGGGTGGTTCTTTTAACTTCAGCAGTTCTTTGGTTGCCCTGCCGGCTCCTTTAGTATCCCTATACGCCGCTTCTCTAACATATTCGTCCGGAACAATGAGTCCCAACTCCTCGGCTGTCTTATAAAAAGAAGAAAGGCGACTGCGGGTTACTGCCGAATCCGCTCCGTGTATATAAGCCACTCTGCGATGTCCCTGTTCATATATATAAGTAACCAGCTCACGCATTCCTTTCACATTGTCAGAAACAATAACTGTCTTGTTGCAAAATACGTAATCCACTGTTACTAATGGGATATCACTTTTTACCAGTTCTTCCACTTCCGGGTCTGAAAAATCCACACAGGCAATCATAACTCCGTCGAACCCTCTGTATCTGCAATGCTCCAGATATGTCATCCGGTTCTTTCTGTTCTTACTGGCATTGAGGAATGTAATGTCATATCCTCTGGCCTCCACGGTCCGTTTGAAACTGTCCAACACATCCGCAAAATAGTCATGGGTCAATCCGCTCATCGCTTCATCTGCAAACAGCACGCCTACATTATATGTACGGTTTGTCTTTAAAGCTCTCGCAGACGAGTTAGGAAAGTATCCCAGTTCCTTGGCAACCTGCCTGATATGTGTTTTTGTTTCTTCTCCGATATCCTTGTGGTTATTAAGTGCCTTACTGACCGTAGCAATACTGACACCGCACACTCGGGATATATCCTTCATCGAAGCCATATTGCTATCCCCTTCTCAGTCGCACAAATAACTTAATCGTTTTCGGCTTACTTAACTATACAACACGTTTGATAATTTTGCAATACTTTTTAGATATTTTTTATGCATATTTTATACTTTTGGCAATCTTATACATTTTGAACAAGGGCATTTTTATCTATTTGCACAGTTTTTTGTAGCATTTCGTCCATAAAACTCTATTTTTGCAATTCGTTTTTTTGTCAGGTTGATGATTTTACCCATTCTTTTTACTTTCTACATATATAGAAAACTCTTTTTTCGTCAAACTGCCAAAAAAGTCCCCTCTGCTTCAAACATTTATATTGCATTCCGCATATATCTTGTGTATAATTTGAGGTATAGAGTTGCAGTGTTTTACTTAAACGTTTAACCCATTGCAATATCAACAAAAAATAATAATGAAAAAGGAGAGTCAATCATGAAATTCGGTTATTTTGATGACGCGAATCGGGAATATGTGATTAACACCCCGAAAACCCCGCTTCCCTGGATTAACTACTTAGGCTGCAACGATTTCTTCAGCCTGATTTCCAACACCTGCGGCGGCTATACTTTCTACAAGGATGCAAAACTCCTTCGTCTGACCAGATATCGTTACAATGATATCCCTGCAGACACCAACGGCAAATATATCTATATTAAGGATGGTGATACAGTTTGGAATCCCGGCTGGCAACCCACCAAAACAGAGTTAGACTCTTATGAGTGCCGTCACGGTATCGGTTACAGCCGTTTTACCGGTGCAAAGAACGGTGTGGAAGCTTCTATCCTCACTTTCGTTCCTTTAAAGGATGCTTGTGAAGTAAGCAAACTGACCGTTACCAACAAGTCTGATTCCGCAAAGAATCTTTCTTTATTCTCTTATGTAGAATGGTGTCTGTGGAACGCTGATGATGACAGCAGAAACTTCCAGCGTAACTTAAGTACCGGTGAAGTTGAAGTAGTAGATTCTACCATCTTCCACAAAACCGAATACAGAGAACGCCGTAACCACTACGCAGTTTACTCTGTAAATACCAAGGTTGACGCATTTGATACAAGCCGTGATGCTTTCTTAGGTGCTTACAGATGTGCAGGCAACCCTGAAGCTGTTGAAAACGGTGCATGTACCAATTCCATGGCAAGCGGCTGGTCCCCCATTGCTGCTCACCAGATTAACGTGACATTACAGCCCGGCGAAAGCAAGACTTATGTTTTCGTATTAGGTTATATCGAAAATCCTCAGGAAGAAAAGTGGGAATCCCACGGTGTTATCAACAAGAAGCCTGCATTTGCAATGCTTGACCGTTACAAAACAGATGATGATGTAGATGCTGCTTTTGAAGAATTAAAGGCTTACTGGACACAGTTACTTTCCAAGTACACTGTAGAGTCCGAAAACGATAAAGTTAACCGCATGGTTAATATCTGGAACCAGTATCAGTGTATGGTAACCTTCAACATGTCCCGTTCCGCTTCTTATTATGAATCCGGTATCGGTCGTGGTATGGGCTTCCGTGACTCCTGTCAGGACCTGTTAGGTTTCGTACATCTGATTCCTGACCGTGCAAGAGAAAGAATTATCGATATCGCTTCTACCCAGTTCCAGGATGGTAGTGCATATCATCAGTACCAGCCTCTTACCAAGAAAGGTAACGCTGATATCGGTAGCGGCTTTAACGATGACCCCCTGTGGTTAATTGCAGGTACCTCCGCTTATGTACGTGAAACCGGTGATACCTCTATCCTGACAGAAATGGTTCCTTACGATAACGATATGTCCGTAGCAACTACTCTGATGGAACACTTAAAGAGATCCTTAGATTACATAATCAATCACAAAGGACCTCACAACTTACCTTTAATCGGACGCGCTGACTGGAATGACTGTCTGAACTTAAACTGCTTCTCCGAGCAGCCCGGTGAATCCTTCCAGACCTTCGGTCCCAGTGAAGGACCCGTTGCAGAATCTGTATTCATCGCAGGTATGTTTGTAAAATACGGTGAAGAATATGCACAGTTAGCTGAACTGTTAGGCGACGAAGCAGAAGCTAAGAGAGCACGTGACGAAGTAAAACTTATGTATGACGCTATCTTAAAGGATGGTTGGGACGGCGAATGGTTCGTTCGTGCATACGATGCATACAGCAACAAAGTTGGTTCCAAAGAATGTGAAGAAGGCCAGATTTTCATCGAGCCTCAGGGCTTCTGTGTACTGGCAGGTGTCGGTGTAGAAGAAGGTCACGCAAAGAAAGCTTTGGATTCCGTAAAAGAAAGACTGGATACCGATTACGGTGTTATGATTTTACAGCCTGCATATACCAAGTACCACTTAGAGCTGGGTGAAATCACCTCTTATCCGCCCGGATACAAAGAGAACGCAGGTATCTTCTGTCACAACAACCCTTGGGTTTCCATCGCAGAAACCGTTATCGGCCGCGGTGACAGAGCATTCGAAATTTACAAAAAGACCTGTCCTGCTTACGTGGAAGAAATCAGTGAAGTACATCGTACCGAGCCTTATGTATACTCCCAGATGATTGCAGGCCGCGACGCTAAGTTCCACGGCGAGGCAAAGAACAGCTGGTTAACCGGTACTGCAGCATGGACCTTCACCAATATCTCCCAGTACATTCTGGGTGTATATCCTACCCACAAGGGCTTAAGCATCAATCCTTGTGTACCTAAAGGCTTCGGCGACTTCAAGTTGACCCGTGCATTCCGCGAAGGTATCTACAACATTGAAGTTAAGAACCCTAACAATGTAGAAAAGGGTGTTGTTTCCATGGTTGTTGACGGCAAAGAAGTTGACGGCTGCGTAATCCCTTACGAAAAGGGCAAAGAAGTTTACAACGTTGTTGTAACCATGGGTTAATCCATTCTTTATACAAAAACTTGTAATACCAAAGGGTGTCCGAAATACTCGGGCACCCTTTTTATCTGTTCCTTTTTACCACATCATTTTTTTTATTTTATTCTATAATTTTTTTCTATAAACCCTTGACATTTTCCAAATCTCCATGTAAAATATTCAATGTTGTGGCAGTGATGTTACAGCATGTGCGTTTAGCTCAGCTGGATAGAGCGTTTGGCTACGGACCAAAAGGTCGGGAGTTCGAATCTTCTAACGCACACGAGAGGCAGGAACCTACCCCCTAAAGGTTTTTGCCTTTTTTTCTTTGCAAAAATACTTATAAATCAATTAAAGTTTTGCATAAATCATTCCGCATATTTTTCACAAAAAGGTCCGCAGAACAAACCTGCGGACCTTCTATTACGTTATTCATTTATAACACACTGTACCTTAAGCATCTGCACTTGCTGCTTCCATTTCTGCTTTCTTTGCAGCTTTTTTGGCTGCTCTCTTCTTACCGATAACATCTATCTGCTGTAAAACCCATACACAGAAAATAATAATTATAATAGCTGCAAAGATACCTAACATACCGTATCCCATAATCATAAGTGCATTCATAAGATTTTCGTTCATATGCTACCTCCTACATCATCTGTGCTACCAACTGGATAATCAGACCACCTGCAATTGCAGAAGAAATCTGTCCGGCCACGTTAGCACCTGCAGCCTGCATGATAATAATGTTTCCGGGATTTTCTTCCTGTGCCATCTTCTGTACTACTCTGGATGCCATGGGGAATGCGGAAATACCTGCCGCACCAACCATAGGATTGATTTTCTTCTTCATAAACAGGTTTAAGAACTTGGCAAACAGCACACCACCGATGGTATCGAATACAAATGCTGCCAGACCAATACCCATAACCAGCAAAGTATCCCATCTTACAAATGCCTCTGCACTCATACTAAAGGAAATAGTAATACCTAAAAGCAAAGTAATCAGGTTTGTCAAAGGTCCCTGCGCTGCTTCAGAAAGGTTCTGTAATACACCACACTCTCTAATCAGGTTACCAAACATCAGGAAACCTACTAAGGATGCGGAAGAAGGAGCAATAAAGCCTACAATAATCGTAACCACGATAGGGAATAAAATCTTGGTTCTCTTAGAAACAGAACCGGGCTTGTACTCCATTTTCATACATCTTTCCTTCTTGGTGGTTACCAGCTTAATAGCCAAAGGCTGCACAATAGGAACCAATGCCATGTAGGAATATGCTGCTACCGCTATCGCACCGATATAGTTGGAATCCAACACCTGGGATACCAATAAAGAGGTAGGACCGTCAGCCGCACCAATAATACCGATAGATGCTGCATCATTTAATTCAAATCCGCATAATACTGCGATTAACAGTGCCGCAAAAATACCGAACTGTGCTGCCGCACCAAATAAGAACATAATCGGCTTTGCCAAAAGGGGCTCAAAGTCAATCATCGCACCAATACCGATAAACAACAAAATCGGCAGTGCTTCAGAGGCTTCGATACCAACCTCATATAACCACTGTACGATACCGTTTGTTTCAATCTTACCTGCAATCATCTGGTCAACCGCATTTGCACCGGGTAAGTTAATCAAAATCGCACCAAAACCCATAGGTAAAAGCAGTGCCGGCTCATACTGTTTCTTAATTGCCAGCCAAATCAGTGCCGCACCTACAACATACATGACAATCTGCTGCCATGTGACGGATAAAAATCCTTGCCACAGAAATTCCATTTTTCGTCCTCCACGTATAATTTTTTTCGTATGAAATATAGTAATCTTATATATTATAAACGTTTCAGCAAACAAAGTAAAGTCAAGTTTGCATTGTCCATGTAAAGAATTTTTAACACATTCAAAACACTCTACCAAAGGAGACTATTATGCGCTTCGATATGCACTGTCATACAAAAGAAGGCTCGCCGGACGGCAAAATTGCCCTTATCCACCATGTTTCTCTTTTAAAAGAAAAGGGATATCAGGGAATGTTATTAACAGACCACAATTCCTATGAAGCTTACCGCTATTATCAAGCTCATAAAAAACACCCTGTATTTAAAAATTTTACTGTTTTAAAAGGAGTAGAATACGATACCAATGACGGTGGCCACATTCTGGTGATCATGCCCGAAACCATTAATCTTGCCTTGTTAGAATTACGGGGAATGCCTGTTTCTACGCTTATCCGGCTGGTACATTTCTTTGGTGGCATTTTGGGTCCGGCGCACCCCTGCGGTGAAAAATATATGAGTCTTTGCAACACGCGGCATTACAGGAAAAATCCTTCTATTATAAAAGAATTTGATTTTATGGAAACTTTCAATGCATGTGAAACAGATATCGTAAATCTGAAAGCCGCCACCCTTGCCTCCCACTATCATTTACCGGGTTTCGGCGGCAGTGACTCCCATAAGTTAGAAAGTGTAGGCTGTGCATACACGGATTTACCCGACTATATCCGCACTGAGTCTGCCCTGATAGCCTACATTCAAAAGAAAGCCGCTGTCTGTTGCGGCGGTCACCACTTTCCCCATACTCTTCGTGACCGCATCGGACGCCTTAATAACCTGTTTGTCTATTCCTTCTGGCTTTACAACAAAACCGGCAGCCTGTTACACCGTCGCAGACGCAATCTGTCAATACCGCGAAATTTCCTATGAATGAAAAATCTCCCCTGAACGAAAAACGGGGCTGCCATGCAGCCCCGCCTACTCTTTGTCACATTAAATTCTGAACTTATTCATTCTTTCAGTCAGTTTCTTGGATTCCTGTTCCAGATCTTCCGCACTTTCTGCAACAGAATTACTATTCTCCGCCAGAATTTTCATGTGCGCATCTAATTCTTTTGCAGAATGTACAATCTGCTCTGTTGCCTGCACCTGACTTTCTGTAATATGTTCCAATTCACCTGCCACGGTGTCTACCATGCCTACCAATTCAATCATCTGATTTACTCTGCGGCTGGTCTCATCCACCTTACCATACAATCCTTCAAAAGTTTCTCGTGCTCCGGCTATAATATCGGCACTGTTTTCTACTTCTTTCACGCTGGTATTCATATGCTCTACCGCATCTTCTACCGTACTGCGGATTTCCGTAGTCAGTCTGGCAATATCGTCTGCTGCCACGCTACTGTTGGCTGCCAGCTTACCTATTTGCTCCGCTACTACTGCAAAGCCTCTGCCTGCCTCACCTGCTCTGGCAGCTTCAATAGAAGCATTTAAGGAAAGAAGATTGGTTTCCTCTGCAATGTCCATAATAATGCCAACCATTTCCCCAATCTGTGCAGTTGCATTACCTACTTTACCAATCTGCTCAGAAAGAGAGGTAATTGCAATAGTAATATTTTCCATACCGGCATTGATATGTTCCATATCATTCTTACCGCCCTGAGACATCTTTACGCTTTCTTCCATCAGCACTTCTGCCGCTTCGCCTTCTTCATTGGCAAAACGTATTACTTCTGCTAACTGTTCCATTTGTCTGGAAACACTTTCTGCTGCAGCAGAAAGCTGCATTACCATCTTGTCCAGCACATCCATTGCCTGTGCCTGCTTTTCGGAAGCATCCATCAGCGAATCCGATACCTCCGCATTCTCTGCTGACTGGGTATCCAACCATTCTGCTATACCGCTGATTTCCGAAATGGTACTTCTCATCTGTACAATAAAATGCTGAATATTGTTACTCATACGGGCAATTTCATCATTTCCCCGTACCTCCAGATTTTGTGTAAAATCTCCTTCTGCAATACGGTCAATCACCTTCGTTACCCTTGCAACAGGTTTTACTACACCGTTCATAATACGTAAAATAACAAAAATCAACAATACTGTTACAGCCGCAGCAATCAGCACCATGTAAAATTCCATCTGATACAGGTCTGAAAGCACAGCCTTTTCCGTCACATAAGTAACCAGATACCAGTCTGTATGTTCTACCGGATTGATACACACCAGATACTCTCCGGCTGCTCCCTGCACAGATACCAGACCGGTTGTATCGTTCTGTATCTTATCACTTATTCCGGCATACATCTTATCCATATCCTCTGCATCCAAAGTCAACGCCATCATCTCTTTATCAGGATGTGCAATAATCGTTCTGCTGTTACCGGTTACCAGAAACGCTTCTACAACACCTTCCTTAGCAATATCCGCCACCAGACCGGACACATAGTCCAGATATACATCCGTCGCCAACACACGAACTGCCTTGTCATAATCCATCCGTACAGATGCGCTCACGCAAACCTGACCTGTCATAGAATCATAATAAGGTTCTCCAAAGGCAAGTTCTGCATTATCCTTACCATCCACATACCAATCACGTTCCGTTAAAACCCAGTCATCACCGGGCACCCATCCGGAACCGTCCAGATATATACCACTGTCATCTCCCATGTACAAACCTACCGAATAGGATTCGTTTTTGTCCACAGTAGTTTCCATATATGCCAGAATAGCGGCATCATCCTTAAAATTGCCTTCATTAATTGTATTTTTATATATTTCCAACTCCCCAAAAATCTGATTGGACCATAAACTGATTTCACCCGTATATGCCAATGATTTTGCCTGTAACTGTTCTTTGGAAATTTTCAATACCATATTACTGGCAAGTATAAAGAAAGATATTATCATTACCAATACAATGGGAATGGTAATCCCTACCAGTTTTGCCCGTATACTGATGCCTTTTTTCTTTTGTTTTTCCATTCACGTTCCTCCTTTTTTATCTGTTTTTACAACTCACCTATATATTCTTCATATGGAGCTTATCATTATAAATCCATCTCTTTTAGTTCCATGTAACTTTCCATATCGAGAAGAATCGCGGTACGTATCTCCTCTACCGAATCATATGCCATAATATAAGTACTCCACTGCACCTGTGTGAGATTACCATAATACATACCATAAGACATATTGATAAAAGACTGCTCCCCGTTTCTGACTATTACATCATCAAAACAAGCCAGCACATAATAGGTTTCCTCTACATCATCCACCTTAAAACGCACCTCGAACACATCATATAAGGTATTTTCCTGCTTTCCATCCGTCACCAGAAACATTTTTACGGGCGTCATATCCACAAAGTATCCCACTGCCTTCGTTCCATCCAGATTGAGTTCCAATACCTCTTCTGCCTGCACATGAATGATTTCCAGTGCCTCTTCGGGAAGCTCCTCCAAATCCTTTAAATATTCATCCAATCCTTCTACTATGTAAATCCTTGTTTTCTCGGTCAGTCGGTAATCACTGCTTGTCGCCTCAATGCTAACCGTTTCTCCCTGTGTCAGCCAATCCTCTTTGGAAATATCAAACTCAATGCGGTTGACATCTATCCCCGCTACTGCATTGGTTATTTCCACTACAATCTCGCCCTCTCCGTCCGTTCCCCTAAACGTAACCTCTATACAATCAAAAGGGTTTACCTTGGGCTTTGCCAGTTCCTGACTCATATAAGAAACTACGCCTATAAGCACCAATATGGCAATCACGATAACAGGCACGGGGATCTTAAAACTTTTCTTTTTATTCTTAGCAGCTTTTGCCTCTGCTGCCAGTCTGCCCTTGTGATAACCATATGACTTCGCCTCTGCCTTAGCACGGATTTCATCCAAAGTATCTTCTTTTTCCAATAAAAAAAGTGCCCCGCAATACTCGCATACCGCCTGTTCTTTTTCTGCATCCGTTTTCATAGTTGCCCCACATTTGGGACAAGTCATATCAATCATCTTCATCCTCTGTGCCCTCACATCCTAAGTCTCTCTTCTTATTTTATATGCAGGATATTTGCAAGTCAACAGGTCATCTTTCTCGTAACAAATTATTTTCCACAAAATTGTCTGGAACCAAACCTTACTTTATCCATATTATAATACAAAGTCTTGCAGGATGGAAAAGCATGCGTGAACTCCCCTACAATCGTGCCGCTGCCGTAGCATATGCCCGCAGATGGGCACTTGACCGCAATCCCGCATACTACGATTTTGAAAAAATCGGCGGCGACTGTACCAGCTTTGCCTCCCAAAGTATTTATGCCGGAGCCGGAGTAATGAACTTTACACCGGTTATGGGGTGGTACTATCGTTCTTCCTATGACCGCACTGCTTCCTGGAGCGGCGTTGAGTACCTTTATCAGTTTCTTATAAACAATCAGTCCGTTGGACCTTATGCCAAGGTTGTATCGCCTGACAAGGCTCTCCCCGGCGATATCGTACAGCTTGGCACAGCCTCCGGCGATTTCTACCACTCTCCCGTAATTACCGCAATACAACCAACTATTCTGGTAGCAGCACACACATATGACGCTCTGGACAGACCTCTGTCTTCTTATATCTATGAGGTTGCCCGCTTTTTGCATATAGAGGGCGTCAGAACATGGTAAGGTACAACCTGATACACTTTTTTAAGGAGCCTCCAGCCACTTCAAAGATGTACTATCTCTTTCTTCCAAAAAGTGGTATAATAAATATAGGAACTCATACATTGAGCATTGAGGGCTTGCCTATGAAAAAAGATACCCATCTCATCAATATTTATCTCAAAATTCATCATAAAAAAACACTCACCATGGATGATTTGCGTTATCTTGCCAAATACTCCCCTGAGTGCTTTGAAAAAACATGCAAAAATGTAGTATACAATTTTCCCGAAGCAAAACCGGTTATGGAGCCCCAAACCGAAAAAAAACAAAATACTGCGTTACTTGTTCTGCCCCAGCCCGATGCAAAACCGCCGGAATCTCAACATATTGATAAGATACTGGAAAATTTAAAGCACTTAGATGCCGACCAGTTTACTTCTGCCGGTATAGATGTGGAAAAAGTAAAGACCCTACTTGGAAACTTATATATGGAGCTTCTCTTCCCACACAACGACAAAGAACAGTTTATAAATGTAATGGAAACCGAAACGTCCAGATTTGATAAAAAAGCTTGAAATTTATATTCTAAATACTAAAAAAGGAATATGCATTCGCATATTCCTTTACTGCCGTGACCGGACTTGAATGTTTCTCCACTTGCAGAATACGCATAAATAGGAGATTTCTGCAGTTCCTTCGGTTCATTACAAACATGTTACAAACATTCTAGTAGTCCCACTCAAAATATACATCTGTTACATATGAGAAATATACTGTAAATCCTGCAATTTCCCTTTTATTACAAGCACTTGGCACTAAATATAACCATTTGTAAAATACATCACCAAAATCTACATATTGCGTGTTGTCGCTTATTGTATGATTCTTATAATCTACTACAAAAAATGAAGGTTCTTTGGTGTTTAACCTATATACCACTTTAGTACCTTCATAGAAATAAACTGCCTCAGCACCCATGGTATTACCACCCTCATCAAGTCCTATCTCAACAAAATCATACTCGTCAAGTGATTCTTCCGTCCCCCATAAAGCTTCCTGATAGAATAATCCTCTATCATTCATCTCATTTGTTACCATAAATGACGTCTCTTTTTCATCTAAACCAATAAAAGGCTCATTGCTTGAACTAACAAGTTCTTCAAATAACGGTTCATAAACTGCATAATCAGTACCTAAATATTCTTTGCAACGTAATTCCAGTCCTTCTTCATCATATACATAAAAAGGATATACTGAATCCTGAGTATCACTTCCTATTGTGCCAATTTTATAAGCACTAAAATCACCACTTTCTTTTGCAACCATATATTCTTCCGGAGTACAATATACATACTCTATCCGAGAGGCATTTTGTATTTTATCTCCATATAAATTATAAGAAGAACTTCTCCTATAAACAATATTGCCATATTCATCACATACAATTTCATCTCCTTCAATGATAGCAAACATGCCTACCTTTTTATCCGAATACCAAAACGACTCTTCCCAATTTCTATTATCACCACCAATATATCTTTCGTAAATTCTCACCTGCTGTTCTGTCTGCATACCATCCTGTCCAAGACTGATATCATATGACATATCATAATAATAATCATATACAAGGTATAATTCGTCATTACGATACTTTTCTTCTGTAATAAGCCATCCGTTTTCATCATAACAGTAAATATCATAATATGTATCTTTCTGCATCATCATTTGAATATCATCTGGATTGACTCCCGCATCCAACGCACGGTTAGACAGTTCATCCCAATCACAATTGAACATGTCTTCTACTGTCATATTCATATAGTTTGCATAAGTATTTAGTTCTTCATACTTATACTGTTCTTCCTCTTTCTCTTTTATAGGGTCATAAGTCACGACCTTAACTTTGTCATCCCCCAAATACTCATATGTATAATATGCCCCTTCATTTGACAAATACCCAAAACCACCTCTATGAAATGCAATATTACTCTGAATAATATTCCCCGCTTCATCATAAGCAAGATTTGTTGCACATGCCACCTCTTCTGAACTACCCGAACGGCTTTGAGTATGCGTTACAACTATAGGAATCCATTGGATTTTCTCGCTTCTTTCCACGATTCCTCGTAATTCATCTGTCATATCTACACATTCCGATCGAATATAACTTGCCCATCTCTTTACTTCCGCATCATTCCCCTGTTTTATCCACATATCAAGCAGCTCCACTAATGCATGCTGATTTCCATTTACCTGATATTCATTTTGATATTGAATAGCTGCTTCTTCATAATTTCCTGCAGCCCATTGTTTTTGTGCTTCTGCTATATAGTCCACCTTTTCTGTTATTGTTTCTTCGCTCATAACTTCTTCTGATATATGTATTTCGTCCTGTTCTTCCTCTGTCAACGAACTACCAATCTCGTTACTCGCATTTTGATCTGTTACAATTTTGTCAGCGTCACCACTTGATTCCTCTGCTCCACAAGCTCCCAGAACCGAAACCAGCATAGCCGCAACCATGATTAGAGTAATTAATTTCTTTTTCATTTTTGCACACCAATCCTTCCTATGTATAAATTTTAAATATAATAGACATTATACCATATAACTGCCATTTTGGACACTATTTTCTGCCATTTTGGACAATAATTTTATAAGAGGTGTAGCAAATGGCAGAAAGAGTAAATCAACATACTAATCCAATCATAGGAACCAATATACGAAGACTACGCAAAGAGCGTGGTCTAAAAGCAGTTGACGTAATTGCAAAATTACAGTTAGTGGATATAAATGTAAATACGGGAATATTTAGTAAAGTAGAAAAAGGACGTAACAATCCTACTGTTGATATGCTCATAGCACTAACAGATATTTTTCAATGTGATTTTAATGAATTTTTCAAACGATAACTTTTTACAAACATTTACAAACAAAATTTGTATGTAATAAAAATAGGAGAAACGCTGTAAATTCAACGTTTCTCCTATTTTTAATTTACTGCTGGTGGCCGGACTTGAACGTCGGTCTGACACCCGCAAACCCGCATAGAAAGGAGCTTGCCGGGGCGCTGACTTGGGGTGTGTAAACGGAATGTAAATTCTTTTATTCCCCATAATACTATTAAGGTTTTACAATTTCTAATAAATAATGCTGGTCTCCACCATGCGAATGATTTCTATGCTTATATTCTTGTATTGCTTTTATTAACTTTGGTATATCTCGTCCATAATATTCTTCGTAAAACTTAGTATCTCCCTTATATTTCTTTTTATTAAAAACAATATTTTCTTTTGCAAATTGTTTAGGATGCTTCTGTGTTTTGGTTTTATCATACTCTTTATACATCTTCTCAGATATTATTAATAGCATTTCTAATTCAGGAAGCGTGCAATACTTTGTTATCTTTTTTATTTGTTTCTTATATTGTGGCGGAATAGATAAGGCATCACTTTGTTTATCTCCTATCCTCCATATTTCAACCTCTCCACCATACATGCTTAATTGCGTTTTTACAACAGGTGACGTTTTAATTTGTCTAGCATGATACACTTCTCTTCCAACTAAATCATCTGGCACCACAATTAGTTTATTATTCTCTATCAAAATATCCATTATCTTTTTTTCATTTGGACCTTCACACATGATTAAATATTTCATTGCATCAATTCCCTCTTTAAATCCATAAGTGCTTCATAATTTACGGCCGTATCAAACGCATTTTGATAAAACTTTTTACTCTTCAAGAGTTCTGTTCTTAAACCATACTTCTCATACATATTATCAATTTCTATTTTATCTCTAGAATGCGTTATCCAAATATTATCGCTTCGATTAAATAAATCTAATAATTCGCAATAGTGTGTTGTAAAAATTAGCGTAGCATTCTTTTTGTTTACTTGCTTATCCTTATATAACATAATCAGATTGTCTACAAGCGTTTTATGAAAATGATTTTCGATTTCATCTACTACCAAGTCAAAGCCCATTTTTAATGATATTACAGCAACAATATACAAATTTATACCTTTAGTTGTTCCACTAGACAGAAAACGAAATAATTCTTTATCTGAATACTTCCGTTCTTCTCCTCGATATGTCACTGAGTAATTTTTTTCTTCCACCTGCTTAATATCTGTTATGTTGTCATCAAAAATTTTTAAAACTTTTTTTAAGATAGTATAATCTAATTCTACTAATTCCATAAGTCTAAATGTAGCATTATAATTTTTAGCATTTTCTATAAAAGCATCATAATATATTTCTCTTATTGTTGTTTTTTTCAATACAAAATATATCAGAGAAAAATCTTCTGGTATACTTTCTTCCACAATACCTTGTTGTTCCCAATCATCTGAATATAGCTGCTTTATTTTAGATTTATAATATTTTTTGCGATATATTTTTTGGTTTTTAAAGTTTGCGCTATCCTCTAGCGTATCCGAATTATCAAGTTCTGTTACATATTTGTATAAAAAACCTTTTTCATAAAAAATAATATCTAGAGAAATTCCCTTATAAACACATTGTTTTCCAGACAGCCTGAATGTACTTAAAATATCATAGCACCAATCCATTAATTCTAATGTTGTTGTCTTTCCGGATGCATTCTTTCCTACAATACCAACAGTACTATACACATATAGTCCTTCATCAACTTCTAATAATTCGTATTCCTTGTCCTCACTTGTCTTTTTTGATTTAGCAATCATATCGATAACAAAATCATCTTTGCAATTTCGAAAACCGTTTGCTACAATTCGTAAAAGTTTCATATGACTCCTCCTTATCATAGTTTATCTATCTCAATTATAATATATATTATCACCAGTTCAATCTTTTTTAAACACTTTTTTTGTTTATTTTTTTACATTTTTCTCATTTCCCAACTTTTCAAAACATTTTCACCAGTTTATTTAGTGTAACACAACGTCTTTCATTTTTTGAAATGTTATTTTTAAAAATTAAGTTTCTTTCTGAATTACTACATGCACTTTTTTCAAAATATTCTTCTCCACCCAACTTCTAATAAGTTCCAATGAAAACTCCATATCTCCAAATATCTGTTTATCAGGTTTCAATATTATCTCTGTACCAGACATACATTCTAGCTTCTTACAAATAACATCATGTTGGGCAATTCCACGGACATAATCCTGCTGAAACCACATTCCATTTCGATAAACATTAACTTGCATAACGGTATTTACTATTATGCCATTGAAGACGGTATTGTAGCGCATAATCCCATAAAGGACATCAATTACAGGCAGTTTCCTTTTAAACCTGTAAACAATGCTGATGATGTGTTTACCCGTGAAGAACGCAAGAAACTTTTGGCTCACCTTGCAAACAATGACAGTATTTACTCCCTTGCTATACAGCTTGATTTTCAACTGGTGGTGCGTATTGGTGAATTGCTTTCTCTCCGCTGGTCTGACATTAAAAACGGATATATACACATCCAGTCCCAGTTACTGACAGAAAGAAAAATGAATGACGATTTGACCTTTACAAAAAGAGAACATGTAAACGTTGACCATGTAAAGGGTAACACATCACAGGGCTTCCGTTTTCAGCCATTAACGGATGAAGCTATCCGCATACTGGAAAAAATAAGAGAACAAAATCCCAATGGTGAATTTATCCTCATGCATGATGGAAGACAACTAAATGCAAATTCCTTTAACAGATGGCTCAAACGGTATTGTGAAGAATGCAACATTCCCGTCCGCTCAAGTCACAAAATACGTTTTTGTGTGGCTTCCATGCTACACGAAAATGGTATGCCGTTGACCGTTCTTCAACAGCTTTTAGGACATACTACAACTGCCATGACTTTACATTATCTAAGACGTGTCACACCTACAAAAGACACTTCAAATCTTATGAATATGGCTCTCTGCTAAGATGTACAATGTACTGCGTACATACAAGTACATACAATTTCAGCCACAAAACAAAATAGGAGAAACGCTGTAAAATCAACGTTTCTCCCACTTTTTAGATACTGCTGGTGGCCGGACTTGAACCGGCACGGTGTTGCCACCGAGGGATTTTAAGTCCCTTGCGTCTGCCTATTCCGCCACACCAGCATAGGCAGTTGCTAAAAATCATGGGGCCTACAGGGCTCGAACCTGTGACCCTCTGCTTGTAAGGCAGATGCTCTCCCAGCTGAGCTAAGACCCCATAACGACCCAGATCGGACTCGAACCGACGACCTCCGCCGTGACAGGGCGGCGCTCTAAC